>PNAS01000075.1 GCA_003169695.1 Spartobacteria bacterium
GTAGTACATCCAGCGGCCGAATACGAAGACATTGCACGCGATCAGCACCCCGAAGGAATAGATGAAAAACCGGCGTCCGCGAAGACGCAGGTTCGCGTCGGGTGCGATCTCCTTAGGCTTCAACCCCAAATCCCTGTAGAGGAAAACCGTTTCATAAAGGCGGACGATGACGACCCAGACGACGAACAAGCCCGCAAAGGTTGTGGGTTCGGGCATCCAAGGGTACAGCAGTTCGGCGGACGGCTTGCCGGCACTTTGCGTCAGCCACTGCACCCAGCTGTTCCATTCTATGCAGAAGAAGTGGATCACCGCGAAGAGGATGACCAGCCGCAGCCCAAAGCGGTGGAGAAACCACCACCGGTTCGCCCCGAGGAGAATGACTGCATTCTGAAACGAGATGAACATAAGAAAAATGACAACCAGGGACCCGGCCAGTCCCGCGCCGTAGGTGACTGAAGTGAGGGGAATTTCGGATTGGGGAAATATCAACGGAAGAAAGAAATATGCGACGAGCGGATGAAAGAGCGCGAAAAATCCGCCGACAATGCCGATCTCCTTCCGATACTGGATCATATAATCGAAGGCATTGAAGTAGCGATAGATTGGACCGATGAGAAAGGTGAAGGCGAGAAGTATCATGCCGACCACGGCGATCACTTTGTCAGGGACATAGAATGCGTCGATGCCCGGCGGAGCGTTGAAGAAATAGGTGCGTTGGATCATGTAATACCCCCCGTAAAAAACAGTGAGTACCAAAGCGATCAGGATCGACACCACATAGTCGTGAAAGCTGAACGGTTTAGCGCGACCGCGTTTCGCTGCGGCGCCAGCGGGACCGACCGCCTGCGGTGTAACATCATGATGATTAGCCATAGTATATCCTCCCGTCGCAGAATATCCGAAATACGGTTCGGATAACAAGACCTTTACTCGTCCGCGTCCGCTCGCTCCGTCTCGGCAAGGCCGCCACTTGGAAATCAAGGGTGCAAAAGGCGATGACCTTCAAGCCGGGCGAGTTCACGAAGCAGCGGCTGGAACTCCAGGCGAAGCGGGACAAGGCGCTGCGCCGCCCAGCCAGTCACATCTAAAGGCTCAGGATCTCGATCTTTTTTGGCGAATACGCCAAGACGCTGCCAGCTGCGGCAAAGCGAGCAAGCCCGCGCTGAAAGCTGAGGTAGCGAAAGATGTGACGAGCCTCCGAAAAATCCTCGACCGCTGGACCGGGCGCCGTCAAAACGCGCTGTTTACTCCGCGTACAAAATCGGCAGATGGCCGCAAACGAATTGGGCATTGCGGAAAACCTTGAGTGCCCGGCGATCATATTTGCCTAGCGTCGGGCGCTCTTTCTCGACCGCTTTTAGGCACGGGCCCTGCTGATTCGGCGCGGGCTCTGTCGCCCAAATCGAAGCGGGTCCAGGTTCATTGTAAGGATGTCATAGGTCGATTTTTCTGGCCACCGGTTAACACATTGGAACACAAATAAGAATGCTTGAAGCAGGCGCGCCAGACGAGAAGCGCATTCAGGTGCGGTACAAAGGCGGCGTTGTTGGCGAGTGCGACCCTAATCGGATTGTGAACCGGTGTGTGGCGATAGAACCCAAAGTTTCGCCTCAAGACGACAAGCGCGATGAAGCTCAATTACTCGATGAGCGGAAGGCGACCTGCGTCAAAGTCGGTCTGTTGATAAATTTCGGACGAACAAGAGTCGAAGACAAGCGGCTCGCCTTTTGATCTGCGTTTCATCTTTGTCTATCTGTGGCTGATTTCGTTTTGTGAATCTGTCGCCCGATCGGAAAATCGCAGGAGTGCTGACGCCACTTTTCGCGCTTCGCACAGAAACCGATCTGGGCATCGGCGATTTGGAGGCGCTGCGGCAGTTCATCGATTGGGCGACGGGAATAGGATTCAGGATCGTCCAGCTCTTACCGATCAATGAAATGGGGGGTGATCATAGTCCGTACAACGCGATCAGCTCAGTCGCGCTTGAACCGACGACCCTGCACCTCGCACCCGGATCGCCCGCGGATCTCTCGCCAGAAGATTTCGACGACGTTATCGCGCACAACGATCTCGAGAAGTTGCGCAAAGGTCCGGTGAAACACGCTCGCGTTCGCCATCTGAAGACCGCTCTCTTGGAGAAGTCATTTATGAATTTTGCCCGCTGCGGTGAGAAAGACCCAACTTATTCGACAGACTTCAATACTTTCTGCGAAAACGAGCGAGCGTGGCTGGTGGATTACGCGTTCTTCCGTGCGCTCATGGAAGAAAATGGAAACAGCGAAAGGTGGGACCAATGGCGAGAGGAACATTTCACCGCGGATTCGGCGCGCGATTGGCTCGCCGCGCAATCTCCCGAGAAGCAGACCCGGTTCGACGAGCGTGCCAGGTTTCATCGATATGTGCAGTGGATCGCTCACTCGCAATGGACGGCGGTCAAATCGTACGCCGAAGAGCGCGGCGTTGGGTTGATGGGCGACATCCCATTCGGGGTCAATTACTACAGCGCGGACGTTTATTCGCGCCGGGATGAATTTGCTCTGGAGTGGTCTGGTGGCGCGCCACCCGAGCCCTATTTCAAGGACGACGAGTTTACTCAGAAGTGGGGACAGAACTGGGGGATCCCGCTTTACCGGTGGGACGTGATGCGGACGCGGAATTTTGCCTGGTGGCGGCAGCGAGTCCGCGGCGTGCGAAAAGTTTTCCATGTCTTTCGGATCGATCACGTGCTCGGCTTTTACCGGATCTACGCGTTTCCCTGGCGACCCCAACGCAATCCGGAGTTTCTCCCGCTCTCCTGGGATGAAATGCGCGAACGACACGGCGGGGCCATTCCGCAGTTTTACCCGCGCGATGATTCCACCTGGGAAAACTGCGAGGCGAATCGCCGCGAAGGCGAAGAATTCCTGCGAGTGGTTCTCGAGGAGTCGGGTGATACGCGCGTTGTCGGTGAGGATCTGGGAACCGTGCCGCACTATGTTCGGCCCAGCTTGCGTTCGTTAGGCGTTGCGACTTTCAAGATTCCACAGTGGGAGAATCATGACGATGGCCGTTCGATCGCAGGCAGCGATTACCAACGTCTCTCCGTCGCCACTTACGCGACCCACGATCACAAACCCTTGCGGGCACTCTGGCAGGAGGCCTTTGCGAAAATGAGTGCCACCGCACCACAAGCTCAACATGATCTGGCGAAGATCGCCGAGTTCGCGGGCGTGCCACCACCGAAAGCTGAGGCCGATTTTGACAACGATTTTTATTCGCCTGTGATGGAAGCGCTTTTTCGGAGCGAATCATGGATCGCCATCGTCATGATCACCGATCTGCTTGCGCGGAAGGATCGGTTCAACGTCCCGGGGACCGCGGCCAGCTCGAACTGGAGCCGGCGAATGCAAAAGACTGGGGAGGGTCTGGACGCGAGCCCTACGATCCAAAAGCGCCTCACGCTCATCCGCGAACTCCTGGAGAAGACGGGGAGAATCGAGCCACGGATGAACACCGATTTTCACGGATGACAGAACTGCGTTTTCAAAATCCGTGTTTCATCCGGATTCATCTGTGGCTAAATAAATTATGAACTCACCCATTAAAGTCGCGATCACCGGCGCTGCTGGACAGATTGGTTATGCGCTCGTCTTCCGCGTCGCGTCGGGCGCGATGTTTGGTCCAGACCAGCCCGTCGCGTTGCACTTGATCGAAATCCCAGCCGGCTTCGAGGCGCTCAAAGGGGTCGTCATGGAACTGGATGATTGCGCGTTCCCGCTTCTCAAAAGCGTCGTCGCCACCACCGATCTCAACGAAGGATTTCGAGATGTGAATTGGGCGCTGCTCGTTGGAAGTGTTCCGCGCAAAGCTGGGATGGAGCGGAAAGATTTGCTCGGGATCAACGGCAAAATTTTCATCGGACAGGGACAGGCGATCGAAAAGAATGCCGCGAAGGATGTCCGCATCCTCGTAATCGGAAATCCGTGCAACACGAACTGCTTGATCGCGATGAACAATTCGAAGTCGATCCCGCGCGATCGCTGGTTTGCGATGACGCGGCTCGATGAGAATCGCGCGAAAGCGCAGCTCGCGCAGAAAGCCGGCGTGGATGTCACCGAAGTCACCAACATGACCATCTGGGGGAATCACTCGGCGACGCAGTATCCCGATTCTTACAATGCGAGAATCAAAGGCCGCTCCGCGGCAGAGGTGATCGGCGACGAATCGTGGCTGAAGGAAACGTTCATCCCGGCGGTGCAACAACGCGGCGCGGCTATCATCAAGGCGCGCGGTTCTTCCTCCGCGGGATCGGCCGCGAATGCGATCGTGGACACGGTGCGCTCACTCACTACCGATACGGCTGAGAGCGATTGGCATAGCGTGGCCGTTTGTTCGGATGGCAGCTACGGCGTCGAGGAGGGATTGATCTGCTCGTTCCCGGTCCGCACTCGCAACGGGAAGTGGGAGATTGTGCAAAACGTTCCGGTCAATGACTTCAGCCGATCAAAGGTCGAAGCTTCGGTCGCTGAGTTGAAGGAAGAAAGATCGCTGGTCGGCGAATTGATTGCATAACACGATCGTCGGGCTACGACGGTGCAGAGAGTGTGCTCCTTGCCTCGATGAAATTGTTGGTGTGTCGAAACCTCGCATGTCGCAAGTCCCGCTACCGCGAGGAATTGGGTAAATCGTTTTGGACTAAGCTGCCACCAGGTTACGCCATAGGAAGTTTTCCGGGGTCGAGGCGAGACGGCAGACTGGTTCTTTCAACTCTGGATAGAACATATCGATGATGACGAGAGTGTCGGCTCTTGCCGCGCATTGCTCCACGATCTGGAGAGGACTGTGGCAGTGCAGCAAAACAGATCCAATAACGGCGATATCGAATTGTCCAAGATTGGCCGCAATTGATAAATATCTCCATAATAAATCTGCGCCTTGGAATGATGAGCGGCGTGATTGAACCAATATGAATCCTTCAAACGTCGCATCACGATCTGCCGTGGACCGAACACTTCGTCCAGCTTGGAAGGCGGATAGGGAACGAAGTCCCAGCCGTGATCGTCTGTCGCTTCGGCGGAGACGACTTCGGCGCCGCGCTTTTCCATCTCGAAGGTAAGAAAACCGCTGGCGAGTCCAATTTCCAGAACGCGTTGAGCGGCAAACGTGACATGGCCCAGGTACGCATCCACTCATCGCGCAGATCCCAGTCGCCATTTATCACTCCATGCCCCGGGGAGTTCCATCGTGTGGTAGAAATAACAATCGGCGACATTTTTTGCCTCCCGCGGAACGGCGAATAAATTATCGTTGCTCACAGATGATCGAACACGCCCTTCTACGGCTTGATTGCATGAATCGCTCCGCTGAACCACTCAGCATTAAACTTTGGCTTCGCAAAAAGCGCCCATTGTTGCCTCGGATGTTTCCAATTCAACACCTCGAATCTCAAGTTCGCTTCCGTCGCCAGGTTTTCTAACGTGGACAGCCTGAAGTTGACGCATTCAGGATAAATCCAACCGGTGCGCGTTGAATCTTGTTCGCTCGGCAGAAAAGTGGCGACGAGCGCTCCGGTCTCAACGAGGGATTGCGAGATGCCAGAGAGCCATTGAGCGATCAAGTCCAGTCCACAATGACTGAAGATTGATTGGGCCACCGCAAAATCGAACCGGACTCCCGCGCGCGAAAGAGTTGTTGGTGAGTCAGAGAAGAAAAATGTTGGATCTTTAATTTGCACAAGAGTTTCACCTATCTCTCTTTTAATTCCCTCCTTAACAAGCCATTCGTTAGGTTCAATTCCGAAATATTTTCCCTTATTGAGGTACGGGATGAGTAACCGCCCAATACGAAGCGAGCCACATCCCACATCGAGAAGTGAATGTTGCTGGCGCAAACCAAGCGTGGTCAAAAGATTGAATGTCGTCGCCGCGATCAAATCGAAATCTTCCGGTGGCCCGACATAGGCCCGGTAATGCGAATCGCCTGGCTTCAGGCCCAAGCCGAGGCTTTCGTCATTTGAAGATTCTTTCATGATTATTTTATGCGCTTGAAAGTGAGTGGGTCGAGATTTTTCAGTCCATCCTTCGGATTGTCAGGAAATCCTGTCACGCCGAAGGATTGCTCGAATTGATAGATGCGCGTGCGTGGCCGTTCGCGAAACGGGAATGAGCGAAGATTGTCGCCATCGAGCGCATCCAAAGCGCCGGTTCCGCGGCACGCATTGACCGCTAGAGCGTGGAGATTGCTTCGGGTTGCCGAAGCAGAGGCGATGCAGTTGGTAAGCTCGTCTGGATCTTCCTGGCGATGAAACAACTGTTCACGACCACCGTTAGCCATGAAAATGTATTTCCACTCATCGGTCACCACCATGATCTTAAAATCATGCGAGCCGGGGGGTTCAGTCACGCCGATGAGAGATTTGCGCGGAGTAGACTCGCCTTGCACCAAGCCTAAGACATCAATTCCTTCACGCAGCTCGGCTCTTCCTCCCGCACGAGTCGCAATACCGAACAGATCGGCCAGACTGATAAGATCGCTCTTGATTATTCCCGCCGGAAGCGTCGCGGGCCAACTAAGAAGGAGGGGAATATGGCAAGCAGCTTCGAAAAAATTTTGTTTCTGCCAGCCGTGATGATCACCAAGCAAGTCTCCATGATCTGAGAAAAAACAGATCAGAGTGTTTTGCGAATTGGATCCCGCCTCGACGGCGTCGAGAATCCGACCGATGCAAAGATCTATATAAGAAATTTCGCCGTAGTAACGCGCCTTCACGATCCGTGAAAGGGGCAAATTAACTGCATCAGCCCAAATTGCGTAGCGCATGTAAGGAATTTCTTCGTCCATGTGATCGTGTTCGACACTCGCTAAAATCGGATCGGGCAAGCGGTCGGGATCGTACATGCGATTAAAAGGGATCGGAGGGGCGAGCGGCGGATGGGGACCAACGAAGGAAACAAAACCAAAGAACGGACGCTGGTTGTCCGTGTTTGCGATTTGCTCGACGACGCGATCGCCGACCCACGATTCGACTCCCAACTCCGGTGGGAGCGGGCTTCTTTGCGGAATGTAATACATTTCCGTCCGTTCTCCCATGAGCTGTTCCAGGAAACTAAATTCCGGATGCGCCTGGTTCAGCCACGACGCGTAATCGTCTCCCGGCCGGCTAATCGCGTTGTAACTCTCTTCGCTCCGAAAGAATGCCTCGTATCCGAGATCTTCATCCCACGGCGAAGTATGAAACTTTCCCACGCCAAAAGTCCGGTAACCAAGACGCGACATCGTGCGCGCTAGGTATTCCCCGCAACGGTTCTCCATCTTCTCGGCCCTGCCGCCGATGGGCTTCAGGCCCGCGTTATTAAAAACCCGAGTGGTAAGCGGTTCGCAGCCTGTTCGAATCGTATAGCGGGCCGCCACACAAACCGGACAAGTCGCATAAGCATTTGAAAAGGTGACGCCACGCCTGATAAGGCGATCGAGGTTTGGAGTGTAGATATGTGAATTGCCAAGAGCGGCGATCGTATCGAATCGCTGCTGATCCGTCATGATGAACAGAATGTCGGGCTGTGTCGGTGACATCTATTTCACGAACTTGAATCCTGAATGTCATTGCCAGTCAGTTGACGGAATGCTTCCCGATATTTGGCGGAAGTTTTTTCGATCACGTCCTTCGGCAATCGCGGGCCTGGAGGTGTCTTGTCCCAGTCGAGCGTTTCGAGATAATCGCGCACGAATTGTTTATCGAAACTTGGCGGGCTCTTTCCCGGTGCGTAGCTGTCGGCGGGCCAAAAGCGCGATGAATCCGGCGTGAGACATTCGTCGATTAACAACAACTCGTGATCGAAGCGACCGAATTCAAACTTCGTGTCGGCCACGATGATCCCGCATTTCGCGGCGTGCGCTCTGCCTGCTTCGTATATTTTCAGACTCAGATCTTTGACGCTTTCCGCGACGCCGGTACCGAGCAGCCGGCAGCACTCCTTCCAATCGATGTTCTCGTCATGGCCGACATCGCTTTTCGTGGAAGGGGTGAAGATCGGCTCAGGCAATTGAGACGCGAGTTGCAAACCCGGTGGCAGCGTGACCCCGGAAATCGTTCCGCTTTCCCGATATTCTTTCCAGCCGGATCCGGCCAGATAGCCGCGGACGACACATTCCACGGGAAGCGGCTGCGCTTTGCGCACGATCATTGAACGGCCGTGCAATTGCTCGTGAAACGGAGCAAGGTCGCGTGGGAATTTTTCGATGTCGGCGGTGATCATGTGGTTTCGCACAAACGTGAAACGCCGAAACCAAAACGCCGAAAGCTGATTCAAGACAGCGCCCTTGCCCGGAATCGGATCGGGAAAAACGACGTCAAAGGCGGAAAGCCGATCGGTCGCGACGAAAAGGAGCGTTTCGCCGAGGTCAAAGACTTCGCGGACTTTGCCGCTGCGGAGTTTTTTTATTCCAGGAAGATCGAGCGAAGTGATGGGTAATGGTTGCATGCGATGTCGGGTCTGATTCAAATCAACGTTGGACGTTCGGTGTTCGACGTTCACCCTTCGCTATGGCCGGCCTTGTCGTCAAACCTCGCGCGCGAATTTTGCATGGCCACGACTGGGTGTTCTCCGGAGAGGTCCTCAAGGCATTTGGAAATCCCGCCGATGGTGACGTTATTTCGCTGAAAGATGGAAGAGACCGCCTGATCGGCAGCGCGATTTATAACAGCAAATCGCAGATCGTCGCGCGGCGATTCTCGCGGCGGCGGCAGGATCTCGACCTCGATTTTTTCAAACGCCGGATTGCGCAAGCGATGGATTATCGGAAGCGGCGCGGCATCGACCCGCGACTATGCCGCGTTGTCTGGAGCGAGAGCGATGGATTGCCCGGTGTGATCGTCGATCGCTACGGAAATCACGCGGTCTTGCAAACGCTGACGCTGGCGATGGATATGCGAAAGAGTCTGATTCTGGAGGCGTTGAAGGCGGCAGGCGAGGCGCCTGCCCTGCAATCAATCATCGAGCGCAACGACGCTCCGGTAAGACGGGCGGAAGGGATGGAGCTACAGAGCGGAGTCTTGATGGGAGAACCGCCGGGCGAAACGGAAATCGAGATCGCTGGCTTGCGCCTCATTGTCGACCTCTTGCACGCGCAGAAGACGGGCTTCTACCTGGATCAATTGGCGCATTACGAAACCATCGCACGCCATGCGCACGGGCGACGCGTCCTGGATTGTTTTACGAATCAGGGCGCATTCGCGCTCGCTTGCGCGCGGGCGGGCGCATCGAAGGTAACCGCTGTGGAAGCGAGCGCGGAAAGTATCGCGAGCGCGCAGCGAAACGGAGCGCGCAACAAACTGCGCGTCGACTGGATTGAACAAGACGTATTTCAATTCGTGCGCGCGGCGGAGAAAACCGAAGCCGAATACGATCTGATTATTCTCGATCCCCCTTCTTTCACGAAAACGAAAGGCGGATTGCACGACGCGTTGCGCGGCTATCGCGAGCTGCACGTGCGGGCATTCAAGCTCCTCTCGCGCGACGGAGTACTCGCAACTTTTTCCTGCTCGCATCACGTGAGCGAATCCCTTTTCTACCAGACGATTGCGGACGCGCTGGTCGATGCACGCCGGTCCGCCCGCAGGCTGTGTCGTTTCGAGCAAGCGCTCGATCATCCGGTCCTTCCAACGTTGCCCGAAACAGAGTACTTCAAGGGCGTGCTCCTCGAGATGATGCCCGGCAGATGAAGGCGCCCAAGTCGGAAAAGCCTGTGGGCTGCAACCACGACGTTTTGGGATTTCTCGAATGAGATCGGATTTGACATCAGAGTTCGCGAAATTGGCGCCGTGGGTCTTCCAGTTTCGGATCGACGGACATGACTATGGTGGCGCAATCAGCGCAGCCGGCGACGTGCGAGTGGAGCGGTTTTTTCGCTTCGCGCCCAACGCGGCAAACATTCTCGAACTCGGCGCGCTGGAAGGAGCGCACACATTTATCCTGGCGGGGCGTCCCGGCGTAAAACGGGTCCTGGCCCTCGAAGGCCGCGAGGTGAACCTCCGCAAGGCCCGATTCGTTCAGGAACTTTTGCGAGTGGAAAACGCTGAATTCCTGCAAACCAACCTCGAGGAGGGAGACTTGGCGGCGCTCGGAGAGTTCGATGCCGTCTTTTGTTCCGGTCTCTTATATCACCTGCCGGAACCGTGGCATCTGATCGAACAACTCCCGGCCATTGCACCGAAGCTTTTCATCTGGACCCACTATGCGGCGGAGTCCGAAGCGGAGATCCTTCCCGGCGGCAGGCGAGGCAAAATCCATTTCGAAGGTGGAGCAGATGAACCGCTCAGTGGCATGTCTTCCACCGCGACATGGCTGACGCTAGGATCCTTAATCACATCGCTGACCACGAGTGGATATGAGAGCGTCCACGTGATCCACAATGATCCGACGCATGCAAACGGACCGGCGGTTACGATCGGCGCTACGATCAATGAGCTCTCGCGATAGCGATCAGGCTCATTCCAGGACATTGCCTTTCAAGATGAGAATGCGTTCATCGTTGGTTCGCCACAGATAAGGCACGACCGGAGTCACGATCAGCCCGAAATCTGCCCGAACCGCTAGCGGTAAGACTTTCGACTTCCAACGATCACGATAGGCAGACCAACGATTTGGATCGCTAGCATAGCGGAGATCGAATTCACCGGTCACGATGTAATCGAAGCGCTGCCGTTCAAGAAGGTCCGCAGCTTCGAACCAGGGAATGACCGTGGACCGGGCCGCGATCCGTTTCCATTCAGCCGGCAAAATCGAAAGCTCCCGGATGCCGAGAACCGTCTCTTCTTTCGTGGCATGTTGCTGGAGCCAATCAACAGCCTGAATACGACTATCCCGATGCGCCATTCGGCGCTGCACCTGCCGGAATGACGAGAGGGCGAGGGAAACGATGCAGCCGGCAATTAATGCAACGGTTACAACGAAGCGCAGCCATGGATGCGCTCCTCTGCGCGCCCAATCGATGAGATCAGAAAATGCGATCGCGGCCGCGATACACAAAGGCGGAACGAGAGGCAAAAAACTGCGGAAGGGTCGAAAGGACTGACCCATGAACGACGCGATAAGCATGGCGGCAAAACAAATCCAACCAAGCGCGACGGCTCGTGTGTTTCTTTGCCGCAGCATCAAGATGATCCCTACAGACCCAATGAGGAGTAAGGGCGCACCCAGTTCGAGCGTTGAGATCGCCTGAACGAAGTAACCCTGCGGCGAAGGACGCCGGCCATAGTCCCGAAGATTAGCCAAAATGTCGCGCCAGACCGTGATCGGCTTAAGAAAAGTCATCGGTGCACCCAGGAGGATTCCAAGAACAAGTCCTCCGGCTGCTGGAAAAAATAATCGAAGACGGCGCGACCATCCAACCGGGAGTATTAAGATAGTTGTGATAACAGCCATGCCGACGGTCGCGGCAGGGTATTTCGAGGCAAAGGCAAGTCCGGTCGCCAATCCTGCGAGCGCGACGTCTCGCCAAACTGGTTTGCTCGCTTCCGCCTGGATTCGAGCGCAAAGGTAAAGGGCTACGAGCACAAAAAAAGTCGCGAACGTATCCACGATCACGATCGACGCGCGGGTCACGAGCGCCGGACATACCGCCACTAGAAGCATCGCCAGGAGGCGGGCACGATCCTTGGCCAGTCGCGCCGCGAAAGTCCCGGCTAGAATCACGCTGGCAATGCTCAGGCAAGCAGTCGCTGTCCGGCCGGCGACAATTAGTTCGACCGGTGCGATGAAATCATAATTCAGTTTCGAGGACGGAAGGTCGCGCTCGTGTGGAAGGTCTTCTTGAAAACGGTGACCATGAAAATGGTGATAGAATCCTCCATAAGAAAGCAAGGTCACGCCGGCGCAATAGGCCGGGAGGGCTGGTAAACCGTACCAGTAAACATCGAGACTGCGATTGTTAAACGCGTCGATCGTTTGATGAAGCACGTGACCCTCGTCGACATAGTCGCTGTAAGGCAAGCCAGATCGAATTGGCAAAACTCGGAACAATATCGCCAGGGCAAGAATCGCACCCCAGCAAATCCAGTGGAGGATACGCTCCTTTGCAAACGACTCGCGCGACAACACCATCATACTAATCTCGGGGAATTGAAGGTTGGACATCCGTGCTTGGACATTCAACGTTGATTTAGGTTACACCGGAGGGTGACGCGATCGCGTGGCGGAAATTGTGACGCAGAGGGAGCGCCGGGTTTTGATACTGGTGTAATGGCCCGTCCGCCGGCTACGTCGCTTCGAGCAAGCGCTAGATCATCCGGCGCTGCCGACGATTTCCAGAGACAGAATATTTCAGAGGTGTTTTGTTCGAGATGGCAATGTCATGACGTGCGCGCGGTGGATATTCGTCGCGGGGAAAACTTCAAGGGTCTTGCAATGGACCGACGCAACAGTCGCCTCTTGCCGGCTCTATTGAATGGGTGAGCGTGTCTCTAACATGCTCCGAATGATTCCGTACGCTCGGAAGTTTTCACAAACCGGATTTGCTGTGGTGATCGCGACACTGATCGCGTTGAAACTTTGGCTCGTGCACGCCGAGGATATTATCGGAAGCGCAACGCAGTATGACGCGCTCTGGTACGTTCGTTCGGCCAGCCATTGGTATTGGTATGCGCCCTACACCTGGACTGCATTTGTGCGGCCGTGCGCGTATCCTTTATGGATCGCGGTCATTCATCTGCTGCATGTTCCGCTGCGGCTCGCGATTGAACTACTTCAAGTAGGCGGCGCGCTCGTGCTTCTGATTGCTCTGCGCAGAATGGGCACCAATCGCTGGGTGAGCAGCGTGTGCTTTGCGGCCATCTGCTTCCACCCAGCGGGCTTCCAGCTCGATGACTATACGATGTCCGACACATTTTACGCGGCTGCCCTGTGGTATGTGCTCGGCGGTTTGTTGCTTACGGCCGGGACGCGACGCACGTGGATTGCCATCGGAACAGGTCTTGCGATCGCGATCCTTTGGAATACGCGTGAAGAAGGTCTGCTCATCGTGGCCATGGTGGTGATCTGGTCGGCAATATTTTTTGCTCATGAAAAAAACCATGGCGGCTCAACGCGCCTGACACTTGCGCGGATCACAGGACCGATCGTCGTGACATGCGCCGTCGCCGCGGTGGCGATCATCGGTGTTTATACGACAAATTACTTCGTCTACCGCTCCTTCGCGCGGTCCGAAATGACGGCGCGCAGCTTTCAATCGTTGTTTCACAGTCTCCTGCGGATCCGACCTTCCGAGCCAAAGAGGTACGTGCCCATTACGAGCGACACGTTGCAGCGCGCTTTCAAGGTGAGTCCTACCTTCGCGGAACTTCGGACGCAATTCGACGGGCCTCTCGGTGAAGCGTGGCGCATCGAAACCTATCATCGCGTGGGGGTGCGTAACGAGATTGGCGTCGGCTGGATCGTCTGGGCGACGCGTCAGGCCGCAAGCGCCGTCGGCGTGTTCGACACCGCGGAAAAATCGCAGCGCTTCTTTAAGAAGGCGGCACGGGAAATTAATTCCGCGTGCGACGACGGCCGCTTACCGACCCGATTCGTCGTGGATGGTTTTCTGGATCCGTTGGTGCAAAGTGGCGGTTTGAGCACGCTGCCGAACTCCATTATGCGCGTGGGCGCCAGATGCTTCACCCGCTGGCCGATAGGCTCGATCGGCGATGACGAGATCTTGACCCCAGCTGAAGCTTCGCTTTACGACGAGATGACGCTCCGCCGTTCAGCTGGAGTTCCGCAGAGGATCGGCCTCGCTGTCTCGCTTGAGAATTTGATCGGGCGTTATCATTTCATCGCTGTTTTTCTGCTTCATTTGCTCGCGATCGTTGCACTAACATCACTTGCGATTTTTCGACGCGGAGCAGGAGGCTCTACCGGCGTTGGGATAGCGATCTTTCTGCTCGGGAGCGCCGTGTTTTTGCGAGTGCTTCTACTTGCCTGGCTTGATGCGACTGCGTTTGACGCCACCGGCGACCGATTTCTCTTTCCGGTTCTGCCGCTGTGGACCGTCGTGCTCGTACTCACAATAGGGCATGCCTTGGCGCGGGCTCGGCTCGAGCGAGAAACGTGAATGAAACTGCCGCGGCTATTGGCCGTCATCACCGTTGGCGCGCTCGCGCCATTTTTGTGCAAGGCGTTTGACATCGACGCTTAACCCGTACGGTTTTGTGGTGAACTGGTCCTCGATGGCGCAGCCTATGTGGCTTCCGACGCAAAATCCGCCGCTCTGTTTGTACCGCATTGCCATCATTGCTTCCGTGGTGTGCTGGAATGAGGTGGGACTGCACGCTGCATTCATGTTGCCGGCAATCGCGGCGGTACTGAGAACCTTCGCGATTGCAAAGCCGCTGATCGCGCTTCCCGCGTCTGCGGATATGACCGCCGTAGCGGTGCACACGGTCGGGAGCTTAACGAGTGCGGCAGCGGACAACCATGCAAGCGCACGCTGACTTCATTTTTCATCTCGACGAACCGCGCGAGCAATTCCGCGCGGGACGGATGCCTCTGCGCGGGTGGGTCACGACCCAACGGGAACTGAGCGACCTTCGACTTTGCGGCCGGACGGAGCGAAATCTCGGGCTGGAGGAGCGACCAGACGTGCGCCGGGCGTTTCCGAATTATTCGTTCGCCACGGGCTTTCATGATGAAGTCGATCCGCGCGATCTTCATGAAGGCGCGCTGCATTTTACTTTCGCAGTCGGCGGCGCCTTACACAGGGCGATCGAGCGTCTTTCTCCGCCGCCTTCGACGCCTTCCGGTTTATCGCGCGCATGGGCGCAATTCTGTCGCTTCATCGCGCTGCAGCGCTTGCGTCTTGCGCACAGTTCCCGTTCGCGCTGGAATGCCGCGCTCTCCGCCTTTCTGCTCGACGTCCAGATGACCCGCGGAGCGGTTTTTCGTCGCGACGAAGCCAATCGGCTCATCGCGCTCTTCGCCGACGTTTTTCCAGAAGCATTCGTCGTGCAGATTGGCGCCAACGATGGGGCGGCGGGCGATCCACTGGTCGATTTGTTCTCGAAAACACGCTGGAGCGGACTGCTTGTTGAACCAGTACCCGATCTCTACGAAACGCTGGCGGCGCGTTATCGCGATCGACCCGGCGTACGAGTGGAACGCGCCGCCGTCTCGACGCGTGATGGAGAAGCGCCGCTTTATCGTCTGCGCAGTGTGCCGGGTAAGACGCCGGAATGGTTCAATCAGCTGGCGACATTGAATCGCGAGGTGCTTTTCAGACATCGCTCGTCCATTCCGGAGATCGATTCGCTCCTGATCGAGGAGCGCGTTCCGACGGTGCGGCTCGATACGCTACTGGTCCGGCATGGCGTTTCGCGGATCGATCTGCTCGTGATCGACACGGAAGGCCACGACTCCGAAATCTTGCGCTCGCTCGATTTCACGCGCTTTCGGCCGGTGTTGTTGATGTTCGAACACCAGCATCTTTCCGCAGACGACAAAACGGCCGCCTATGCGCTGCTGGAAACGTGCGGATACAGGTTCCAGGAAACTCCGGAGGGTGATGCGATCGCGTGGCGGAAATTGTAACGCAGCGTGAGCACCGTGTCTCAGTGCTGGTGAAATGGCCACCTTCTTTCAGGACTAGGATCCGTCTGTCGCTAGTCCACCAAAGAAAATATTTGGTCTCCGCATGTGCCTTGGACACTTGATCTGAACGCGAACCGGAGTCGAATCCCGTAATCATGCAGTGGTTTTTTGCTCTCACCGAAGATTCGACCGCGTTTCGGCAATACGCCGAGATGATTATGGTCGCGGTGCACACGGCCAGGAAATTTACCTCGCTCGTCCCGCACTGCATTTACGACGGCGGCGATAATGATTTCACCGAGTGGTTAACAAATCACGACGTGCGGATTATTCGGCACCGCACTTTTCTCCGCGAGCCCCTGACGGAACTGGGCCAGCGCAAAGGAAATCCTCATCTCGCGCCGGCGCTTTCGGGCGCCTTCTCTCGCGTGGAACTCCCGGAGATCGTGGAGCGGCTGGGCGGCGCCACCCGTATTCTCTATACGGACTGCGATGTGATTTTCGCCGCTGAGGTGGTCCCCGAGCTGGAGACAACCCCTTGCAAATATTTCGCTGTCGCTCCGGAATCGACGCAGGACGATTACGTGAATATGAACACGGGCGTGATGCTGATGAATACGGATCGCTTGCGTGAAAGTCTGCCGGAATTGCGCGAATATATTTCGAAAAATCTCGCGGCGCTCGAAAGCGAAGCGTGGGACCAGGCAGCCTATCGCCGCTTCTACCGTGACAGCGACGGCCCGCTCTGGGATCGGCTGCGACCGGAACTGAACTGGAAACCGTACTGGGGAGAAAATGCGCAGGCGAAAATCATTCATTTCCACGGACCCAAGCCGTTTCAGCGGGAGCACTTCGAATCGCATTGGCCAGAGCTCATACCTTTGACCGGCGGCAACTTTTATGCACTGGCGGAACAGTGGTCCGAGCTGCTGCGTGGAGCTCGTTAATTCCGAAAATCGCCCGGGGAAAATTGAGGAATTCTGAAGTTTCGCCAGCCGATACCGCTGGTCAGTGGGCACGAGTCTGTTTTTGCATCATCCAGCGGCCAACCGGTTCGCGCAGACGTGTGCAACGCACTTCAAAGAATCGATAAAGAAGGCCGCTGAACATGATGGTCGCGCCGAGCTCGAGAGCGAAAAACCCAAAAGCCTGAAAAATTGACTTTTGCCAGGCCGGGAAAAGATAACGATCGATCAAGGTGAAGATTGGCAAGTGCGCGAGGTACATCGCGTAGGACCAAAGAGCGATCTTTCGGACAGACCAACTGGCGATGTTCTCGTGCGCGCGCGTCCAACCCGCAGCGGCGGGCAGCAGGAGGGCAAAACCCAGGGAAACAAGGTTGAATCGAAAGGTGCGCGCAAAAAACGAATCTGGGGCGTAGGCAAGGCGGCCGTCGTGAATTCGCCAGAGCGCAACGTAAATGATGAGCAAAAGCGTTGCCCCAATAATTGCGAGAGCTCGGGCATGGCGTAGCCAAAGATTCGGCCAGCGACTCGCGGCCCACGCGGCGAACATCCCGATCATAATGGCATCGAAACGGCCCACCACCACGAAGCGCTGCCATTGATCCCACGCGTGGTCGGCGATTTGCGCACTAAAAACACGCGCAATAGTGGAAAACAGGTAAAAGGTGGCCGCCGAAACAATGAAAACGCGGTCGAACTTTCGCACGAGAAATAGCCCCGCCGCCAACGTCGCTGGAAAAAGCAAATAGAACCATTCTTCGATCGCCAGACTCCATGATTCGCCAAAAAAAGTCAGCCGATTCGACGTGAAAGTGCGCAGGAATAGTCCGTGTTGAGCGATCTCTCCGGGAAGGAGCGAATGGTGACGGAGACGGTATTCAATCGCGACGTTTACAGCCAGGAAGAGAAGGAAAAGCGGAAGGGTGCGAAACCATCGACGGAAATAGAACAAAAGCAGTGTCCGCGGATTGCCAATGGCGGGACCTGTGCGGAGCAGAATTTGGCCGATTAAAAAGCCACTCAGGACAAAAAACAGTTCCACGCCATAAAAGCCGCCATGACCAAAAAAGCCGAGCGCGGCTCCGAGATGGGGATAGAGAACACCGAACGAGTGGGCAAGGACCACGGCGAAGACCGCGGCCGCCCGCAACGCGTCCAGCCCAAAGACGCGACGGTGAGCAGGCGCGGTGAGGTCTTGGCCGTCGGTACTCATGAAAAGCAATTCTATTGTGACGGGAAAGGTTTTGTAAAACTTGTGGAATTCTAATGGCGGACCATTAAGGTCAGTTCATCGGGCTCGGCTAAAAAAAGCGAGCCCGTCTCAGCATTAATAGATTGCCATGGCTGAACGAATACGACCGATCGAACAAATGCTGGAACTAAGCGAAGAAGAGGCGATGTCGCCCGAGCATCTCGATTCCCAAGTCCAAAAGGCGCAGGAGCAACTTCTGCAATTGAAGCGGCAGTCGGAGCAAATCGAGAAGCAGAAACGCGAACTGGAAGAGCTGAGCCGGCGCCAGGAAGAACTGGAACGCGGGCGCGCGGAGATGACGGACAAGCTGTCGCGGTCGCTCGTGATTCTCGAACGCGAAGGGTACGATTCGCAAAAAAAACTCGAACAAATTCGGACAACCCACGAGAGCTTTAGTCAACATTTACAGCTCCTCGAGGCGATCGAGCCCAAGACCTGGAACCCGGCAGAACTGCCGAAAGAGTTGAGCCGCGCCCTGAGCACGGTGGACGACGCTCGGACGGAATTCAGCCAGCAACGCAGCCGCCTCGAAGCCGGGAACAGCGATCAATCAGCCGATCTGAACTTGCCGGACGCCGCGCCGGGTCTTTCGGGACTGGGCGGCGGAAAAACGTTCGCGCAATGGGTGCAGATCGGTTTCGCTCTGACGCTGCCGTTGATTATTTTTGGGTTGGCCGCGCTCCTGGTTTTCTTCTGGATGGCCACGAAGGGTCAATGATTCCGCATGCGTCGCCGACCGCTTAAAGGCGGAACACCGCTCAACCAGAAACAGGAAGAACTCGCGCAGCGCGAAACGCAGCTTCGCGGCGAAATGGAAAAGCTGGAGCGCATGATTGCGGAAGCTCCTCGGGTTGCCGAGGAAAACACGCGCCGGCAACGCGAGGAATTGTTGACCCGCGCCAGCGAAGGCCGCAGCCGGCTGGATGTCTCGGTCGCGCTCCAGGACAAGCGTTGGGCCGACGATAGCCACGTCGGCGGCCGGCGCGTTTCGTTGCGAAAGGAACGGCGCGAGGGTCGGATCGTTTTTCTTGTTCTCGTGATTGCGCTTTGTGTCGCCGTCATTTGGCTGGTGAGCCATCTTCATTTTTAGTCGATTGCCGCATGGCCGAGCTTGCTCAAATCGACGTGGCGCACGTCGCGAAACTCGCACGACTCGATCTCACCAAGGAGGAGACGAAACTCTTTCAAGCGCAGCTTGGGCGCGTTCTGGAATACGCAGAGAAATTGCGGGAGCCGGATACCAGCTACGTGGAAGCCGCAGCGCACGCGGTCCCCATTTTCAATATCTTCCGCGAAGATGAGCCGCGCGCCGGGTTTACCGCTGAGGAAGCGTTGAGCAACGCACCGCGCCAGGCGAACGGCCTCTTCATTGTCACGAAGGTCGTTGAATGACGGCGCTCGACCTGCCGAGGCTGAACATCGCCGAACTGCAGACGCTTCTCCGTCAACGCGAAGTTTCCCCGCGCGAGGTCCTGGAGGCGCTCCGGTCCCGTATCGCGGAAGTAGAGCCTCAGATCGATGCGTATCTGTCGATTGATTTCGACGATGCTCTCAAACAAGCAGAACGCACCGATGTGAATTTGGCGCTCGGGGGCGTGCCCATCGCAATCAAAGATATCATCAGCGTGGCCGGTCAGCCGTGCACCTGCGCATCGAAGATTCTGCAGGACTATCGGGCGCTCTACGACGCGACCGTCATTCGCAAACTCAGAGCAGTCGGCGCGATTCCATTTGGAAAAACAAACATGGACGAATTTGCGATGGGCTCGTCGACGGAGAATTCGAGCGTGAAACTCACTCGAAATCCCTGGGACGTGTCACGCGTGCCCGGAGGCTCCAGTGGCGGCTCAGCCGCGGCGGTGGCGGCAGATACAGCGTTTGGAGCGCTCGGAACAGACACCGGCGGGTCGATCCGCCAACCAGCGGCTCTTTCCGGCGTGGTGGGGGTGAAACCGAGTTATGGCCGCGTCTCACGCTTCGGCCTGGTCGCGTTCGCGTCGTCCCTCGATCAAGCCGGCCCGTTGACCAAGACGGTGCGCGACGCGGCGATGGTGATGAACGCGATCGCCGGGCCCGATGCGCAGGACTCGACCTGCTTGAACGAAGCGGTACCCGATTATACCGCTGATCTTGGGCGTGACGTACGCGGAATCCGGCTCGGTCTGCCAAAAGAATACATGATCGAGGGAATCGATCCGCAGGTGAGAGCGGCGATGGAAAAAGCGGTCGCGCATTTCAACTCGTTAGGCGCGGAAATCATCGACGTTTCATTGCCCCACACGGAATACGCGATTGCCTCTTATTATATGATCGCGAGCGCGGAGGCGTCGGCGAATCTCGCGCGCTTCGACGGAGTGCGTTACGGCCATCGCGCGGAGAACCCGCGGAACGTGTTCGACCATTATGGCCGGACGCGGGAAGAAGGATTTGGTCCGGAAGTGAAGCGGCGCATCATTCTCGGCACCTACGTTCTCAGCTCCGGATATTACGAGGCGTATTACGCGCGCGCGCAAAAAGTGAGGACGCTGATCCGCCGTGACTTTGCCGAGGCCTTTCAAAAGGTGGATGCGCTCATCTCGCCGACGTCACCGGTGCCGGCATTTCCACTTGGGGAGAAAAGCTCCGATCCGTTGCAGATGTATCTGGCGGATATTTTCACAAACGCGGCGAACCTGGCCGGCATTTGCGGGATCAGTCTGCCGTGCGGTTTTGCGCGGATAGAGAATGGGACGCAATTGCCGGTTGGGTTGCAGTTGCTGGGGAACGCACTGGATGAGGGGCGGATCTTGCAGATTGCGTACGCGTATGAGCAAAGCACGGACTGGCACAAACAGCGGCCGCCGATGAAGAGGGAAACGTCCAACGCCCGACTTTGAACACAGGTTAGTCGCAGTGAGTTCGAGGTCCGCCCGCGGCATTACTTGGTTCGACGCTCTCCGCCGTCGCCATAGTTTCTCTCTCGATTCCACTACGGATTTCGCGCAAACCTACCGCAATACGCTCTTCCCCACGCTCCTGCTTTTCATCGGTCTGGCGATCGAGCTTTTTCAGTTAAAGCGAGCGGGGCCGCAACGTCCTTTCCGGATGACGTGAACTTTGCCCGGACCACGCTCTGCGGCGATGGAAGCCGCGACATGCTGACGAAGCGCTTGATACCACCAATAGTGGCCTTCGACTGAGTGCATGATGTCGTGTTCGACGGGAGATATATGAACCGTCTATCGTTCGTAAGAGCCTGCACTCGGTCGCCTGCCACTGCATGCAATTCCTGAAATGACTTGTCGCAAGCGGTTGCCTTTCGTCTACCGGATGATTTGCCCGCCTCGCCATAATAACCATTTTCAAAGGAGCATTCTTGGGTCGCGCCAGCAGCGCCCGACCGATGCCAGGCTATCGCAAGCCCGTGCCCCAGCGCTGATGGAGAAATCGCTCGATCGGTGCGAACAAGATCTTGTCGGTGAGCAAGCCAATTAAAACAATGACCAGCATCACGCCGATCACCTGGTCCATGGCATGCAGTTCACGTCCGTAATGCAAAAGATGTCCAAGCCCGAAGCCGGTCAAAATGGTCACGTAAATTTCGGCCGCCATGAGTGACCGCCAGGCGAAGGCCCAACCTTGTTTCATGCCGCTGACGAGATAGGGCAACGACGCCGGGAGGATGACTTTCGTCCATTTGTGCAAGCCACTCGATCCCATGGTCCGCGCGGCCCGCGCGAAGATGGGCGGGATGTTGCGCACGCCGGTATCGGTGGCGATCACGACCGACCAGACCGTTCCCATGACAACGACGAACAACATCGCGCTTTCTGTTTGGCCAAACCAAAGCAAGGCGAGAGGGATCCAACAAACGCTCGGCAAAGTCTGCAAACCAAGCGCCAGGACGCCGATCGTGTCTTCGACGAACTTCCAGGCGGACGTGAGGAGCCCGAGCGGCAACCCGATCGCAATCCCGATCAAGTAACCAACCACGAGCCGCCGCACAGTTACGCCCGTGGCCTGGAGCAACGTTCCGTCGCGCGCCGCGCCCAGGAGATATTCGCCGACACTTTGCGGCGACGGCAATAGGATGGGCGACCAAATTTTTGCCTGCACGATCACCGACCAGATCACAAGCAGAACGAGAAAAAATATCGTCGCCAGAAGAGTGCGTTTCATGAGTCGGACACCTCTCCGGCCGAATGGCCTTTCAGGGCGCGGGTAATTTCGCCGGAGTGCTCTGCGAGCTCGACGCTGTTGATGTCGCGCGGCCGTGGAAGGCGAATGTCGAATTGCTCGCGGATTCGGCCGGGATTGCGCGAGAACAAGATCACGCAATCGGCGAGGCAGACGGCTTCGCGCACGTTGTGGGTGACGAAGACGATTGTTTTCCGTCGCTTTTGCCAGATCCGCTGAATGTCGCTGTAAAGTTGCTCGCGGGTGAGCGCATCGAGCGCGGCAAAAGGTTCATCCATCAACAAGACGCGCGGATTCGGGGCGAGCGCGCGCGCCAGAGCGACGCGTTGTTTCATCCCGCCAGAAAGCTCGTGCACATGCGCGGCCGAGAACTTCTCCAAGCCGACCAGTTGAATGAAAAACTTCGCGATCTCCAGACGTTCCTTATTCGTTAGGCCAGGTTTGAGTTTCAACCCAAACATGACGTTGCCGGTCACATCGAGCCAGGGAAAGAGCGCGGATTCCTGAAACATGACGAGTCGATGGCGGCCGGGATTGAGAACGGGTTCGTTGTCGGCCATGACCACGCCCTCGTCCGGCGTCTCGAGGCCCGAGATGATATCCAGCAAGGTCGATTTGCCGCAACCGCTCGGCCCGACCAGGCAAACGAACTCGCCTTCGCCGATGTTGAGCGAGACATTATCCAGCGCATGCACCGTCTGCCGCGTGGTGCGAAACCACTTCGAAACATTCTCGACGATGAGCTTCGCCGGTGGCGGCCCAATTAACTCCTCCTGAAGCGACATTAGGGTTTCTCGAACAGGCTCGAGAGATCAGGCGCTCTCTTGATGAAGCCGGCTTTAATCGAGTTCTGCAGAAAGCTCTCGACGGAGGCGCGTGGCACCTCGGCCGTGAACACGATCCGTTTCCATGATTGTGCGATGTGGTCAGGAGCCATGTCGCTTCTGGTTTCTTCGAGCAGTTCGGCTCGCACGAGCTTCTGTGCCTCTTCCGGATTCCTGGCCATCCACTCCGTCAACTCGGCGTGGGCTTGAGCGAACTTCTTTGCGAGATCGCGATGTTCGGCGAAGAACTTGACGCTGGAAACCAAAACGGTGGTCGCGACATCTTTTTCATCCACGAGAATTTTGCCGCCGGATTCACGCTCGAGCTGGGAGACCCACGGCTCAACGGTCCAAACTGCATCGATCCTTTTTTGCTGGAACAATGCCAGCTGATCGGGATTTTGCGTAGGCAAGACCTGCGCGTCACCGCCGAGCTGCGTGATTTTCAGGCCGCCTGCCGTCAACCACGCGCGGCATGAAATATCCTGCGTGTTCCCGAGCTGCGGAGTTGCAATTTTCTTTCCGCGAAAATCAGCGGGCGTTTTCAGATCTTGGTCTGGTTGCACAACCAGCGCCGCGCCGCCGTTCGCCGCGCCCGCGATCAACCGGATTTCGGCGCCGTTTGATTTCGTATAAGCGTTCAGTGCCGGTCCAGGGCCGACGTAAGTTAAATCAATCGACTGTGCGAAGATCGCTTCCATGGCGCTCGGTCCGGCATTGTAAACGAACCATTCGATCTTGGTGCCGGGACCAAGCCGCTCTTCGAACCAGCCTTTGCCTTGCCGCGAGAGATTGTGCGCCACCAGTGCCTGGGCGTGGGTAATATTCGGGAAGTGCCCGACGCGAAGGACAGCATTTTCTGCCGCTTCCACGAGGCCCGTGAAGGCAAACGCGATGGACAAAGTAAGCAGGGAGATCGTTTTCATAAGTGGTTGCCTGGCCGTTGCCACGAGTATCAAAAATCCACTTTCGAGGCAGCTAAAACCTTTATTCTTGAATTTCTATTTTCCCCAAACCCGCGGCCTCAAGCTGAGGATTCAGCGCGGGAAGGTCCTGCGATTCGATCGCTCGCCATCGCTGAACTATGGATTCTGATTCGCGTTGAAGATCGGCGATGGCGGCTAGGACCGCAAGCGTGGGCGCGGCATCGACTTCCTGGATGTTCCCAAACAGCGTCCCTAGTCTTTCCAAGAGATCCAGGCTGAGCGCGGCACTCGCTCGACGGCTCGGCGGACCGGCGATCTCCTGTAATTTCTTGTTCAGCGCATCGAGCTGCGCCGCCACTGGATTTTGCCCGGCGCGTTCTTTCGCTTTTCCGAGTTCCGTGCTCAATCGGCTGAGGCCGTTGTTTACCGCTTCAAGCGTCGGGCGGATTTCATAGAGTTCTTTGCTTAGCTCAAACTGTTGCGCCAGGTCCGCCGTCGAAGTTTTCACGCGTGGATCGATTTTCACGGAGAGCGGTTGTGCGTAGCTTTTTCCATTCATCGTTAAGACCACCGAGTAATCGCCCGGCACTACCCAGGGTGAAGTCGATTTGGGCGCCGTGTGGCGATAGACCGCTGTCATCGGATATTCCGGCTCGATGCCGGGAATAGGTGCGTAATGCATGTCCCACAGAAAACGGTGCATCCCGCGCTCGTTGGGCAATGTTTGCTGCGGCCGCACCCAATAAGCTGGAATCTTTAGTTTCGGGTCGATGGGCGGGGCTGCGTCCACGCTAGAATAGCGCCGTACCACATTCCTTTTCCCGTCCTTGATCTCCAGCGTAATCGCGCCGGACGCGTTCTTGCCCAAATAATAATCAATCATCGCACCGTCCGGAGGATTCTCGCCGGCGGGCTCATCCGGCGGTATGGGCGTGTCTGTGTTCAAGCTCGATCGCACGCGCAACGCGGTTTGCGGTTTGAAGAGAATCGATTCTTCATTGCCCGTTTCGAGCTGCCGCAATGGTGTGATGTTATCCAAAATCCAAAATCCGCGCCCGTGCGTTGCCACCGCGATGTCGTCTCCTTTGATGATCAAATCTCTGACGGAAGTCGCGGGCATATTCAACCGGAAAGGCTGCCAGTTTTCACCGTCGTCCAACGAGATGTAAACAGCCCGCTCCGTTCCCGCGAACAACAAGCCTTTTCGCTGCGTGTCTTCGCGCACGACGTTCACGGTTTGTCCGCCAGGAATGCCTTTCACGATTTCGCTCCAAGTCTTGCCGCCATCATGGGTCCGGTAAATGTGGGGACGCATATCGTCGAGCCGGATGGTGTTCACTGCGGCGTAGGCTGTGTTGGCGTCGAAATGTCCGGCATCGACCAGGGAAATCTTTTGCCAGGCGGAAATCTGCGGCGGCGTAACGTCCGTCCAATTTTTGCCGCCGTCGGTCGTTGCATGAATCAATCCGTCATCCGTGCCGGCCCAGATTCGCTTCGGATCGAGCGGCGAAGGTGCGACGGTGTAAATCACGCCGCGCGGCGTCGGTTGCGCGGTTGGTTGTGAACGATACTTTCCGACTGTGGCCGGAATTTCAAAAGTCTTGCGCGTCAAATCCTGGCTGATTTGCTCCCACGCCTGTCCGCCATCGCGCGTTCTCCAGAGTGTGTTTGCGGCAAAGAAAAGAACATGCGGATCAACCGGCGAAAAAACCACCGGCTGCGTCCGCAGCATCCGAAACTCGGAAGAGGGAAACGCGTTCGGCAGGATGTTTTGGGCTTGTCCGGTGCGGCGATCGTAGCGCGTTAGTTTACCGCCGTAGACGATATCCGGATCGACCGGATCAGGCGCGACGTATCCATATTCTTCCGCCGCGACTGGATGCCAGTCCCGAAAAGTAATCTCACCGTCTTGACCGCGGCTCGAAATGCAAACCGAACCACTTTCCTGCTGCCCACTGCACAAACGATACGGAAAAGCGTTATCCGCGCTGACGTGATAGAGCTGCGCGGTGGATTGATTGAACCATGAACTCCAGGTTTCGCCGCCGTTGACGGTGATGATCGCGCCCTGGTCGCTCCCGAGCAAAATAATGGAGGTATTGTTTGGATTTACCCAGACGTTTTGATAATCGTCGCCCCCGGGCGCCCCGCGTAAACCGTTCCACGTTTTGCCGCCGTCAGTTGATTTCCAGCAAACGACAGTCGCGGAATAAACGATGCTTGCGTCCTTTGGATCGAATCGCACCACGGGCAAATCACCGCCTCCGATTGCCAGTCCTGGACGCGAATCGGTAGTGGCGACGAACCAATTCTCGCCGGCGTCGTCGGATCGATAAAGCCCCGCGCCTTTCGCCGTGCCGACCGCGGCGAAAAGACTCTTGGGCGAGCGCGGAGCCACGGCGAGATTTGCCTGAACGATCCCATCAGGCAGACCTTTGCTGAGCTGATTCCAGGTCTTCCCGCCGTCGATTGATTTGAAGATTCCGCCGTTGCCGCCATTCCAACCTCCATTTTCCCACGGGCCTTCTCGCGCCTCCCACAGCGAAGCGTAAACGGTTTCTGGATTCGCCGGATCAATCTGCACGTCCGCGCCGCCGGTGTTTTCGTCGCGGTAAAGAATCTTCTCGAAGGTCTTGCCTCCGTCGGTTGAACGAAAAACGCCACGTTCTTCGCTCGGGCCATAGGGATGACCGGCGACAGCAACAAAAACGCGATCAGCATTGCGCGGGTCGACGGCGATTTGCGAGATCTGCTGACCGTCACGCAGGCCAAGATGCGTCCAGGTCCTGCCCGCGTCACTCGATTTGTAGATGCCGTCACCCACCGATAAATCGGGACGGTGCAAACCTTCGCCACTGCCGACGTAGATTATCTCAGGATTGGAATCCGAAACGGCGATCGCTCCGACTGAACCGGTCGGTTGGTCGTCGAAGATCGGTTGCCAGGTCCGACCGTAATCCGTCGTCTTAAAAACACCGCCGTTGACCTGCGCGATATAAAACACATTGGGCTGCGAAGGGACGCCGGCAACAGCTCGTGTTCGTCCGCCGCGGAACGGCCCGATGTTGCGCCAATGCAATGCTTGTTTGAAATCCTGATTGAGTTCAGCCCTAGCTATCGCCAGATGGCCTAGGGCAAACGCAAAAATAACAAGCCGGAACAAAGCGGTTTCTGTTCGTGAAAAAAAATGCCGGACTTTCGCATCCATGGGGGACCTTCGCCGCCGCCAAGACTCTTGCCAGCGACTAAACGTGCCGACAGGATGGTCACGTGAAAACTCATGTTTGGTCGCACTACCGCCTTGTCATAGTCGCGAGCGCATTCATGTTCGCATTCTCACTGACTTGGAAGGCAGCCGCTCAAGGTCCCGCGCCCAGTCCGCTATTTTCTCCGGCTCCGGTTTCCTCGGCGCCATCGGCACCGGAACCGAGCGGGGTCCATGACCTGACGAAGGCTGATCTCGAAGCCTTTCTCGACGCGCTTCTCCCCGCTCAACTACAGAGCCGGGATATCGCGGGCGCGGTCGTCGCGGTCGTAAAGGATGGACAGGTCCTGCTGGCCAAGGGTTATGGCTATGCCGACTTCGCCACAAAAAAACCGGTCGTGGCCGACCAAACATTATTTCGCCCCGGCTCCATCTCGAAGGTCTTCACCGCGACAGCCGTGATGCAGTTGGTCGAGCAAGGCAAACTCGATCTTGATCGCGACGTGAACGACTACCTCGACTTCACCATTCCAAAGACATTCGCGGAGCCGGTCACCTTACGGCGACTTCTCACCCACACGGCCGGATTCGAAGAGACGCTGAAAAATCTTTTCGTGCCGAGCGCCAAAGAAATGCTTCCGCTCCACGATTATTTAATCGGCGCGATGCCGGAACGCATTTTCCGGCCGGGAACCGTGCCGTCGTATTCCAACTACGGATTAGCGCTGGCCGGTTACATTGTGGAGCGCAGCTCAGGCGAATCGTTTGAAAAATACATTGCGGCACACATTCTGACGCCGCTGCGCATGGAGCACTCGAGCTTCGCGCAACCGCTTCCCCCAAGGCTCGAAGCGACTAGGTCTCAGGGATATCTCGCGGCGGCACAAGGCGCAAAGAATTTTGAGTTTATTCCAGCCGCTCCTGCCGGCGCGCTTTCCACCACTGGTGTCGATATGACGCGTTTCATGCTCGCCTTCCTGGCTAACGGCACACTCGACGGCGCCACCATCCTAACACCAGAAGCGGTCCGCGCGATGGAAGCGCACCAGTTTGAGCTGCATCCCGGGCTTCGCGCGCTCGGCTTTGTCTTGATGGAGTACTCTTCGACCGGCCAGCGCATCGTCGGACACGCCGGCGATACGATTTATTTCCATAGCGACATGATCATGATGCCGGAAGCGCGCGCCGGCCTTTTCATTTCGTATAACAGCGCGGGATCGCGATTCGGCGGCGGACGCGGCGAAGTGATCCGCGCATTTTTGAATCGCTATTTCCCCGATCCCGCCGCATCGCTGCCGGAAGTTGATCCGAAGATGGCGCAAAGCGATGGGCGCGCCGTTGCCGGACTCTACAACACCAGCCGCCGCTCCGAGTCGACGTTTTTGAAAATCGCCGCCATCCTCGGTCAATACGCGGTGCGTAGCGATGAAAAGGGAATCCTGACCCTCGAGGGTAACAAGAATTTGCGCGGCAGCCTAAAACGCTGGCGTGAGATTGGTCCGCTTCTCTATCACGAAGTGGATGGACCTGAGCTGATTGCGTTTCGCCGCAACGAAAAGGGCGCTGTGACCGAGCTTTTGTCCAGCCCGGTTACCCTGGAGCAACGCGTGACGGGCCTTGCGAGCAAGACGCTGATGCTTCCGCTCATTGGCGGAAGCCTCGCGCTGCTCATTGCGACCGTCTTGCTTTGGCCGGTCGCGGCAGTGACTCGGAAGCGGTATGCACAACGACTGCCTTTCTCGCCACGCGATCGCCTCCTTTTTCTCCTTTCGCGCGTCGTATGTATCCTGGAGATCAGTTGCGTCGCCCTAGTTGGACTGCCGTTGAGTCGCACAGACACCAATATTTCCTACATCGGCGACGGACTGAATCCATGGCTCATTGCGGCGCATATAACCGGATGGCTTGCCGCATTGGGGTTAATCGCGCTCGCCATCACCGCGGTGAGATTCTGGAAGATTGCGGAGCTTGGTTGGTGGGCCCGCGTTCATGCGACGCTGCTGCTGCTCGCCAGCGTCACGTTCATTGCCTTCGCGTGGTACGGGCATTTGCTCAGCCCATCGCTTAAGTTCTAATATGCCTTCGCTGAATAGTTGAGTCGTTTGAGCGTGCCCAGTTTCCTGCAAAGGCTTCACAGTGGGGCTGTATTCCGCCGGCTCCAATACGCCTCCTGGTGCACATGCCGCCGCAGCTCTCGCCCTAGCCACCATCGGAATAGGGCCGCGTTGAATTGGTGTAGTCGAACGGTCGGATCAGAGGTTCGCCAGGCGGATATTGCCGTTCGGGAAAAACGTAAAACTCCAGCCTTCGACCATCGAAATCTTTGCGATTTCGTTCCATTGGCCGCTTACTGACACATCGGGGCAGAGCAGGCGCAATTGCTCGCCGCTAACGGTGCTTGCGCCCTGCGCTTGAATTTCGGCTCGTATCCTTCGGACCTGAGATTTCAGTGTCGGGCGCATGGATGAAATCGTTGTATCAGCACGGGCCCAACTAAGATGACGCCCGGGCGTGAGATTTTGCTGCTCTTTCATCTCGTTTTCAACGTAAGAGAAAGCATTTCTTGAGCCCCTAGCCTGGTTCAGCAAGAACCGTTTCGGGTAGCGCATGGCCATAGAATCACCTCCGTTACCTCCGAGCGCGAAGCGGGAGCGCGGGAAAGTTCTGCATGGACGGTTCGCGATTTGGGCCGATGATTGCTGGGTGAGCGAACGGATACGGAAGCTGGGCGAAGCCATCGAAACAACGCACGAATGCAACGCCGTGCATGTCGGGACTGAGATCGTGGTAGAGTTCTTTCGAGATAGCGTAGCGTGGAACGGGTTGGTCGAAATCTTTGATCTGAAAGGCCACCCGAAGGCGAAACGGTGCTACGCTTGGAGCTACCCAGTTACGGATGATACGCAATGCGTCACTGTACTTGAAATCGCGCCTATAGATTCCGCCGAATCAGCGGTTCGGGTGGGCCATTGCGAGGGGCCTACAGCATTGAAAAACGCCTTGCGCGCGTTAACCGCGTTCTTGACCGCTTAGGATCACCGCCGAGCGAAAACATGCTCGGCGGTGATTTCGTCCGGGCGCTCTTAGCGCGCGTACATCGAGCTCTTCGTTCTGTCGAATTTCTTTTCCGTTGTCGTATCGGTGGCTGGAGCATTGGCGCAGCTGGTGATGAAAGAAGCGACGACGAGAAGGGCAGCAAGCGGGATCAATTTGATTTTCATTCCGCGTTCTCAATGCAAGCGGCATGCCATGCGTTGAACGTCGATTTCAAACATTTGAGTTACAGCGCTTTACATCTCCAGCTTTTGCGAACCCTAGCCCTTCTTTATTCCAAAATCGGGATTTATCGTTTCGCTTTTGGGATGAGTGTGAATGCTGTGGCGTCGCGCAACTCCAATTGCCGATTGGCCAGGGCGTAAGACACGCCGAACTGGGTAAGCGATGGGCCTATATGTTGTTAACTGCTTGAACAGAGAGCGTGTCTCGCTCTCTGGCGTTTTCGCTTTCGTTTTATTGGAGATTAAAAGCTTCCACCAAACCAACCCCGGTCGTGTTGTTCTTGCCGCGCACAATCGCCGTGTAACCCCCCGGCGCGAGCGCCTGCACGAGCGCCGATTCCAAATCGTTTGCTGGCGGAATTCCCGTCGCCTCAATTTCTGCTTGCTGCGATTGGCCGGTCTGATCGTTGATCTTCCAGTTGTCGTTGGTCGCAATCGTAGTTCCATTTCCGTCGTGCAGTTCAGGGGTTCGAACCCCCTAGGCTCCAGTCTTCGCTGGCCGTCTGCGGCTAAGCGAAGACTGTCGCGCCGTAGTCCGGCAGCTGCCGGACGGACCGGAATGAACGTTCAACGGTTTTGTCAGCCAGCTTCGACTCGGCAGGCCAATTTTTTTGTCTGAGGCCAAGCGAAGAACGTTGCGCCATAGTCCGGCAGCTGCCGGACGGACCGGCAACGAACCTTCATGGCGTTTAGCGGCCCTGTCACGTCGTAGCTTTCCTAGCGCGCCGTAGCTTTAGCGAAGGAGGCAGCGAAGACGGAAGCTTCGACTCGGCAAGCCAGTTTTGTTCTTGTATCCCTTAGCTCTTCAGGGAGAGAATTCAATACACGGCAGAATAATGAATCCATTCTTTTCCGTTTACATTCCACAGTGCCACTTGATTCCGGACATTTCTACGTAGGCCGCCGAACCAAGATCTCTCCTACTCGCGAACGCCCAAATAAACAAATATGAGTCCGCGCGACTTTCTTGCCGAGCTGAAGCGACGTAACGTTGTCCGCACGGCGGTTCTCTATCTCGGCGCTGTATGGGCGCTCGCGCAAGGTATTTCGCAACTGGGACCATCGCTCGGTGCGCCCGAGTGGGCGACGCGTTGGTTTCTCGTAGCTGCGGGGATCGGGTTTCCTTTTTGGCTTGCCTTCGCCTGGTTCTACGAATTCACGCCGGAAGGTCTGAAGCGCGAAAGTGAGATCGATCCCGCTGAATCGATCGAGCAACACGCCGGGGGACGCAAGCTCGACTTCGCGATCATCGGCGTGCTGGCTGTCGCAGTCGTGCTCCTGCTGACGGACCGTTTCGTTTTGCGCCATGGAGTTAACGAGACGGCGGCCTTGGGGATCAGCGAAAAGTCGATCGCTGTTCTGCCGTTCGTTAATATGAGTGAGGACAAGGCGAACGAGTTTTTCTCCGACGGCATCTCCGAGGAGCTGCTCAATTTGCTGGCCAAGGTGCCGCATCTTCAAGTGGCAGCACGTACTTCGTCGTTCTCTTTCAAAGGCAAGCAGGTCGAGATTCCGGAAATCGCGCGGCAGCTCCACGTGGCCAACGTGCTCGAGGGATCAGTGCGCAAGAGCGGCGATCAATTGCGAATCACGGCCCAGCTGGTCCGCGCGGCCGAGGGTTACCATCTATGGTCGGAAACCTACGACCGCAAGCTCGACGACATCTTTAAGATCCAAGACGAGATCGCGGGCGAGGTGGTAAAGCAGTTGAAAGTAACGCTACTCGGCGCCGCGCCGGCTGCACGCCAAACCGATCCGCAAGCGTATGCTCTTTACCTCCAAGCCCAGCAGCTTGGGCGGCAGTTCACTCCGGACGCGTTCAAACGATCTGACGCCCTTTACCGCCAGGTGCTCGCAATCGATCCGAGCTATGCCCCGGCTTGGAATAGGCTATCCGCGAATTTAGCCAATGAGGCGATTATGGGCCTGCTGGCAAACAAGGAGGCTTTCGCCGGGTCGCGTGAGGCAGCGGCGAAAGCGCTCGCGATTGATCCGGATTACGCCTCAGCACACGCCACACTTGGTTTGATAGCGTTGTATCAAAATGACTTCGCGGAAGCGGCGAAGCATTTCGAACGCGCACTAGCCCTCGATGCCACCGATGTGACCGTGCTTGCCAATACCGCGTCGTTTCTTATGGAACTCGGACGCTTGGATGATGCGCTGACCCTGTATCACACTGCTATTCGCCGCGATCCGGTGAATGTGTCGGCTCTGTACAATCTCGGCACGAATCAGCGGATCGCCGGCCAATATGATGCCGCGATCGAGTCCTTCCACACGGTGCTTAACCTGAGCCCGGGTCAAGGGGGCGCGCACGCGCTACTTGGAATAACGCTTGTTCTCAAGGGCGACGCGCGAGCCGGGATAGCCGAGATCGAACAGGAAAAAAATGAATACCTTCGCATGCTTGGCTCGCCTATGGCCTATCACGCGCTTGGACGTAACGCCGATTCCGACCAGGCGCTCACGGCGCTGATTGCAAAATACGGCAAGGAATCGCCCTATTTCATCGCCCAGCAATATGCCTTCCGCGGTGAAGCTGACAAGGCCTTCGAGTGGCTTGACAAAGCGGCCGAAGACAAAGACCCGGGCCTCTCTGAGATCGCGCTCGAGAACCTGTTTGACAAAATTCGCTCCGACCCGCGCTGGCTGCCCTTCCTGCGTAAGCTCGGTCGGGCCCCCGAGCAACTCGCCACAGTCCAATTCAAGGTCAACCTCCCGCCGTAAGCAGTGACCCCGAAGAACGCGGACTCGCCGCATTATGTTCACCGATATGGTGGGCTACAGCGCGCTCTCGAGTTGTTGGAAGGCCAGCTGCCTGCGGAAAATTTATTGATGGCAGGCTCGGCTGATGGAGAGCCGTACTGAAGTTGACCAAAGCAGCTTGGAATTCCGAGATCGCAAACCTAGCAGATCGAAAACTAGTCAGACTGACCTCGTAAACTGCAGAATCACAAAAAGGTCCTGGAGCAGGGTTCGACCCTCGTAGAATCAAGACTTCTTACGCACGTTTCTTGGCCATTTTAGCCGAATTTCACAAAAGGGGAACGGACCCCCTAGGCTCCAGGGATTTCTGTATTACATTAACGATCCTTACTTTGGTTTTTCCTCGCAGAGTTTTTCGAAGCGCGGATCTATGCCGATGAATAAAGCGTGCCCGATCTCAAACTGAATTTGTTTCTACTTCGGCCATCCGGCGCGATTGTAGGCGTTTGCCGGAAGCGCCTCTACTCATTTTTCACTGGCACTGAGCTTTGAAATATTTTGTTAACGAGCGCTTGGAAGCGTGAATCAGAATGCAGCTTATCGAATTGAGGTTGAATGTTTATAAACACGAGGAAATCGTCAGATTCCTCGTAGGCTTTTGCTAACCAAGCCAAAGCCTGCTCCTTATCCCCAAGTATTGAATAGATGTCGGCCAGCCCTGTCGCAGTAGCACTACCTTGTTCGTATAATTTTTTTGCCGACTCCAGTCTGCCTTGCCAGTAAATCGGACCGCGCAAGGCTCCGTAAGCATTCTGCAACGGACCGGTCATGGCATACCACGCGCGTGGAGCGTCACCGCCGGCAAGCTCAAAGGCTTGTCCGCGGTGCGCAAGGTCGATAGCTTTCTCGTGCTCCGCAAGCGCTTCGTTAAATCGGCCCGTCCGATCATACGCCTCAGCCAAAGCAAAGTGAGCAAAAGGAAAATTGGAATCCATTTCTACCGCCTTGGTGAAGTATTCAATCGCCCGATCGTACCGTCTTGAATAAAGATAGGGACAACCTAGTTCGGTATTAATGATTATGGAAAAGGGATCCAGTTCCTTCGCCTTCTCCATCTCTAAAATAGCCTCGTCATGCCTCCCCACCAGTGATAAGTAAATCGAATACCATTGATGCCCGGTGGAGTAGTTCGGATTCCGCTCAAGACCGCGCTTAAACTCCGGCTCGGCGGCTTTCGCCCATTTATGCCAGACCCTCACATTGGCTAGCGCGATGTGCGCTTCAGCGAGTTTATCGTCGATCTCAAGGGCCTTTATAGCGGCGGCCTCCGCCTTCGGGTACGCTTCCTTTCCCGGCGTCCGACTGTAATTTGGAAGGACGGCATAGGCATCGGCCAGTCCGGCGTAAGCCGGTCCGTAGGCCGGATCTTTGTCGATAGCTTGGTTAAAGTAGTCAATCGATGTCTTGAGGCCATCGCTTGTCCGCTTGTTCCAGAAATATCTTCCTTTTAGGTAAAGTTGATGTGCTTCAGAGTTTTCTGTCGGTTGATTACGAATTGCCTCTTCTTCCCGGCCGGTGAGTTTTGCTCGCAACTGATCAGCGATGGCTTTGGCCACCTCACTCTCGACTGCAAAGATGTCGGTCAGTTTGCGATCAAAGGTATCGGCCCAAAGATGAGAATCATTGGCTGCTTTAATCAGCTGCACGTTCACCCGCACCGCATCGCCATTCTTCTGCACGCTTCCTTCCACGATGTTGGCAACGCCAAGTTGCCTGGCGATCTCAGGCAGGTTTTCCGGCGCGCTCTTGTAATGCTCCGTAGAAGTGCGCGAGATCACCTTCAAATCGGCGATCTTGGATAAGCGGGTCAGAATTTCGTCCTGGATGCCGTCGGCAAAGTAGGCGTTCGCTTTGTCTTCGCTCCGGTTTTCGAAAGGCAACACCGCGATCGATTTTTCAACGATTCCCGTCGCCACGGTGGACACTTTCCTCGATCCATTGATGAGCCCGACGCGCTCGGCCGCCAAGTAAGCAACGGCAGCGAGCAATAGTGCGCCTAGGACATAGTTGAGCTTGCGATCGATGCCGAGCCGGTCGCGTCGCGCTCCTGGCGCTTCACCACTCGTTGGCAACGCTCCGGTTCGCACGATACCCTCCGAGGTGATGTCGAAGAGCCAGGCCAGAATGAGGGTAATGGGAAATCCGGCGACGATCACGAGCACGATAATTCGCTGCGCCAGCACCGACACCTCGAAAATGGGGAAGACCTGCGTAACGACCTGCACGAGTAACCAACCGGCGACGGCATAGGCTGCGCCCACCTTGTAAACATGGCGTCGCTGGAGCTCGGCGAAAAAGTTGCGCGGGTTCATTGACACTTACCTGGGCAGAAAGTGAAAGGGTCCGTCTTTGATTCTCGGCAGTCAATTCGCCGCATCGTGCTTGCCACCTGGATCAGAAGCCACGCTCCGACGAGAGAGAGTCCCGCCACGCGGATGACATTGCGCCGCTTCAGTTCGGCGAAGAAGTTGGGCGGGTTCATCGCCAGTGCCGCTGATAGTAGCGCTCTGACGAAATTCGGGAAGTGGAATTCCGCCGTTTGCGTCGGTGCACCAATGCCGAACTCGAAGCCGGCATTCCGCCGCAAGAGAAGGGTAGGCACCCCCGGAAGCCCCTCCCTTTAGCGAAATTAAAACGAAAAATCGTTAGGGTCGCCACACCGTCTTATAGCCACAAATACGCGCGTGCGCGACGGTGACCAACTTACGGGGCCCCGTTATCGTAAACTTCCACCAGGCCGACACCAGTGCCGTCATCCAGTCCCGCAAGCAGCGCCGTATAAGCACCCGGCGGCAACGTCGCCGCTATGGCGGACTCCAGATCGTTGCCCGGCGCAAGTCCCGCCGCGGTGATTTCCGCCGCTTGCGCTGCGTTATCCTGCCAGTCGTCATCGGAGATGAGCAGCGTTCCGTTGCTGTTGCGCAACTCCAACGTTGGATTGGCCAGCGCATCAGGCACCCCGAACGCAATGAGACTGGGACCCAGTCCGCGAATTATAACTCTGTCGTCGCCCCCCCTGTTCCCCAGCGTGAAGCCCGCGATCACGATGTCGCTTCCTGTCCCGCAGAACGCGCGCGTGCTAATATTGCCCAGTTTCGAGAGAGCGGCCTGATCAAGGTCATAAACTTCAACCAAGGCGACACCCGAGGTGTTATTCTTGCCTCTCACGATCGCGGTATACGCTCCGGGAGCTAAGGTGGCATCAATCGCTGATTCGAGATTATTGGTCGGCGGGATGCCGTCGGCTATGATCAGAGCTTCCTGCATGGGGTCGTCTCTCCAGTTGTCGTCCGTGATGGTGACAAATGCGCCGGGACCGTGCAGCTCCAGCACCGGGTCAGCGAGCGCGTCGGGGACACCGAATTGTGCCAGCGAAGGTCCAATGGCCCGGAGGAGGACATGTTTCGGAACGGTGCCCGTGATGATGAAGCCGCCGATGCCAACATTATCACCGGTCTGAACCAGGATGCGCGTCGAGAGGTTGATAGCCTGCGCCGCCGACGCCGGTGTTGGTGTCGCTGTGGGCGTAGCCGTCGGTGTTGTCGTGGGTGTCGGACTCGGTGTTGCGGTTGGGGTTGGACTCGGTGTCGGAGTTACAGTTGGAGTTGGAGTCGGTATTGGGGTCGGCGTCGGCGTTGGCGTCGAAGGAGTCGGTGTGGCTGAGGGTGTCGGAGTAGGTATTCCCCCAGGAGTGACGCGAACGTAATAAATATCCTCCTCGAGATTAAACGTGGCGGTATACGCGACATCGCCTCCGGCATTGTCGGAAACGATTGTGATGTAATCGCCCATCTTGTTCTGAGCCGGATAACCGAGGAAGGGGTTGAACGAATTGCTCACCACCACGTTGGGCGACCACGTATCGCCTGCGTCCGTGCTGAAAGAATAGAAGAGCTGCGAATCGGTATTGTTCGCGGCGTTCCGCGTGTCCAGCCAAACGGAATCAATCCGCCCATTCGGCGCGACTGAAAGCGTGCCGAGCCAGTGCCATTTGTTGTGATTAACAGGATCGTCGTTGACCCGCTTGGGGGCGTTGAAGGTTTGTCCGCTGTCTGTGCTGCGCACGAACATGACGTCGCTCCCAGTGTTGAAGCCGGTCGGCTGCACGCTCGCCATCATGTAAACATTGTTATTAGAACTGGTGCCCGAACGATCCGCCACCAGGAAAACCTGCCCGATCAGTCCTTCCGGATTTATCGTATCAAAGTAATCGATAACGCCGCCCATGTTGACTGCGGTGCTTTGGTCGAAACTGGGTGTCACGGCCCCGTTCTTTGCATTGGTCGAACGAAGGCACCAAAACTGGGTCAAGGAAGTGGTTACGCCGCCGAAAAAGAGGTTGCCGTTCGAGTCCACGTCGGGCGTTCCCCACTGGGGAGCGTTGGGAATGGTGATCGGATTCATCCAGGTGAACCCGCCGTCGGTGGAACGGCTAAATTCCCCGGGAGCGTAAGGGCTGGAGTTATCCCAAAACTGGTATTGGAATCCGTGACCGGTGCTGGTCGGGTTATTGTCAATTGCGAACCACTGCTTGTCGCCCCCCTTGGCGGGTGCAATGTTCGTGAAAGTCTGGCCGCCGTCGAGCGAGCGCCAGAGGGTGACGTCAAATGTCTCCAAAAGGCTGAGAAAGAGGAAACGCCCCGTGTCATCGGAGCGCAACACCGGGTCGCTCCGGAAAACGTTGTTCTCGAGCACGCCCGGGAAAGTCCAGGTCGCACCGCCATCGCTGGTATATCCATAGCCGCCCTGCCGGAAGTTGGAAGTAACGCTATCGAACTGCCTCCAACCGATTACCATCCTATTGTGGTTGGTGGGGTCCACGCTGATAGACGGCTCGTTCGCCGCGTCGCCCGTGGTGTTCTGTCCGCTCCCGTTGACGTTGACCTGATGACTTATGAAGGGGCCTTCCTGCGAGACCATTCCGGGCGAAACTCCTATTCCCCACAACGGGGACGGAGCGGGCGGATTGTCGTATTCTTCGAGTGGCTCGGTCGGAAGTGGCTTCTTCGGCGCGGTCTGGCCTGAAGCGAAAGCAGTTGCAAGCAGGAAAACCAGACAAGTAAAAAAGCTCGCCTTCGACACTCTAAAACACCTCAAGCTGAATACGAGCATCGTATAACATAGATCAACATCGACCGGGCGTCCGGCGAATTTCTCGACGTTCGCCGCAATTCACTTTTCGGTTTCGAGTGTGTCTTGGTCATTCTGCCATTCGAAGATTTGAATTTGTTTCGGATTTCGCGATTCGAATTTTCCGAAATTGTAGAGCCGGCCTTGCCGTCTCCCTCTTCATTCGATGTTCGACGGCGCCAGGCTGCGAAAAAGGCCGAACGCGTTTCCCTCGCGGACATCTACGACGCGGTGGAATCCCCGTCGGTAATTCTCGTCAACGAACGCAAAGCGTTAAAGGAGTGCCATGTGAGCTTGCAATATGAAGAGCATCATGAGCCGCGTGGCCCAGAGCACCAAGCAGGCCGTCAGAAAACACCTGACCGGCATCACCCTGGCCCAACTCGTCCGCAAAGTGTGCGTTCAGGACAAGGCGATTCGTTCCAAACGTTGATTGGAAACGCCCGCTTCCATTTTCGACAATTGTCGCAGTCTGGCGTCGTTCGATTTCCGCGACGACCACCGGTAACTGAATGTTAGATGTTTAGACGCGACGCGACCCCATCCCCCCGCTGGAGCAATGCTCCTACGCCGAGCGAGGCACGATTACGGGTGCGATTTCCTCAATGATCCGTTCAATAATCGGATACTGCGGATTCGCGTTGAACGAAACACGATAGGAATGGTGCCGGTGTAGATCCACAGCTACCTCCGCGGACGTAAAAGCGGACGCTTTTTGTAGGACTTCCCCAGATTGCTCATCACAGACTTCGAAATAGATCTTGTGGTCGGATCGGCCCAGCAAGCGAGTACGATAGATTCGTATCAGAACTTCTTGACCGTGGGCTGCAAACAGTGACGCGGCACGTTTGGAGCCTGCCTTCGATCGCCCAACCTTTCCGGGTCTGAATCCACGATCAACGCTCCAAGGCTCAGATGAGGCGGCCTTGGCCGATTTGTCGACAGCCTTTAATATCAGCGACTTTTTGCCGAGCATCCATTTCAGCTCAGTCCGCACCTTGACCTTACCGCGAAGAGACAGAAGATTTTTCCAGAGGTCGCGATTTTCAACCGGCCTCCCCTCAAGGTTTCGCCACCCGTTTTTTCGCCACTGCTCGGCAAGAAAAAAGCAGTCGTGAACGTACTTCGAGTCGGTGACAATCTGTACTCGTTCGACCCGCAAATCGTAGCCCTGTTTGCGCACGTACTCGAATGCCCGAATGCATGCCAGCAGTTCCATTCGGTTATTTGTAGTTTCTTGAAAGCCTTCCTGAAACAGCGGTTCATCGGGACAATTCCAATCGCTCGGAAACTCGACCCAAGCCGCCAGGCCCCCGGCACCTCCCGGATTGTCTTTAGCAGACCCGTCGATGTAACTTTTGAGAGCGTGCGGGTCGAGCGACATCGTTTAGCTCTACATTAGTCTTTTCTCGCTCGTTCTCCCATGATTGTGAAATCACTAACGCCATGGCGGATGACTTTTTAGTCGTACTTCCTAGGTTGCGGGAAAAATGGTGTGCAGGTGAACGCTATTTCAACACAAATTTTACGAATCCGTCGGTGAAACTTCGCGCTTCGAGCAATTCTGCATCGGCATCCAGGTCCCTCGTTTCAAGGACAGCATTGACCCAGCTCGGTCCGTGTCCTCCTACATTCTTGTCAAAGCATTCCAGTTCACCAACCGGCACCACAAAAAGACCCTTCGCAGCCAATTGACCAACCAGGCGCCCGTACGCCAAAGTCGCCTCCCCTGGGGGCACATATACCTTTCCCAAAGATTTCGCGAGAGACCACGGTGAACTCTGGCGCAATATTTTTCGGATGTTATCCGCCGCTCCACTCGGGAAAACGGTTTCTGTAACCGTGTTAAGCTCGATCGAGATGTCTTTGACAACTGCTTCTGTATTAAGCTCGGGTCTCTTGGAATTAATTGCCCCCGTTACAGACGTCCAATCTTTTTCGATCACCGCCCAAATCCCGCCGCAACTCTCGAAAATCCTTCGAAGTACCGGCTCGTCTCGCAAAACATCAAAATCCACAACTGCAGCGAATGGAACGTCTAACGCAGCGAGGGCGTTGATTACCATCGCAATTCGATCTTTTCCGCCGCAATGCGTGAACATCAAATCGCGTTGCGGCTGATCCTCCCTTCCACGTTTTCTGTCAGCTATCGCGGCGTAAAAGCGACAGTCTGAATCGCTCTCACAGATCACGACGCCCTGATGAAACACCGCATCCAATATATTCGAGTAGTGAAGCAAGGAATCCTTCCACACTTTCTTCACTGCGGACTTGTCAAGGACACGAACGGGATTCTTCCCGTTACTTCGCCGAACTCTCACCACGTGAACATTTCCTTTATCGCGATCGAGTAGTCCCTTAAGAAAATCCCCGCTGTGCGTTGCACAAAACATCTGGGTAGCTGCCGGTAGCTCCGCTGCCAACATCTTGCCGAGGACTCTCGCCTGGGGTGGGTGCAAAAATGCCTCCGGCTCATCTACAAGCAACACATCTCGGGGATTCAAGAGTGCGTATAATACAACTCCTACAAAGCTCTTTACCCCGTCCCCTTGTAAATCAACCCTATCTAATGTCTCAAGCTTTTGCGCATAAGATAATGAAGCGCGATCCTCAGGCTCCTCGAGCTTGGGGCTAGTTCCGCAGTACAGTGGCACATTACTGCCGGCATTCCGATGTACGATAAGATCTTTGTCGAAGGCCTGACGAAAAAACCCACTAACCCTCTTTTCCTCCTCGTCATCTCTCTGCATTACATGAATCGGATGCTTGGGATGCTCAACAGTAAGCTGAATGTTGGGCGGTGGGGCGCACGCTCCGAGTCGCGCCTCCGTTGTGAGCAGCGTACATAATACGTTGCGAAGACCACTCAGCTTGCCGGTCCACCAGGAACTCGCCTGTGATCTATGCAATTGATACCCCATTCCCGAATAAATAGGGTTGGGGTCTTCCGGGTTCCTGACGATCGACTCCCTTTCGAAATAAGCGACAATGTCCTCGCTTGTTCCGTGTCGCTCTAGTTCAAGTGACGTGATGACAGTGGCAGGCGGAGGGTCGGGAGCATTGGCAACTGCCTCGTAGATTTCGGCTAGTGCCACACTCTTCCCAGAATTGTTGGGTCCTACGAGCGCGACGATATCTCCAGCTCCAAACGAGAGTCGTGAACCGTCACTAAACGTAACGCTCGTTATAGTGATTCCCCACTGTCTCTTAGATTCTACTTCAGGCTCCATCTCGTCGTCGCTAACGCGCTATACAAAAAAGGAAATGACGAGGAGGCTGTCTGATCGCATCTCGGCTCACGGAGCAATAACTCTGAACCAATCCCGCATGACCTGCCTAATACGATCAAGTTCTTCCTCAGGGATGTCAGTCATGTGTGCAACCGTATTGCGTAGATGAGTAATCAAACGCCCCTCAGTCAGAAGCGCCTTATCGCGCAGCAAATCCGCGAAGCCCTTGTCCCAACATGAATCGATGACGCGCAACAGCTGAGGAAATGTCATCAACGCAGATTTGTCTCGCGAACCGAGTGCCATCCAAGCTTTTATTTCCTCCGTACTCTCAAGCCGTCCCACCTCGTTTTGGACGTCCATCGGTACCAGGTCCCACCAATTACCTTGGCCTGCAGCTTTTGAGAGAACCTCGACGATGAGTTCTCGCAAGTAGTTCTCGAAAATAAAAAACAACCGATATGCCATCGCTGCACGCGAAGCCCGCCTTGCGTCCTCCGGAAGTGATCGAGCGATGTCGTATGTGGGTCCAAGTAGGATCGGTTCGCTCGGCGCGGTGGATGGCTCCTTCGCAACGGCTCGCTCGGCGCTCTGGCCCAATAGGAGGAAAAGGGCTAAACGATCGTCCTGCATCATCTGAATACTTTCCTTACTGCTTCGAATATATTGATGTACGTATCTTCGGTTCCGTTGGCAGGCAGATGTATCTGAATGTTGTAATGAAACTCTGGGCGTAAGCGGCCACGTTGTTGCTGCTGATCGTCCCCAGTTTCGTCCTTCGTCCCGGAGTCTTCCCCGGTTTCTTCCTCCAGTTTCGGCGCTTCGCCGAACTTGGCCAGCTTTAGGAGAGCACCCAGCGTAAAAGCGATCCTCTTTGTCATCCCTTCATCCGTTCCAGCCACCTGAGCGATTAATCCTCGTAGTTCTTCCGGCGACAACGCGTACGCCTTTTCATTAGATGCAAAAAGGGGTGCATACGCCCGGCGAACTCCAGCACCGATCGCGAGCGCAGCGCGTGCCGGGTTTTTCAGTGCGTCGTATTCTGCCGTTGGCTTTCCCGACGCGTCTAAAAAGCCGAGCGTTTTGAGAAGCGCTATTAGCGGCCGGTCTCCGGCACTCTTCAAACCGAGAGTGTCGGCTAGAAATCTTGTCGTAAATGAGTCCGGGCGTTTCGCGCTAGCAATGTTCCTAAACAGTTTTTCCAGATTCTTGTACGACGCCAAGTAGGGCAGTTCTGAGGGCATAGTGTTTCCTTTTCATATCAGTCATAACCTCCCTCCCGACTATTGACAATGAAATACACCTCGGGGGCGTCCAAGATAGGGGTCAGGCGTGGGTTCATCGGGGTCGCATCTAAATATTTTGACATTTCTGCGTCAGCTTCTTTAGCCCTTGTCGGTCGCGGCGCGGGTTCGCGTTTAAAGATTTTGATATTCTCCTTTACTCGAACGCGGAAATGCCTACCTGCCAGCCGGAGCCGCAATTGTTGAAAAATTTAGACGCGACACCTGCACCTAGCGCTCGCTGCGTTTGATGTCGCGAAACGTTCTGGTTGTGACCTGTTCCCTTGAGGAAACGATTTCGACTCCGCCGGAGCCGCGCTTCCTAACCGTCCATGTAAGGTTTGCGTTACCTGTCACGCGCTTTAATTGTGACGGGTTGCGCACATCAAAAATAATTTCAAAAGTCACACGCCATTCAGAATCGCTGAGTTTCTCAACCACGGGGCCCTTGAAAATCCTGTTATGCTGCTGGGGCCACTGCTCAAGGTCTCGTTGGAGTTCTTGCGCTAGCTGCTGGCGAGAAAGCATGCCGGCATCGAGATAGTTAGTTGGATCTGCGTATAATGATGCTTCCTGGGCCGAATCGATACTGCTTACCGTCAACCATTTTTCAAAGAGTTCCCAAATATCTCGACTCAACGCTGCGGATGAGCTGCCGCCTTCTGGGGGCGAAAGGTAGCTAACGTTAAACCATCCAGAAACGCCACTAATGCTGGTTACTTGCTGCCAGACCACGGGCAGCGGTGGTTCATTGTTGCGAACACGACCGTCCCCTAGGGATACGCGATCTCGGGACTGCAGCGTTGCCAAGATTCCCGATCTGCTATCTGGCGCAGCTCGAATATTTAACCCTTGCGTGGCAGGGGCTATGACTATTGCTGTAGGATGGTGATCACCTTCCAGCGGCGCTGCTGCGACTGCAGGGCTCGGAGACACAACCGAGAGTCCTCCAGGTGAAACGGCAGGTGTCGCAGACAATTCTGCCAGTCTAGCACCGGCTTCTTGAGATTTGGCTGGCTCATTGAGTTTTGCGTAGGTGTCACTCAAGTTGCGCCAAATATCGGGATCTCTTGGAGTGAGCCTTGCTGCCTTCTGCAACGCATCGGCGGCGTCTGCAAATCTGCCCTCCTGTTGATACGAATAGCCTAGGATCCCCCAAGCCGGGCCAAAATCTGGCGATTGTTTGACAGCCTGCGCCGCGGCATCCTTTGCTTCGCCAAAACGGCGAAGCTTAACGTAAGTCAGAGCCAGGTTTGTCCAGCCGATGCCATTCGTTGGATCGATTTTCAAGGCGTGCTGGTACGCTTGAACTGCGTCATCCAACAGATTTAGCCTATCATAAACTAAGCCGAGTTTGAAAAGGAATGATTCATTCTCGGCATACTTTGACTGCAGTTTGTTGAGTGTTTTTAGCGCTTTGGCTGGATCATTCTTTGCCAGCGCAGCCTCTGCTTCGATAAAGTCTGGATCATTTAGCACGATATGCTTTTGATCCGTGGCAATCGTCCAAAGCGGGGCCGCTTCTGTCGTCGGGGTAAGTTGACTTAACAACTGGGAGATGTATTCCGCGGGTCTTGCAAAGTTCACGGATTGCCCTTTTGCAACAATAAACGTCGCGACTCCGACAACGTTGCCTTGCGGATCAATCACAGGTGAACCGCTCGATCCAGGTGAAATCGCAGCCGTAATTTGCAACCACTCGTCGTCCGGTTTTGCCGTCCGCTGTCCCGAGATAATTCCCTCCGACACGCTGCCTTCAAGTCCAAAAGGACTACCTACCACGACGACTCGCGTTCCTGCCTCTGGCAATGCACCTGTAGCGATGCGGAGAAACGGAACCTTTTTTGCGTCGACCTTGGCGATTACTAAATCCTTTTCAATCGCGACCTTGAGGACGCCAAGGATATTGTAAGCGGCACCATTTTCTAACTTTGCCTCGGCGGTGACGGCGCCCTCTAGAACATGGGCATTCGTGACAAGCGTTCCATCGGCGGCTACAAAAAAACCGGTGCCAACTTTTACCGTTTTTCCGGTCTTATCTTGCACGGCGATCAACGCAACAGCAGAGCGGGCGTCCGCGGCAATTTTCCCGACGTCGAAGGTTGCTACAATTGGTTGCGGGCTCGCAGATGCATCTGGGGCAACGAGCGGAGTTGCTGAGGGAGATTGTGCTAAAACCTGGCTTTGGGCGCCTAAAATTGCACTGAGGAGGAGAACCTTGGGAACCTGCGATTTCATGGACAGGCTTTTTTTACACACTCCGTGCGGGCGCAGGCAAGGTTAAACGCCACAGCCAAGATCGGCGGGCGGACGGTCTGAAATGACTTCGGAAGAGATAACAATGCAGACTTGTCTGTCCGCGGGTTTTGGCCATAACTGTGCGGGACATGAGACTAAGAAGTCTTGCCCTTGCGTTCGCTCTTGGCGTGGCGGCTAACGCACTAGCGCAGGACGAGCCTCGCCCCCGCCCGACCTGGCAGGATGCGATGGCGAAGGGCATGGCACCCTATCATCAACTGACGGTGGATGATTTCCCGATCAACAATAAGGCGCATCCTCAGGACAACTTCTACATCAACACCGCGACGGCGCCGCAGTACCATTTCATCCTCAAGCCTTACAACGGTTTCATCTACGCCGCGATCGACGAGTGGATGGTCTTCTCCGGCCTGGACAAGAATGGAACCTCTCGCAAAAGCCGTTTCAAAGCGATGCAAGCGGCGTTGCCATATGCGCAGGCGATTCTCGACATCAATGAAATCCATGCGCGGCAAATCGCAGCCTTGAAGCCGGGCGAATTGCCCTCGGCGCGCGGCAACACTGTGGAGGAGGCGCGGACGCAACTGACCGTCAAGCTCAAGGAATTCCTCGCGGTGAAATACAAGGAAGGTGAGGCCGAGGCGGAAGCATTTATGAAAGCGACAGGTCATAACGCAAACAAGAAAAAGGTGCGGGAGTTGATGGCTGAGATCAGGAAGCGCCTTGAGGCGACGCCAGCCACGACGGTTCCATTTCCCGACGCACCCGCACCGGGATCGTCACCAGTCTTAACTCCGACTCCGATACCTCCTGTATCGCCAGCGGCAACCGGCACTACGGTTTCATCAACGTCGTCCACGGCACCAAAATTGTAGGGCTGGCGGGGTCGCCCTACAGACAAGATTGAACTTTGCTCATACATCGGGTTCGGGTTACTGACCTCTGACATGCCTGGCCTGTTTGATCCGCTCACGATTCGAGATCTGACGTTTGCCAATCGGGTGTTCGTCTCGCCGATGTGCCAGTATTCGAGCGCCGACGGATATGCTAACGACTGGCATTTCGTTCATCTCGGCAGTCGTGCGGTTGGTGGCGCTGGCCTGGTCATGACCGAGGCAACGGCCGTTCTCCCTGAGGGACGCATCAGTCCGCAGGACCTCGGCATCTGGTCCGACGGGCACATGGAGATGCTGGGTCGAATCGTCAGTTTCATTCATGAACAAGGGAGCATCGCCGGAATGCAACTGGCCCATGCCGGCCGCAAGGCCAGCACGCGCCGGCCATGGGAGGCTCCGGGCGCAATTCCCGAAGCCGAAGGAGGCTGGAAGAAGGTCGTGGCCCCAAGCGCATTGCCGTTCACCGACACCTATCCGATGCCGCAGGCCCTCACACGTGATGGCATTCAAGAGATTGTCGCTGCTTTTGCCGCAGCCGCCCGCCGGGCCTGCCAGGCTGGCTTCCGCGTCATCGAGATCCATGGCGCGCACGGCTACCTGATTCACGAGTTTCTGTCGCCTCTCAGCAACAAACGTGAGGACGAGTACGGCGGTTCATTCGAGAATCGAACCCGGCTGTGCCGTGAGGTTGTTGCAGCAGTTCGATCCTCGTGGCCGAAGGAGTTGCCGTTATTCCTGCGCATTTCGGCGACCGATTGGGTCGAGGGCGGTTGGGATATCGATCAGTCGGTCAAACTCGCCGGCGAGTTGAAGCAAATGGGAGTCGATCTCATCGATTGTTCTTCCGGTGGCAACGTGCCCCACGCGACAATTCCGGTCGGCCCCGGTTACCAGGTGGCCTTTGCCGAGCGTATCCGCCGCCAAACCGGAATCATGACGGGCGCGGTCGGAATGATCACTTCACCAGTTCAGGCGGAGCACATCATTCGGACGGAACAGGCGGATGCAGTGATCATGGCGCGCGAGTTTTTGCGCGATCCGTATTGGGCCTTGCGCGCAGCTCGAGAACTGGAGCAACCGATCGCGTGGCCTGTCCAATATCTCCGGGCGGGTCCGAAAGGCGCGCAGCCCCGGGTTCCGGTTGATCTGAAGAGCTTCGAATCGTGCTTCGAAGAACAACACGGCGTTCCGGAGCAGTGAGGCTCCGCTGATATACCCCCAACCCATTGGCCGGGTGATTCACGGTTTCTTCTCCTCGCAGAGCTTCTGGAAACGGGGGTCGCCACGCAAAGGGTCCCATTTCGGATCGAGCCTTAGAAGCGCCGGCGTAAGGCAGTTAACATACGGAATCGTCAAAAGATGTTGCAGTCTTGGAATCGCCCGGTTTTTGTCGTCGAACTCGGCCTCGATGGCCGCCAAATGCTCCTCGTAGGAAGGCCCTTCCACTGCATCCTTCCCACTTGGCAGCAGCATGGTCGCACGCTCAGCTTCTTTTATCGCTGCATCCTTTTCGCCGAGCGCAGCATGAATTTCCGAAAGCCCTAAAGCAAAAAACGGGCTATCCGGGGCCTTCTGGCCGACCGTCTCCAGCGGACTAAGCATTTGTTGAGCAATGGCTCGCGCGCCGGAAACATCGCCGGCATATTTCTGGGCGATGACCAGAAACAATGGCTCAAAAAGCCTTTCGAACTCGGACAGATCGCGAGATTCAGTGAGTCGGCTATGAATCAATCGAATGGCTTCATCGAAGTGCCGCTCTAGAAACAATTGGTTCACTTTCGGTAGGAAGGCAGTAAGCGACGGAGTCTGTGCGTTCACGCTAGCCAGCAATTTTCCGGCTTGTTCCAGATTGCCCTCGGCTTGGTAAATTGCTGCTTCGGACGCGAGGGTGTCGGGGTCATTCGGAACAAGGTCCAATACCCTATCGTACGTTTTTAGCGCAGCCGGGAATTGCCGAAGCATCGCGTAAGTCTCCGCGGCCTTCGCCAGCCATTGAGTGTTGCGCGGATCGAGCGCAAGAGTTTGCTCCCAGTAGGCAACGCTTTGATCCCACTGCCCTTGGCGTCGTGCGATCAGGGCGAGAGCGCCAGGGACATCGCTGCTGCCTGGCAAAAGCTCCCGGACGCGGCCGAACGTCGCTTTGGCAAGCTCGTAATCTCGCTGCACCCAATATTGATAATAAGCCTGCGCAAGAAGGGTTTCGGGCGAGTTCGGTTGGAGTTTTTGCGCGGTGCTTAAGGCCCGCTCGGTCGCGTCACGGCGTGCGGCGGTCGTATCCATACCGCTGAAATACAACTGAGCGTTCGCGCGAGAGAGTCTGGCCCAAGCCACCGCAAACGCTGGGTCGAGTTGGACCGACTGCTCGTAAAAGTCGACAACCTTCTGTGAATCGGTTGGAGAGGACGCGCGCGTTTCAAGAGCCAACCCCCGGAGGTACGCGTCGTAAGCCTCTGAATTGTTTGTCGGCTTAATCGCCAGGGCTTGTTGCTCGCCGCCAGTAAGCTTCGCTTGCAACGACTCGGCGATTGCTTTGGCGACTTCGCTCTCGACACCGAAGATGTCGACGAGTTTGCGGTCGTAGGTATCGGCCCACAGATGCGAATCGCTGGCCGCCTGGATGAGTTGGACGTTAATCCGTACCTGATCGGCGGCCTTCTGGACGCTGCCCTCCAGGATGTTCGCGACGCCAAGCTGCTTCGCGATCTCGGAGAGATTGCCTGGCTTGCTCTGATATTGCTGGGTTGAGGTGCGCGAGATCACCTTCAAATCGGCAATCTTCGCCAACCTCGTGATAATCTCGTCCTGAATACCTGACGCGAAATACGCGTTGTCCGGATCGCGGCTCAGGTTGTCGAACGGCAGCACGGCAATCGATTTTGCGGAAACCTCAGCCGACACGCTTTGCTTCGTGGACGCGGTGAAGCGGCCAAGGAAGAACAGGCCGGTCGACAGCGCTCCCGCGATCAAAACCACGTAAATCCAGGCGTGACTTCGTGATCGTGGCGCGGGAGCCCCATCAGCAACTTCAGTTCGCTTCAGGCCTTCCGGTGTCAGCTCAAACGCCCACGCGATTACGAGCGCGATTGCAAAACCGATGATGATCAGCAACACGACGAGCCGCACCACCCAATTCGGAATTTCAAAGAATGGGAAAACCTGCGTTGCAACTTGAATCAACAGCCACGCGACGACCGCGTAGGCGACGGCGACTTTGTAAACGTTGCGCCGCTTCAGCTCGGTGAAGAATTTTTCCAGATTCATCTCTGATGAACATTTGCCACGCGAGCTTGGTTATACACTTACAAAGCCGCTAAACAAGTTTACAAAAGCGCGAAGCAATTCGTTTAATGACGCGTAGCTGTCGGGCCATTTGGAAGGTGTCTGCTTTCGGTGCGGAGGCTATGACAAAAAGTTATCAAGTGGCGGCTTGGCCCAGAAGAAATCACAGTTTGCGGCTGCCGTTTCGGTTGAAATTAGCCTGATATGAAAAAAATGTAGGACTCAGTACGCTACGTGGATTCGTTAGGTATTCGCAAGATGCTCCGGCTATGCCTGCGTCTGCTCGGTAGATTTTTGCTGCAGAATTTCGGACAATTTTTCTCCAGCAGCGTGCAAGGACGGTGAGCGTGTTGATGGATAGGTCGTTTTCTAGTTCGCGAAGGCCCCGCGTCGGAAGCTGGCGCAAAATCATGAACCTGATTGCGCTTGCGCGGCTGATCGCGTTTGCCGTGATGCTGGCGCTCTCACGGCTACGGCGTTGACGTTTCCGTCTCCGCCGGATCGAGAGCGACGTCGACGTTGCTCGCACTCGCTCGCGCTCCATCCGTGAGCTCGCGCTGCTTGCGGCCGAGCGAGCGTCCCACGAAAACCCACACGCCCGCGATTGGAATGGTCAAGAACGCGATCGCCGCGAGGCTTGCGCCGACGGCTTGGATGCCCATGAACGCCCAGGCCCCGAGGCAATCGCCGAGGCGATAGATGAAGGTGTCGACGAAGCTCTTGGATTTGTACTTCACCTCGCGCTCGACGACGGTGTAGAGAGCCTCGCGCGCCGGTTGCGCGGTGGCAAAGTTGCTGATGCGGAGCAGGATTTGCACGCCCGCGAGGACGGCCAACTCCGGCGCGAGCTGGCCCACGGTGAACCCGCGCGCCCCGAGCCAGGGCCCATAGATCATCGCCAGCGACAGTGCGATCCATCCGAGCACCGCGATCGCCGGCTGCGAGATCAGCGCAAACGTGATGCCGAACCAACGGATCAGGCGAGCCGTGAGCAGAAGTTGGATGAGCACCGTGCCGAGCTGCACCCAGAACTCGATGTTAGCAAAGTACTCAGTGCGCACGTCGCGATCGTGAATGGTGAGATCGACGAGCTTGCCCTGTTGGTAATACAGGAACGTTCCGATCAGCCCGTACATGAACGTGTAGCTCGCGATCCAGCGCAGATAGCTCTGGCTGACGATGAGCTTCAAGCCACGCCACATGTCCGCCGTCGAGATGGCCGCTGGCGGCGGGGCGTTTTGTCCTGGCGGTGCCGCATCGATACGATGGATGACGACGAGACGGCGCACACTGAAGACCGCGACCTCGAGCAGGACGATCGACAGAAAGAGCAGATTCACACTGCCGATCGGCTTCGCGAGCAAGCTCGCGATCTTCGAGCCAGCCAGCGCACCGAGCGTTCCGCCGACGCCGATGAAACCAAAGAGCCGCTTGGCCTGGTCGAGGCGCCAGATGTCGGCCATGAACCCGCGGAACACGGAGACGACGAACAGGTTGAACACACTGAACCAGATGAAGAACGTGTACGCCGCCGCGAGCTTGGAGCTCTCCGGCAGGAACTTCAGCGCCAGCCAGAACGCGAGCAGGCACGCGATCGAAACCCGGTAGACGATCGGAATGAACCGCTTGCGTGGCAGTTTTGTCACAAGCAGCGCGAAGGGCGGGCTGACGACCACCATCGCGACGAGCGTCCCCGTGAAGAGCCACGGGTATTTATCGGCGCCGCCGTTCAAACCCATCGAGTCGCGCAGCGGTCGCAGCACGAACGTGCTCGCGAGCAGGCTGAAGAAATAGAGCCACGACCACGCGATTGAGCGCATCTCCCTCGGTTCGATGGCCACGACGCGCTGCAGTGCGCGCACAAACGCACCGGTCTGCGCTTCGTCCGCATCGTCGTCGTTCACGCTCATGAATAACTCCCGAGGACGACGAAGTTGAAAACGAAGGCGAGGCCGAGCGCGCGCAGCTCGTCCGGCTTCACGTCGACGGCGCGCTGGCGCAGAGATGTAAGGATGCCGTTCATCTGGAACTCGAGGCACGAGCACCGGCGAGCACCGGCGAGACTGCATTCAAAGGGAGCACGAGTGCAACTGCGGTCCCGACAACCAAGCCGACGACATGCCCGATCATGGTAACGCGTGGTAACACTGAGTAGGTTAGTCCCAAGAAGAGCGGGACCAGGAGACGGAGTCGAACCAAGCGACTTTGTGAGGGAAGCCTGAAGACCAACACGAGCCCGGCCCCCAGGAGGGCAAATAGTCCGCCCGACGCGCCGAGCGAGACGCCCTGCGAAGGCCAGAACAGATGTTTCATGAGGATCCCTGCGCAGCTCGCCACCGATCCGCCCAGAAAGATGAGGAGGAGCGACGCGGTCCCAGCGCGGAGTTCGACAACGGGTCCGACCAAGAGCAACAGAAGAGTATTGAGCGCGAAATGTGTGAGATCGTAATGTAAGAACCCGGCCGTGAGCAGACGCCAGTATTCGTAATGAATCTGACCGCTATCGGGTAGAGCGCCGAGGCCAAGGAGACCCGCATCATTTCCGGCTGCATTTCTCGCGAGTTCGAGGAGGAACGTCGTGCTCATAACGCAGAAGATGGCTACCGATCCGAGATAGGTGCGCATGGGGCTTGAGTGTAATGGATACCTAACGCGAACAAGATCAGACACGGGTGGTGAGGGCAAGTGTGCCTCTTTTTTCATCAATCCAAACATTGTAGGCCGTCTCTGTGAGACGGCGGGCTAATCAAATCCGGCGTCTGACACAGACGCCCTACAAAATCACGGCGAGAGAGCGCCGTGACTACAGCGTGGGATATCATTATGAGACGGAGCCTTCCGCCCAACGCTTCCGAAGGTAGATAGCATTGATGATCCACGCGATCGGGTTGAAGCTCAAGATTGTCAACACGACCCACGCCCAGTGGCAGCGCTGGGCGAAGAACCAGGCGAGGACCGCGTAAATGAGGCCGCAGACGATCACGGCCGTGGCGCCGGATTCAAGGAAGGCCCCGAGACCAAGGCCGTGGATGAACGACATGACGCTAAAGTAGTAACCCCACCTGTAGCCCCTCTTGTCGGGATGGCGCTGCCGGAAACGACGATTGAGAATGAACGCGACGACAACAGGCAGAATGAGCACGGCAAGAGGGACGCCGATGAGCACAGATGCAACGAGAACCGGTCCGGGCGAGCTAGCAGAACCGGGAGCGCGATTGGTCGTCACCAATGGTTCGATGTTATCTCCCACAGTTATTACCACCTTCCCTCGAGCGTGACCTTCTTCGAGATAACCGAGAGCCTCAGGGAGCTGACTGAGCGTGTAAGTTCTGTCGATAACCGGTTTCACCTTTCCGGTCTGGATGAGATCAGCCAGGATGGTCAGGTCTTTTCTGTTCATCTCCGCCAGCATCATGCTCATCTCCTGGGTCACGAGCGGTTTCAGCACCAGCATTTTTATCACACCAATCAGAGGACCGGTCCAGCGGCTGTCGTTTACTCCTCCTCCTCCGATCAGGATGATTTTGCCCTTGGGATCTAAGACGCGCCTGCATTCTGAGAGCGAGCGGTTTCCAACGTTGTCGATAACCAGGTCGTAACGTTGCCCGCTTTGGGTGAAGTCCTCTTTCGTGTAATCAATGACGTGATCCGCGCCGATTGATCGGACCATCTCCGCATTCCTGCCACTACATACGCCGGTCACCTCAGCGCCGAACGACTTGGCGATCTGAACAGCGAAGGTGCCCACGCCTCCCGACGCGCCGTTGATCAGGACCTTCTGTCCCGGCTGCACGTGTCCCTTGTCGCGAAGAGCCTGCAATGCGGTGACTGCCGCCACAGGCACTGAAGCCGCCTGCTCGAAAGTCAAGTTAGCCGGTTTCAAGGCCAATGCCTTTTCCGAAGCAACTACATACTCGGCAAAAGCGCCAAAACGATTTCCGTAGACCTCATCGCCCGGTTTGAACTGCGTTACGTTCTTGCCCACCGCTTCAACCGTCCCCGCGTAGTCAACGCCTAGTCGTGTGATTTTCGGTTTGAGTAGCCCAAACTCTACCAGGCGACCGAGGTAGGGCGTGCCTTCCATGTAATGCCAGTCGAGTGGATTGACCGAAGCTCCACGCACTCTGATCAGGAGTTGATTGTCCAAAGGAACAGGCTTTTCGATTTCTTCAAGCCGCAGGACGTCGGGTGAACCAAAGTCGCGATAGACAATGGCTTTCATCCGTGGAGCAACGCCAGGACTTGGTGTCTGGGCCAGCGCTGCGCCGGTAAACAAAAGCGCAGCCGTGCAGATTGCAGTGATTAAGAGGTGTAAATGTGCTTTCATAACGAATCAGACTGAATCATTTGGTTTGTTGTGGTCGAGGTTGAAAACACAGGCTATTGAGCAAACGCCGAATCAGGAGGCTGGGGCGTCGGATGGTTGCACCTGCGCCCCCCAGATCAAAAGCCAGAGAATAATCAAGAGCTCCCCAACACCCAGAATCATCAACTTGTGAGCAATGTGCTCGTAAGCTGGGAAAAGCAAAGATGTCGTGCTAACGGCCAGATCAGCAAAACAGCCGACGATCAGGATGATGCCAAGAATTCGAGGAATAAACCCGGATCGAAATACAAGAAGCCCGAACGGTAGGAGCCAGAGACCCCACAGTGCTGTGACCGCGTTTATTCCATAGTTACGCAAGCTCAGAAATCCCATTATCAGGGCATCCAGTTGATGTTTGTCGAATGCTGCCCAGTAATCGGCCCCGTTCAAAAGTACGAGTGGAGCGATCCCGCAGAGCATAGTGGCAAACGTCATCGGCACCTGAACTAGAACCAGTGCCACCATCAGTGCGGCCAGTTTCTTGTTCACTCCTTTGAGCAATTGATACAGAGTCAGCACAAGGAAGACAAAAACGATCTGCGACGCCAGATCACTGACGATACAGAGCCGGTAAAACAGCTGATGAGAATTAATCTTGTTAGCGGTGGCTGCGGCATCACCACGTACTATGAAAGAAGGGATCGTCAGACCAACGGTGGAGGTCACTGCCAATAGCAGATACAGTAGTCCTGCGATTCTTGCGGTCTTTTTGATTGAACTCATGTCCTCTCTCAATCTATCAAATCACTGTCGTTCACTTGAGTCCCAAGACAGGATCGTCAGTCGGATCGGGCTTGCCGATCTCTTCAAGTCGAAGGACATCGGGTGAACCAAACTCGTGATAGACGATAGCTTTCATCAGTGGGGCAGTGCTCGCTGTAGCGGCGGTCTGTGACCGCCGATCAGGCTCCTGGTTGAGAGCTGCGTCTGCGAACAAAAGCGCAACCGTGCACGTCGTAGTGATCAAGAGTTGCAAATGTGTTTTCCTAAAGAACCAGGGTTCTGGAGTCTAACGTTCCGGAGTGAAAGTACCAGGCCGACGCAGATGAAAGCGAGGAATAAGAGATTTACGAAGGATCCGGATGATGTGGCGTTCCTGACCATAGGAAGGAAATGAAGGATCAGTTTTCTGCTCAGATCCTCCAGCAGAAGGAGCGCAAACATGAAGGGAATCATGCTGCGGTATCGCATCAGGACCAAGATACAGAGCAAACAAATCACAAAGTGTTCGAGTCCCCAGGTCGCAAAAAGCGAAACGACCGTCTGGGCACCGGCGGGCGCCAAGGCGTCGAGTGGGGCTCCGTCGGCGGAAACTGCCACAAAATAACCGTTGAAGATGCAATTCAAGCTCATGGCAATATTCATGAGCACGAGCAGGGCAAAGAACCAGAGCGCGAGCTTATGCCCACGATAGCCATTGTCGATATGTTGGGGAATAAGCGTTATTGTCATGTCCCAGGGCGACCTCATCGCGATCGGCTGCATTACTCCACCGATTGTAGGCCGTCTCTGTGAGACGGCGAGCTATCCGATCCGGTGTCTGACACAGACGCCCTACAAGACACGCCTGGCCGTAATCCCTTAAACAAAAGCCAAAAACTGAGTACCATTTCGAAAAGGGCCATGGGCGAATCGAACCAGTAGTCGTTCACGATCTTGTTGAAGTGGGGGAAAATGAGGAAAACGAAGGCACAGATGACGCACCATGCAGACGAGATCACACCGACGGCAGCTAATGCCCTGGGGATATAGTTCGACTTAAGCCATAGGTAGCTGCAAACGGTGGCTGCCAAGCCAAAGAACGGCAGGCCGACGTAATAGTCATCGAAATTCGCTGCGACGTATAGCCGCGCCAAGACTTGCAGTCGATCGGCCTCAAAGACTTGCAAGTAACTAGCACTACCCAAGAGCCGCAGCGCGCTCAGCATATTAAGCGTCGTAAGTAGCCACAACAGGGCGAAGACCATGCGGAAGAGTGCCCCAATCAAGGCGAGACCCCGGTTCACGGGCCTGAGAATCACGTAGAGCGCTGCGAGTAAAAGGACAACGTCTGCGCTATAAAGAAGGAAGCAGGTGGCGGTGAGACGAAATTGTCTTTCGTGCGCCACGATGTTCCGAGCGGTTTCGGCAACATTACCCGGGACAATGAGAGGGTTGAGCAGCACATAGTTAGCGAACACCACAATCGCCATGCCGAACAGGTAAGTGAATCCCGCGACCTTTGCGGCCGTCCGTTGTGAGTTGTCGATCTTACTGATTGTCATTTGATTTCCTTCCAGACGTGGTTGCAAGGGTCATTTGTCGGACGTTTCTGTGAAACGCCATCGGCTTTCTTCCCAGGATCGGCGTCTGACACAGACGCCCTACAATCCGGATTCCTTTTGAGCGCGCGTAACACAGATTTCTCGTCGGTCAGGTTTTGTTGTTATTCCACAGTTACTACTACTTTTCCTCGAGCGTGTCCTGTTTCCAGGTATCGAAGAGCGTCAGGGGTCTTATTCAATTTGTAAGTCCTATCGATGACTGGCGTCATCTTTCCATCCCGCATGAGATCAGCGAGGATGGTCAGGTCCGCTTCGTTCAGGTTGGCAATATAGGTGATGAATTTCTGGCTAACGAACCAAGACCCCACATAAGCATTGAGCTCACCAAGCAAACGACCCGCGGAACCGTCGTGCCATCCTGCTCCTCCGATGCCAGCCATGACACAGATACCATTTGGATTCAAGATCCGTTGACGCTCGGAGAACGAATGGTTCCCGACAAGGTCATAAATCAGATCGTATCGCTGATCGGTTTTGGTGAAATCTTCCTTCGTGTAGTCGATCACGTGATCTGCACCGATTGATCGGACCATCTCGAGATTTCGCGTGCTACATACGCCAGTCACTTCTGTCCCGAACGATTTCGCTATCTGCACCGCGAAAGTGCCCACGCCTCCTGACGCGCCGTTGACCAGGACCTTCTGGCCAGGCTTAATCTTTCCTTTATCGCGAAGACCTTGCAGAGCGGTGATGGCTGCGACGGGAACAGAAGCCGCTTGCTCAAACGTCATGTTCGCGGGTTTGAGCGCGACCGCGCGACTGGCCAGAACGCACACGTACTCGGCCAAAGCCCCGTTTTTCCCACCGAACACCTCATCGCCAGGCTTGAACTCAGTCACGTTTTTGCCGACTGCTTCCACTGTCCCCGCATAGTCGACGCCTAATCGAGTGTCTTTCGGTTTGCGCATCCCCAGGATCGGGCGGATCAACAACGGCCCGCGAATTGTAAGGTCCAGGGGATTCAAGGAAGCCGCGTGAACTTTGACCAAAACCTGGTTGTCTGTCGGCACCGGCTTCTCAACGTCTACCAACGTTAGAACTTCGGGTCCCCCATACTCGCAATGAACGATAGCTTTCATGGGATTTGCCGGAGCACCGGTCTTGCGATCACAGTCATTAGTCGACCTCCAGTAAGCGATGAACCCCACCAGGAACGTCAATATTAACGCGACCAAAATCGCGCGCGTACCCCACCTTAAAATTCGTTTTAGCTTCATATGCGTAACGAGGCTTGTTCCTTCCATCGTTGTTCGTTCACGCCCTTCACGAGCAGCCATAGCATCAGTGATATTTCCCCGGGGCCGGCGAGCGCGAGGTTGTAGGGATACAGATAGTGTGCGAGCGGCCGCCACAGAAGGGTCAGGTAACCAAAGCCGGCAAGGACCTCCAGCACGCCAATAATTCGAGGCAGGAAGGTTGACCTGAAGATGAGGTAGCCGATCAGGACACACCAGAACCCGAAGAACACCAGGCCGATGTCGTAAGCCTGCGCATTTAATTTGAGAAGCATGAGGGCCAAAGCCTGCAACTGTTCAGGCGCAAATGCGCTCAATGAGCTCTTGCCTTGCAGGACGAGCAAGGGGGCGAGGTGAAAAAGACTGCTAAGGGCCCACATCGCGCATCCCAGGAGCATGACGAACCCAGCGAGTAACGAGACGCTCCTATTGACCGGCTTAAAGAGACCATAGAAGAGAACCGCCCAAATGAGATGGAACGGCACAGTCATCAGGGAAGCCACGAACCCTAGCCGAAATAGAGACTCGTGCGAAAGGATGTTGGCCGCTGACGCGGTTGCGCTGGCGGGCACAACGAGCATGTCGAGAACGACCATTTGGCCAAAAACTGACGTCAGGCTTCCGAGCAAATAGGAGACGCCAGCCATCCGGGCCTTGAAACGCGGCGACGCTTCCATCGTTGAACGTTCACGCCCATCACTGTCGCCTGAGATACCGGCTGTTCGCTTCATCTCGTGCATTGTCACCTTTTATCGTCCTCCTCCACAGTGATAACCATTTTACCGCGAGCGTGTCCCTGGTCGAAAATGCGGAAAGCCTCAGGGGCGTCATTTAATTTGCAGGTCCGCTCGATGACCGGTGTGATCTTTCCCGTCTGTGCGAGGTCGCCCAGCATGATGAGATCCTCTTTGCTCATTTTGGTCATGTACTGGGCGAACTTTTGATTGGTGAACGACGCTAATCCACGTGCTATGAAAAGATTACCAATGATGCGTCCCAGGGCCTCGCCTGTTTTTATCCCGGCTCCGCCCATGCCGGCCAAAACGCAGATGCCTTTGGGATTTAACACGCGACGGCGTTCGGCGAAGGAATGGTTGGCAACGTTATCGAAGATCACGTCGTAACGCTGGTCGCTCTTGGTGAAATCCTTTTTTGTGTAATCGATGACGTGATCGGCGCCGATCGATCGGACAAGATCGACATTCCTTGTGCTGCAAACAGCCGTAACCTCTGCGCCAAGCGATTTGGCGATTTGCACGGCGAACGTTCCTACACCTCCGGTCGCACCGTTGATCAAGACCTTCTGCCCGGGCTGAATCTTTCCCTCGCGCAGGCCCTGCAGTGCAGTAAGTCCTGCTAGCGGGATCGAAGCCGCTTGCTCAAAGGTGACGTTCGCTGGCTTCATAACCAACGTTCGCTCGGAAGCACAGGCATACTCGGCCAGCGAGCCCCGACAGAACCCGAACACTTCGTCGCCCGGTTTGAATTGGGTGATGTTCTTGCCGACCGCTTCGACCAAGCCGGCCACATCGCGGCCAAGCCGCGTGTCTCTTGGTTTGCGCAACCCGAACATCAAACGACCGATCCACGAATCGCGGATCAAGTACACATCAAGCGCGTTGAGCGAAGCCGCCCGAACTTTAATCAAGATCTGGTCATCGTTCGGCACAGGTTTCTCAACGTCATCAAGCTTCACGACATCGGGGGGACCGTATTCGCAGAAACAAATTGCTTTCATAGGATTAATTGGAGCTGCCGTGTTGCGATCACATTCGTTAGTAGACCTCCAGTAAGCGATGAACCCCCACAGGAACGCCAATATCAACGCGACGAAAATCGCGCGCGTACTCCACTTTAGAATGCGCTTTAGCTTCATCCGCCTAACGAGGCTTGCTCCTTCCATCGTTGTTCGTTCACGTAGAGGGCGGCCGCGATCCTGGATTGTGTCTTGAGTGAGTTCATCGTTCTGCCGTTTCCGTAGTGAGGTCGCGTTCTACTCCACAGTGATTACTACTTTTCCTCGCGCGTGGCCTGTTTCGAAATACCGCATCGCCTCCGCGGTCTCGCTCAACTTGTAAGTCCGGTCGATGACCGGTGTAATCTTCCCCGCTTGCATGAGGTCGCTCAACAACTTCAGATCCTCTTTGTCCAGTTTCGTCCCATAACTGACGAACTTCTGACGAACGAACCGCGACAACAGATTCGCCTTGAAACCCCCAATAATACGCCCCCACGCTTCCGGGTGGAGTCCTGCTCCTCCGATTCCGGCAAGGACGCAGATGCCATTAGGAGTTAAGACCCGACGGCGATCTGAGAACGAGTGGTTTTGAACGTTATCAAAAATCACGTCGTACCGCTGGTCGCCTTTGGTGAAATCCTCTTTGGTGTAGTCAATGACGTGATCTGCGCCGATGGATCGGACAAGCTCCACTTTTCCCGTACTGCATACGGCTGTTACTTCTGCGCCGAATGACTTCGCTATCTGGACAGCGAAAGTGCCCACGCCTCCCGTTGCGCCGTTGATCAGTACCTTTTGCCCCGGCTGAATCTTACCTTGGCGCAGACCCTGCAAGGCGGTGAATCCCGCCCAAGCTACAGAGCCCGCTTGTTCAAACGTTACATTAGCTGGCTTAATAACCAATCCTCGCTCGCGAGCACATGCATACTCCGCAAGAGTAGAACGACCCACGCCAAAGACTTCGTCGCCCACCTTGAACAGCGTCACGTTTTTGCCAACCGCTTCAACCTGGCCGGCCAGATCGTTGCCTAGCCGTGTCTTCTCTGGCTTGCGCAGCCCGAGCCCGAGCATCAGGCGAAGCGGCCACGGCCCGCGCATCACGCCCGGATCAATAAAATTGAGGGAAGCCGCGCGAACTCTGATCAAGACTTGATCGTCATTCGGAACAGGCTTTTCAACGTCTTCAAACTTGAGAACGTCAGGTGAACCATACTCGCAAAAACGAATGGCTTTCATCGGAACGTTCAGAGCAGCCATCTGGTCACAGTCGTTAGTCGATCTCCAGTAAGCGATGAATCCCACGAGAAACGCCAATATCAACGCGAGCAAGATCGCTCGTACGATCCACTTTAGAATACGCTTGAGTTTCATAGCCTAAACGGGGCGGAACTTTTCTCGCGTCGACGCATGAATGTTACTCCGCGCGGAGCGCCTCGATGGGATTGATGCGGGCAGCGCGGCGAGCGGGAAGCCAGCAGGCAACCAGTGCGACAGTAACGAGCACAAACGTAGTGCCGATCATTACGGGAGTATTGTTGAAATGCATGCCGGGATTGCCGGCGGCCAGAAACCGGGATACGCCCAGCGCGCCGACAAGCCCCAGGGCCGATCCAACGAGCGCCATTTTCACCCCGGAAACCAAGACGATGCCGGTGATGTCCCTGACGCAGGCCCCCAACGCGAATCGAATCGCAAACTCGCCAGCGCGCTGCGCCATCGTGCGGGCGATAACGCCGTAGATACCTAACGAGGCCAGCGCGAGCCCGAGCACTCCAAAGGTGGCCAGCATGTCCCGCAGGACGGCGCTTTGGTAGTTGGCGCGATCGATCGTCACGTCGGCAGGCTGGAGCTGGCGCACCGGCAAGTCCGGATCGAGTCCCGTCATGACGTCCCGGATAGCAGGAACGAGGGTAGATGGCGCAACGCCGGTGGTGCGCACGGCGATCTCGTTGTAGGGCCGCGGGTCTTGAGCCATGGGCTGATAGAGTTGGAAGGTTACCGGGCCTGGATCCGGCATGACCGACTTTATGTCGGCCGCGATGCCAACAATTTCGCCCCATTGGAGATTTCCGATCCCGGTTTGAGCGACGCGACGACCGATCGGGTTTTCGTTCCCAAACAGCCCTGTGGCCATGGCCTGGCTGATGATGAAAACTTTCGGCGAGGTCAGCGTGTCGCGTTCGTTGAAGGCGCGCCCGGCGAGGACCCGTGTCTGGTAGGTGTCAAAATAGTGTGGACTGATGCTATTAACGACCGCAGCGGGTTCGCGCCCGGATTGAGGTAGCTCGCGGCCCTCGACCAGATACTTGCGGACGTCAGCCCAATTGAAGAAGGGTGTGGAGGACGAGATGCTGACGGACGCTACGCCGGGCACGGACTGTAACCGTTCCAACGTGAGGCGATGGAAGGCCGCGATCTTGTCGGCATCGCCGTAGCTTCCTGCTGGAAGCACGACAGTTCCGGTGAGAAGGCGCTCGGACTGCCAGCCGCCACGAGTGTTATTCAACTCATCGAGACCACGCATATAGAGCGCGGCACCCGCGAGCAAAATCATGGCGAGGGCGAACTGACCGACGATGAGCATCTGACGAAAGCGTTGATGACCGCGGCCTCCGGTCATGCCACGCGCGCCGCTCTTGAGCGTGTCGTTTACATTGAGTCGCATGGCGAAGAGCGCTGGCGCAAGACCGAACGCGACAGCTGTGACGAGCGAAGCCGCGAAGGCCCAGCCGAGCACACGCCAGTCGAGCGCGAGCGCAACGCTTTCGCCATTTTCTCCCGTGGATCGAACCGCGAGCCAATCAGCGAACCACTGCGCAACGAGGATGGCGCAGGCGCCGCCGGCGAAAGCCAGCAAAAGCGACTCGGCAATCAGCGGGCGGAGTAACTGGAGGCGCGAGGCGCCGAGGGCCGAACGCACGGCGAACTCACGGGCGCGGGCCATCGTCCGGGCGAGGAGAAGGTTCGCCAGGTTCGAGCAGCCGATGAGCAACACGAAACCGGAAAGGCCGATAAGCATCGCCAGGATGCCAGGACCATTCTTCGACATGATGGTGCTGTTAAGCGAAACGGTGCGCCAGATGCTGCCGGCGTTTACCTCGGGAAAATCGGTCGCGAGGCGCGCGCCGAAGTTGGCGATAAAACCTTCGGCTTCGGCGCGAGAAAGTTTTTCGGAGCGACGGCCAATAAGCCTGAGAATGGTGCCGCGGCGGTCGACGGATTTCTGTTGGTCGAGAGCAAGTGGCCGGAAGAAATCGAACTCTCCGAGGTGACGCCAATCGTTTAACGTTGCCGGCAGCACGCCAACAATTTCGTGAGGTTCGCCATCGACGCGGATGATGCGGCCGATGATGTCACCTTTGCCGCCGAAGCGCTGTTGCCAGCAACGTTGACTGATGAGAACGACGCGATCGTTGCCCGGAGAATCTTCTCGCGGCAGGAAATCGCGGCCGAGCTGCGGTTGGACGCGGAGCACGGGGAAAAAATTAGCGGTGGTGCGAAGGGCGTGGACCATCTCGGCGGGTTGGCCCGGTTCGGAAAGGCTCGTGTCTCCAAGCGCGTAGGCCCCGATCTCACCAAAGGAGTGCATCTCCCGCTGCAGATCGAGGAAATCGGCCGGCGAGACACGACCCTGTGGATTTTGCGGCGTCGCGCGGTCGATGCGGTCCAATTGCGCGCTCTCGGGATAGGGCAGCGGTTTCAGCAGAATCGAATTGAGCACGCTGAACATGGCGGTGTTGGCGCCGATGCCGAGCCCGAGCGTGATGATGGCGAGGAGGGTGAACCCGGGGCTGCGCGCGAGCGAGCGGACGGCTAAGCGAAGACTGGATAATAACATAAGCAATCAGTAGTTGTCAGGCTGGTTCGTTAGGTATCGGTGTCACGTGCTTGGCGATAGGCTATCTTTGTTTGGCAAGGGCTCGGTAGTCCCTGTAGGTAGCTACGGTGTGGGCCCCGCCTTCCTGACCCATCCCTGATCCGGACATGTCGGAGGTCTGCTCCATCAAGAGCGGTTTCCCTTCCGGTCCCATGCGGTAACGCGCGGTGGATTCGAACTGGTCGAGCTTCATGATAAGCTTAAGCCGCATCGGCCGAACGGTAATGCGCACCTGCTCCACAAACGGCGCTCCGTTTGCCTCGCTCACAGACGCGTCCGCGGCGGCGTTCTGCGATACATCACTATCCATCATCTTTACGGTATCTTTCGGTAAAGCAGCAAAATGAAACACCGTCCGGCCATGCGAGTCGGTAGAAGCCGTCGCAGGCGTACCCAAATAACCTGCCAGACGGTAGTAGCCGGGAAAACGGCGTTTCGCAGACTCCGTCCGAAAGGTTTTCAAGACATCAGCCGAAGGCGGTGCACCGTCGACGGAGGTGAGTGTCCACCGTGCTTCAGCTGGTTTCGTCGGGTCAAACTTTTCGACACTAACGTTCTGTTCAGTTTTCCCGTTAGATGTCTGCTCGGTGCGAATGGTCCGGGTAAAGGCGTAATCATCCGCGCTGACGCTTTGCGCCTGGGCGAGGATCCGTTGTTTGAGGTCGTCCGGCTTATTCTGGCCGTGTGCCATGAAAATGGACGCGAGCCAGACGGCTACGCCGGCGATTGCCGCGCGGGTAAGGGGATTGGTGATGAGGTTCTTCATAGTTTGGGTTGTGTGGCAGGCAGCCGGAATGCTTCCCACTCTCGCGCAGACCTGTGGATTGATTCCCTGTTCATTCGCTAGGCTCTTATGTGCGTTTCAACGTTCGCCCAAAGTGAGTTAGAGCGGTCCGCGGTAACGGCGTTGCTGGATGGCCGCAGCGATGAATCCCGCGGCGACGATCAACCCGATCCACAGGCCCGGGCTGCTCAGGAATTTCAGCGGATCGAGCTGCGTAAGCCGATCGACTATCGGAACGTGCGCGCCTTTCGGATATTGCACGACGACGAACGCCTCCTCGAAGTTGCCCGTGACGCGCTGGCCAACCATGTGCGCGAGATAGGCTGTGCCCATGACGATCTTCTCGATCGCGCAAAGTGCGAGCCAGGGTAGGACGGCCCAGAGAAACGTCGCGCGACGCGCGTAGCCCCCGACCAGCAGCAGCCATCCATATAACGGCGCCGCCCACAATGCTGAGGTGATTAGGCCGTAAAACAGAATCACCGACAATCGGAAGATCGGCAGAATCGCCCAAGTCGTACCGGCGAGTCCGCTCGTAGCCAGCGCGGCACTCGTGATGAGTAACATGATCAGCTGCGTGACCTGGACAATAATGAACGTGAGCAGCGGCACGATTACGAGCGGGACAACCGCTTTTGAGAGAACTGTGATGCGATCCGACACCGGCATCGATTTCCAGAAGAGGATGCTGCGATCGCGACGTTCGCCATGAAGCGCGTCGAGGGAGTAAAACACCGCAACAATGAACGCCGTAAACATGATCATCAGGGCGGCGACGTCGTAATGCATCTCGATCGCGGCGCGTTGACGAGTGGACTCGAGTAACAAGGCGGCTCGCCTCATTTGCGGGAGGCGATAGGCGGTGAGCAGGCAGCCCAGGAGCACGACACCCGCGGCGATGAGCGGTGCCATGTAGATCGAAGGGTTATCCCAGAGTTCGCGACGCACCGACCAATAGAACGGTCTCGTCGGCCTCACTGGCGTGTGCGCGGCTGGTTGTGACTCATTCACTTCTATACTCATTTGGCCGCTCCTTCTGGCGCGCTCGCCTTGTCGCCCATCAGCGCGACGAACAAGTCGGCAATGCCCGGCGTGCGTACCTCGCCCAGCGCCGCGAGTTGCTCGCGATCGACATGGTCAAAAAGCAGGATGCTGCGCCCGAACATCTGCCGGCTGTGAATGGGGCGAAGCGCCTGCGCTTCCGCGAGATGATCGGGATGCACCATCACTTCGGCGTAACGCGCTTCAAATTCTTCCATGCTGCACTCCAGCACGATGCGGCCGTGATTGATGAACATAAGATCGGTGAGGACGTGCTGGATCTCCTCCACCTGATGCGTAGTGACGACGATCGTGCGGCTGCCGTCGAAGTAGTCGTTCAGCAGTGAGTCGTAGAACGCTTTCCGATACAGGATGTCCAAGCCAAGTGTCGGCTCGTCGAGTACGAGCAACTTCGCGTCGATCGCCATGACAAGCGCGAGGTGCAGTTGTGCGACCATACCCTTCGATAGTTGGCGGATCTTGCTCGTGCGCTTGATCTCCGTCTTGGCCAGAAAACCTTCCGCCTGCGCGCGATCGAAGCGTGGATGCACGCCCGCGACGTAATCGAGAGCTTGCGAAACCCGCATCCAGCGTGGCAGCACCGCGACATCGGCGATGAAACAGACATCGCGCATCAACCGATCGCGCTCGTTCCAAGGATCGCGTCCGAGCACCCTTAGTTCACCCTCAAAAGGAGTGATGCCAAGGATCGCGTTCAGCGCGGTGCTTTTGCCCGCACCGTTCGGGCCGATCAGTCCGAGGATGCGGCCTTCTTCGACTCGCAAGTTGATGCCGGCCAGCGCGACCGTTGTGCCGAAGGCCTTGCGGAGACCGCGTGCTTCAATGGATGCCATGGCGTTAGCGCTCCTTCCTTGCGGTCTTCGAGGACGTCCGGCGAGTGGCGGCGCCGTCCAGCAGTTCTTCTGTGGTCAGGCCGAGTCGCTCGATGGTCGCGTGGACCCTGGGCCATTCTTCGGTGAGAAACTTCCGGCGTTCGGCCTTGAGCAGCAGATCGCGCGCGCCGGCATTGACGAACATGCCGAGACCTCGCTTCGTCTCGACCAGCTGCTCGTCGACCAAGCCTTGATAGGCCTTCAGAACCGTCAGCGGATTGACCCGATATTCGGCCGCGACATTGCGCACCGACGGCAGCGGATCGCCTTCCTTGAGCACGCCGTCGAGAATCATGGCGACGACTCGATCGCGAAGCTGGCGATAGATTGGCTGATTGTTGTGAAACTCATGGTCCATCCTGTCTTCCGATGCCCTTACGAGGGACGTGCGAGGGCTCGCTCCGATTGACTGCTGCTTCTCATAGTGATGTAGTTAACTACAACACTAGTTCACATGCAAGCTTTATTTTTATTTTTCTTTGCCCGCCGTTCCCGCCGCCAGCGCGCCTACGCCGGCGAATTCCCGCCGGAGAAGGAAATGGATCCGACGGCACTGGTGTAGAATCCGCAATGGCGAATTTGACTAACCGCTACTTCAAACACACAAGCGCGGGCACTTTTGAGGGCGATGGCGGGTTAAAGCTTCTCCAGACGTACGCGCTGTCTGCGAAATCGGGTGCGACGGATCAAATCCTGGCAGATAACGCAGATTTTGGCAGAGGGTTCGGAGAGTCGGGTTAGTCCAATAGCGGCGATGTCCCAAACTCATCGCTCTGACGGCGGCTGCGATGTGATGCACGGTTGCCAATCTTTGGCGATTGCCTGTCCGTTAGACCATCTTCTATGCTTGAGTGGATTGCCTTGCGCCCACTTAATTTGTACTGACCATTATCCCCGACCGTGACCTCGGCGTGTTCTTGCCGAGGGAAATCGCGACGGTATGGGAGGTCATGGACTGCGCAAACGTCCTTGGGGAAGAGAAGGTCCAGCGTCCAGTCGAATGCCACACGGACCTTTTTGTCCAAGCCGGGCAGTTTGCTCAGGTAAATCGTCCGCCACATCCACCAAGCGAAGAAGCCTGAAAAATTGAAACCAAAAATCCGCGCTACACCCGTCCGACGACCGATTGAGGCCAGCAACCCGATGGTCTTGAACGAAAATGATCTTAGAGGACGACCCAAGAGCGCAGCCGCGATATTCTGCGCCACAACCCTGCCCTCGCGTATGGCATGTTGCGCGGTTGGTGGATGAGACTGACCCGGATTTCTGATATCCGGAACAAACGCACAGTCACCCACCGCCCAGACATCAGGCCAATCGGAGACTCGCAAGAATTGGTTCACGCGTATTCGACCTCGTTCCTTTGCGCAGGGGAGCGAAGAGATAAACGGACTGGGCACGGTTCCGGCAGTCCAGACCAGAGTGCGGCATGGAATTGGGACGTGATGGGCTAAAAAGACATGGTCCTCCGTCATGCTCTTGACCCGGGTGTTAAACCGAATTTCCACACCGCGTCGCGCGAGCACCTTCTGGGTGTATTGTCCAAGGCTTTCGCCCAGTTCTGGCAGGATTACCGGGCCAGAATGCACCAGTAGAACTCGCAACATACCTTCACACAGGTTGGGGTAGAACGGCAGCGCTTCCCGCACAAAGTCATTTAATGCCGCAACCGTTTCAACGCCGGCGAAGCCGCCGCCCGCCACCACGAAAGTAAGTAACGATTGCCGGTCGGCGAAATTGCATTCGGAATTTGCCTCTTCCAAATGTCGGATGATTTGAGTGCGCAACTGAATAGCATCGCGAAGCGATTTCATTGGTACGGCCAGGTCGGCGAGACCCGGGATGTCGTAAAAGTTGGTGATCGATCCTAATGCGATGACCAGATGATCATAGTCTATCTGGAGGGATTGGTTACGATAACCATGTGAAATCAAGATCCGCCTGTTTGGCAGGTCAATCTGGTTCACGTCACCCACCAATACCTCAGCTTTATGAAGTAACTTCCGGAGGGGATTCACGATATTTGTGATCTCGAGATCGCTCGCTGCTATCTCGTGAAGCATCGGTGTGAACAAGAAAAAGTTATCGTGGCTAACGAGGCAAACCTCCACCGCGCTTTGTCGTGCCAGTAATTTCTCAAGATGAATGGCGGCGTAAACTCCGCCGAAACCACCGCCGAGAATGACGACTCGTTTCTTGCGCGGCTTATCAGGTACCGGATTCATCATTGAGTTCGTTCGGTAGCGAAGCTGCTGGTCGGAACCGCAATTTGAATTTAGGCAGCCGGATTACTCCGGAGGCAATCGGTCGCTTTTTGTATCCAGCAATTTTTCGTGTGCTACTCCGCTGGGGCCGGACGGACTTAGCCCTTTCTCTATCTCGTCTCTCGCTGCGCCGAATTCCTTTACCGCCCGACCCATTCCTCGGGCGAGCTCAGGCAGCTTTTTCGAACCGAACAGGAGCAACACGATGAGAAGGATCACCATCATGTCCGGCCCCGCAAAATTCAGGATACTAGCGATCAGTGGAGTCATAAGCATTTTTCGTTAAACGGCAGATTGTTCTTCACTCATTCAACTGATTTGCGCGCATTTATATTCCCGGAAAGTCGTTTTTTTCGCGCGCCCTGGAGAGGAGGTGTTGGTCGGCCAGCCTATTTCTTTCACAAACCCGGGAATAAAAGTTGGGTCGCGCCGGTTGTATTAAGCAAATGCAACCATGTATAACCGAAGCGAGTGCTGAAGTGTCAAATGCAGGAAGAGCGAAGGGTAAACGATCGTACAGCTCGGCAAGCCAGGGGTATGTGTTGCATCAGGGTACCATCTGGAGGCACCCGCGCGTGCCGCGGTATCAATGGCAGCGAACCTTCCGCGACTTGAGAGCCGTGGCAGTTGGCCGGTGCTGCGGCCGCTATTCGATCGAAACGCTCTGGTTTTAGGTATTTTGTCTGGGAGATGATTTGTCAAGAATCGCTATGGCTTTATCCCCATTAAAAGCGGAACATGCTGCCGAGACAGATTTCGAATCGGAGAAGATTGTGAAATTCGTGGTAGTTAGGAATGGCGAAGAGGATCACGCTGAGAAAGATGAGCTAAAATCTTTTGAAGCGGCGCTGCTGCCGCACCTTGATGCCGCGCACAATTTAGCGAGATGGCTGCTGCGCAATGAAGAGGATGCGCAGGATGTAGTCCAAGAGGCGTATCTGCGCGCGTTCAAATCGTTCAGTGGATTCCATGGTTCCAATGGCCGGGCCTGGTTGCTGACGATTGTCCGAAACACTTGCTACACGTTGCTCAAAAAGAACCGTGCAGTTGATTTGACCACCACTTTTGATGAAGAAATACACATGTCCGGCCACGAGTCTGTGAGTCCCGCGACGATTCTGGAGCATAGTGAAGACGCGGAACTAATTAGAGAAGCAATGGATGAATTGCCGACGGAATTCCGTGAGATCCTGGCGCTGCGGCACCAGGAAGATCTCTCCTATAAGGAAATAGCGGAAATCGCGCAAATCCCGCAGGGCACGGTCATGTCGCGGCTCGCCCGCGCGCGCGCCAAGCTCAAGGAATGTTTGGCGGCTCGGATTGGTAAGGAGAAATAGATGAACTGCGAAGAAGCTACAAAACTGATGGATGGTTATTTGGATGGCGAACTGGATCCGATTACCAGCCAGGCAATCGAACAACATTTGCGGGGGTGCCGTAACTGCGACCAAGCCTACAAAACGCATGGCTCGCTCATTCGTGCGATTGGCAACACAACTCCTTATTACAAGGCGCCAGCAGGATTACGTGAGCGAATTCAAGCCTCATTGCGAGAGGAGATCGCCGAACGGCCCGCGCGAAATGGTGGGCGAGATGCTCAGCCGCAGTTCCCAAGAAGGCAGCCAGAGCCGCGGACCATTCTTTGGGGGGCATCCTGGAATTGGCTGGCTCTCGCCGCGGCGGTCATTTTCGCTGCGATCATCGCTTTGAACTTGGTGCCCCGATGGCAGCAACCCGCGGCCGATCAATTCCTGGCCACGCAACTCATCGCCAGTCATGTGCGTTCGCTTATGGCAAGTCACCTCACTGACGTCGCTTCCACCGACCAGCACACCGTGAAACCGTGGCTGGACGCCAAGCTCGATTTTGCACCTCCGGTGGCCGACCTTTCCAGTGAAGGCTTTCCTTTGATTGGGGGCCGACTCGATTATCTCGATAGCAGGCCGGCGGCGGTGTTGATTTACCAAAGGCGCAAACATTTCATTAACCTGTTTGTTTGGCCGGCCGAACCGAATGCGAGCAGAGCCACGAAGGCGATGTCCCGCCAAGGCTATCAGCTTCTGCATTGGGTTGACTCCGACTTCAACTACTGGGCTGTTTCCGATGTGAGCGCTAACGACTTGCAGACTCTTAAGCAGCAGTTCGAAGGACAAACGTCGCACCATTGACAACGGACAGAGATTTCGACGGCGCATAAGACCGTTACCTTAGGCAAATCGGCGAATTAGCGCATCCCGACATTAGCGCTAGTTACTTTCTTTGGTGATGGGCGGTTTGGACACTCTTTCACCGCCGACATTCTGACGCCGTTTCGCTAAAGCGCTGTTCTCTCGAACAAGACATTCCTCATGCCACGGGAATATCCATCGAAACAAACGGTATGGATTAGTGAAAGTAGTTAGTGAAACCCAAACACAGAAGGACTCAATGTTATGTTCGCTTCCCCTATTCACCATTACCGGCCGAAGCACACGACCGGATGCGAGCGGGCCGTCTCTCCGCTTCTTACGTATTTAAATACAGGCACGCTGGCACTCGCTTTGGTTTTCGGTCTTGCCTTGCTAACTAGTGTTCGCGGTAAGGATTCCGAAACCAAAGGCTCAGTTTTCCCGAAGAACACAAAGACTGAAATTGTCATCGATAACTTCACTTTTTCACCCGCGACATCCACGGTACCGGTCGGAGCAACGGTGACCTGGACCAATCAGGACAGCGTTCCGCACGTTCTTACTAGCGTTGACAATCAGTTCAAGAAATCGCCCGTATTAAAGGCAGGTCAGCGCTTTTCCAACACTTTCGCGACCGCAGGAACTTACTCTTACTTCTGTTCCATTCACCCCCGAATGACAGGGAAGATCATCGTCAAATAACCGTCAACCACAACCTAACTCTATGAAATCAACACTCTATTCAACTCTTTTGAAAACTGCCCTCTTAATTGTTCCACTGGGCTTGTACCTTAGCTGCCCAACACTCGCAGAAGGGAGAAATAGAAGTCTGTTATCTCCCGGTCTTGTAAGGCCACGAGCCTTGGATTATCCCGCCGCGTCGGCCCACGGGTACCTAACGGTCTATATCACGGTCGCCGAATTCAACGATGGCAGCGCGTGGTACTTTCCGCACAGCTTTTACGCCATCTACACAATCGACGGGAAGCTGTTTAGAAACGTCACAAGCCAACCTTCCGCGGACGATGAAATTCCCGACGTCGTGGCACTGCCGGTTGGATCTTACATGGTCGTTGGTCGATCGGAGAAGAACGGATTTATCCGCCTGCCCGTTGTCATCAGGGCGGGCCAGCGGACGACTCTCGACTTGGATCTCAGAGAAAGGGCTCGCTAGGGCGAATAGCTCACAACTGACGGTTGGACAATCCACGCAAAGTTTTGCCAAGGACCGCATGAATCCGTTTGACTTAAAAGCCGCTCTGCTTGCGAAACACGCGCAGCATCCGGTAATCATTCATTTCCCGATAGCGCTGTTCATCATCAGTGTGGCGTTTGATCTCCTCGCAATCTGGAAAAGGAACCCGGCGATGGCGAAGGCCGCATACTATAATCTCATCGGAGCGGCGTTAACGGCCCCGGTCGCCATTGCGAGCGGGTTGACCGCGTGGCAGTGGCAATTGGAAGGTGCGAAGCTTAAAGGAAACTTGCTCTTGCATCTGATCTTCGCGCTGGCAGCGAGCGGAATGATTTGGCTTCTTTGCGGATGGCGTATTTCGCAGCGAAAACTTCCACAACGAACCCCAGGACTCATTTATATCTTCCTTGCACTTGCCACGGTGTTGTTGATCGCACTCGCCGGACATTTGGGGGGGTTCGTGAGCGGCGTTGAGAGCGGCGCGATCTGACTGTTCAAGGGGGCAATCCCAGGCGTTCTTGAATCTAGTGAATCCCCTGGCGCGGACGACGGACGCGGCGAAACGACAAATCGACTAAACGGAGACGCAGGCCCGCACGCACGTCAAACCTTGCACAGTCTAACCACGAAACATTTCGGGAATAAAATCAAGCCGAATCAGTAAGGACAGGTGGAAGGCAACCTGCCAACCAAACAAAACCTAAACAGAACCTAAACAGAACCAAATATTATGTCCGATTACATTTCTCACGACCACGAGCACGACGGAATTGATCGCCGCGGCTTTCTTCAATGCATGGCTTGGGCGGGCACCGGCTTACTTTGGACTATCAGTGGCGGCGTCCTCGTATCGAAAACCCTCGCTCAGATCGCGCAGGCCGGAGACTCGTTGCCGACAGCTACCGATCTCAGTTTTTTGCAGATTAGCGACAGTCATATCGGCTTCAGTAAAGAGGCGAACAAAGATGTGACCGCGACCTTCAGAATTGCCCTCGATCGCATCAACGCGATGCCAACGCCTCCATCTTTTCTCATTCATACAGGAGATATTTCCCAGCTCTCCAAGCCGGAAGAGTTCGACACCTTCGATGAAGTGCTAAAGAGCTGCCGGACAAAGGACGTTTTCTACGTTCCGGGAGAGCATGATGTGCTCGACGGGAGTGGGAAGCTCTACCGTGAACGTTATTTGAAAAGCGTCGAAGGCAAAGGCTCGGGCTGGTATAGCTTCAACAAAAACGGCGTCCATTTCATTGGACTGGTCAACGTCCTGAATCTCCAGGCCGGCGGTCTGGGACAACTCGGAGACGAGCAGCTCGAATGGCTTGAGGCCGACGTGAAAGATCTCGGTTCGAGCACGCCCATTGTCGTCTTCGCCCACATCCCACTCTGGGCGGTATATCCGCAATGGGGCTGGGGCACGAGCGACAGTGAACGCGCTCTGGGATATTTGAAGCGCTTCGGCTCCGTGACTGTGCTGAACGGTCACATCCACCAGGTGCTCCAGAAAGTCGAAGGGAACGTGACTTTCCACACAGCGATGTCTACCGCTTTCCCGCAGCCCGCGCCCGGCACGGCACCATCGCCCGGGCCGATGAAAGTCCCCGCCGAAAAACTGCGCAGCATGCTCGGCCTAACGAGCGTGCGGTATTTGCAAGGCAAGTCCTCTCTCGCCGTTGTCGATTCAAACCTCAGCTAAGAGATCAACATCTATGTATACATCCATCGCCAGAGACAAGACCGTCCGAATTCTGTTTGCCATCAGCTCCCTATTTTTGAGCAACTTTTCCCTCGGCCAGGCCGAGAAAGAAGCTTCAGCAGACGGTATCAAGAAGAACCAAATCGTGATTAAGGATTTCCACTTCACTCCTGAAACACTGACTGTGAAGTCGGGGGACAAAATAACATGGATCAACCGGGACGAGGAACCGCACACGGTCGTGAGCGTCGAGAAGCAGTTTAAGAAATCGAGCGCTCTCGACACGGACCAGGAATTCACCATTACCGCCGCCGCGCCGGGAACCTACACCTATTTTTGCTCCGTCCACCCGAAGATGACTGGGACCATCGTGGTCGAGGAGCCGTAAGCTTCGACCGCCGCCAGTGACGGCCCCTGGCCGGATTTAAAACCTTCAATCCAAAGGCAACGACCGTTCCATCTCACACGACTAAAGCTATGAAACCGACACTCGACATCCGTCGTCGCTGCGATTCGATCACGCTGGCCGTTCCCACGAGCCGGGTCTTCCCGAAGATCGACTTTAATTATCAAGCATCGATGCTGGCCGACCTCGATGGCCGATGTGGCGGTTGTTGCAGATCCTCCTTCCGCGCGATCGGCCAGAATTACTTCGCAAACGAAGCGCCTCAGCACTTCGCCCACGAGGCAGCGTTATTTTTCATAATGATGATGACGGTCACTTTGCCGTTGTTAAATGCGTTGGCCGCCGTCCTGGAGCTGATCCGCATTTGATAATCTCTCAGCCGTGACCGCGCCTGCTGTTTTTCCCTGCAAAGCGTTTGCTGGGAGAATTCACAGCGGTACTGGTCCACTCATCACCGTGTCGCGCTCATGAGTACACTGTCACCACCTAGCCACTTACGGGTCACGCCTATGCGCGGCGTTTGTGCGGCCGCACTGTTCGTAATGGCGATGGTCATCTGGCAGGGCGTGACCGCACATGGCGCGCCAGACCCGACGCAACCGAACACCAGCCCCACCGGCGCTTTTCTCGATATCGGCGTTCTTGTATTCCGCGAAGGACTTGAGTGCATTTTGGTGCTCGCAGCGATCACAGCGAGCATGACCGGAAGTGACCAGTCTTATCGGCGTCCCGTTGCCGCGGGCGCAGGCATCGCTTTTGTCGCGACATTAATCACTTGGTTGATCGCAGTGCGAGTCGTCGGCCAGCTCAGCGAGAGTATTCCCGCACTCGGCTTGCAAGCAGCGACCGGACTCCTCGCAGTGATTGTCCTGCTCGTGATCACGAATTGGTTTTTCCACAAGATTTATTTGGGCGGCTGGATCCGTACGCATAATCGCCGCAGAAAAGCGCTGCTCGCCAATGGCGCCGCAGAAATTTCCCAGGCGCGCCTGCAATGGGGATTAATCCTACTTGGATTCACCTCGCTTTATCGGGAGGGCTTCGAAGTCGTGCTCTTTCTTCAGAGCTACAATTTGCGGTTGGGCGGCGACGTGGTGTTAAAAGGCGCGGTGCTTGGGATAGCGCTCTCCGGCATGGTCGCGATTCTCACCTTCTTCTTCCAGCAGCGTCTTCAACATCGAAAAATGCTGATTACAACCGGCATCCTGCTGGGCGCCGTTTTGCTCGTGATGGTGGGCGAACAAGCGCAGGAAATGCAACTGGCGCATTGGATACCGACAACGCAGATCGGCTGGCTGGCGGATTGCGTCCCGGCTTGGGTGAGCATGTGGTTCGGAGTTTTTCCCACTTATGAAACGATGGTCGCGCAACTATTGGCTACGGTTTTGGCCATTGGTTCTTATTATGCTGCTCGTCATACACGGAGCACACCAACATCGGACAGCACGGAATTGGTGGGGATGCAGCCAAGTCCACGCAACAGCACAAGTGCGAGTGCCGCGGCTTTTCGTTCTCGCAGTCACCTGGCCGCAACCGATCTTGTGGCGATCCGTGAATATGAGCGCACGCATGACGCATTCACGTGATGCAACTGTTTGCGCGAGTTGCTCGAGGAGACGGGGCATGAGCTTCCGGCGGAGGGCTAAGACCGCTCGGGCACTACTTTTCTTCACCCGGATTTACAAATGAACTTGGGTATTTTTTTCTGGCGCGTCCAGTTCAACCCCCTCCCGGAGACCGCCGCCCTGACGAAGCGGAGTCAATCCTCGATTGTCGGGCATTCACCGCGCGGTGTCCGAACAATGATCGCCGATAACGAAATTCGCGACACCAATACATTGAGCATCTGTGCACGGCTGGCGTCGCGCAGCTTCCTTCCTCTGACTTCTGGCAGTTGAATCAAGCCATGGCGCTCCAGGACATTTTTAAATTTCGGGAGTTGCCCGAGAGCGAAACTTCAAAGCCAGTTCTCGAGCACTTGGAAGATCTGCGTTGGACGGTCGTCAAGGGGGCAATCACGCTCGTCATTGCCATGTTCCTCTGCTTTGCCTTTCGTTCAACGCTCGTGCGCGTCATGCAAGCGCCATTGCGCGAGGTCGATCCTCAAGTCGGAGCACTCCGCGCACTCGGTATTACGGATTCAATTACGATTTCCTTCCACCTGGCCTTTTATGCCGGAATTGTTCTTTCCTTTCCGCTGCTTCTCTATTTCCTGGCGGAATTCGTTTTGCCCGCGCTCACGTTGATGGAGAAACGCTTTGTGCTGCCGGCGATTTTTGTCAGTTTTACGCTGTTTCTTTTTGGGGTGCTGATTTGTTATTTCTGGTTGCTTCCGAAGACCATCCTCTTCTTCTTTCGCGACACGCAGTCATTGGGTTGGGCGCCAGCTTGGACAGTGGAGCAGTATTATTCATTCGTTACGCGTTTCATCATTGGCTTTGGCCTGGCGTTTGAACTACCTGTCGTGGTCTTGGCTTTGGTGAAGTTCGGACTGATTACTTACAGATTCATGGCCCGCACGAGGCCATACGCGATGGTGCTCATATTCGTTCTGGCCACGATCATTACGCCCACGCCCGATATTCTAACGTTGATTTCAATGGGGCTTCCCATGTGCCTTCTTTACGAAGGCTGCATCTGGATCTCGTGGGCCATGGAACGTCGTAGGTCGGCTTAAGCGTCCGTGTGCTAGAATGACTGCCTTTCTGCTCGCTATTCGCGACATTGCGCGATTTGGCCAAGACCAGCGTTTTTCCCTCGTAAAAACGTTTCGATTTGAAACGAAAAGCCGATGCTCTGAAATCGAAGATTTTGCAATCCTAAGTCTGGCGCGTCTGCCAATTTCGCGAACACTGAAGCAGGAAGACTGACGGCGCCGGAATCCGACGTCATCTTGAAGTGATGTTGACCATCTTGGAACCATGCCTCAAGCAGCTAATGTTGCGCCGTGGCCGGGACACGCGTAAAAAGATGCTCTCGCCCCAAAATCATTTCATGAAACTCAATTTCGCAAGACTACTCCTTTTCGCACTCTTCCTCGGCTTCGTTCGCCTGAACGCGGAGGCCGAAGAGAACAAGGAAGAGGCCCGATTCCTTTCCAACGTCAGACAACTCACCTTCGAGGGACGTCGCAGCGGAGAAGGTTATTTCTCGCCCGATGGCAAGGCGCTTATCTTTCAAAGCGAGCGCGAACCCGACAATCCTTTCTACCAAATCTACACCCTGGATCTCACCTCGGGAGACATCCGCCGCGTTTCGCCAGGCATAGGAAAGACGACCTGCTCATTCTTTCGTCCGGGAAAAGACGAAGTGCTTTTCGCTTCCACCCACCAGGATCCGAAAGCACGGGAGAAACAGAAGGCGGAGCTGGATTTTCGCGCCTCCGGAAAGGAGCGTCGCTATTCGTGGGATTACGATGAAACGATGGATATTTTCACGGCCCGTCGCGACGGGTCGAACCTGCGCCAGCTGACAAAAACGAACGGGTACGACGCGGAAGGGAGTTACTCGCCGGACGGCAGCAAGATCGTGTTTTGCTCGCTCCGCGGGGCGTACCCGCTCGAGAAACTTTCCGCCGAAGATCGCAAGCGCTACCAAACTGATCCCGCTTACTTCGGCGACATCTACATCATGGACGCCGATGGCTCCAACCAGCGCCGGCTCACTTCGACGCCCGGCTACGACGGCGGACCATTCTTCTCGCCGGATGGACAACGCATCATCTGGCGGCGGTTCGATAAGAGTGGTGTAATCGCGGACGTTTACACGATGAAACTGGATGGCTCCGATGAGCGCCGGCTGACCGATTTCAAGGCAATGTCGTGGGCGCCGTACTTCCATCCGTCGGGTCAGTACGTGATCTTCACTTCCAACAAGCTCGGCTTTTCAAATTTCGAACTCTACCTCGTCGATACAGCAGGTGAGCACGAACCGGTGCGGGTAACATTTACCGACGGCTTCGATGGCCTGCCGGTCTTCTCACCCGATGGCAAACAGCTTTGCTGGACGAGCGTCCGGACCGCCGATGGAAAGTCGCAACTGTTCCTGGCGAATTGGAATCATGAAGCGGCGCTGAAGGCTATTTCGGAATCACCGCGTGCTGGCCAGGGCCCGGCTCCGTCCGCGTCAGTCGCAATTCAGCCAACGGAAACGCCTTCGGCTCCGCAGCTCGTTGGCACACCTGAGATTACGGCCGACGATCTCCGTGACGAAGTTGGCTTCCTTGCTGCCGAGAAACTGGAGGGCCGGATGACCGGAAGCGCGGGCGCCCGGCAGGCGGCGGTTTACCTCGCGGCTCGCTTGCGGGATTCGGACCTAAAACCGGCCGGAGACAACAACAGCTTTTTCCAAAAGTTTGAATTCAATTCGGGGGTGCGTGTGCTGACGAACCAGAACGAACTTGTCCTGCGCGGAGACGCCAAAAGCGAACCTATCCGGTTCCAGGTCGAGAAAGATTTCGCGCCGCTTTCGTTCACGGAGAACCAGACGGTAGACGGCGAAATCGTGTTTGTGGGCTATGGCTTATCGGTGCCAGGCAAAGGAGCCGAGGGCTACGATTCGTATGCCGGGGTGGATGTTAAGAACAAGATTGCGCTCGTGTTGCGCTACGTGCCGGAGGAGGTCGATCCGAAGCGGCGGCAGGAGCTGAACCGGTACGCCGGGCTGCGTTACAAGGCGATGCTGGCGCGCGAGCATGGCGCGAAGGCGGTGTTTTTCGTCACCGGACCGAATTCCCCAAATAAAGGCGAGCTCGTGGCGGCTTCCTTTGATGCCAGCATGGCCAATTCGGGAATCGTGGCCGCGAGCATCACCAGCAACGTGACGGACGCGCTCTTTCTCCGCGCGGGCAAAGATTTGCAATCGCTCCAGTCCGGGCTCGACAAGGAGAATCCTCATGCGGAAAGCGGCTTCGCTCTTCCAAACATCACAGCCCACATCGCGGCCGCGGTGGAGCACATCAAGAAGGACGATCGCAACGTCGTCGCCCTACTCCCGCCCTCCGGTCCACCAGAGAAAGCCGAGTACGTCGTAATCGGCGCGCATTACGATCACCTCGGTTTCGGCGAGACTGGCGCGATGCAGCGGAAAGGCGAGGAAGGAAAAATTCATCCTGGCGCTGACGACAACGCGTCGGGTGATGCCGCGGTCCTGGAATTGGCGGCATCGCTCGCAGAGGAACGAAAGACGAAACCGGAGGAGTTTCATCGCGGGATCGTGTTCGCGTTTTGGTCGGGGGAAGAAATTGGTCTGATCGGTTCTTCCTACTTTGTCGAACACCCAATCGTCCCGCTATCGAATGTCGCCGCCTACGTGAACTTCGACATGGTGGGCCGGCTTCGAGAAAACAAACTCAGTCTGCAAGGTGTTGGATCATCGAAAGTGTGGCGGCGCCTGGTGGAGAAGCGCAACGTGTCGGCGGGTTTCAATTTATCGCTCCAGGAAGACCCGTATTTGCCGACGGACGTGACGGCGTTTTACCCGAAGGGCGTGCCGGTGCTGAACTTTTTCACCGGCGGCCACGATGACTACCACCGGCCTACCGACACAGCGGACAAACTCGATTACGACGGATTGGAGCGGATCACGAAGTTCGCGCGCGCTTTGGTTGTCGATCTCGTGCAAGGCGACGAGCGTCCCGACTACGTGAAAGTGCAGCACAGTGAAGGGGCCGGGGGCCGGGAGACCTTGCGAGTCTTCCTTGGCACAATCCCCGATTACGCCACTGAAGTAGTGGGCGTGAAACTAGCCGGGATACGCGGCGGCAGTCCGGCGGAAAAAGCGGGTTTGAAGGGCGGCGACGTCATCGTCGAGTTCGGTGGTCAGAAAGTATCGAACATCTACGACTACACCTATGCGCTCGACGCAGCCAAGATTGGCCAGCCTGTGGACATCGTAGTGATGCGCGACGGCCAACGCATGAAGATTACGGTCACGCCGGAGGCCAGGAAGTAGGGAGCGTTCCCCTTAGCTTTTGATCGTGGGATTATCGATCCCGAGCGCACCGGCCAAATCCGTAAAGTGTTCCTGTTCCTGCGCGATAATCTTGCGCAGCACTTCACTGATTCCGAACTCGCCCATTTCTTCCGCCTGCCGGATCCGCTCCCGGTAGTTGATAATGGTCTGCTTTTCGTTCTCGAGATCGAAACGGAGCATGTCTTCCGCCTTGTCCGATGTCTTGACCTCTTTGGGAGTCGTCACGGGCGTGCCGTTCAAGTAATCGATTTGCTTGGCAATCAGAATGGCGTGGCTCAATTCCTCTCCGGCATGGACCTGCAATTCGCGGGCAATATCGGTAAACTTCGCGCCCTTCATCGTCTGGCTGTAAATGACATAGGCGATGATGGCCTGGTACTCGCGAGCGAGATCCTCGTTCAGGAGTTTAATGAAACGTTCGCGGGAAAGCGCGGTGTCTTTGGGCATGCTTCATATTCGGCTGCCCTTGCCATAGCGGATGCCAGTTTTCAGGGCACAAACCCGACTCCCTTCACTCGATTTGCCGCCGCAAGGGACGGCACGTCCGATCATGTTGCCCGAATTCGTATCGTGAATCTCAACGCTCTGGATGGAACTGAGCGTGCCCTCGGATCACTTGCTCGAACGAGGTGTATTGATTGGTCGGTAGCTCTCCCGGAAACTTCGCGCCTGAGCGCTGCCACTTTTCCAGCCAATCGGGCGTGAGCAGCTCGTATCGGCAGGACGAAGATGCGCGACGGGCCGCGGGCGTGAGCGCGATTGTGGTCTCCAGTTTTTCTCCCGCGTTGCGTCCCCGGGCAACATAGAAACCGGCGGCGAGCAGCGCGGCCCGGTTCGCGGTCGAGCACGTGTAGGTGAAAAGTTCGGCGGCGCGTCCCGCGCAAGCTTCGAACAGCTCGCGAAATGCATTGAGCGTCCACTGATCACCTGAAGTCTTTGTCGAAAACATGTCGTAAAAAATGAGGTCTGGTGGAACGGGAGCTATGGACATCGTTTCGAGGAAATCACCCGGCAGAAGCAACCAGCTCAAGCCCGCATGCCGCCGGGATTGCCAGGCGCCGTCTTTCAAGATTCCGGCCGGGCCGCTGTGACGCAGGTAAGGAAAATCGCGGCTGTGCCGGAACGCGAGCCGCAGCGAGTCGAGATCGTTTTCGAAGCTGATTATTCGCAGCGGACGCACAGGACCGCTGGTCGCCTGCTCCTCGTAGCAGAGAATCGCCGCCATCGCGTTGGCCGCGGCGCCGAGTCCAACATCCCAGATGACCAAGGGCGCGGCACTCTCCGGGTTCTCGCTCGCAGCAAGCTGCACGCGCCCGGCGAGACTTGATTGCTCGATGTAAAGCCTTGTCGCCTCTTCCATCGGAGGAGTACGCGAATGCATGATCTCGCCGGACGAAATCTGGCGGATGCTGGCAAAGCCTTCCCACGCTATGTGCACTTCGTAATTTCCCAATGTGTGCAGCTTCGTCCGCTTCGGTTTCTGCGCGCGAATCGGATTGTCCAGATCGGATTCGTGCAAGAAGGCGCGTTTTTCCCGATAGAGATCGAGGAAGCTGTCGGCCAGAATGCTTTCGCGAATTTCGCGCATGAGCTGGTGGTAGAAGTGGATGTTGTGCTTTCCAAGCAACTGCCAGCCGAGCGTCTCGCTCGTCTTCGTCAGGTGATGCAAATAAGCGCGCGAGTAACGCGCGCAGGTCGGGCACGCGCAGGTGGGATCGAGTTTCTCCTCGGAGAATTTGTAAACTCCGCGGCGCATCTGCAAGAACCCGCGCGAGGTGAAAGCGGCGCCGCGCTGCGCGAGTTGCGTCGGCATGATGCAATCGAACATGTCCACGCCGCGATGGACGGCTTCGAGAATATCGAGCGGCGTGCCGACGCCCATGAGGTAACGCGGCTTGTCCTCCGGCAGAAGTTGAGCGGTGAATTCGCACACGTCCTCGCGCTCGCTCTTGCCTTCGCCGACCGCGAGACCACCGACGGCAAATCCATCGAACGGCATTTCGCTCAGGCACGCCGCGCTTTCGCGTCGCAATTCCTTGAAGAGTGCGCCCTGTACTATGCCGAACATCGATTGCGGCGAATCGCCGCGTGCCGCGAGGCTCCGCGCCGCCCAGCGATGCGTGACACCGAGTGCGGCCCGCGCCGCCGCTTCGTCGGCGGTCGAGGCGATGCAATGATCGAGCGCCATCATGACGTCGCCGCCGATTGCCTTCTGCGTCTCAATGCTAACTTCCGGGCTGAGCAGGATCGTCTTCCCGTCCAGGTAACTCTGAAAGACCGCGCCCTCCTCGCTCATCGCGCGCGAATGCGGCAGCGAGAAAATTTGAAACCCACCCGAGTCCGTCAGCACCGAGCGTTTCCAACTCATGAAACCGTGGATGCCGCCGGTGCGGCGGAAGACTTCGGGACCGGGACGCAGCAATAAATGGTACGTATTCACGAGGAGAATCTGCGTGCCTGCGTCCTCGAGAGTCTGCGGGAGCTGTGCCTTTACGGTAGCTTGTGTTCCTACCGGCATGAAGAGGGGCGTTTGCACCTCGTTGTGCAAGGTGCGAAACGTCGCGGCTCGGGCGCGGGAACCTGTGGCCTGCGCGTCCAGGCGGAAGTTCAAACGCGTTGCCATTATGCGATGACTTGCCGATAAACCGCTTCGTAACGAGGAACAATATGAGCAGCGGTAAATTGCTTCTCGGCGCGGGCACGACCTCGTTCACCAAGTCGCCGCGCGCCGTCCGGTGAGTCGACGAGCGCATCGAGCGAGGATGCCATGGCTGCGATATCGCCGAACTCGTGCAGATAAGCGGCATCACCTACCACCTCGGGAATTCCGCCGATGCGAAAGGCAATGACCGGCTTGCCAAAAAACAAGGTCTCGAGAATGCTCAGGCCGAAGCTTTCGTTGTCCGAGGTGTAGAGGCCGGCGTCGGCAGCTGGCAGATAATTCTCCACCGCGGCGGCGTCCTCTCGGACAATGACGTGACCGCGCAAGCCGAGTTCGTCCAAAAGCGATTCGTATGGAGCGAAGGGACCGCCGGCCAGAATCAGCAGCCGGATTCGATCCCGATTTGATGTGCTCGCAATCACTCGCAACAAAAGATCGATGCGCTTGACCGGACGAAGATTGGACATGTGCACAACGAGGAACTCGTCCGAGATTCCAAGCTCGCGCCGCACTTCCTCGCGACTCTTCGTTGGCGCCGCCGGCGTGAAGAAATTTGGAATGACCTGGATTTGTTCACGCAGGTGAAACATTTCATCTGTTTGTTGCCGCAGACTTTCCGAAACCGTCGTGACCGAATTGGAATGGAGCAGCGCGTGTTCGATCGCGGCGCGGTACTGGGGGTTTGGACCGAGCAGGGTCGTGTCAGTTCCGTGCAACGTCGTCACGATCTTTGGCGCGGAATCGCCGATCATTTCCGTGGCTAGGAAGGCCGCGGTTGCGTGCGGCACAGCGTAGTGCACGTGGAAGACATCGAGCTCATTTTGCCGGCCGACCTCGGCCATTTTGACGGCGAGCGGCAGGGTGTAATCGGGACACGGGAACAAACTGCTTCGACCGACAGCGACTTGGTGGAAGTGAATTCGCGGCGCCGAAAGGTCGAGCCGGACTGGTTTGGCGTAGCTGAAGAAATGAACCGTGTGGCCGCGGGCCGCGAGTTCGGTGCCGAGCGCGGTCGCGAGAATTCCGCTGCCCCCGATCAACGGAAAACAGGTGATCCCGAGCTTGAGCGGCCGCGATTCCATCAGGGCCCAATATACGCGTGGTTCGAATCGGAGATGTCTTCGCGCTGCACGAAAGTCACACCAGGCGCGTCCGCTTCGCTGAGATATTGGCGCTCACCCGCTCCCGCCACGTAATGCGTGCATCCGATGACCGATTGCATCCAGCGCAGCCGCGTATCGCGTGTCGGGCTGATCTGCGTCGCATCGTATTCCTGGGACGGAAGCTCCACATATCGATCCGCGCCTTTATGAAGCAGCAGCTTCCCGTCACGGTATCGCGCACGAACAATTTCGCCTTCCCAAGGAACGTCCACGAAGTAATCGTCGACCTGGGTCGCCCGCTTCCGGAAGTCCGGATCGCCGGAGCGTTCCACTCGAATTCCGTCCAGCAATCCCATCCGCGCGTACATGTCCCGGCAGAACTCAGCGACACTCGAAGCCTCGACCGCTTTAAAGTGATCGACCAGCTCGGGTCCAACGTAGTTCGGGAGCTGGCGGACAAGCTTCATCTGCCAGTCCGGCAGGACGCGCTTCGCATACAACGGAGAGAACTGTTTTTGGATCTTGTTCGCGAACTGGAAATTCAAGGCATCTTCACGGCCGGTATGCCGTTCGCGTAACACTGTGATCGTCTCGCGACAATCATGATCGCTGTCGTGAAAAAAGAACATGATCTCGCCGCCAATCTCCTTTTGCAGCCGGCGCGCGGTCGCGATTTTGGCGTAGAGAAATCGTTTCGGGAAAAAGCCGCACGGTTGCTGACCGAAGCAGATGATCGGGTCGCCCATCACTGCCGAGCCGCCGCGGGTTGAGTGTTCCTAAAGACCGTTAATTGGAGGATCCAGGCAAACAACAGAACGGCCGTGCAGCCAATAACGTTGTACCAAAGATAACCAATGCTGGACGTGAAGAAGAGGACGAGCACGAGCGTCTGCGCAATCACTGCGGCGAAGAAAACCGCCGAGCCGCGAACATTCCGCATGAAGAAAGCGACCAGGAACAGCCCAAGAATGCTCCCGTAGAAAACGGATCCCAGAATGTTGCCGGCCTCGACCAGGTTCTCGACCAGGCTGGCAAACGACGCAATGGCGATCGCGACCAGCCCCCACGCTGCCGTCAGCACTTTGGTGGCGATGACGTAGTGGTGGTCGGTCGCTTTCGGCCGAATGAGCGGGCGGTAAAGATCGACCGCCGTGGTTGAACCGAGCGCGTTCAAGACCGCGGAGGTCGCCGACATTGTCGCGCAAAAAATCACCGCCACGAGCAAACCAATAATTCCGTGCGGAAGATGGTGCAGGACAAACGTGATGAAAACATAATCCGAGTCCTTGTTCTTTGGACTCGCCCCGGCTTGCTCGAGAATTTTCTTGGTATTATCGCGAATAGCGCGCGCTTGTGCATCGAGCTCGCGGACGTGCGCGGTCAGTGCGGGCGAATTCTCCGCGGACGCGGTGGACATCGCTTGAATGGTGTCGCGTTTGCGCGTGAAGACATTGTCGAATTGTGTCTGCAACGCGGTGAGCTGAGGACCGTAGCCGCGCTCAATCGCGCGCTGATACGTCGGCTGATTGAAAAACATCGGCGGCTTTTCGAATTGATAGAAGAGAAAAACCATCGCGCCGAGCAGCAGGATGAGAAACTGCATCGGCACCTTCACGATCGCGTTGAAAAGCAGACCAATCCGGCTCGCGCGCAACGAACCGCCGGCGAGATACCGTTGCACCTGCGACTGGTCGGCGCCGAAGTACGAGAGCGAGAGAAAGAAACCGCCGAGAATGCCCGACCAGAAGGTGTATCGCCTGGACGGGTCGATCGAGAAATCGACCGCCTGAAGTTTTCCCATCTTGCCGGCGATCGAGAGCGCGCCGGTGAACGACAAATCGGCCGGCAACCGATGAACCGCGATGCCAAAGGCGAGGGCCATTCCGACGAGGATGACCAGGATCTGATAGCGTTGCGTGAGGCTGACGATCTTCGTGCCTCCGACAACTGTATAGGCAATGACGAACCCGCCCGCGAGCCAGATCGTCAGATTCAAATCCCAGCCGAGCAACGCGGAAAGAATAATGGCCGGCGCGTAGATCGTGATTCCGGCGGCGATGCCGCGTTGGACCAAAAACAAAAACGCGCCGAGCAGTCGCGTTTTCCGATCGAAGCGCTGACCGAGATATTCGTAGGCCGTGTAAACCTTCAGCCGTTGATAAATCGGAACGAAAATCGCGCAGACGACGATGAGCGCGAACGGCTGGCCGAAATAGTTTTGGATGAAACCAATTCCGCTTTCGTAGGCCTGACCCGGCATGGAAAGGAATGTGATCGGGCCGGCTTGTGTCGCCAGGACGGAAAGGCCGATGGTTCCCCAGCGGATACTGGCGTCACCCTTGAGATATTGGCCGAGACTTGGGTGGCCGCGCGTGCGCCACAATCCGTAAAGCGGGATCGCGAGAATCGTCGCGATCAGGACGAAGTAGTCTATCCGGTTCACGAAAACCGGAGAGTGAACGCGTAGAGCAGCGCGATTTCGATCGCGAACGTGGCGATGGCGAACGCGTAGGCTTTGCGCCAGGTGCGGAAGAGCGGCGGTCGATCCTGGTCGCTCATTTCACTTCGCGCAGTGAAACCATGTTGGCGAAGAGGCGATACGCTCCCGGAACTCCCGCCGGCAACTGTCGAAACCACGAATAGCCGGTGTAAATGAAGTAACCGCTACCCGATTTTGCGACGAGCAATCCGCCATCCAGCGGTTTTTCTCCCGGGTCGTTGCAGGACAGAATCGGCGTCCACATCGGATCCCATTTGTTCGGGAAATAAAGCCCGCGTTCCTGCACCCAGCCTTTGAAATCGTCGGCGGTGATCTTGTTCGGCGAATTCATTAACGGATGATCCGGCGCGAGAATTCGCACCTCGGCGGTCTCGTCGGTGACCCGGTCGCGAGAAATCTCCAGCGGGAATGGGCCGATCTCTTTCGTCTTCAGGTCGGACGTCGTATTGTATTGTGCAACGACCACGCCGCCGGCCTTCACATAAGCGAGTAACTCCGGTTGCCAACTCGTGATTCGCTCTTGCGTGTTGTAGGCGCGAATGCCGAGCACGACGGCGTCGAAACGTTTGAGATTCTCCGCGGTAATATCGGCCGCATCCAATATCTTTACGTTGTAACCGATCTGCTGAAGGCTCTGCGGAATCTCGTCACCGGCGCCGGGAATAAATCCGATCAGTTCGCCTTTCTTCCGGATGTCGACACGCACAATCTTCGCTTCCGCCGGAGGCATCAAGACATGCAGACCGATGTGAGGATACGCAATGCGCTCGCGTGCGAACGAGTAGTCGCGCCCCTCGACGGACACCACGGCGCGCAGCGTTCCTTCACTGGCCTTCGGTGGTGGCTTGATGGTGAAGGTGGCGAAGATTTCGGCGTCAGCTGCTTTCAAGTCAACGGGAACGGACGCCGGCTCGATCCCCCATCCTTTCGGCGCCTCGAGCCTGAGTTGACCGCGGACGGCGGCGGTCGAAGCGGCCACGCGCACTTGAACCGACTTCGGGTTGTCGTCGCCAAAGACAAAGACCGGATTGGATAAATTCGCGAAGACCGGCGGAGCGATGACGAGCGCCTGTCGCACTTCACCAATGATAGGATCGACGGTGCGGTACTTCGTATCGACGCTATAACGAAGATCCTGATCGCCGACCCGCAACGCGACTTCCACCGGGAAAGGCGGCGGATTCTCCGGCAAACCGATCAACGTCTGATCGTCGACCGCGAATGTGCCGAGTGTCGCAGGCTTCCGGAGCCAATACGGTTGCGACCAGGTGACATCTTTCGGCAGGGTGGGCGTGAGGTCCTTCGCGACAAACTGGTCGGTCGGCAGCGGCAAATCCAATTGCACCGTTTCCCCTGAGACGGGGGTCCGCACTTCGAGTAATTGCACCGGGACCTTCGAGCGGTTGATCGCCTCGAATTTTATCGGCAACGGCTGAGCCGCCGAAACCGCAGCGATGGTGGTCGAGCTTTCGATGTTGAGCCCGAGACATGCCGCAATGATGGAATCGACTTCAGCTCGCTTCTGCACACCCCAATCCTTGTCGCTGAATTGAGTGAGCGTCTTGCGGAGTTCCAAGAGCTCCGGGACGGATGCGGCGGGATCTGCCGGGACGAATGCCGCCACGACTTGCTTCACTTTCTCGGCGATCGCTTCCGATTTCGGCACCCGCGACCAGGCGGTGTCCACGCCATCGAACAAACCGTTCGTGATCGGCGCGCCCTCCAACACCTTGAAATATTCCTTTCGGGCGCCGCGTCTTGGAGGGCTACCGACGCCCTGGCTCTTGTGCATGCTCAG
>PNAS01000057.1 GCA_003169695.1 Spartobacteria bacterium
ACATGTTGCATTGTCCGGCGTGAACCTGGCACCAGGCGTACTCATGCGGAGTGACGTATTGCGCTTCGGCGAAGTACGTCGCGCCCACATTCAGCGTCGTGTTCAGGTCGCTGCCTTCCACAAGAATCCGGTGAGATGTGCCGTTGTGAACGTGGCCGCTGTGGTCGGCCGAATTAGATGGGTAGGCACCGGTAAAGGGATTTACCCAGGCGCGTGAACCTAAACCATCTTGACTCGCATTTAAACTCGCGTCGTAAGGATCAGAACATCCCACGCATAGATGTATGCCAGTACTGCAACCACTGGTGTTGCAACCAAAGCCGCAAGCGTCGTCTTCCAAGGCTTCGAACGCATGCTTCAACCAGGATTGGCCAATTTGTTCAAAGCGGTCGTTGTTGCTCGCTCCGCCACTCATCCGATAAAGATTTTGTGGAATGACCGGATGGTCGGTATTTGGCAACGCAAACCAATCGAGCGGCTGGTCGCCGTTATTACAAGAGGTTGTGCCCACCCCCAGACCGACTTGAGTTCCGCTGCTTCCAAACTGCTCCAAGTCGGGCAGATCTCCAACGATGACATCAGGCCCCGGGACAGCGTCCGGAGCGTTCGGTGCGCGACCGCTTCGCGGGGGCAATATCGCGGATTGGGCCGCGCCGTTGACTACCGTCGTGATTTCGATCGGATACATGGTCGTGGCGATCGAAATTCCCCCAACGAGCGAACCAGCATCCGCAGGTCGCCCAAGCTTGGTCGCAAACTCTGCTGAAATCAGAAGCCTTCCGCCCTTGATGCTGAGCGAATGCGCCGCGGCATCATAATTATAGAGATTTCCTTCAATGTAGAAAAAGACAAATCCCGTTTTCCCGTCGCGCACTACCAGGTCAAAAGGTTCATCCGATGGGCGTTTTTCGATGACGAGTTGGCTTAAGGACGCGCGGAACGACTCGGGAAGAATTGCGGCGTTTCCCGGTATGAGCCCCATCGAGCCCGCCTCGGGACCGCGCAAGATATTGTTAAAGACAAGGATCGTGAAAAAAGAATCGGGACCCACTTGGAAACGCAATGTGTCCAGTTTTGGTTCCTTCGTCGCGGAGTCGATTCCATTAAGTCGATTCAAGTCGAGATCGATCGCGACGCTTCCGCTCGCCACGATCATTTTCTCAAGTGTTCCGGTCTGTGCCTCCGGGCTTTTCCCGGGCAATTGTGGTGCAGAATTTCCAGAACTATTGCTCAAAAGCAAAAGCAATGGGAGCGTGAAATAACTCAACATTTTCCTCAACATTTGTCTAATCCTCCAATTTACGGCCGCTTAAGAAATTATGAATCAAGCCCTTTGAATCGCGGGCTGTCGGATGAGGTTGTATATACGTCTCTCAAAAAAGTAATCTACTTTTTAAATATTTTTTGAAAAGGCATCTCAATAACCTAGGGCTGAAATGAATTCTGCTGCGCTTTTGCGCAGCTGAGGAAGTTTATGAAGAGCGGTTGTGAAGATCGGACAGTGAAAAATCAGGGATTGATTCAGCTCCCTGCTCTTAAGAAATTTTTGACGCCGCAAAGCGGTATTCGCAAATCAAAAACCAGCCGCTGGCGCGCGGCAGCGCTCATCTTCCTTAATTTGCTGATGGTGGCCCACATAATCCAGTGGCGGATTATGGGCAGGACGGTTTCTCCAATTGAGCCTTCTGAGACCATGCACACGCTCCAACGCGGGGCGATCAATGCGGGCGTTATCTTTTTTTCCCTGGCGATCTTAGCGACGCTGATCTTCGGACGTTTTGTCTGCGGCTGGGGTTGTCACATTCTCGCCCTTCAGGATTTCTGCGCGTGGATTTTAAAGAAAATCGGCCTCACTCCGAAACCATTCCGATCGAGGCTCTTGATCTATGTCCCGCTCATCGCCGCTTTGTATATGTTTGTCTGGCCCACGGCATATCGATTCTTTTCAAGCTCAGACCCCGGGCCGCTGGTGCCCAAATTCACCAACCATCTTGTTACCGATAATTTTTGGGAAACTTTTCCCTCCGTCGCGGTCGCCATCCCTTTTCTCTTCATCTGTGGATTCCTGACCGTCTATTTCCTGGGACAGAAGGGCTTCTGTACGTACGCCTGTCCCTATGGGGGATTTTTCGGTCTCGCTGACAAGCTGTCGCCCTGGAAAATCCGAGTGACCGATGCGTGCAATCAATGTGGGCACTGCACTGCCACCTGCACTTCGAACGTCCTCGTCCACGCGGAGGTGAAAGCATACAAGATGGTGGTGGATCCAGGCTGCATGAAATGCATGGATTGCATCAGTGTGTGCCCGAATGACGCCTTGTATTTCGGTTTTGGGAAGCCCACGGTCGCGGTTTCCAAATCGAGCGCAATTCAGAGGAACTACTCTTTAACCTGGCCTGAAGAACTCCTCGGAACCGTTGTGTTTCTGGGAAGTTTCCTGGCGGTTCGGAGCGTTTACGGTCTCGTCCCTTTCTTGATGGCGCTGGGTTGTGCGGCGGTCACGACATTTCTCTTTCTAAAAACATGGAGATTGCTCAAGGCAAACGAGGTGTTCTTTCACCGCTTTAACTTGAGGACTTCGGGGAGAATTCAGAAAGCTGGATGGGGATTCCTGGCCTTTTCGATTCTCTGGGTTTGTTTGAACGCGCACAGTGGGTGGATTCGCTATCACGAATATGAAGGCGATAGCGCGTTTCAAAGACTCCAAATCCCCGACGAACTGGCGCTGGCGCAGGCGAACCCCGATCCCTGGCTGACTCCGCTCGATCGTGAGACCATCCTCGAAGGGAAGAAACATTTCCAGGCGGCTTCGAACTTCGGACTGTTTATCAACGGCGATGCGCTGTCGAAGCTGGCCTGGTTTGAATATCTCTCTGGCGATGCGGAACAATCCGTCGCGCTGCTCAGCCAGGCAGCAGCCCACCAAAAAGGGCAGGCAAGCGCCTTGAGCCTGTACTATCGCGGCACGATTCTGAACCGTTTGGGACGCTACGAGCAAGCGCGGACGAGCCTCGATGAGGCCCTCGCGCAGCGGGAAGATCTAATTCTCGCTCGCCAGGAAAAGGGCGAGTCTCTCTGGCAGCTGGGTCGCAAGGAAGAAGCCATCTCGGTTTGGAGATACGCAGTGTTACTCAATGCAAGACTTGCTTTGGCCAGCAATCAACTCGCCGGCGCCGAGCGATCGTTAGGCAGATTCGAAGAAGCGATAGCTCACGAGAAACAGGCGGACCAATTTACTCCCAACGATCCGCTTTACCATTGGATGATCGGTCTCAGGCTGAAAAACCTCGGCATGAACGAGCTGGCCGAAAAACACTTCCAACGAGCGATTCAACTCGATCCCGCGTTCCAAGGGCAACCCAAGTAGATGCCTTTCAAGGCGAGGGCTTTTTTGTTGTCGTTCCAACCCCAAAAAGACCGGGAGCTTAAAGGCCAAGCGCGGAGCGCGGCTCCCGCGCAAATTTGAATCCGCTCAAGTGTTGATCGGGCGCGTTCTTTGCTAGCGCGAGAAATTGAAACGCCGTCCCGAGAAACTCCGGATGCAATAAGGTCTGTAAGGCGCGGCGGGTGTGCGGTTCCCTTTCTCCGGCGAACTCCTCCTGCAGCAGGCGCGAAATGAGACCGGTAATAAAATGATGTTGATCCGTAAACCCGTTTAGGGACAGCCCATATTCTCCCCCACGCTCAACGACGCTGGTCCAATCGACGTGCGCGGTGATATCGACGTGGCCAATGTCGGTGAGCGGTGAACGGATGCTGCGATGGTGCGCATAACATTGAAGCGTGCCGCTCTTTCTTTCGGGCGCGTAAAAGTCATCGCGCGAATAACCGTAATCGACCGCCAGGACATATCCGCGAATCAGCTTTGGCGCGAGACTTTCGATCCATTTCAATGCCGCGAGATTCACTTCCGTCTCGTAAGGCCCGCTCAAATGGCTGGGAATTGTGTCGAGATGCCGGCACAACTCCGCACCTGTGATTGGTACCGTGACGAAACCGAATCCATCGCCTGACTCGACCACACATCGTTCCTGCCAGTCGGCGTCGGAGTAGCACAAGCTTCCAGCTTTTGAACCAATGCGACGCAAGCTGGAAGCTTGCGCTACCCTGCTGATCAAGTGCACGGGCATCGCATCAAGAAGCTCATTTGAGAAATGGACGCCGCAGAACGGTTCGAGATCGATCAGCGATTTTTCCCATGTGAGCTTCTCGCTGAAATCACGAAGCGCATCCCCTTGCCGCTCCCGCAAGATTGGAAATGGTTCGATGATCCAATAGCGAAGCGTCGAAAAAAAGTCCGGGACTCGCTCGCGCACAGCTCCGAGAACATCTCGGGCGAAATCGCCGTAGTGGGCTCCCTGTTCGACGATGACGAAATTATCGGGCCGGCCAAGTGACTCCCACATCTCGACGAATTGCGCCGCCAGCAGCCGGCCGAAAAGCGGACCCACGCTTACATTCGTGAAATAATCGCCACTCCGCCCGATCGCACAGCGTCCGGAGCTGTAGTAGCCAAGCTCCGGATGATAGAGCGCCTGCTCCATAAGCCACTCGAATGTCACGGGTCCGCGACGGCGGATGGTGTTCCGGATGAATTCGACCAAAGAGGGCTTACCTGGCTTCATCGATTTGAGCGTTTGCAGTTTGGATTTTGATTCGAATTGCACCTAAGTTGCGCGCGACATCCAAAAAGCTTCGGCCTGCCGCATGCCAGTTTCCTATCTCACGCGACCTTCGGTTGAGTATTTCCATCGCCGTTGGTTTACCAAACCGAAATTCTACGTACCAATCGGGACCGCGCTCGTCCTCCTGATCGGTTTCGGCATCTATTTCTTCTATCTCGCCACAACCCTCAGTGAGGAAGCCACGGCTTTCGACCTCTCAAAGCTCGAACAGATGGAATCGGCCAGCGTCGTCGTCGATCGCAACGACAAAATCTTCGGGCAGATCTACGTCGAGAATCGGGAGACGGTCCCCTACGATCAATTGCCGCGCGATCTCGTGAATGCCGTGGTTTCCGTGGAAGACAACAAATTTTACCAGCACGGTGGCTACGATCTCTCCGGAATCTTGCGTGCGGCGCTGAAGAATTTTGCCGCCGGCCACGTGCGGCAGGGCGCAAGCACGATCACCCAGCAGCTGGCGCGGAATAGTTTTGCGCTCACGGAAAAAACTTTCCGGCGCAAGCTGCTCGAGATTTTTCTTTCTCGCCGGATCGAAGAGCGCTTCGGAAAACAGAAAATCATGGAGTTGTATCTCAACCGCATCTACTTCGGCGGCGGATTGTACGGAGCCGAGGCAGCCTCGCGCGGTTATTTTGGAAAACCGGCGCGCGACATGTCGCTCGCGGAATGCGCCACGCTGGCCGGCTTGATCAAAAGTCCGAACAAGCTTTCCCCTTGGGGCGATAAAGCGGCGTCGCGCGACGCGCGCAACATCGTGCTCGTCCGCATGCGCGACCTCGGGTTTATCACGCGCGGGCAATGCGAGACCGCGCAAGCGGAAGATGTTGTCATTGGCAGCCGGCAAAGCGCGCAGGGTCAAACCTATGCAGTCGATTACATCCGCCAGCAGGTCATTGCCGCGGTCGGCTGGGACCGCGCCATGAATGAAGGCTACCGGATCCACACCACGATCGATGCGGAGTTGCAAAAGGTCGCGGAGGAATCATTGAAAGCCCATCTCGCCCGGGCGGAACAGCAGCCGGGTTACAGCCATCCGACGTATGAAGCCTTCGCCATTCGCTATCGCAACGCCAAGCAGCTCTCTGTGCCGAACGTGACGGTGGCGCCCGACTATTTGCAGGGCGCTCTCATCGCGCTTGATAATCAAACCGCCGGTATTCTCGTGCTCGTCGGCGGCCGCGATTTTGAGCACAACCAATATGACCGTGCGCTGCAGGCAAGGCGGCCCGCCGGGACTGCGATCAAGCCGTTCGTGTACGCCGCAGCCTTCGAGAACGGGCTCTTCCCGGGGTCCCTCGTGGAAGATTCAGCGCTGGATAATCGCGCCGTCATGATCGGCGGCACGACGGGAATTCTCGGGGAATGGGGACCCGAATCAGCGGATAACCGCTATGAAGGACCGATGACCGCGCGCCAGGCGCTGGCAAAATCGAAAAACGGCGCCACGGTCCGAATCGGGATGACGGTTGGGGTTGAGCCTGTCATTCAGCTTTGCCATGCCGCGGGCATCCGTTCGCAACTCCGCCCTTTCCCCGCCACGTTTCTCGGCAGCAGCGAAATCACGCTTGCGGAACTCGCGCTCGCCTACACGATCTTTCCAAATGGCGGATGGCGCCCGAATGCACCATACATTCTCGATCGCATCGAGGAAAAGGACGGCTCGGTCGTCTGGCAATCCCCGGAGGAGCGCCTCCGGCATAAAGTCATCAAACCTGAGACCGCCTATGAAGTGCATTCCTGTCTGGTTGACGCGCTCGAGTCGGGCACGGGTCGAGCAGCGCGAGAAAAGTTCGGCCTCAAGAAATTTCCGGCTGCCGGCAAGACCGGAACGGCCTACGATTTTACCGACGCACTTTTCGCCGGGTACGATAACGCGATCACTTGCGCGGTCTGGGCTGGATTCGACAAGCCGCAGCGAATTTACCGCGGAGCATTCGGGAGCGAAATCGCGCTGCCGATCTGGGTCGATATCATGAATGCCGCGAGCGAGCGGTATCCGCCGAAGGAGATTCCGCAGCCCGCCGGAATGCAAAAAGTCGAGATTTGCTCGAAGTCTGGATTACTCGCGACGGACAAATGTTACGACTTAGTGAAGTCGTCGGACGGGGAAACAGTTCGCCATCGTACGACTTATATGGAGATCGCGACTTCCGCTCAAATGCCCACCGAGCCCTGCAATGTGCATGGCGAAGCGCGAGCGCGCCTTGTGCGCGATTTGCCAGCGTCCGGGTTTCCGCGCGCTTCGCTTGCTGTCGATCCGACTCAAGTGCCACCTATCGCCGTGAAAGGGCCGGTCCTTCTCGCGGAGAACGATCCTTACAATGCTGTGAACTCGACGGTGAAACCAAAGCCGCCGCCGGAAAAAGAAAAACCACAGGCCGATCAGCCGGTCAGTCCGAACGCGGACGAGAATATGCCCGATCCGACGAAGCCGGTCTTGAAAGCGCAGCCGGTCGAACTTGATTCGACCACGCCCGTCCTGAAAGCGGAACCGGTCGAACCTGATCCGAACAAGCCGGTCTTAAAAGCGGAGCCGGTCGAGCCTGATTCGACCAAGCCCATTTTGAAGGCGCAGCCGGTCGAACCGACTCCGCAAAAGCCGAAGGAAATTCGTCGCGCGCAACCGGTGCATCCAGCCGATGAGATTCCCAGCGATCAGATTTTGAAACCCACGCCTCCACCGCCAGCGGATCTGGGCGACTAGGCAGTCCCCGTCTTCATCTGATACGGTGCCTACCAATGGCGCACGATGCTCGGGCTCATTTTTGTTTGACGGTTCTCAATCCGGGCGGACGCGATCCGGAACAGCATTTCCCCGAGGGCGCGGGCGAAACAGCGCAACCGCATCCACCGACAAACTTCCACGCCTATGCCGCGTGCACGCGTGGCAGTTTTCATCGTGAAATAAGACGCGCCCTCGCCGAGGCGACGCCGGTCCTGCTCTTGCTGCGCGGTGACTTCAGCGCTTCGGAGCGCGCGCTGGCGGTCCTGCAAAAAGAAGGACGCGTCGTCGCGGTTTCGTTAAAGGAAGCGGGACTGCATCAAATTGCGGATCAGCTACGCGATCCGGCGAGGCTCGCGCGTTTTGTGCGCATTGTGAGTCGGGCGGACGGTTGTATCGCGCCCACGCCTGAAGCAGCGGATTTCTATCGAGCGATTCGGGGCAGCCCGGACCGAGTCGCTTTCATCCCGACTCCGTATCCCATCGACGATCGGCGTTGGGATTTTTCACGGCCAATCGACGAACGTTCGGGGATCTTCATCGGAACACGCGAGTGGAATGTGCTCTCGCGAAATCATCTCGGCGCGTTGTTGGTCGCGCGGCGGTTGAGTGAGCAGGCCGGCGAACGGGTTACGGTCTTCAATTTCGATCGCCGAAAAGGCGCTCGCTTGATCGCCGGCATAGGATTGGCTTCTGAAAAACTGCGCGTGCTCGATCGAAAGCTTTCTTACCCTAGTTACCTCCGGGAGATCGCCCGGCATAAAATCGTCCTCCAGCTCGATACCAGTTTTGTTCCGGGCCAGGTGGCGGGCGATGCGTTGCTCTGTCGTGTTCCCTCCGTCGGCGGAAACGGCGCGATCGACCGTCTTGCTTTTCCGGACACCTGCGGGTTCGCGCACTCTATCAGCGAGATCGCACAGACCGCGCTGCGTCTGCTCACTGACGGAGCGCACTATAGAGAAAGCGTTGCCAGCATGGAGACCATCGCTTCCCAACGTATCGCGTTCAAAGTTGTCGCAGAAGAGCTCGAAGACTTTTTCAACAGGTAGGGACGCCTCTCCGAAGCGGTCGGACTTCCTTTTTGCGACGGAGAGACTTTTGACGAACGCCCCGAGGTGCGTCCCTACCTGAAGGAACGGTCTTGCTTCGATCCGATAGCCTCGAAATAGTAATCCTCGAGTGTCCGCGTCTGTGCCGTCTGCTCGAACTTTTGCCGAACCGAATCAGCGCCGTTGCGCGCAATCGCAGTTAACTGGTCCGGATGCGCGACCGCATCCAGCAAGGCGCGCGTCAGCGCATCGTCGTCGCTTTCCCTCACGAGAATACCGCTCTTGCCGTGCTCGATCGCTTCTGGAATTCCGCCGTGCTCGGTCGCAAACACCGGGAGCCCACTCGCCATCGCTTCCAGCATCGAATTCGGAACGCCTTCCTGATTTCCGTCGGCGCCCCGCTCGCTCGGATGAAGAAAAATGTGCGAGCGATGGAAGAGTTCGCGCAATTGAGCCTGCGAGACGAAGCTAGGGAATGAAACCTTGTCGCCGATGCCGAGTTCGCGCGCTCGTGCTTCCAGCTCGGATCGAAGTGGTCCTTCGCCGGCAATCGTGAAGGTGGATTGTGGATAACGCGACGCGAATTTCGCGAAAGCCAGGAGGCTGGTCGTCAGGCCTTTCTTCTCAATCAAACGGCACGCTTGCACAAACTTCCACGCGCCATCACCCGGCCATACGCGTATTCGAAACGGGATCTCATCGACGGGTATGCCGGTCCGCTGGATCCGGACTTTTTGAACCGAACAACCTATTTCGATAAGCGCCTGTCCCAGCGATTCCGACCGCACCAGGACAAGCCGCACCGCTTCGAGCATCTGTTTCGTCGCCGCGAGATAAGCCGGCTTTTCGAGGTCGACCATCACGTCGGCGCCGTGAAACGAAACAACGGACGGTTTTTCCCAGGCGCGGATCAACGGCAGGAGGTGGACTGCAATATGCCCGAAGTAAATATGGAGAACCTTCGCTTGCGCATTCTCAAGAACGCCGACGAGCGTGTTTACTTCGCGTTTGGAAATTTGCCATGGCGCCGCGCGGATTTGCTTGAACCAGAATCTTCTCGCGAAATGCATCACCGGTTGGCCGACGACCGTGATTCTGTCGAATGGATAGCGCTCAGCCTCTTCCCGCTTTTGGGCGATCACGACCGGCGAAACGCGCGTGAGCGAAGTGATCTGCCGGTAGATGTGAAGCATCTCCGGCTTTAAGAATGTCGCGCAATAGCAGGCGACCACCGGCCGTTCCGCCGCCGGTGCGGAACAGTCAGTTGCTTCCGTCAAAATCGAAACTCAAAGAATTTAATGCCCCTCCACTTTTCGGGATGGTAGATATCAGTCACGTCAAAGCTCACCGCTTCCTGAGAGGTGCCATACTTGCGGGGCGCTCTCGGGTTGAACATTTGGAGTGGGTTTCCGCCACGAACGGCCCGCGGGACCACGCCGTCCACATCTACTTTTTTGGAAATCGGCGGCGCCGGCCGGGGGCGCGCCTTCGTGTGGGTGACCGGGGCGGTAAAGGTTTCCGCGACAACCGGGGTAACGGCGGCAGCGATCAGCAAGGCGGCGATGAGGTAGGTCTTCATGGTGTTGCGGCGGACAGTAATGTGGTTCGAATTGAAGTCAGCTAGTCATTGAAGAGCAGATTAACCCCATTCGCTCAATGATTGAATCGCTAATTCGCTAAATGGTTTCATGAATTCTTGCCGGTCCGGGCGCCTGGGCGCACAATCATAGGGCGATGGACTATCTTGAAAAGGCTAGACGCGTTCTCGACATAGAAATTTTTGAGCTCCAGCGGCTGCGCGAACGCCTGGACGACAATTTTTCCAAGGCGGTCGAGCTGATCAAAACGTCCGTCGAGGCGCGCGGAAAAGTCGTTGTGCTCGGTGTGGGGAAATCGGGTCATATCGGGAACAAAATCGCTTCCACCCTCACGAGCACCGGCTCGCCCGCAGTTGTGCTTGATTCCTTGAATGCATTGCACGGCGATCTCGGCATGGTGGCCGACGGCGACGTCGTGCTCGCCTTGAGCGCCAGTGGCGAGACCGAGGAAATGCTGCGGATCCTGCCTGCCATCGCGCGGTTTCAAGTAAAGATCATCGCGGTGTGCGGCGACGCGAATTCGAGCCTGGCGCAAAATTCCCACGTTTTTCTCGATGTAAACATCGAGCAGGAAGCGTGTCCGCTGAATCTCGCGCCGACTTCCAGCACGACCGTCATGCTCGCGCTGGGAGATGCGCTCGCCATGGTCTTGCTCGAGGCGCGCGGCTTTGCCAAGGAGGATTTCGCGCGTTTTCATCCGGCCGGGATGATTGGGCGCAGCCTGCTCTTGCGGGTTCATCAGATCATGCGGCCTCGGAACGCGCTTGCTCTAGTTGCGCCAGATGCCCCCATTCGCTCGGTCCTGAAAACGATGACGGAAGTGCGCGCGGGTGCCGCGGTTGTCTCCGATGAAAACGGACAACTGCTCGGCATTTTTACTCACGGCGATTTCGTGCGGCACTTCCAGTCCGACACAAAAATCGCCGACCGTCTCGTCGGCGATCTGATGACCCTCAATCCTGTCACGATCCATCAAGACAAGCTAGCTGTTGAAGTCCTAAACCTGCTCGAACGGCATCGCATCGACGATCTTGTGGTGGTGGACGATCACCAGGCGCCCGTCGGCATCGTCGATTCGCAGGACCTGACAAAGCTCAAGTTGCTTTGAATGCTCCAACATTGTAGACAGTTGCCCGCTTCAACGATTTAACCTTTTCACGTTTCAACGATTTTCAATGGCTGCTGCGAACGATCTCCGAAAAGGAATGGCGATAAAATACAATGGCAACACCGCCATTGTGGAGGATGTGCAGCACCGCACGCCGGGCAACCTGCGCGCGTTCGTCCAGGCAATCATCCGCTACATCGGCACCGGGAAGAGCGCGGACGTCCGCTTCGGTTCAACCGATAAGATCGAGCTCGTGGACATAAACCGGAGCACGCTCGAATTCAGCTACAAGGACAACAGCGGATACCACTTCATGGATCCGAACACGTACGAGACGGTCACGCTGAACGAGGACTTGCTCGCGGACGCGAAGGATTATCTCGTCGAGAACCTGCCCGTCGAAGTTCTTTCGACCGGAGGACGTGCCGTCCAGGTCGAGTTGCCTTCTTCGGTCCAGCTCAAGGTCGTGGAAGCTCCGGAAGGCCTCCGCGGTGACACGGCGTCGAATGTGACAAAGCCCGCGGTTCTTGAGACCGGCAAGACGGTGAACGTCCCGCTGTTCATTCAGGAAGGCGAGACCGTGAAGATCGATACGCGCACGGGCGCGTATATGGGGCGCGCGTAGACGGTTCGGGTTCGCTCACCGCTGTCATCCCGAGCCGCGTAGTCGGCGAGGGACCTCACACAGGCATGCAACGCGGTCTCGCTGAAACGCAAAATTGCAGGTGAGGGGTCCCTCGTCGTCTGCGCGAATCGGGATGACAAGAGTTCTCGCCGCCAACAATTTTGGCGAGGTGCCGCGCGGCGCTGATTTCTTCTCTTAATCTGCGTCAATCCGCGTAATCTGCGGATAACTTTGGCTGCGAAACGAAGAACAACATTGCACCACGGACGCAGGCGTGCGCGCCGCGGAAAGGTGGCGTCATACGCAGTTCCAACAGCGCGCCGGCGTTTTCCCGCGGAACCGTGGATGATCCCGACGCGCTGGGTGAAATTCGTCGTCGCGATTTTTCTCCTGCCGCTTTGCGCGGTGCTAAGCCAGACGTTCTTCACCGTCTTCGCCCGCGCAACCGTCACGCAACGGCTTTGGGCCGGCGAGGAATTCTGGTTCTTTTCGTTAGGAGCAGTCTTGTGGTTGATCGCGTTCTTTGGCCTCCCGCGCCCGATGCTCGTTTATGTTTTCGGACACGAACTAACTCACGCCTTTTGGGTGCTGCTCATGGGAGGACGCGTCAGCCGGTTCCGCGTCGGACGCGATGGAGGTCATATCGTCACCGACCGGAACAATTTCTGGATCGCGCTCGCGCCCTATTTTTTTCCGCTCTACAGCATCATGGTCATCGGCGCGTACGGGATCTTCAATCTGTTTTTCAACGTGCAACCGTACGGCCGGCTTCTCTACGGCTTGATCGGCGCGACCTGGGCGTTTCACTTCACTTTTACCTGCTGGATGATTCCGAAGAAACAGACGGACCTCACCGACCAGGGCACGTTTTTTTCCCTCGTGGTGATTTACCTGATGAATCTGCTGCTCCTTAGCGTCATGCTCGTTCTGGCCTCTTCACGGATTACCTTCGCTGATCTTGGCTCGGACCTGCTGGCGAATGTCGGCAATTTTGCTCACTGGCTGACGACGCTTGTCCATTGATCGTTAGCGGCGCCCATGACCGCGGGACCCCACAAACTCCGGCGGTCATAGACCGGCGCTACGGCACGCTGCTGTAAACGGCGAAGGGCAATGACGCCATTGCCTCGGATACTCTTATTCCTGCGTCGTTCGCGGGGAGGTCGCGGCCTGTGAACATTTCTTTCGCGCCGGCGTGGGAGAGTGACTCCGGCAAAGCCACAATCGTATCTTTCCATTTTTCGCCGATCGGCGGAAATCCCACGCGCGAGGAAAATCGCGGGACGACGATCCCGATCCATTCGCCTTCATGCTCTCGAACAAACGCGACACAACATTCGGCGAAAGTTCCACTGGTGCTGAGCGGCAAATATTTTCCATGTTGAAACAGCGCGGCGTGATCCCGGCGAAAACGCAGGAGCCGTTGCGTCAGGAATAACTTAATCCGGCCATCAGGCCAGTTTTGCAGCAACTCTTCAGGCGTGGCACCGGTCAACGAGTCGAGCATTTCGCCGCGCCGTTTGTAATCCACAGGCCGCCGGTTGTCCGGATCCACCAAGCTGAAATCCCAAATCTCGTTCCCTTGATAAATGTCCGGCACACCCGGGACGGTCAGTTTCAAAGCTATTTGTGCGAGCGAATTGATCGCGCCGAGCCGCGCGATTTCCTCAGCGATAGGAAGGAAGCTGGGAGGGAATTTATTTTTCGGTGAAGGGTCGAGAACCCTGGCCACAAACTCATTCATGGCCCCATCCCACTGCTCGTTAGGCTGGATCCAGCTCGTGTTCATCTTCGCCTCTTTCAATGCCTTCGCCATATAAGCTTGAATGCGGCCGATGTATTCGGGGCCGACCGTCTCTTCCGCTTGGCCGGCTGCATCCATGGGCCAGGTGCCCAGCAGCGTCTGGTAGAAAAGATGCTCTTCGTTCGCATCAGGCGCGGCAGCGTCATCGAGAATTCGTTTCCAGCGCCGGTTGATCACGCGCGAGCGCTGCAGCGTGCTTCGCCAGAGTTGGGGGACTTCCGAAATTGCGACCATCCTGGCGCGCACATCTTCGCTCCGCTTCGTATCGTGGGTCGAAGTGGCGAGTAACGTCGCCGGCCAATCGCGCTGGCGTTCCAAATTGCGCTGATGAAACTCGTCGACGCTGAAACCGAAATGCTGCGGCTCGCCTCCGACTTCGTTCAGCGCCGCCAGCCGATTGTAAATATAGAACGCTGTATCTTCGAGTCCTTTCGCCATGATCGGCCCAGTGCTCTGCTGGAATTTCAAAACGAAGTGCGCGTGCGCTTCTCGCGCTTCGTCGTCGAGGTTTTCCGGAAATCGAAAGAGCAGAATGTCGCGCAGGAAATTAAAGACCGATTCCTCGAGCGCCGGATTTCGGCGCTTCGCCGCGATCACGGCGCGTTCGATGATGGCGCGGTCCTCTTCGCTCACCGGCTGTCCGGGAGTGATGTAGGTGCGGTAAACCGGGAAGCACGCAATCGTCTCGCGCACCGCGCGGGCGAGCGCCTCCAGCGTGAAATCGCGAAACCAGCGGTTTTTCTCCGAAAGGCGGTCGAGCATGTCTCCCAACACGTTGACGTCGTTCGCAACCGACTGCCGCATGACCAGGCGTTTCTTCGCGTAAACCAGATGCCCGAAGTGCATCGAATGACCAATAAAGCGCTGGAACGTTTTTGTGATGGCCTGCTCCGAAGACGCATCAACCAAAAGTCCCGCGACCAGCTTGCCGAATTCGTAACCGGTGGTGCCGTGGATCGGCCAATCTTTCGGCAGCGTTTCGTTGCCCGACAAGATTTTCTCGACCAGAAGGTAAATTGCGCGCCCATCTTCCGGGAGAGAAATGCCCAGCGCAGCCGCGCAACGGCGCTGCAATTTTTCGAAATACTCCTTCGGCAAATAGAGTCCATCAGGGTGGTCCACTCGCACACCCGTGACGGCGCCCGCGCCAATGAGCTCGAGCAGCAAACGATGCGTCGCATCAAAGACCTCGGGCAGTTCCATCCGGATCGCGGCGAGATCGTTGACGTCAAAAAAACGCCGATAGTTGATTTCCTCCGCAGCCACGCGCCAGAAGGCGAGACGATAAGATTGGTCGTTAAGCAGGAGATCGAGCGCATCGAAACTCCTCGGTTCACCCAGCGTACCGTTGATTTGTGTGACGGCCTGCGCGACCGCGGCCTGCACTTGCGGCGCATCCTGGCAGCGCCGCTCGAGCCGGCGCTTGATGATCTCTTTCTCGCGCGTGCGTTCCGCGATGCGTTCAGGACTAGTTTCCGTGCGACGCGGAAGGTATTCCAGTGCGGTAATGATGCTCTGGAATTCCGCGTAAAAGTCTTCGCTCTTGAAGGGCGCCAGCTTTTCGAGCGCGAGCTCGAGGATGTGCCGATAGGTGCCGGGCGCGATCGGGAATTCGTGATCGTAATAGCGGAGAAAAAAGGCGCCTGTGTCGAAGTGCACCTGCAATTCGCCGCGCTCCAGCACGCGTCCGTATTGATCGCCCAGGATCGGGAGCAAGACCTTGTCCTGAAGATCGGATTTGAGCGGCTTCCATTGGATGTCGAAATACGGTGCGTAGAGGGAACTGGAGCCGTTTTCGAGAACGTCCATCCACCATTGATTGAGCGGTTCGCCGATACCCATGTGGTTCGGGACGAAATCGACGATCTGCCCCATGCCGTGCGCATGGAGGTCGGCGATCCAGGCATCGTACTCCGCGCGCGACCCGATCGCGGCATTCAGCTTGTTGTGATCGGTGATGTCGTAACCATGCAGGCTTTCCGCGCGCGCCTGGAAATAGGGCGACGCATAGCAATCGCTGATGCCGAGCGCATTCAGATACGGCACAATTTCACGCGCCTGCGCAAAGGTGAACTGCCGGTTAAATTGCAACCGGTAGGTCGAAGTGGGAATGCGCGGATGCTGCGTGGTCATGCTAAGCAGAGCTTTCTTGTCATTCCGAGCGGAGCGCAGCGGAGTCGAGGAATCTTTCGCTGTTCTGCTTCGTCGCGCAGATCGGACAGCGAGAGATTCCTCGACTGCGCTCGGAATGACAAGAGCTACATCTTCTCCGGCACCGCAATGCCTAGAAGATCCAAGCCGCGATGAAGAATGCGCGCCGTCAGCTCGCAGAGCGCGAGACGCGAGCTTCGCGCCGGCTCTGTTGATTTCAGGACGGGGCAGGCTTCGTAAAAGGCGTGGAAGCTGTTGGCCAGCTCGAAGAGATAATTCGCCAGAACGTTCGGCCGAAAATCGTTCAAAACAGTCGGAACGATTTCACCAAACTGACAGAGTCGTGTGGCGAGATTTCTTTCTTCGGGTGCGACTAGCACGAGTTCCTTCGCAGGGACAAACTCTTCGCCCGCTTTTCGGAAGATCGACCGGATGCGAACGTACGCGTTTTGCAAATATGGCGCCGTGTTGCCTTGGAACGACAGCATTCGGTCCCAGGAGAAAATGTAATCCGTCATCCGATATTGGGATAGGTCCGCGTACTTCACCGCACCGATGCCGATGATTTTCGCGACGGCCTGCCGCTCGGCCTCCGGCAAATCCGGGTTTTTCTCGTCCACGATCTTGCGCGCCCGGCCGATCGCTTCCTCGAGCACGTCGCGCAGCGCAACGTTTTCGCCAGACCGCGTCTTCATCAGCTTGCGGTCGTCACCGAGAATGCTCCCATGCGTGATGTGCCGAAAATCGGCGCGGTAACCTTCACGCCACGCAATTTCGAAGATTTGCCGGAAATGCAATTGCTGCGGCGCCCCTGTCACGATCCAGACGGTGTCCGCCTTTAAATCGTTGATGCGGTAGTCGACAGTTGCGATGTCGGTCGTCGCGTAGTTGTAACCCCCGTCGCTCTTTCGGATGATGCATGGCTTGTCGGCAAGTTCCGGAATATCCCGGAAGAAAACACAAACCGCGCCTTCGCTAATCTCCGCTAGACCCGATTTCAGCAAACGCTCGACGACACCAGCCAACCGATCGTTGTAAAAACTCTCGCCGCGCTGGATGTCGTAATGGATGTCGAGGATCTTGTAGGCAACCTCGAATTCACGCAGGGAAAGCGCGACGCATTCCGTCCAGATGGCGAAGTTTTCCGCGTCGCCCGCCTGCAATTTCACCAACTCCTCCCGGCACGCCTCGCGCACGGCGGAATCCGCTGTGGCGCGGTCGTTCGCTCCTTTGTAAATGCGAACCAGCTCCGCGATCGGATCACGCTCGAGCGCCGCGCGATCGAGCAGATTCTTCCAACCGTAAATCACCATCCCGAATTGAGTGCCCCAATCACCGATATGATTGTCGCGGATGACGTCGTGGCCGAGAAATGAAGCGATTCGCGCGAGCGCGTCGCCCAGCACGGTGCTGCGAATATGTCCGACGTGCATCGGCTTCGCCACGTTCGGCGAACCAAAATCGATCACGATGCGTTTGGGCGTGGCGGCCTTTTCGACGCCGAGCCCTTCGTCGCGCAGCAACCCTGCGGTTTGGGCGGCGATGGTCGCCGTCCGAAGCGTCAGGTTAATAAAGCCGGCACCAGCGATCGTCGGTGGATCACACCATTCGCTGACCGCGAGATGGTCGACAATTTTCTGCGCCAGCGCGCGCGGATCCTGACCCAGCTGTTTGGCGAGAACGAGTGCAGCGTTGGTTTGATAATCGCCGAAACGCGCATCGGTCGCCGGCGTGACCGCACCGGCTTGCGGCAAATCAGCCGCAGTCAGCGCTTCCGCCAGCTTCTGCGTGAGAAGCGCCTGGAAGGTTTCCATCCGCCGTTATTTTTGTGAACGGTCGCGAAAGATCGCAAGAATCTCGTCGGCCGACTGAGCGGTAGCGAGGCTTTCGCGAATGCTTCGGTCGTTCAAAAACTTTGCGATCGAAGCGAGAGTACGCAGATGGGTTTGAAATTGATTCTTCGGTACGATAAACAGCACGACGAATTTCACCGGCGCGTTATCGAGCGCGTCGAACTCAATCCCTTGCGAAGAGCGGCCGAAGGACGCAACGACTTCGTCGATCCGATCGGAAGAGGCGTGCGGAATGGCGATCCCGAAACCGATGCCGGTGCTCATCGTTTCCTCGCGCTGTTTCAATGACGCCAGAATACTTTCGCGGTCCTCGGTCTTGATTTTGCCCAGGCCGACAAGGAGGTCGATCAGCTCGACGATAGCCGACCAACGCTCCGTGGCCTTCATCTCGGGGATGATTTGGTCGGCGGAAAGTAGACTGGCTAGGGACATGCGCGATTCCCGATTGGGAGCGAAAGCTTATCTTGAGCGCTTGGGATGACAAGCGTGATTTGGCATCGAGGAAAGCCGCTGATTTCGCATCGCGGAGAAAGGTGAATCCGGCTGGGCCTCGCACTTGCTTCACTTGTCTAAAGAGTCGGATAACCTAAGGCTCAGAATTTACCATGAACCATCTCGTGATTACTTCCCATTGGCGATGCGCGCGCCGATGGCTGCTCGGCGCCCTCACCGCGCCAATCATACTTGCCGTGGCCGCGAGGGCCGAACCCGCCATGTGGGTGATCCGGGACAAGGATTCGACCATTTATTTGATCGGTACCATGCACCTGCTCCGGCATGAGACGGAATGGGATGCCTCCAAGGTGAAGAAGACCGTGAGCGAAAGCAGCGAGCTCTGGCTGGAAGTGGCCGATATTGATGATCAAGCGAGCGTCGCACCGATAATCGCGCAGTACGGCATTGATCGGGAAAAAACGCTCTCGAGCAAGCTGAACGCCAGACAGCAGGAAAAGTTAGCCAAGCTCGCGGCCACTTACGGAGTTCCGCTCGCGAGTCTTGAGCCGATGAAGCCGTGGATGGCCGCTCTGATGTTCGCCGTGCTGCCGTTGCAAAAAGCCGGCTACGATCCGAACGCCGGGATTGACCGGCTCCTCAAGGCGCAGGCGGAGAAGGAGGGCGACAAAATCTACGGATTCGAGACGGCGGAGGAGCAGGTTCGATTTTTCGCCGAACTGCCTGAGGCCGAACAGATCGCTTTCCTCGAGGAAACCCTTGGCGACGCGGAGAAGGGAATGGCTCAACTCGAAAAACTAGCCAAGGCCTGGATTGATGGCGATAACGAGACAATCGGCAACATTCTCGTGAACGAGTTTAAGAAGGAAGCACCCGCGGTGTACGAGAAATTTCTCGTTCAGCGCAATATCGCCTGGAGTGAAAAAATCGCCGAGATTCTGAAAGGCTCAGGCGTCCAGCAAATCGCGGTCGGCGCCGCTCACCTGGCCGGTCCCGACAGTCTTCAGGTGCAACTCGCGAAGCGCGGGATCAAAGTGGAGCGTTACTGAAGTTCCCCTCAGAGTCTTAATGGAGCGTGGAACCTAATCGCGTACCTTATAGTTGAGCCGACGGGAAAGGAGCCAGCGCACACCGAACATATCCACGGTGGCGCGAATGGCGCGATTGCCCAGGCCGTATTTGCTCTGGCCAAATTTTCGCGGGCGATGATTCACGGGAATCTCGACCAGCCGATACCCCGCGCCCTTCACCAGCGCGGGAATAAACCGATGCATCCCTTTGAACGGAAGCAGCGCGCCGATGCATTCGCGACCCATCGCTTTCAACGTGCATCCCGTATCGCGAACGCCATCCTTCGTGAATCTGCTGCGGACAAAATTGGCGACGCGACTCGTAACCCGCTTAATAAACGTGTCCTTCCGTTGCGCGCGATAGCCGCAAACCAGATCGGCGCCGCGCTCGATCTCCGCGAGCAACCTGGGAATATCGGCGGGATCGTTCTGCAAGTCGCCATCGATGAGCACCGCGGTTCGTCCGCGCGCGCTGTGCAAACCGGCATAGAGCGCTGCGCTCTGTCCGGCGTTTTTTTCGAATCGCAGCACCCGGATTCCCGGCGCAAGCGCAATCCGCTCCACGGTGTGATCGCTGGATCCATCGTCCACGAAGATGATTTCGTAATCGAGCCCGGTCAGCGCAGCCGTGAGCTCGAATTGCAGAATCGGAACATTCTCTTCCTCGTTAAATAACGGCACGACGACCGAAACTGCCAGCGAATCAGCATCGTTCATAGCGGCAAAATCCGATAATTCCGGCAAAGAAAAATTTCCCATTCGCGCACTTTGGCACCGAAACGGCGGACCTCGACGGTGGCAACTTTTTCCGTGGACTGAAACGCAGCGCGAATATTGTGGGGAAGATCGCCTGTCCGCGAGTTCTGGACATAAAGGGCACTGCGCCCTTCGAACAAATTGATTCCGCTTTCCTCCGTGTAAACCTCGCCGTCCGGCTGCGGGACATTCGGCGGCGCTTCGACAAATTCATCGTAGCGCGGCCAGAAGGAGAACTGGTTCAAAATGTCCTGCGACTCGACGATGTATACAGGCGGGTGCCCGGGACCCTCCACGCGCTTGTCGCGCAGATAAAATGATAACTCCGAAGCACGATCGCGTTGATCGGCGATCAGGAAAAGCCGCTCTCCCAGTTGTGGTTCGAGCTCGGCGCGTAATTTTTCCACGGCGCGAGCGGCCGATTTCCAGCCGCGGACTCGATCCGCGGGATCGCGTCGAGGAATCCGCACGCCCATGCTCCGCAGGATATCGGTATCGAGCGCGAGGAGGCTCATGCCGAGTCCGACCAGGATCGCCAGGGCGAGAAACCGCCTCAACCCCCCGCTCGCGATCAGGCGCTCGTGCCAATAGGCGGCCGCCAGCACGCCGAAGCTGACGAATGCTAGCACGTCCCAGTTCGGCGCAGCCTGCTTGTTGACCGACATCAGAAGATAAAACGCGAAGACGGGCAGACCAAACCAAACAAGAAAGAGCACTTTGAATTGCTGGCGCGCGCGGCGCCAATTCGCGATGACAGCCCAGGCGACGCCTAGAAAAAGCAGCGGCGAAAAGAAGAAAAAATGTGCGGCGAGAAATCCGAGCAGTTCGCGCGGATGAAAGCCGATTGAGTGATCCAGGCTTCCTCGCGAACGCAAATGCGCCAGGGTGATCCAGGTGTGTTGCGCATTCCAGATAATCGGCGGCAGCGTGCAGAGTACGAAGATGGCGAGGAGAAAATAGAGGCCGGGCCGCTTGAATTCCCGGCGCAGCCGCGGGGCGAGCGCGAGCACGAGCAGGATGGAAACGAGCTCGAAGGCGTTCGTGTATTTGCAAAGAAACCCGATCCCGACGAGCAGGCCGGTCACCGGCCAGAGCCAGGAAAAATTCAGACTTCGCTCGAGGGCCAGCCAGAATGTGTACATAGCCGCCGTCCAGAAAAAAATCGAGAGCGGATCGATCGTCATGACGAGATTGCCGATGTTGAAAATCGGGAGCGCGTTGAGCGCGAGCACGGCCCAGAATCCCGCCGTCGCGTTGAAAAGGCGTCGCGTGAAATAGTAAACCAGCAAGCTGGTGCCCGCGCCGAGGATCGGACTCCAGAAGCGGACTCCGAATTCGGTCGCGCCGAAAATCGCGGTGCTGGCCCGGATCGCGAAGGCGATTCCAGGTCCTTTGCTGAAGTAGGACGGCGCCAGGCGCTCCGACCACATCCAGTAATGCGCCTCATCGAACTCGAGATCGGTCGTGCCGAGAAGCGTAAGGCGTATCGCGGTCAGGCCGAGGATGAAGAACCAAACCGCTCTCGTGTTACTCATGAGGTCGCTTGGCCGCGCAAACTGGGATGACGCGCGAAAAGTCGTGGCACCCACCGCGGCCCGCATCGTCTCCAGAGAAATTCCAGCAGAGCGGCCATGAGGAGTGCCTGGCCCAGCGCCATGAACGCGGTCGCGATCACATCACTCGGCCAGTGGGCGCCCAAGTAGATTCGCGAATAACCGATCGCCGCCGCAACCAAAAAATAAAGCCAGCCCCACCGACGGAAGAAGAGCGTGCAAATCGTGGCGATGATCACGTTGTCCGTCACGTGGCCTGAGGGAAACGAGGGTCCGGATTTGGTGTGATCGGTCTGATCGGAAAATCGAATGGTGGGCTTCTGGAAGAGCGTCATGAATTCGGGACGCGTTCGTTCGAGCTGAACCATCCGCACCTTTTGAACCTGCTTCGGTCGGCGACGATCAATCGCGCTCTTCAAAGTGCGAACGAAAAATTGTTCGGAGATAATCAGGGTCAGAAGCAGGCAAAAAACAAATGCGCGGCCCTTAAATCCCATGAAAAGCAGCGCATAAAGGCCCAGACCAATGAGCACCGGCTTCCAGATTTCGACATTGCTGATTGCGGCCATGAACAAGTCGAGCGCGGGACTCGTCCATCGTTCGTTAATGAGATGAAAAATGACCTGATCCATTGGAGAGTGTTAGGCTTTGAGTCTTAAGCTTTAAAAAGCTGACGCGCTATTCGGCTTCACTTAAAGCGTAACCCTTAACACTTAAAGCTTCTTTACGATGCGCAAAGAGATCGCCCCCTGTCTTCTGATTGCAATGATGGCATTGGGGGCGAGCGCGCCGTTGCCGTCGGCAAAAGAGATCCTTACGTCGGTTCGCCTTCAGCAGGCGCAGCAGCAGATCGACCTGCAAGGGCAACTGCGTGAGAACGAGAAAGTGGTTCCATTTCGTCTCACTCAGACCGGGCCGGTGATTCGTTACACGTTCTCAAATCCCGACGAAGCGCTGCAACTGCGCCTGGGTGAAAACGATTCGCGGCTCGAGGAGGTGACCCGGAGCGGCGTGGAGAAAATCACACCGGCGCAATTCGATCACAAAGTGCGCGGCACCGGTGTCAGCTACGAGGACCTCGCGCTGAAATTTCTTTACTGGCAGAACGCCCGCGTGACTGGGGATGACACAATTCGCACGCGCAATTGTTGGAAGGTGGAATTGAAGGCGCCTTCGCGGCAGTCGCAATACTCGAATGTGTTTCTCTGGGTGGACAAAAGCGGCGGCGCGCTCATGCGGATGGAGGGCTACGATTGGAACGGCCAGCTCGCCAAGCGCTTCGAGGTCGTCTCTGCGCAGAAGATCGAAGGCCGCTGGTTTTTGAAACAAATGCGGATCGAGGAGATCCAGCCCGGCACTGGGAAAGTGCAGGCGCGGACTTATCTTGAGATCAAGAAGTAGATAACGCCCCGACTCCCCGCGCTGGGAAACGTCTATCGGGGCACAAAGGTCCTCCCAGATTCGAAGGCCACGACGTTAAACTGGCGCGTTTTGACCGGATGGATCGGACCTTCACTTGCGACTTCGAATGTTCCGAATCTTCTCGCGGATCCGACACTCGAGCTTCACGACGGCAAGGGGGCGATGCTTGATTCAAACGACGATTGGAGTTCGAGCTCGGACCAAGCTGAAATTCAAGCGAGCGACGCTGCCCCGATGAACCCGAAGGAATCAGCGGTGCTCCGAATACTTCCGGCCGATCCTTGCGCCGCCACCGGGCGCGGCATAAACAACACGACGAGCGTCGGCTACGTAGAAATTTATCAACTGCCGAAAGGTGTTCTTCTGTAGCATTGCTACTCTTCCTGCGCGCCTTGGACGATTTGCGCGAAGCTGCGCGGATCGAGGCTCGCGCCACCGACGAGTGCGCCATCGATGTCTGGTTGCGTCATGAGCGTGCGGGCGTTGTCCGGCTTCACGCTTCCGCCGTACTGAATCCGAATCTTATCGGCCGTGGCGTCGTCGGAAATTTCTCCGAGCGTACGGCGGATGAACGCGTGCGCTTCCTGCGCTTGTTCCGCAGTCGCGGTCTTGCCCGTTCCGATCGCCCAAACCGGTTCGTAGGCAATGACCGTCTCGTGCAATTCCTTGGCGCCCAACCTAGCGAGACCGCCTCTGAGTTGCGTTCCTAATACCTTCTCAACGTCGCCACGCTCCCGTTGCTCGAGCGTTTCGCCCACGCAAACAATGGGACGCAACATGGCTTCATGCGCGGCGCGCACTTTGCGGTTCACGATTTCATCCGTCTCTCCGAAAAGGGTCCGCCGCTCACTGTGCCCGAGCACAACGTAACGGACGAACAGATCGCGCAGCATTGCCGGACTGATTTCGCCAGTGAAAGCGCCCGAGCGTTCCCAATGCATATTCTGCGCGCCGACCTTGATATGTTGCGCCTGGTCGAGCGCGCCGTTTACCGCAGCGATCGCGGTGAAGGGCGGAAGGATCACGACTTCCACCTCGGTGGACTCGCCGATCTCCAGGAGGAAGGTGGCGACGAAGTCCGCCGCCTCACTCTGGGTCATGTTCATCTTCCAATTGGCAGCGATGATTTTTTTACGCATGGGATTTTCAGCTGGTAGGAATGTACCTCCGGGGCGTCCGACTATTCATGCACACGCGAGCGGGCGTAACAAGTCGGACGCTTCGGAGAAGCGTCCCTACCTGTTGCTGTAATCAGAACTGAAAATAAATAAACGGCGTGTAGCGAGGCGGAATAAATAAGAGTACCACCGCCGCGGCGCAACCGTATCCGGCTGCGAAAAGCGGAGCCGGGATGGGACGCCACCATTCCGAAAACCTGCCGAGCGAGTTCAGCCAATGCACGACGGCGAGCCCCACCACGACCCAAAGCATCCACGTACCGAGATCCTCCGTGCCCGGACTCCGAAAAAGGACGAAGCTTCGCAATGCCGGAAACGCGTGCTGCAAATCAACCGCACGGAAAAATATCCAGGCAACGCAGACCCAATAAATGGTCAGCGGCCAGGCGAGCCAGCGAATGATTAATTGCGCCTGCGGCCGGTGCTCGGTCAGCCGCACCCATTCCCGATGGACGACCAGCGCGACTCCGTGCAGCGCACCCCAGATCACAAAGGTCCACGCGCCGCCGTGCCACAAACCGCCGAGCAGCATGGTGATCATGATGTTGCGATAAATAAACCAGCGGGGTCCGCGATTTCCGCCCAGCGGGATGTAGAGATAATCGCGGAGCCAACTCGAGAGGCTGATGTGCCAGCGATGCCAGAAATCCGAGATGCTCTGGGCGAAGTACGGGAATCGAAAATTGATCGTCAGCTCGTAACCGAGCAACCGCGCACAGGCGATCGCCATATCGGTATAGCCGGAGAAATCGCAGTAGATCTGGATTGCGTAAAAGAGCACGCCGACCCACGCGCTCGCGGCCGTAAAGTTCGACGGCGCGGCAAAATAGCGGTCGGCGAAAGGCGCGGCGGTATCGGCGATGCACGCTTTCTTGATGAAACCGGTCAGGAACAAGACGAGCGCGCCGCGCACATCCACATCGGAAAATTTCCGCGGCGATTCGAGCTGCGGTAGAAACGCGAACGCGCGGACGATCGGACCGGCAACCATTTGCGGAAAGAATCCGATGAAGCATGCGACATCGAGGATATTTGAAACAGCGCGCATCTTTCCGCGATACACGTCGATCGTGTAACTCATCGAATGAAACGTGTAGAAACTCACGCCCACCGGAATAATGATGTTTAGCGTGTGCACGCTCGCCGGCAGGCCGAGCCAGGCGAGGAAAGCGGCGGAGGAGGATACGAAGAAGTTATAGTACTTGAAGAGCGCAATCGTGCCGAGATTGGCGCACAAGCTGAGGGTCAGCCAGCCGCGCCGCCTTCGCGGATTTTTCGTCCGAGCTAGCATCATGCCAACGAAATAATCGAGTGCACTCGACCCCATGAGCAGGAAGAGGAATTTCCAATTCCAGGCCGCGTAGAAAATGTAGCTGCAGATCAGGAGCCAGATTTTTCGGGAATCGTTCCGGCGCAGCGACCAGTAAACCGCGAAGACCGCAAGGAAGAACCAGAAGAATCTGAACTCAACGAAAAGCATGAGGCTTCGGGGTTAGCGCGTGTTCCTCAAGAAATCTTCGGCGAGGATCCCGGTGAACTTTTCGGCAGGTGCAAAAAATGCGGCAACGCCGGCGAGAGCACTCGAATTCATGGTTTATCAACGACAGGACGGACGGTCCGAATGAACTCGTGCGCGAGAATATCGGTAAAGGCCTGCGAACCTTGCCTGGTCAAATGGCCATCATCGATGCGGACGCGGGTGTCGTACAATTGAGGGTAGGTTTTACTATCGTTGAATGAGAGCAGCGGTCCCGGCGGCGGAGATCGCGGGAACCGAATGGGCGATTGCCAGATCACTGGCGTCACCACAAAGATCGTGGAAGCTCCAACCTGCCGAATCTGCGCGGCGGCCTCGCGATAGGCCCGGTCCGCGTACGGATCGATAGATTTCGAACGCGCATCAGCGACTTCTCGCGCCAACCTTTCCTTGAAATGCGCGGCACGGTCCGCCGACATCGCATCCCCCGCCAGCCGGTATCCATCACGTTTTGGGCCCAGCTCCACGGCAACTTCGGAGGCGCTCTTGGAATTCTGGGCTGAAAAGAAATCGGCCACCCTGCCTACATTGCTGAACTGCTTTGCGAACAACGCGAGATTTGTCGCAAAATCGCGCCGCGCCAGCCAAAACCGCGCGAGTTTGATATACCACTGCGCATTGCCACGCGGATCGAGCGCCTTTTTCAATGTCAACGCCGTGCGCGACCAATCGTGCCAGTAAACGAGACGCTGGGTTCCGAGCACGTTATCGGTCCATTTCACCTGGATGTCTGAAACCTCGATGAAAACCCATTTCAGCTTTCGTGGCTTCGCCTTGAGGATTTGTTCGAGAACATAGAAATTTTCCGGCGGATGCATTCCATCCACGCCGAAATTGAAGGTGCGCGTCGGCAGTCCGCTTTCACGCGTGATCCGGTCGAAGATTTCAGGCGAGACCGCGTAATTAAAGCGACTCGTGCCGAGAAAAAGCGTATCGAACTCGTCTTTGTGCTCGGTGAAGAAATTCAGTTTTGCCACTACGCCTGCCGGAATCGCGGGCGGGAAAAGAGCGTGCAAAAGCGCGCTGGTTGCGACCAGCGCCACCAGAGCGATGGCAACGCAGAGGAAATTGTTAGAGACTTGTTTCGTCAAGGTGCGGCTTAGTGGATCGTGCGCTCCACCTTCGCGTCCAGGCCATTCTTAACGCATCTACGAACGGTCACTCAGGGCGCCGATCCCGGGAAGCTCTTTCCCCTCGATTAATTCAAGCGATGCGCCGCCGCCCGTGGAAATGAAAGTCATCTTGTCGGCAAGTCCCGCCTGCTTCACCGCTGTGACGGAATCGCCGCCACCGATGATGGTCGCCGCCTTGGAGCGCGCGAGCGCTTCCGCTATCGCGATCGTGCCGATCGCGAAAGCAGGAATCTCGAATATCCCGACCGGGCCGTTCCAGAGAATCGTTTTCGCCTTCGCGATTTCGTCTTCGTAGAGACTGATCGTCGCGTGACCGATATCGACGGCCTGCCAACCGTCAGTGATCCCGTGTGTCGGCGTGACCCGGCTGGTGTTCCGGGCCGTGGCGCCGGGTTCGATCTTCTGCGCTTCCAGCGCATCCACCGGCAGCAAAAACCGAACTCCTTTTTTCTTCGCCAAGTCCAGGATCTCCCGCGCGAGATCGAGTTTGTCGACTTCCACGCGGCTGCTCCCGATGGGGACTCCCTGCGCCTTCCAAAATGTGTTGGCCATCGCTCCACCGATCAAAATCGCGTCGGCCTTTTCCATGAGCGCCTTGATCACGCCAATCTTATCCGAGACTTTCGACCCGCCGAGGATAACAACGAACGGCTTCGCCGGCTTGGCGAGCTCGTGGGAAAGAAATTGGATCTCTTTCTCCATCAGGAAACCCATGGCGGATTGCTTCACGAACCTCGTGATACCGACCGTGCTGGCATGCGCGCGATGGGCCGCGCCGAACGCGTCGTTCACATAGAGATCGCCGAGTCTTGCCAGGGTCTCGGCAAATTGGGGATCGTTCGCCTCTTCTCCGGGATGAAAACGGACGTTCTCGAGCAACGTGACGTCACCCTCCTTCATGTGACTGACGATCTCTTCCGGGATCTCCCCGATCGTGTCGTGACTAAAAGCGACTGGATGATTGATCAGCGTGTGCAAATAATCGCCGATTGGTCGCAGCGAGTATTTCTCGACCGGTTTCCCTTTCGGCCGGCCGAAGTGTGCCATCAGGATTGTCTTCGCGCCGTGTTCGCGGAGATAATTGATCGTGGGGAGGCTTTCGCGGACGCGAGTGTCATCGGTGATCGCGGTGTGTCCGTCGCGCTCTTCAGTTGGCACATTGAAATCGACGCGGACAAGGACCCGCTGCCCGCGGACGTCGAGATCGCGAACGGTGAGTTTGTTCATCGGACGCAGCGTTCTATCGCCAAGATAAAACAGACAGAATTAACAAAATCCACAGGATTAAAGATTTCTGGAAATCCAGTTCATCCTGTAACTCTGTCAGGTTTTCTCGCGCGTCCCTATCGTCCGAGCAGCTCCAGCATTTGCACGCAGCGATTGCTGTAACCCCATTCGTTATCGTACCAGCCGACGATCTTCACGAATTTGCCGCCGTGCGTCATGGTGAGTTTGCTGTCGAAAATGCAGGAGTGCGGGTTGCCGACGATGTCGATCGAGACGAGCGGCTCATCGCTGTACTCGAGAATATTTTTGTAACGCTTGCTCGCCGCCGCCTCTTTAAAGGCGGTGTTGATGGAATCGACCGTCGCATCCTTCTCCAGGATTGCGGTGAAATCGGTCACCGAACCGTCGGGCGTGGGGACGCGAAACGCGCCTCCGTTCAGCTTGCCGTTCAAGGCGGGAATCACTTCGCCGATCGCCTTCGCCGCGCCCGTGCTCGACGGAATGATGCTCACAGCGGCCGCGCGCGCGCGACGCAAATCTTCATGGGGCAGATCGAGAATGCGCTGATCATTCGTGTAGCTGTGGATCGTGCTCATAAAGCCGTTCACGATCCCGAAATTGTCGTGCAACACCTTCGCCATCGAGGCGAGACAGTTCGTGGTGCAGCTTGCGTTTGAGATGATGGAATGCTTTTCGGCATCGTATGCCTCGTCGTTCACGCCCAGGCAGAGCGTCACGTCAGGGTTCTTGGCCGGCGCGCTGATAAGAACGCGTTTGGCGCCGCCCTTCGTCAAATGCAGCTGCGCTTTGTCGCGGCTGGTGAAAAAGCCGGTGGACTCCAGGACGACATCCACGCCTAGGTCTTTCCACGGGAGACTCCCCGGGTCGCGTTCCTTCAGAACTTTAATCTTGTGACCGCGCACAATGATGTTTTGCGCGTCATGACCGATCTCGCCGTCAAACTTGCCATGGACTGAATCCCACTTCAGCAAGTGCGCGAGAGTGAGCGTGTCGGTGAGGTCGTTGATGGCCGCGATGCGCTTGACGTCGCTTTGCTCCATGGCGCGCAAAACGTTGCGTCCGATGCGGCCGAAGCCGTTAATGCCATAATTTGCCATAGAAAGGGATGGTTGAAGTTGGGAGAAGCCCGTTGCAGACCGGGTAAGTTACTAATTGCGGCGAATCTGGAACGCAACTGCGAAACTGGGTCTTGTTGCGGCGCTCTCAACGATGCTTGCTGGGAATTTCCTTTTGAAACGGATACGCGGCGATACCGTCAAAAGTTTTTGTGAAGATCGTTTCGTTCATCAGCCAATGCGCGATCGCTGCAGCCCTTGGACTCTTCCACCTTCAATCCGCGCAGGCCGCAAAACACGATGTTTCCAAGATGATCACCATCCTGGCGCTCGGAGATAGTTTGACCGCAGGCTACGGCCTGTCTCGCAAGGAAGCGTATCCGGCCTTAATCGCCGAAAAGATGCGGAGCGCGAATTATCAGTTCGAGGTGATCAATGCGGGATCGAGCGGCGACACTACAGCGGGAGGGCTGCGCCGTTTGCAGCCGCTTCTTCGCGGAAAGAAAATCGATGTCCTGATTCTCGCGCTGGGGATCAACGATGCATTTCGCGGGCTGGCCATCGACCAAATGCGATCGAATCTCCAAGCGATCATCGATCAAACGCGCACACGCCATCCGAACGTTTCGATTATCATTGCCGGCATGCAGCTGCCTCTCGCTTCGAGCGACGGGTACGTCCGGGCGTTCGGCGAAGTGTTTGGGGCGTTGGCAGAAAAGAATCACGCGGCGCTCATTCCGTATCTACTGGAAGGGGTTGGCGGCGATCCCGAGCTAAATCAGTTGGACCGGGTTCATCCCAATGCGGCAGGCCAGCGCGTTGTGGCTGAAAACGTCTGGCGTGTGCTCGAACCGATCTTGCGAAAGGCGACCACCGTTGCCCCGAAGCGCGTAGACTAGATATATGGACCCAGCTGACCCTCATAACTTGGAACGTGCGGACCACCCGATCTTGGAGACGATCGAAATCGCCACCGAGGGCGAAGATTGCCACGAGTGCGTAGCTAAATTGCGGGAGCCGCTCATGCGCATCCCGGGCGTCCAAAACATAAAGGTCGATCTCGCGCGAGAACGCGTGATTGTCACGTTTGACGCACGCAAGACGCACGCGCCGGACTTGCACGATGCAATCCTGAAAAGCGGCTATAAGCCTGCGCCGCTTGCCGACTGATCTTGTCGTCGTGGACCTGTCATTCCGGCCCCGGCGATTCGGCCAATCGCCGGCTGTTGTTGCGTCAGGCAGTGAAACGCGCCCAGACCCCAGATTAATTCCGTGCAATCGATCGGCACGATCTTGCGTGTGGGGAAAACTTTCTGGAGCGTCGTTTCGGCGACGGCATCGTTCGGGTCGGCGAATGTCGGGAGCAGAACGCTTTGGTTGGCGATGTAGAAGTTGGCGTAACTGGCAGGTAACCGTTGGTCCTCGCGCACGATCCTTGCCGGCATCGGCAAGGTTACCACTTCGAGCGGCATGCCACTAACCTTCAGGCCTCGCAACCGCGCCAGATTTTCCTGGAGCGGTTTGTGATTCGGGTCGTCACGATTCTCTTCGACAACGGTGACGACGGTGCGCTCGCGGACAAAGCGCGCCAAATCATCGACGTGACCATCTGTGTCATCGCCCTCGATGCCGTCTCCCAGCCAAAGAATTTCTGTGACGCCGAGATAATCGCGCAACCGCTGCTCGATCTCGGCGCGGCCGAGAGCAGGATTTCGATTCGCATTCAAGAGACAGGATTCGGAAGTGAGCAATGCTCCGGCGCCATTCACATCGATCGAACCGCCTTCGAGAATCATGCGCGGATAAAAAACCGGCACACCGAGAATCTCGCCTACCCGAGTCGGAACGACTTCGTCGAAATCACATGGCGGATATTTGCCACCCCATGCGTTGTAGTCCCAATCGACAATGGCCAGCCGCGGCTCCTTGTCGCGCGTCAAGAAAATCGGACCGTGATCGCGGCACCACGGTTCGTTTGTCGGAATACGATGAAAGGTGAGCCGGTCGAGCGGCAAACCTGCCAGTGCTTCGAGCGCTTCCGCTTCGTGCGCGCCGTTGCACACGTTGATGCAAACAGGCTCGGAAGTAAGAAGCGTTTCCACCATTTGCCGAAGGGTGGGTACCACTCGGTCGAAAGCATTCGGAAAACTGATCCCCTCACGCCGCGGCCACGAAAGCCAGGTCGCGGCATGCGGCTCCCATTCCGCGGGCATCCGGTAGTCGAGTGCCGCCGGTGGTTCGGGCTGCGACATCTTCCAAGCGATAGCATGCGATCACAAAACGTCGATGGGGAATCACGCTACGTGCGATTCCCTTCAGATAGTACCATAGTGCCCCGCGACAGGAAGCTTCTCGACAAATCCGGTCGCGGGAATCACGTTGGCTTCTGACGCCTCATCCCTTCAGCCTATGAAAACAAAGAACATTTTCCTCACCCTGGTAATTTTTTTCTGTGCGACCGCGGCCTGGACACAAACCGCGTCGATCAGTCAGATGATAAGAAGTGTTAACGCCGATGCACAAAAGCCGGGCGGCCCAGAGCGTGTATTAAAGTCGATCTCGGCAAGCACGCATATTCCGGTCGCGGCGCTGGCGAAAGAAAAAGCCAGCACGGGTCTGAGTTACGGCGATCTCTACATCGCACATGCCATCGCCAGCGCTGCAGGCAATAGCTTCGATCAAATCGTCAGGCTCAAGATGCAGGGACAGACTTGGGACAAGATTGCGGACGATAACAACGTGAGCCTCGGCGGCAAAAAGGCGAAAAAGAAGGTCGCGAACGCAAAGCCGACGCCTGTCCCGCGGACTATGCCTCAAATGCCGCGTCAGCCGGATACTTCAAATACTTACAAGACGATGCCCTGAGTTGCCGTTGCGCGAACAACAAAGCGGACGGATCTACACGGCGAGCAAACGAGACCGCGACTGTTGGGACACGAGCAGGGGCGGAAATTCCACCGCGGCGGGCGAAGTCGTGCTTCCGATAAAATGGGCCGCCGCTTCTTGTAACGAGCGCCATCGATCCCACTCCATCGTCGGTGCGCCGACGATATGCCGGAGAAGGCTGCGCCATTCCATGAGCCCGCGCTCGATATCGCCGGAGCGGAGCGATTCGTTCGTCATTCGGTAACGAGTCGATGGACTGGCGACCAATTCGCGGATGACTTCCGACGCACCGGAGCCGTAATGAGCGGGCACTCCCATTTCCAGGTAGCCAGGATGATCGGCGCGACCATAAATCCGCTGGCAGAGAATACCGAGCCGGCCTCCAAGCGGCGCATCTTCTCCGGCAAAACGAGGACCCGCCCGTATGTTCGCCAGATCGAACACGAGCTCGTCGATCGGATAAGTTTCATCTTCGAGCGCAGCAGCGACGGCCAGGCCTTCGCCGGCCTGGAAGAAGGAAAAAAGAGTGCCGCGCCGAGTCGGCGTTCCGTCTTCAATGACAAGACCAAGTTGTCGCCACGCGTAGGCAGGCGAGTTCGTGATGACCGCGGCGAGATCGTGCTCCAATTCGGAGCAAGCGCGACAAACCATCGGGATGGCTTCGCGTTCTGGCGGTTTGAACAGCGCGCAGCCGCGCGAATCAACGACTGAGGCTATTTGCACTGCGGAAAAATCAATGCGCGCGTAGATCGTGTCGCCGCGGGTTACAATCTCGGCGATTCCCCCACCGGCGATTTCGGGAATCAAGGGAATGACCCACTTGTCGAAGAGCTCTTTCGTCAGAGATTGTCGCTGCGGTCTGTGACCGCCGGATTCGTCGGAACTAGATACAATTCGGCGGTCACAGATCGCTACTACAGAAGACAGCTTTTTTCTCAGCCATTTCACCGGCGCAATGGCGCCATTGGCCACAACGGTCGCGAGCGGAATCTCGCGGCCGTAAATTCCTTTGTCGCGCAGCTTGCAGAGATTGCCGAAGCCGCAGCCATCAAGCATGCGCGGCAGAGTCAACGCGCGGACCCAGGAGTCATTTTCGCGAACGAATAACCGGCCTAACGAGACATTTTCCGGCGACGACGACTTCGCCTCCCACTCACTCGCAGAGTTGAGCATTTCGATGATGGGCCGCCGGACGAAGCGGGCCCGCTCGGCATCGACCCAAAGGCCACATGGCTTTTCACCCGTAAAAAGGGAATGCTCGGAACCGGTCGGAACTTGTTGCGTGCTGTAGAGCGAGCGACTCAACTCGACCGCGGCGGCAAAAGGCTGTTCGCCGCGATCAGCTGCGGCCTGCATGACGCAGATGAGACTCGGCCAATCCACCTGCGTTGCGCGTTTCAATTGCCGCGCGCGAGCATCGCCGAGCCGCGGAATGTCCGGCAGCATGAGAACGTACCCGATTTCATCCAGCCCGCGGCGGCCGGCGCGGCCAAACATCTGCAAAAGCTCATCAGGCTGCACGTGCCGCTCGAAATTTCCTGCCATGTAACGCGTGTCGGTGATGAGAACGGAGCGCATGGAGAAATTGATGCCGGCGGCGAGGCCCATCGTCGCGACGACAACATTCAACTGGCCGGCTTTCGCAAGAGGCTCGATCAGGCCGGCGCGAACGGCGTAGCTTAATCCGCTATGATGATAAGCCACGCGGCTGCGCAAAAGTTTCGACAACCGTTTGCCGGCGAGCATTTCCTGTTCCGGCGAAAGCGACAACGGATCGCGCAGCGAGATCGCTGAGGCGATGGCTTGCGCCATCTCTTCGCTGGCGTTGCGGCGTGGCGCGAAGACCAGTACCGGTGCCAGGTCCGCGCGAAGCGCTTTCCCGATCATGCGCGGCCAGAAACTTTTCGTCTGGACGAATTGCGATTCGGGCATCACGCGCAAGTCTATTGCCTCCAGGGGAACGGGCCGCTCGTTGTGCGAGATGAGCACCGGGTCGCGGCCGATGCGCTGAAACCACGCAACGACGTCCTGCGGATTTTGCACACTGCCGCTGAGAAGAAGCAGCTGGGTTTCTCGCGGCGCGAGAGCGAGGGCCAATTCGTAATGCACGCCGCGCACCGGGTCGGCGATCATTTGATACTCGTCGACGACGAGGAGCTTTGGACCGTCGCGCCGCAGAAAGCGGGCACGCTGCGTTTCCAAAGTCGCCACCAGAACCTTCCCACCGAGATTCAGCGCAAGATCGCCCGTGGCGATGCCCACATCCCAGCCGCGCGCGCGCCATTCCGCGAGCTTGTCATTCGCGAGAGCCCGCGTCGGCACGGTAAAAATCGCCTGCCCTTTGAGAGATGGGTAGAGCAACTCGAAGATGAAGGTCTTGCCCGAACCGGTCGGCGCTTGCACGACAACGTCCTTTCCATCGCGGAGCGCGCGGACTGCTTCCTGTTGCCAGAGATCAGGGACGACGAGATTTGTTTCGAGTCCTGGAGGCATCGGGCAAAGTTGATGGGATCGTCTCTCGCTTCAACCAAACAAGGTTCTTCTCGCACCTAAAATAATCGTGCCTTCCAAAGCCGTCCCGCTATCCTCGGCGCTAATGAAGAAAAAGGCGGGCCGGAAAGCGCGAGCTGCCGCCCCGGCATCCGCGACCCGGCGTGCACGCATTGCCCGGACAACTTCACCGGCGCGCCGCCGCCACAGGCTGTTGGGCAAACGAGAAAGCGATCCTTCCGCCACGATGATGGCGGCTGAGAAAACTGGCATGCCCGTCCTCATTCTCATGTCGAAAGACCGGGAGGAAGCCCTCGCCACGAAGACGCTCACGCGGGCGGACATTCGCATCGAAATCTGCAAGCGGCCTGATCGCCTCGGCAAGCACATCGGCGATCAGACGGGTGCCGTGCTGCTCACCGAAGAAGCGTTTGTGGGCGCGCAGATTTCACAGTTCCTAAAGACCCTGCGCACGCAACCGCCGTGGTCCGATCTGCCGCTGCTCGTTCTAACGAGCGGGAGCGAGGCGGATGAGGCGCACCATCGCATTCTGGATTTGTTCGGGCCGAACGCGAATGTGACGTTCCTCGCGCGCCCCCTGCGCGGCCTGACGCTGGTCAGCGCGGTGCAGGCGGCCTTACGCGCGCGCCGCCACCAGTTCGCCGTGCGCGATTTGATCGAAGAGCGCGAGACCGTTCTCGCCAGCATCAGCGACGCCTTCTCCGCGCTGGATCGTAAGTGGCGTTACACGCACGCGAACGACAAGGTCGCGGCCTTTGCCGGATTGCCGGCGAGCAAAATGATCGGGCGCGTAATCTGGGAAATCTTCCCCGATGCCGTGGGCACTGAATTTTACGATCGCTGCCAGCACGTTATGAGGACGGGCGAGCCAAGCCACGGCGAGTTCTTCCATGCCCCGTGGGACCGCTGGCTGGATGTTCGAATTTATCCGACGAAAGAAGGGATCGTTATTTTCCGGGGCGACATTACGGAACGGAAAAAACAGGAGGAATTGTCACAAGAGCGTGAGGCAAAACTAAAAGAGAGCCAGGACCGCCTTCGCCTCGCCACCGAAGCGGCCGACATTGGAACCTTCGATTTTTTTCCAAAGACTGGAGAGCTCCAACTATCCGATCGCAGCAAGGAATTGTTCGGGATTCCATCGGAAGCGAAAATGACTTACGAGACTTATCTCGCGGGGGTGCATCCGGGCGATCGCCACATTGTCCGTGAGACGGTTCAGCGGGTGAGGCAGCCGGAAAGCTCCGGTCGCTTCGATATCGAATACCGCACGATTGGAATACAGGACGGCAAAGAACGATGGGTGGCCGAGCGCGGCCGCGCCGTCCTCGATTCGTCCGGCGAAGTGACGCGATTCATCGGGACGATGCTCGACATCACCGACTCAAAGAATGCCGAGATCCTTTTGCAGAGCGCGAAGAGTGAGGCGGAAGAAGCCAACCGGGCGAAGGACCAATTTCTCGCCATGCTCTCGCACGAACTGCGCACACCGCTTACTCCCGTGCTGATGACGATCGCGTCGCTGCGCCGCGATCCGAATCTCAACGATGACCTCCGCCGCGATCTCGAGTTGCTGCAACGCAACGTCGAGCTCGAGGCGCTCCTCATCGACGATCTCCTCGATCTCACCCGGATCGCGCACGGCAAACTGGAATTGCATAGCGATGCGGTGGATGTCCACGGCACGATCGATCACGCCCTGAGTATTTCCGCAGGCGATCTCTACGGGAAAAATATCACCGTGACGCGGCGATTCGAAGCGCGGGAACATCATTGCTGGGCCGATCCCGCGCGCTTGCAGCAGGTGTTTTGGAATCTGGTCAAGAACGCCGCGAAATTCACGCCAGAGGGAGGTCGCCTCGATCTGTCCACGAAGAACAACGATGCCCACCAGATCGTGATCGAGATCACCGACAACGGTATCGGGATCGATCCGGACTTGATACCGAAAATCTTCGACGCTTTCGAGCAGGGAGGGCGCCTCGTCACGAGCAAGTATGGCGGGCTCGGACTGGGACTCGCGGTCTCAAAGCGCGTGGTCGATCTCCATCACGGCGCCATTAGCGCGCGAAGCGCCGGTCACGGACGAGGCGCCACGTTTGTCGTGACCCTGAACGCGATGGAAACCTCGTTGCTGGAGGGTCCGGTCCTGTTTTTGGAAAGCGAAATGGCCGTGGCCCAACACTTCCAGATTCTCTTCGTCGAAGATCACAAGGACACCGCGCACGTTCTGGGCCGAATTTTGAAAAACGCCGGCTTCGACGTGAGTCATGCCGACAGCCTCGTCAAGGCGCGTGAGCTTGCGAAGAGCCGGCGCTTTGACCTTGTCATCAGCGACGTCGGTTTGCCGGACGGGAGCGGGCTCGATTTGATGCGCGGCCTGCGCGAGACGCAAGGTTTGAGCGGCATCGCGTTGAGCGGCTTCGGGACGGACGACGACGTGGCAGCGAGCACTTCCGCTGGGTTCGCGGAGCATTTGACCAAGCCGGTGGATTGGGAACGGCTCCGGAGCGCGATCGAACGTTTGACGCTTCCGAAGAAACCAGCCGCGCGTAGCGCGGCTTAGGGGGATCGAGCGCTCCGCTTTAGATGGCAAGAATGCCGGCAAAGCCGGGGATTACTGAACTTCGCGCGACGGAGCGCGCGATTCACCAACTGCACCTCTGCGCGGCTCAGTCAGCGATTGCTGCCTAACAACATCTGCTTGAAGGAGCCGCGCGCATCCGCGTGCACATCGGTCGCGGCCACCTGCGGCGGTGCGTGATATCCATGGCATGTGATGCATTCAGACACGACCTTCCCCTTCGGACTATGGCACGTCACACATTCCGCCTTGGCGGGCATAAGCACGTCCGATGTTTCGCGACTGACCAGCGCTCGATGGCACTTATTGCAATCCAGTTTTTCTTGCGTGATCGGATCCACTTGATGTTTCGCGTGATTGAATTTCGCCTGCGGCATCCATCGATCGACCAGAACCGGCTTCGTGATTACCGGGGCCGCGTTGACCACCGGTCTAACGTCATGACAGAAGGCGCAGCCCGCAAAGTTCGCGCGAACCTGAGCGGCCATTTGCCGCTGCGGTTTGTAAGGATCGGTCGCGAAAAACACCGCGTTCTCTAATTCCTCGCCGGTGCGAAATTGCTCCCGGAGTTGCTTGATTTGCTGCGCCACGAAGTGTTGGACGTCGCTGTCGCGTGTCTTCCCCTGTTTTAGCCGCGCGTAGTCTCCGTATTGCGCCGGCAGAGTGCGCAAAAATGTGCGCACAAGAGCGACGTCGCCATGTGGAACCTTCAGTTCCGGATTTTTGACGTCGAACTGCAGGGCATGGCACGCCTGGCAGTTCGCCGTGAAACTGATTCGCTGATAGAAGCGCCCCTCGGGATCGGTCTTATGACAGTAGTTGCAATCGAGCTTCTGGCCCTTCACCGACGGAATGTCTGCCGCGAAATGGCGTTGATGGTTGAAACGGATCACGTCGGGATCGCGCGCTTTCTCGCGCACGAGCTGAAATTCCGGATGGTCGCCGGCGAAGGAGGAAAACACCTGCGTGTAACCGCGCTGCGGTCGCGGCATTTCGAAGACCACCTGTTGCACCGGATGCGGCCGCAGATGAAACGCTGCCGCCGGAAGCTGCGTCCCTTTTTGCGCGGACGCTTCCATGATTTCGCGGTCGTTATGACAGGAAGCGCAATGCAGGTCCGCGACCTGTTTCATCCGTCCCGGTCCGAGGTGTTCCTGATGGCAGATTGAGCAGGAACGATTTTCGACCACGTTCGGTTCGTGCAGCGTGTGCTGCTTATGACATTGCTCGCACTTGCGATCGATCGACGCGAAATCGATTCCGCGATAGAACCGGTCGTTCACGACGCTCTTAAATCTTGCCAGCGTGATGCGATCGCCGAGCGTGGCGGACTTGTCGTGACACTTCGCGCAATCCTGCGTTAACGCCGCGTGACTGCTCGAAATTTTTCCCGAGCTGAAAAACTCTTCGTTCCCACGTTTCTGAAAAAAGACGATGCCCGCGATGCCGCCGGCGATGGCGAGGAGGCTGGCGCACCAACGCGCCACGCGCCAAGGATGCTTTCTCTTGTAATAACCGAGATTGCCTTTGTAGCGATCGGCGATCTGTTTTTGGGTGCGTCCGGGCGTAGCCATGATCGGCGCTCAATAATAAAAAAGAGTCACGTAGGCGTGCCAGATCGTGAGCATCAGCAGCAAAAACGAAAACGGCACGTGGATGAAAAGCCAGCCGTGGAGCCAATGTTGGAGACGCGTTTGTAGATCGAGCATGCGCCGCTCGTCGCACCAGGCCTGGATTTCTTCGACACGACTGCGGTAGGTTTCCGCCACACTCAGTTTGACGAATCGGAATGTGTCACCCGAGAAGCGCGCGTTGCCCAGGCGGTATTTCTCGCCGCGTCTCGTCTGGAGGTAGGGGAGAATCTGGCGATCGATGAATTCGACCAGCACTGCCTCCGATGCTGGGTCGGGTAGGGGCGCAGGTTTCACCGGCGCGGCTGCGGGTTTCGCGGCCGTGGGTTTTGCAACAACCGGAGCCGCCGGTTTTGCGGCGGCCGGAGCGGATGGTCGTGTGTCCGCTGACTCGGCGGGTCTTGACGCAAGCGTCGGGAGCACAGGCGAAGTCGTTGCTAAGTTTCCCGGAGCAGCAGCCACCGGCACACTGACTGGAACAGTCGGAGGGTCCGGCGCAAGTTCGTCGCCAGCCGGAACCGACGCGCGCGGAACGGGAGGGCCTGGCGGGTCGCTTTGCACTCGTGCCGTCGCAGTGCCGATCGTTTCGGCAGGTTTCGCCGACACTGGTGGTGCCGCGGCATTGGCCGCGGAAGGGATCGCCGGTTCGGGAGAAACCTCCACGGCTTTTGCAATTGGAGCTGTGGTTGTCGTCGCCGCAGCGGCCGCAACGGGCTCCGCGGTCACGGTGGAGCCGGTCGCTGATTTCGCGCGAGCGACCGGAGTGCTTAGCTCGCCCTTCGTCGAAGCCATCACCGCAGAACCCGACGTCATTGCCTTGACGGGACTAGGTGCGGGCGCGCCCGCATCCGGCTTCTTCGGCGGAGCAGGCTTGAACGAGTCGCGCATTTTCTCCGCGGCGACGCAAAGCTGGGCACGGATATGCGGGATCTGTTCGAAAACCGTCTCGGCCGGCAGCCGCTCCTTCATCAAACGCGGCATGAGATGCTGGAGCACGAGCCCGTAGATCCCGCTCACCATCACGAGAGCATAAATGGCGATGAGAAGCGTGGTCATCGGTCCGCCCAATCGAAAACCGCTGTGTAAAATAATGAGCGGGATCGTGAGGAGCGTGAGCCAGATGTGAGCGCGCAACCACCGTTGCACGGTCCCCACTCGCCAAAGCGGGATTTTTTTCCGGAGACTCAGGAGCGCGGCGAAAACAAAAATTCCCAGCGAGATCGCGCCGAAGGCCAATCCGAGCGGAGTGCCGCCCACGGTGTGATGCTCGGTCGGAGTTTGGATCAGCGACTGCGGCAAGCGAATCCCCGCCGGCATCCGATGTGGATGAAAATTACCGACGTAGAGAAGACAGGCGGCGATCGTCGCAAGACAAACAAAAACAAACCAGGGAAAGTGCTTCCAGTTAGTGATCCGCATGGAGAATTTAAGATTTCAGATCTCAGATTGCAGATTGAAACTCCATGGTAGCTAACGCTGAATCTGCAATCATCAGTGCGTGGTATGTGTCTCGTAGCGCCGCTCCGGCGTCCAACTCCCTTTCAAAATCTCCGCCTGCGCTTCCAACGCATCGCCGAAAAACCGCTGTGGCTCGACGCGCTTTGCGGCGTCATGCGGACACGCATAGACGCAGCTCGGCACGGACAACTGCGTGCAGAGATCGCAGGTGTTCGCCTTGTAGGTCGTTGTTTTTTTCTTCTCGATCTTCACCTTTGGCGGCACACCCGGAGTGGCTGATTTGATCTCCGTCTTCACTTCCTTGATAACCTCGAGCGGGTGCATGTTGATGTTGCCGTACGGGCAGAGTTCAGCGCATTTTCCACAGCCGATGCACCAATCCTCGATGATGATCTCGAGGTTTTCCTTGCGCCGAATGGAGCCGACCGGGCACTGCGTCATGCAGAGCGGATCGCGGCAGGACCGGCAGGCCGTTGCGACGAGAAAATGATCGTAGCGCAAACCATCGCGCAGCAGACGCGAGACTCCGTCGTGCGCCTTTGCGCAAGCTTGCACACAGGCATCGCACCGCGTGCAGTTATCCAGATCGATGAGCAGGAGATTCTGCGCCTCAAATAATCCCTGGTTGAGAAAGTCATCAAGCCGGAGTCCCGGAGGAGCCGTTCGCCCTTTGGTCACCGCGATGCGCGCCTCGGCCACCGGCTCGAGCAGTGCGCGCACTCCGGAGAATTTTTCGAGCATGAGGTTGAACTCGCTCCCGGGGATTTTTACCACGTCCACCGCATCGAGCGCGGCACACGTCGCGATGCGCTTGATCGACCGCAGCAATCCGATCTCACCGAAATAATCTCCGCGGCTCAAATAAGTGCGGACCATTTCGCCGCCCGGCATCGTCTGCGAGACGCGGACCATCCCGGATCGGATCAGGTAAAACGCGTCCGCTTCCTCGCCTTCCTTGCAGATGACCTCGTTCTGATTGTACGAGACCAGCTCAACTTTCTCTTTGAGATAAGCGATGAATTCGTCTCCGACTGTCGCAAAAAGCGGGACGCTGCGCAGATGGGTCTCGAGGGAGCGCTCGCGATATTTTTTCTCCATCTCCACTTTGAAGGAGGTCCCTTTGAACGTGGGGGCTTTCACCTTCGAGGTCGCTTTCGACGCATCGGAGACCTGGCGATTGCCGACGAGCATGTCGAGGATCACGCGCAGCATTTCCACCATCACGCACGGCTCCCGCGTGACGACCGTGGCCGAGCGCGGCTGAAACGTGCGGCACGTCATTTCGCCGAAAAGCTCGCCGGGCCCGAGTTGCGCGATGGGCTTGTTCATGGGGAGGTCGATGTTCGCGTCGATCCCGATGAACTTGCGCTCGTGCGCCTCGGCGCGCTTGTCCTGGCCATCCTCCATGAGAAAGCTTTTCATGCGCGCCACGCTCCGGCCGAAGAACCCAAAGGCCGGTCGTGTACGCAGATGCGCCAGCGGATTGTTGATGGAAATATCGACGGTACCCGAGACGATGTAATACGCTGTCGAACCGAACTCGCCTTCGGTGCAAACCGTTTCGCCCTTGTGGTAACGATGAAGCACGGCCGCGCCTTTTGCCCAGTTGTCCAACTGTCCGCGCGCGACTTCCTTCAACGTCGGCAGAAACTCGATCAACTGATCGACGCTCAGCGGCTCCCCCGAAGTTAGCTTCCCGACTGTTTCGTCCATCGCGCTGCCGGGGATGATACTCAACGCGCCCTTTAGGGTGGAAGCATTTTAAAGTAGTCGGCCTTGCGAGCGAGCGAAGCAGCCTGCTCGGCCGTCATCCCGAACTGCCAGATGGGAAGAGCCCCACCAAGGCGTCCGCGCGTTCGAGAAAAATGACATCCTGCACAAATGATTGCTCCCGCCCCGGCTGGGATGGTAAAGTGCGTGGCATCGGATTGCCAACTTGTTGCGGCCAGTCTCAACTCTAGAAAATGATGAACTCCCCACAAGCTCACGAACCAGAAATGAATGAGGACGCGAAAGTGGAAAACCGCAACGGGGCGATCGAGGAAAGCGGCAAGGTCGATCGAATTCGCGATATCCTTTTTGGATCGCAAATGCGCGACTACGACGGGCGCTTTCAGCGGCTCGAGGAACATCTGGCTCAAGAAGCTGCAGAGATCCGCGCAGTTGTGCAGAAGCGGCTGGAGACACTCGAGAATTTCATGAAAGGCGAAGTGGAGTCGATCACGAATCGGGCGGATGCCGAGCGGTCTGAGCGTAGCAGCGCGATCGAAAAGCTCGGACGCGACCTGGCTGAAGCGGCGAAGAACCTGGAGTCGAGAATCAAAAATCTCGACGAACAGACGGCCAAAGAGACGCACGCTCTGCGCCAGCAGCAGCTCGATCAATCGAAGGCTTTGAGCGAGGAGATCAGGGAGAAGCACGACCAAATGAAGGCCAGCCTGGATCGTGAGGCGGAGCAGATCCGCGGAGCGATGACCGGCCGCGAGGCGCTGGCCGAAATGTTGAGCGAAGTCGCGCTCCGCTTGAAGAACGAGTTTCGCGTGCCGGGAGCATAGACGGTTTTTGCCAGTGATGCGCCGATCTCCTGGTAACCCGATCGAGGAGTTCGAAGAACTTCGTCAGCTGCTGCTGAGCCGGGAGCGGGAACAACTGCGCGAACTGCGCGACCGCATAGTCGACAAGGAACGTCGCTCGCAGGATATCGCGGGCGTGTTGCCCGAGGCCGTCAAGCTAAGCCGGGAAAGGGGCGAGGAGCTGGCGCACGCATTGCGACCAGCGGTGGAGGGTTCGATCAAAGAATCGATTGATCAGCGGCCCCAGATTTTTGTTGACGCCCTGCACCCGATCATCGGTCCGATTGTGCGGAGATCAATCGCTGAGAGTCTCCGGCGTTTGCTGCAATCGCTCAACCAGACGCTGGAGCACACTTTTTCCTGGCGGGGGCTGAAGTGGCGCTTCGAGGCCTTAAGGACCGGCAAGAGCTTCGCGGAAGTCGTGATGCTGCGGAGCCTTGTTTATCGGGTCGAGCAGCTCTTTCTCATCCACCGTAAAACAAGTCTTTCACTGCTCCACGTCACGTCCGATCCCGCGATGAGCAAGGATTCGGACATGGTCGCTGGGATGCTGAGCGCGATTCAAGATTTCGCTCGGGATTCGTTCGAAGTCGGCGAAGACGCAGCCCTGGAGGAGTTTCGAGTTGGCGAATTGCAGGTTTGGATTTCGCCCGGACGCTCCGCCTATCTTGCGGCGGTCATCCGCGGCAATCCGTCACGCGAGCTGCGTTCGACTCTCGAGGAAACGATCGAAAGCATTCATGTGCTGAAGGGGTCGGCCCTGGCGATCTTCCAAGGGAGCGCTGTCATTTTCGAGCCGCTCCGGCCGGAACTGGAGGCATGCCTTCGCGCTCAATACACGACGGCGAAAAGCGACCGGCGGCCAACTCGCTTGTGGGTCATTCTCGGAACTGCGGTGGCAGTCGCAATTTTCGGACTCGCCTTGGCTGCGCAGAGCAAATCAAAGTGGAAAGACTTTCTCGGACGACTCAATGCCCAACCGGGTCTTATCGTAACTGATGCCCAGCAAGGCTGGCTCTCCTCGTCGCAGGTGAGCGGATTGCGCGACGTTTCATCACCCGATCCCGCGGCGCTCGCGCGCGAGGCTAAGCTTGATCCCGCCCGCATCCGCTTCCACTGGAAAGAGTACCTTGCGCTCGATCCGGCGAGTGTGCGCCGGCGTTTCGAGCAACGATTCGGCGTTCCAAACGAGACCCGGATTGCGCTCAAGGATGGCGTGCTAACGCTGTCTGGCTCGATTCCCTACGAGTGGCTGGAAAGGGTCCGTCGTGAAGCCACGCTCATTCCCGGTGTGACGTCCATCGCCGATCGGGCAGCGGACATTTTTTACGATCAAGACCTGACCCGGAAGCGTTTCGAACAACAGCTTGGTCTGCTCGAGACAGTGAATGCTGTGGTCGCCAACGGTGTTCTCACCCTCTCCGGCGAGGCATCACATCGGTGGCTAACGCGGGCGCGCACGGAAGCCGTCAAACTTCCCGGAATCACGTCGGTGGATGATCGCGCTGTGATCGATCTCGATCAGCGTGCCTTTGAGCAGTCCAAGTCGATCATTGAAACTGCCTTTGTTTATTTCCTTACGGACAAGGACGACATCGCGACGGAAGGATTTGCCGCCTTGTCGCGGCTGCCCGACGAGATTCGCCGCTGCGAGAAGGCGGCGAAACAACTCGACATGGATGTGACTCTTGAAATCCATGGCCGTGCAGATGCCGTGGGAAGCGAAGCCAGGAATGTCGATTTGAGACAGCAACGTGCGAATAAGGTTCGCGACTTTCTTGTTTCGTGCGGCTTCGAGCCGACGCGACTTAAGCCGATTGGAATGGAACAACCATTCAAGCCGGCCGACGCCGACAAAGCAGCTCCGGAACAATCTGAGCGGCGTGTCGCATTCAAGATTGTAACGCAGCCATCAATCCCCTCGCCATGATTCAGAAAAAAATCTGCCTGATTGGAACATCGGGCGTGGGCAAGACGAGCCTCGTCGCAAAGTTCGTGCACAGCATGTTTTCGGACAAATATCTGACCACCGTCGGCGTGAAGATCGATAAGAAGACCGTTTCCGTGGACGGCGCAGAAGTGATGCTGATGATCTGGGACCTGGCGGGGGATGATGATTATCAGCGGTTGCAAACGTCCTACCTCCGCGGCACCAGCGGTTATCTGCTGGTTGCGGACGGGACGCGTCAGATCACTCTCGACCAGGCGATTGAAATTCAGGGAAGGGTAGTCGAGGCAGCCGGTCCGCTGCCCTTTCTTTTGGCACTGAACAAGGCCGACCTCGTTTCGCAATGGGAGATCGACGATGCACGGACGGACGATCTGGCGGCGCGCGGATGCAAATCGTTCAAGACCAGCGCGAAAGATGGAGCTGGGGTCGAAGAGGCGTTTGTCGAGCTGGGCCGGATGGTGACTCAGTCCAAATAGCACACCACCATGCCGGATCTCGATCGCGATTCTCCCGCAAGTACTGTCCTTGAAGCGCTCGGTTTCGCGGTTTTCGTTCACGACGAATCAGGTGCGCTTCGTCTCAGCGGAAGGCCGCCGGGTTGGCTGCGCTCGATTTGGCCGGACGTGAATGCGCCAGCCGCGCCACTGCCGATTGATCAAGCCTCGCCCTTTCTAGAAAATTTTCTCGTCGATGCGGGCGAATGCTGGAGCGCGGGCGGAGATAACCGCGCGCGGTCGGGCGCCTGGATTGAGCAAGCCGCGGATGGAACCGAGCTCACGCTGGAAGCCACCGCGCTCAGCGCCGGAGGTCAGGCGATCTTGCTGTTGGAACGACTCGGTGAAGTTTTCGAGGCGAAAAAATCAATGCTGCAAAAGGCGCGCGAGACAGTGATCGCTTATCAGCGTTTGAATTCCGAAATGCAGAAAAAGGAAATTCTGCTGAACTGCATCTCCGAGGAAATGAACGCCGCGCTCGCGAACGTGATCACCTCGCTCCGATTGATCGAGTCGGAGAAGAATCCGGCGCGAATAGCCCAGCTGTTGAGTCTCGCGTCGCGTGCGACGGAGGAGCAACAGACGCTGATCAATAAGGTGCTCAATGTTTTCGCCGCCGAATTGGAAGGACTTCGTGGGCGCGAAGGGACGTCCATGGCCGAAACGAAATTAGGAGACGCCCTTCGCGCCGCGGAAGAAAATGTCGTTCCCCAATTCGCGGAAAAGGGCGTGCGATTGAGCATCGCCAATAACGGGCTGGGTGAAGCGCGGGTCGCAATGGATTCGACGCATCTCACCCGGGTCCTGTCGACCCTTCTCGAGAACGGCCTGCAACGTGCGCCTGTTGGCGACGAAGTCCGGCTTAATTTCGGTGAGGAACCCGAATCGATTCTCATTCAAATCTCCGAGAACGGCCCTCCTTTCCGGAAGGATATTTGCGCGAATCTTTTCTCCAGAGCAGGGACGGCAGCGATCGAGCCGCAAGCCTCACAGCTGCCGCTTCAATTCTGCCGGATCGCAATTGAAAATTGCCAGGGAGAAATCGGTTACGAGTCTCGTAAGGAAGGCGGCAACTGCTTCTGGATCCGGCTCCCGAGGCTGGCTGCGACGAAATGAAAACGCTCGTCCTGATCGACAGCGATGCGTTGACTCGCGCTCTTATTGCACAATGTCTCGCCGGGCGGGAATGGCGCGTCTTCGAAGCGGAAGATGGACAGGCCGGGCTCGACCTCGTCGTGAAACACAAACCTATTGCCGTCCTCTGCGATCTTCGTACGCCCAAACGCAACGGTTTCCAGGTTTGCCGCTGGATTCGGGAGCAGCCCTCGCTCCAGCCGACTCGCGTTATTTTGATGACGGTCAGTCGTTTCGCGAACGACCGTGAAACGGCCTTCGCGGCTGGCGCGGACGATTATCTCATCAAGCCCATTGCGCCACCTGAGCTGATTCGCACGATGGCAGCTTGCCGGGACAACGGCGAGGCGGCTCCCGCTGAGCCGGCGCCGGAAGACATCGCCTCTGGGCCAACCCTGATCCGATTCTGGGGCGTCCGCGGTTCCATCCCCACACCGGGCCGGGACACTTCCACCTATGGTGGAAACACATCGTGCGTCGAGATTCGCGTTGGTGGTCAGATCATCATCCTGGACGCTGGCTCGGGAATTCGCCGGCTGGGGCAATCGCTCATGAAAGAGGTATCGACCACGGGACTTAACGTCCTGATTCTCGTCACCCATACCCACTGGGATCATATCCAGGGATTTCCCTTCTTCGTCCCGGCGTATCATCCGAAGGTCAACATTCGCATTCTTGGTTACGAAGGCGCCGTTCATGGATTACGCGGTGCGCTCTTCGAGCAAATGCAGACCGCCTTCTTTCCAGTAGGTCTCAACCAAATGGCGACGCACCTCACGTTTGAAGAACTGACCGACATGCAATTCAATCTCGGCGTAGTCAAGGTGCGGACCATGTTCGCAAATCATCCGGGCATCTGTCTCGGCTACCGCCTTTCAACGCCGAGCGGCGACATCGTTTACATGCCAGACCACGAAGCCTATGAGCGTTGCGAGGTTGAGCGCCAGAGGGCCGAACGCACGGCCTCGCCGGATGGATTGGCCTACGCGCGGATCCAGGATGAGAAAGTGGTCGATTTTCTCCGCGATGCGGATCTCGTGATCGCGGATTCACAATATGACGCGATCGAATATCCGTCGCGCCGCGGCTGGGGCCATACCTGCGCCGATGACACCGTGCAGCTCGCGATGCGAGCCGGTGCGAAGCGGCTCGCTCTCTTCCATCACGATCCCGATCACAGCGACGAAAAAATCGCCACCATGGTCGAGCGTGCGCAGAGTGAGGTGGCGCAGAATGATGGGAAACTGGTCGTGACCGCCGCCCGCGAGGGTGAGGAAATCAGCCTGTAGCTGGAGTCACAGGCGCGGAGAAGCATTCCGTCCAAAGCAAAACGAAAATTGAGTTGAGGGTCGCTACACTTTCCAAAGCGCCGTGATCAGCAGATCCACCGCGAGGATCCACACAAGGATCACCTGCCAGAGCCGCAAATTACGGGCGCCGTAGTGATCGCCCGTCACTTCGGGGTCCCGGTCGAAGAGGCGCTTCCGAATACGCAAAACGTAAATGCCTGCGAAGAAGACGATCGCCAGGCAAAGGCTGAAAACGATTCTCAGCGCGAGAACGGAATCGGCGTGCTCGTGGACGACAGCAAGAAGAGCGATCGCCATACCAGTGTTTCGCACGCGCAACGCGCTTTGGCCAAAATTATTGCCGGGACATTCGTCCGGCTTTTCGAAAACCGGCACCGGAGAAATCAGAGAAGTTGATACGGATCGACGTCGACGGAAGCGACGACGTCTTCCGGCAGCGGAAGTTTATCCAGCGTCTCGCGCACGATCCGGCTCAGGCGCACGATCGCTTCGCCCCGCATCAGAATGTGGAAGCGGAACTGGCCTTGCAATTTTTCCAGCGGCGCAGGCGATGGCGCACTCAGGATGAACTCGGCCGGCAATGCTTCTTTCAAGCGGCGCGCGATGGTTTCGGCGGAGAATTGCGCGCGAGTCTCGTGAGCGGATCGCACTGTGATCAAAACCGCATGCTTGAACGGCGGAAAGTCGCAGCGCTCCCGGAATTCCAATTCCTGCTGGAAATAGCCGGCGAAATCGTGGTGCCGGGCAAACTGAATGGAAGGACTGAACGGCGTGTAGGTTTGCACGAAAACTTCGCCCGGCGTTTCGCCGCGGCCCGCGCGCCCCGCGACCTGCGTGAGCAACTGGAACGTCCGTTCGCCGGCCCGGAAATCCGGCATGTGCAGCGCAAGGTCGGCGTTGATGATTCCGACGAGAGTCACGTTCGGGAAATGCAGACCCTTCGCGATCATTTGCGTGCCGACNNCCTTTCGCGATCATTTGCGTGCCGACGAGGATGTCGATCTTGCCAGCGCGAAAAGCGTGAAGCGCTTCGCGATAGGCATCCTTTCGTGTCATGGAATCGGCGTCCATCCGCCGCACGACTGCCGTCGGGAAAAGATGCGTGACGTTGGACTCCACTTTTTCGGTTCCGAAACCGGAGTAGATCAGCGCGTCCTGGGAACAGGCTGGGCATTTCTTCGGAACCGCGGCGGTGTGCCCGCATAAATGGCAGCTCAGACGCGCCACTCCCCGGTGGAATGTGAGCGCGACGCTGCAGTTCGGACAGTTCCTGGCTTCGCCGCAGGCGCTGCAAAGGAGCGAGGTCGAGAACCCGCGGCGATTGAGGAACAGGATTGTCTGCTCGTGCTTCTCGAGCCGGGCGGTGATGGCCGCGCGTAATTTTTCGGAAAGGATCGCAGCGACCTTGGATTTCCGCCGCTCCAGCCGCAGATCGACGATGCGAATCAGCGGCATCTGGCAATTGTCCACCCGCTGCGTCAAATTGAGCAGGCGGTATTTCTCCTGGACCGCGTTGTGATAACTCTCGAGCGACGGCGTCGCGGTCCCGAGCAGAACGACACACCGCTCCATCTTCGCGCGCACGACCGCTACGTCGCGTGCGTGGTAGCGCGGCGCTTCCTCCTGTTTGTAGGAGGTTTCGTGCTCTTCATCGACGACGATCAGCCCGAGATTCTCGAGCGGAGCAAACACAGCGCTGCGTGCTCCGACCACGATCCGCGCGCGGCCGGATTGAATTTTGTGCCATTCATCGTGGCGCTCGCCTTCGGACAAATGGCTGTGCAAGACCGCGACCGTATCCGGCGCTTCGGCGAAACGGCTTTTGAACCGCTCCACCGTTTGCGGTGTGAGCGAAATCTCCGGAACAAGGACGATTGCCGTTCTTCCGCGCGCGAGGGTCGAACGGATTGCTTGCAGATAAATCTCCGTCTTCCCACTCCCCGTCACGCCGTGCAGTAAAATCGGTTTCGCCTTTTCCGGTGCGGCCAGAGCTTCCTCAACCGCGCTCAAGGCAGCCGATTGCTCCAGATTTAGGGTGAGGTTGGTGGACGCGACGAATTGCTCATCCGCGTGTGGATCGCGCGCCACCGCCTCTTCGCGCAGGGCCACGAATCCGCGCTTCTCCAGCGCGCGCAGCGTCTGGCTATCGAGCGATGTTTGGCGGAGAAGTTCGGCGGCCGGAATTGGGCCGGAAAGATTCGTAATTGCCTCGAGCAATTCGGCCTGGCGCGGAGCCCGCCGCCGCAGTTTCTCGATATCTTCCGCGGAAATTTCTTTCGGTGCGGTTACGAACAATTGTTTTTTCCATCCGACCTCGGCGCGACGAATCACCTGCGGCAGGAGGCTGCGCATGACCGCTTCAATCGGACAGCTGTAATACGTGCTCATCCATCTCGCGAGTTCGACAAGGGTTTCGCTCAGCGCTGGTCTATCACCCACGAGCGCTTCGATCGGCCGAATGCCTTCGGCAGAGCTTTCAGTGAGTAGTGCAACCACAGTCGCGAGCGCCGACTTCTCGCGAAATGGCACGCGTACTCGCGAACCGATGCTGACCCGATCCGCAAAAGTTTCCGGCACGAGATAATCGAGCTCGCGATGGATGGATCGATCGATGATGACGCGCGCGTAAGATGCGTTCACGGTTTCGGGCTAAGAGGAAAATTCGTTGCTGGATGAATCGATGCGTGGATTGATGCTGAGTGAGTTTCTCCGCCTCCAATCAGTTATCCAGTCTTTCGCGTGTCTCTCGTCCTGTTGGGACCGGCGCAGCGCGGCGCCCTTTCCGCAAGACTTCATGAGCCGCTTCCTGTTTAAGCTGATCATTTGCGTACTGCTCGCGACCGCCGCGAGCGTGGCCTGGCTCTCGTCGAAATCCGGGGATCCCAAGTACACGCTACAGGAGTGGATCAGCCCCGCGCGTTTCCAGCAGCACGACGGGCTGATTCGATCCGTTGCGGCCGAATATCATCTCGATCCGATGCTTGTGAAGGCGGTCATTTGGCGTGAAAGCCGTTTCGATGCCCAGAAATTTGGGAGTGCCGGAGAACGCGGCCTGATGCAGGTCAGCGAAAAAGCGGCTCAAGAATGGGCGCGCGAAAATCGCGTCGACAATTTTCGCGTTGAGGAATTATTCGACCCGAAAATCAATCTCGAGGCAGGAACGTGGTATCTGCGACGGGCGGTGCAGCATTGGGAAAATCAGGCGGATCCGATTCCCTTCGCGCTTGCGGAATACAACGCCGGCGCCAGCCGAGCGCAGCGTTGGGCTGGCGGCGATGACGCCGTTATTCCACCAGGCACTTTCCGGGCAAATATCGATTTCCCTGGGACGCGCAAGTACGTCGATTCCATTATCGCGCGCTTCGAATTCTACAGGCGGCGCGGGCGTCTGTAGCCGTCGGGATCGATTCGCACCAAGTCCACACAGGTCACAAAAGGCCACTGTGTCCGAGGGGTCCTCTGGGTGATGCCGTTCCGAAATCGACGCAACCGGATTTCCGGCTAAAGGTGAACCGATGGACAAGGCCACGATCGCGGACGTGCTCGAAAAGATCGCGACATTGCTCGAACTGAAGGGCGAAAATCCCTTCAAGATTCGAGCTTACACAAACGCGGCGCGCTCCCTCGAAACCTGGGGCGGCAACATTTCCGACCTGCGCGACGAAGAGACGCTCGAAAAAATTCCGGGCATCGGCAAAGCGATCGCGGCGAAAATAAAAGAGCTGGTGGAAACCGGATCGCTGCGCTTCTTCGAGGACCTGCGGTCGGAATTTCCTGCTGAAATTATTGAGCTCTTCTCCCTTCCCGGCCTTGGCGCGAAAAAAATCAAAGCGCTGTATGAGCAATTGGGGGTGAGCTCGATTGTCCAGCTTCAGGCAGCTTGCGAATCGGGTCGGGTCGCGGAGTTGCCCGGCTTCGGAAAAACGACGCAGGAAAAACTTGGCCGGGCGATCGCGGAACGGACAAAGCACGCCGGATCCTTTCGGCTCGGGAGCATCGCCGCCGAAGCTGAGACGTTGCAAGAGGATCTGCGCGCTCATCCTGACGCACTCCATGTTTGCGTTGCCGGGAGCTATCGGCGGAAAAAGGAGATTGTTCGTGACCTCGATTTCATCGTGGCCACTTCCGCGCCCGCGGAGATTACAGCCATTTTTGTCCGCCACCCGCTGGTCGAATCGGTCATCGCGCAGGGGCCGACGAAATCGAGCGTCCGGTTGCGCTCCGGTATTCAATGCGATCTGCGTGTCGTGAGCGGGACGGAGTATCCTTTTGCGCTCAATTATTTTACCGGAAGTAAAGAGCACAACATCGTGCTGCGAAGCCGCGCCCTGCAACGCGGATGGACGCTTAATGAATATCGAATCGCTCCGGCCCCACCCGAGGCCGCTGCGAAAGGTAAAAAGGTAACAGGAAAAATCCCAGAGGTGCGTGAAGAGATGGAATTGTATCGAGCGCTCGGTCTCGATTACATCTCGCCGGAGCTGCGTGAGAACTGCGGCGAATTCGAAGCAGCCGCCGCGGGAACTCTGCCGCGCCTGGTCGAATCCCAAAATCTACGGGGCACTTTTCACTGCCACACCACGGCAAGCGACGGCCACAATTCACTCGAGGAAATGGCCGCGGCGGCGCAGGCGCTCGGATTGCAGTATCTCGGCATCGCCGATCACAGCCGTAGTTCGATCCAGGCGCGTGGACTCGATGCCGCGCGGTTGCGAATGCAAGTCGCATCGGTTCGCAAGCTTAATCGCGAATTCGACAATTTCCGGCTTTTCGCCGGCATCGAGTGCGACATTCTCCGCGATGGCGCGCTCGATTTTGACGACGATATCCTCGCGGAACTTGATTACGTGGTAGCCTCGGTGCATTCTGCCTTTACGCTCTCTGAAGCGGATATGACTCGGCGCATTATCCGCGCGATGAGCAACCCGCTTGTGACGATGCTGGCGCACCCGACCGGAAGGCTCTTGTTGAAGCGCGATCCGTACGCGGTCGACATTCCCGCGATCATCGATGCAGCCGCCGAGACCGGCACCTGGATCGAGATTAATGCCGCGCCAAAACGTCTCGATTTAGATTGGCGTTGGTGGCCGCTCGCGAAGGAAAAAGGAGTGAAGTGTGTGATCAACCCGGATGCACACCGGACGGAGCGGCTTCAGGAGTTGTGGTTTGGGATCGGCGTTGCGCGCAAAGGCTGGCTCACGAAAGCGGACGTGATGAATTGTCTGCCGCTGGGGAGAATTGAGAACGAGCTCGCGCGGAAGCGTGCGCGGAAATGACGCGGCGCAAACGATGCTGTCATCCCGAGGCGCGCAGCCGCCGAGGGACCTCGCACTCGCAGTTCTATCACCTGAAACAGAGAACGCGTCATCCGTATTAGACGCCGTCTCTAACGCGGCAGCGCTTGAGTAATTGTGAGGTCCCTCGGCGTCTGCGCGCCTCGGGATGACACGCGATTCGCACTCACCGAGCTCCTCGTTAGGTTGCTTTCTCGCGCTGCGGCATAAACATCGTTAGACACTTGCACGCGCCGCCGGCTTTGAGGAATTCGGTCATCGGGAGTGGGTGGCAGGTGTAGCCGCGCTCACGTAGCGTCGCGACCAGCTTTGGAGCGCCTTCTGGCAAAACGATATCGCGGTCAAGCACAACGGCATTGCAGGAAAAGTGTGCAGCTTCTTCCGGCGCCACATCGATCAAATCGCGCAGATGATCCCGGATTGTGCTCTGTCCATACTCATCGAACGCGGCCGGAAACCAAACTGCTCCGCCATCCGGTAGCGGACAAAAGCAGGTATCGATGTGATAAAAGCGCGGATCGACCAACTCGACCGAGATGACAAGGCAGCCCAAAATATCAGCGACGGCGCGATGCGAATTAATGTCGGACCGAAACTTGTACCCGCAGAAAAGTACGTCGCCGCCGAAGAGCGCGTCTCCTTCCCCTTCGAAATAAAGATTTTTTGGCAACCAAACAATTTCATAGCCATGTTCTTCCATCCAATGCGCAAAGTGCGGTGCTTCGCCTGCACGTTCTTTGTGTCGAAAATTGCTTGGGATGAAACGCCGTCCAACTGTGAGGCCGGCGTTTGCAGTGAAAACCATGTCGGGAAGTTTCGGACGCGGCGGGATGAGCTCGACCTGGCAATCGAGCTTTGAAAGTGTGTCGAAGAGACCTTTCCACTGCGCCTGAACCAAGGGCGTGTCGGCGCCCCGTGCTCGGCTCATCCAAGGGTTAATCTCGTACTCGATGCCGTAATAGTCCGGCGGACAAAGGAGCAACTCGCGCATACGATCGACAATTTTACTCGCGAATCATTTCGGAGTTACTTCTCGCGGCTGGCGTTCTCCGGCTTGGCAATGCACTCGACCAGCTCGCGCAGAAACGGCTCCACATCCGTGACCAGGCCGATCGACTGGAGTGGCTGATGCTCGACTCCTCTCTCCACCGCCGCTGAGTCGATATCAACACAGACCGTTTTTACCGTCGGTGCAAGCATGCTGGCCACGGCCATCGAATGTTGTACCGTCCCGAGCAACAGCACATGCGTGACGTCGGCGAGTTTCTTGCGCATGATCTTCTGCGCTTCGAAGACATCGGTCGTCACACCCGGAATTGGGCCTTCGTCTCGAATTGAGCCGGTCAGGACAATATCCACTTTGTGCTCAACGCATGCGTGGAGGATGCCGCGAGTCAGTATCTTTTTCTGGACCGCGACAGCGATGCCGCCGCATGCGCGGATAATATTGATGGCGCGCATGTGGTTCTCATGACCGCCACCGGCAAACGCGCGGTCTGGATTCTTGCCTAGCGAAGTCCCGAACAGCGCGCGTTCCACGTCGTAAACCGCAAATGCGTTCCCAGCGAAAAGGCGATCGACATACCCCATCTCGATAAGGCGCACGAGGTGCTCGCCCGCGCCCGTCCGCACGATTGCGGGTCCCCCGACGATGGCGATTTTGCCATTCTCTTCACGCGCGCGTCGCAATTCCTGACCCAGCTCGCGAATGACCGCCGACTTCGGCTCGTCCGCGTCGACCATCGTGTTGATGAATTGAAAAATGTCGGTGTGCGATGTCGACCTCTGCACCGGGACGACGCGGATGCCTTGGTGGCCAACGACAATTTCGTCACCCTCGTTCACATCGAAAAACTTCACCGCCCGCGCGGCGCGTTTTTTTCGATCCAGCGCGACCGCACTGTCCATCATAGCGGGCCGCACCTCGATCTCCTTGCCATCAAACCTGACAAACGTTTGCTGATTAGTTGTGACATAGAAGTCGTGCGGGAAAACACCGTCTTCGGGCGCTTTCGCCAGTTGGATGTCGGCGCGCTCGACAGTCTCGGCGCCGTGTTGCCGCAGGCGGAGGACCAGTTCATCGAGCGCCTCGCTCGTCTCGGCGGTGACCTCAATTCGCGCGAAACTCTGATCCGCCCGCTTCTGACCGATCTTTATCTCAGCGATCTTGAAGCCGGCGCCGCGGGTCAAAATCTGATCCAAAACCTTGGGCAGAATGAGGGAATCGATGATGTGGCCACGCAGCTCGACCGTTTCCGAGAACATCCGCAGACTTTACTCTATGTCATTGACCGCGCCAGTAGCGGGAAGCGGATGTTGTCGAGGCGTTTGTGTCGAACGCCTAATAATGTCGGACTATTCTTTTCTCCATCTGATCCGTGAAATCCACGCGATCTGCGGTTAGGCTCGACCTCTAATTAAGATCGAAATGGAAAGTCATCCAGGGCCTAAGCATCGACCGATAGACCAGCTCATGATTCACGAACAATTGCCGGCAGTAATCACGAAAATCGCGCGAATGCTCGCGGTGAAGCCTGAATACTTCGTCACGCATCCTTCCGAACTGAAAGTTGTCCAGGCGCTTTCGGATTCTGAATTGCGCGACCTCGCACAGGAGCACGGTTGGCGTGTCGTGCGCCGCCTGGGCGGCCGGCAGGTCGAGTTTTATAACGACGCGGGCGCGGCCTATCGGCCGCTGTAGCCGCGGCGGCATAAAACAAAATGCCGCACAAATGCCCCGGCAGAACGGGGCGGCTATAGGTCTCCGCTGGAAAAAAACCCGGTGAGTGGGCTCGTGGCTGAAGCGCTCGATCTCGTTTCGGCCAATCCAATTTCGTGCGCTTCGCGGCCAGCCTCGACCGCTTTGCGAAACGCATGTGCCATCCGGCTCGGATCGGATGCAATCGCGATCGCCGTATTGACCAACACCGCATCAGCGCCCATCTCCATTGCCTCCGCAGCCTGACTTGGCGCGCCGAGGCCTGCGTCCACCACCACCGGAACCGTTGCTTGTTCGATGATGATTTCGATCTGGGCCCGCGTTTCGATTCCGCGATTGCTTCCGATCGGCGAACCAAGCGGCATCACAGTCGCGGTGCCGACGTCCTGCAGACGTTTCGCGAGAACCGGATCCGCGTTGATGTAGGGCAGGACGACGAACCCTTCTTTCACGAGGATTTCAGCCGCGGCTAAAGTTTCGACCGGATCGGGCAGCAAATATCGCGCGTCGGGATGGATCTCGAGCTTCACCCACTTGGGCAATCCCGCCGCGGCGGCCAAGCGCGCCAGACGCACCGCTTCGGCGGCGTTGCGCGCGCCGCTCGTGTTCGGCAAAACGAGGAAGCGCTTCGGATCGATGAAATCGAGAATGTTCGCGAAAGGATCGCCGCGACCGGAAATGTCGGCGCGACGAAGAGCGACGGTGACGATCTCCGTAGCGCTCGCGACAAGCGCGTCCCGCATCAATTCGTTCGATCCGAATTTCCCCGTGCCGACAAGCAGCCGCGACGTGAATTCGCGATCGGCGATTTTCAGCTTCGAAGGCTTGTCGGACATTGGCGCAATCTATCACAAAGTTCGCGCGCTCGAAATTGCGGAACACATGTCATCCCAAGCCGCGCCACTCGACGATCGATTATCTCTTGTACGAGAAGCGATTCCGTTCCAATTTTCGTTTATGACCTCGTTCGACTTACGCCACGGCGACGGCCTCGAAGGAATGGGGCAATTCTCCGACGCAACGATCGATCTCGTCGTCACCTCACCGCCCTACAATTTGGGAATCGCTTACGGCCGTTACTCGGATCGACAGGAGCGCGAAGGTTATCTTGATTGGTGCCATGAATGGGCGACGCACGTCCGGCGAATCCTAAAACCTGCGGGTTCGTTGTTTCTAAATCTTGGAGCCTCACCTTCGAATCCATTGCTGCCGCATGAACTCATTCTGCGGTTACGCGATGTGTTCCTCCTTCAGAATACGATCCATTGGATCAAGGCGATCACGATCGAAAACGAGCAGGGCGAACTTGTTTCTCGCGGACATTTCAAGCCAATCAGTTCGCCACGGTATCTCAACGACTGCCACGAATACATTTTTCATCTCACCTCTGAAGGTCACACCCCGATCGATCGCCTGGCCTTGGGTGTTCCGTACGCCGACAAGAGTAACATCGCGCGCTGGAGTCACACGGGCGGGAGCGATCGCCGTTGCCGCGGCAACACGTGGTTCATTCCTTACAAGACCATCAGCCGTCGCGAGAAAGATCGCCCGCATCCGGCGACATTTCCCGTTGAACTTGTGGCGAACTGCATTCGCTTGCACGGGCTCCGTGACGACCTGGTGATGCTCGATCCGTTTCTCGGCATCGGGAATTCCGCGGTCGCGGCCAAGCGCTGCGGTGTGAAAAACTTTATCGGCTTCGAGATAGACGAAAAATATCTCGCCGAGGCAAAGCGACGATTGGCGGGTGGATCGTGCGCCCCGTCGCACGATGCTTAGTCTGCGCGGCTTTGCCGCCATTCCTTTGCCATCGCGCGACGGAGCGCACGATCCACCTAAAGCAGCCGACCCGTCTCAGGCCTCACCTTCGGTATCGGCGGCCGACCGTTCGCGTTTGATGCCTGAAATTTCTCGAGTGGTTTCACGAGATTTCCCGGCAATGGCCGGACGCGATCGTAAATCCGATCGGCGATCGGCTTCGACACGAGGTAGCCGGCGGCGAACATTTCCATCCGTGCATCGAGGTTATCAATGTAGTTGAGAGCCATTGCCTCCGGGGTCTTGGGACTGACGGGCGAGCCAAACTGCGGTTCACCGTGGTGCGCACCGATCAGATGCAACAGGTGCATTCGCACGTCTTCCGACGCGGGCGCGAGAGTATTCCATCCGCGAGTATTTTCTTCCGTCTGCACTTTTCGCCAAAGCGAATTGACCAGCTCGAGTCCAATCGCGATGTGTCCGATTAACTCGCCGCGTTCGTCGTAACCCATCGTGAATCCCGTTTCCGGCAGATGATTTTCCCAAAGCTTCCCGGAGTCGTGGAATAAGACCCCGGCTATGAGCAGATCGAGGTTCAACTCCGGATAGAGCGGCGCAATTTCCGTCGTGACGCGCATCATCTGCGCGGTGTGCTCCACGAGCCCGCCACGCCGCGCGTGATGATAGGAACGCGCACCAGCCGTGCGGCGGAAACGTTCGCCGTGTTCAATCAGGAACGCTTCGCAGAGAGCCCGCAAACGCGGATCGCCGATCGCCCGGGTCCGCTCGCCAATATAATCCCAGTCGGCCGATTGTTTCGCGCGCAGTTCAGGCGGGCCTTGCAGAAGCTCGGACCATTCCTGAGCAGTGAGATGGCGCACCTTCCATTTTTTCGCATCGAGCCCGAATTGCTGATGTTGCAGGAACTCCCCGCTCAACTCGATAAAATCCGAAACCTTCAGCGAATCACACGCCTTGAATTCCGGATGATCGCTCCAGACCCGCAACGTCATCCGGTCGGCGGCGTCCGCGAGACTGAGTTCACAATATGGTTTCTGCTCCCGCGTGACTTTTGCCAAGGCGCCTTCCACTTGCACGTGGACGCGCGCTTCCACCACGCCCTCCTGCGCGCTACGCCGCACCTGCGTTAAAGTCATCAGCTCCATTCGTATCTGGGGCCGTTTGGAGTAGATGCTTCGCGATCTACGGCTTGGCGACGCCGATCACCCCGCAGGCCAGGCGGCCGCCCGCGTTGCCAGTCGGTTGCGACCAATCGTCCACCTTCTCGTGGACAATCACGCCACGGCCAAGGATGGAATTCTCGCCGCTCAGTTTGAGCATGTTGTCTTTCAATTCTAGATGCGCTTTGCCGGTGCTGTCCGCCTCGAGATTGCCCATGTCGCCCGCATGGCGTTCGGCCGCATCCGGAGCACCATGCGGCTTTTTCATCGGATTGAAATGGCCACCGGCAGAAGAAGCATCTGCAGCCGAGCAATCGCCGAACTCATGGATGTGGAATCCATGTTTGCCCGGCGTAAGTCCAGTGATGTCGGCGACTACCTGAACGGTATCGCCCACTTGGGTAAACGTGACCGTTCCCATGACCTGACTGCCGGAGGCCGAATGGAGAACGGCGATGGCCTTTTTCGTCTCCTGCGCGGAAGCGAAGGAAGCAAGCGAGCAAACCGAGATAACGGAAAGGACCGTCATGGCGAAATGATTGCGGAAGTTCGTTTTCATATTCCCAACTCTAGGACGCGAATTCAGGAAAGGAAATGGCTTTGCTTGGCCGGGTTGTTCAATCGATCAGGCGCTGTTCGATCCCGGAGTAGGCGTCGATCCGTCGATCGCGCAGGAACGGCCAGTGCGTTCGATGTTCGTCGACGCGGCCCCATTCGATCTCCGCCATAACAATTTCTTCGCGATCGATGCTGCCTTTCGCGATGATCTCGCCGCTGGGCGCGACAATGAAACTCTGCCCCCAGAACTCGATCCCAGCTCCGCCGGCCGAAGCTTCGTGACCGACGCGATTCACCGCCGCGACGTAGCAACCATTCGCAATCGCGTGACTGCGCTGCATCGTTTCCCACGCGGAATATTGCGCCGCGCCGTATTTTTCCTTCTCGGCCGGGTGCCAGCCGATCGCCGTCGGATAAAACAAAATTTGTGCACCGCGGAGCGCGGTCAGTCTGGCGGCTTCGGGGTACCATTGATCCCAGCAAACGCAGACGCCGATTTTCCCATGCTTGGTCGGCCACGCCTGGAAGCCAAGATCGCCTGGAGTGAAATAAAACTTTTCGTAGTAAGAGGGATCATCCGGGATGTGCATCTTGCGATACTTGCCCAGGTATTGCCCGTCAGCGTCGATGATGGCAGCGGTGTTGTGATAAACGCCAGCGCTCCTCTTCTCGAAAAGGGAGGCGATAATCACCACGCCGGTTTCCCGCGCGACCTTCTCCAACTCAGCAGTCGTCGGCCCCGGAATTTCTTCGGCGAGTGCGAAATTCGCATGGTCTTCCGCCTGGCAAAAATATTGCGACCGGAACAACTCCGGCAGGCAAACAATCCGCGCGTCTTGTTTCGCCGCGTCGCGAATTCGCGCGATCGCTTTCTCCAGATTTGCAGCCGGTTCGGTTCCGCACTGCATTTGCACCAGGGCCACCCTGGAGCTTCGGTCCGACATCGCGCTACTTCACCGAGTCGGCCGGGACGATCTTAATGCTCTCGACCGTGACGCGTTTAGTCGGCTTACTCTTTTCGCCCGACCCGCTCATCGTTGTCGGGATGTCGCCGATTTTTCCGAGCACGTCGTCGCCTTTGATTACTTTGCCGAAGGTCGTGTACTGATTGTCGAGCCGGCTGACGTTGGCGAGGCAGATGAAAAACTGGCTACCGGCCGAATCCGGATCGCTCGAGCGCGCCATCGAAAGCACGCCACGCTCGTGCGACTTCTTGTTGAATTCCGCTTTAATCTTGTAACCCGGATCGCCTGTGCCGTAACGGGCCTCGTTCGCCAGATCTTTCGTGAGCGGATCGCCGCCTTGTATCATGAATCCTTTCACGATCCGATGAAACGCGGTACCGTCGTAGAAGCCGGACTTCGCCAGTTTCTTGAAATTCTCGACCGTCTTCGGGGCGACGTCGGACCAGAACTCGGCCACCATTTCGCCTTCGCTCGTCTTGATTACCGCTACTTCTTTTTTGTTGGATTCATTCATTGGGGCTGTCTCGTTTTTCTCCTCGCTGTGCAGTGGTGGGGCGCCAAGGGTCAATCCCATCATGCAACAAAGCAACGTAAGTTTCATGGTTGATCCTAACGTTCAACCCTCAACCTTCAACTCCGAGATCTTATCGCACTCTTCTGCGCGTTTCCGTTCCGCCCCATTGCTGGCGTGATACTCCTGGAGCGTTTTCACGCGAAGATTATTCCTCTGGAGCGACCGAATCCCATGCGCGCTCGCCTGGGCGGCGCGAATCGTGGTCATGATCGGGATTTTCCGCGCGAGCGATGCGTTCCGAATCCGAACCTCATCTTCACGTGGAATCTTCCCGCTCGGCGTGTTGATGATGAAATTGATGTCTCCGTTTCTGACCAGGTCGAGCACATGTGGCCGTCCTTCGCGAATCTTATGGACCTTGGTGACGGGCACCTGCGCGGCCGCGAGCATCGCGGCGGTGCCGCTCGTGGCGATGATCTTGAAACCGAGGCCAACGAACTCGTGCGCAAGCGAAATAACATTTGGTTTATCATCGTCTTTGACGCTGATGAAAACGTTCCCGCCCTTGGGTAACGCCGGGGGCGCCGCCATCTGCGACTTTGCATAGGCCAGGCCGAGATCCGCATCGATTCCCATGACTTCGCCGGTTGATTTCATTTCCGGACCCAACGCAATATCAATGCCCTGGTAGCGCAAAAACGGGAAGACCGCCTCTTTCACCGAGAAATGTTTCGGGACGATCTCCTTCGTGAAACCGAGTTCACGGAGAGTCTTTTCCCCTGTCATGATCTGAGCGGCATATTTCGCCAACGGCACTCCGATTGCCTTGCTCACAAACGGCACCGTCCGCGAGGCGCGCGGATTTACTTCGAGCACGTAAACGTCTTCGCCTTTCACGGCAAACTGCACATTCATCAGTCCACGCACGTTCAATTCGCGAGCCATCGCCTTGGTTGCGGCGACAATCTCTTTCAAAACCGCGTCCGAGAGTGAGAATGTGGGAATCACGCACGCGCTGTCACCACTGTGAATGCCTGCTTGTTCGATATGCTCCATAATGGCGCCAATCACACTGATCTCGCCGTCCGCGATGCAATCGACATCGACTTCGATCGCGTCCTCTAGAAAACGATCCACCAGCACCGGCCGATTCGAGCTGACCTCAATCGCGTTCTGCATATAGCGCGCTAGATCTTCACCGTTGTAAACCAGTTCCATCGCGCGGCCACCGAGCACGAACGATGGGCGAACCAGTACCGGATAGCCAATCTTCCGGGCGATCGAAATCGCTTCCTCGCCACTGACGGCGGAACCGCTCGGCGTTTGGCGCAGGCCGAGTTTATCGAGCATCGCGGCGAATAATTGTCGATCTTCCGCCATCTCGATGCTTTGCGGTTGGGTGCCGATGATCGGAACGCCCGCAACCTTCAATCCTTCCGCCAGATTCAGCGGCGTCTGCCCGCCGAATTGCACGATGACGCCTTCCGGAAGTTCCTGGTCGTAGATATTGAGCACGTCTTCGAGCGTGAGCGGCTCGAAGTAGAGTTTGTCGCTCGTATCGTAATCGGTCGAAACCGTTTCCGGATTCGAATTGACCATGATTGTTTCGAATCCGAGCTCCCGCAAAGCGAACGCGGCGTGCACGCAACAATAATCAAACTCGATGCCCTGTCCGATGCGGTTCGGTCCACCGCCGAGGATCATGATCTTGCGTTTTTCGCTGCGCCGCATCTCATTCTCGCTCCCGTAAGTCGAATAATAATACGGAGTAAACGCTTCAAACTCCGCGGCGCAGGTGTCGACAAGCCGGTAGGTGGGGACTACGCCGGCGGCCTTTCGCTCGGCGCGAATCTCCGATTCGGAAACTCCACGCGCGACCGCAATCTGCCGATCCGAAAAGCCGAGCTTCTTTGCGCGACGCAGCTCCGTATGCGGCAATCTTCTCTCCTCTTCCGCGATCTGCCTGACATTGTGCAGAAACCAGCGGTCGATCTTGGTCAGCTCGAAGACTTCGTCGATTGACATGCCATCCTGAAAGGCTTGTGCGAGATGGAAGATCCGCTCCGCGTTTGGGATCGCGAGCTTCAAACGCAAGGTTTCCGCATCGACGCGCTTCTCGTTCCCATCGCCGCATAAACCGAAGCGCTTGGTCTCAAGCGAGCGCAAGGCTTTTTGCAGTGCTTCCTTGAAAGTGCGGCCGATCGCCATCGCTTCGCCCACACTTTTCATTTGCGTCGTCAGGGTCGGGTCGGCTTGCGGGAATTTCTCGAAAGTGAAGCGCGGAACTTTGACGACGCAGTAATCGATCGTCGGCTCAAAACTTGCCGGCGTTTCGCGCGTGATGTCGTTGCGGATTTCGTCGAGCGTGTAACCCACGGCCAGCTTCGCCGCGATTTTCGCGATCGGAAATCCGGTCGCTTTCGAGGCCAGCGCCGAGGAGCGCGAGACGCGCGGGTTCATTTCGATCACAACCATTCGGCCGTTCTGCGGATTCACGGCAAACTGGATGTTCGAGCCGCCGGTCTCGACTCCGATCTCGCGGATGACGTCGAATGACGCATCGCGCATCATTTGGAATTCCTTGTCGGAAAGCGTTTGCGCCGGCGCAACCGTGATCGAGTCGCCGGTGTGCACGCCCATCGGATCGAAATTTTCGATCGAGCAGATGACCACGCAGTTGTCCGCGCAATCGCGCATCACTTCCATCTCGAATTCCTTCCAACCAACGAGCGACTCCTCGATCAAAACTTCAGTGACGGGCGAAAGAGCGAGGCCGCGCTCGACGATTTCGTCGAGCTCATCGCGATTATACGCAATGCCGCCGCCGGAGCCGCCGAGCGTGAACGCCGGCCGGATGATGACCGGAAATTTGCCGATCGCGTCCGCGATTCGGCTGGCATCGGCGATGGAATGCGCGACGCCGGACCGCGGAACGTCGAGGCCGATTCGCAGCATCGCCTCTTTGAACAGCTGGCGGTCTTCCCCTTTCGCGATGGCTTGTGCGTTTGCCCCAATCAATCGGACATTATGCCGCGCAAGAGCGCCGTTGCGGTTCAGCTCCATGGCCGCGTTCAATGCGGTCTGGCCGCCCATGGTGGGCAGAATGGCGTCCGGCTTTTCGCGCTCGAGAATTGCTTCGATCACCTCGGGCGTGATCGGCTCGATGTAGGTGCGATCTGCGAACTCGGGATCGGTCATGATCGTCGCCGGATTCGAGTTCACGAGCACGATTTCGTAGCCCTCCTCGCGTAGTGCTTTGCAGGCTTGCACGCCGGAATAATCGAACTCGCAGCCCTGCCCGATGATAATCGGACCGGACCCAATCAGCAGAATTTTGTGGAGGTCATTGTTCCGCGGCATTGGAGCGAGCGGACGATAGACGAAATCACGCGAAGATCACGAGCTAAACTGGTCTGGGGGCTGGATCCTGCCTCCCAAGAGGCAACCAGCGCGGTCGTCCTCCAAACCAACGACTAACTCAGCAGGATTCGCGGGGCGATTAACCAGCTTGTAAGGCCGCGGTCCGTTTATTAGCCGCTACCCGCCATTCTTCGAGGCGAGAGCTTACAATCTGAAGAGCGGCAGGTCTGCCTCGATACTTTTTTGCCGTCTTCGTGACCATGCCGTCGTGGACCAGATTTTGCAATTTTTCGTAAGCACGCAAGCGAAGCATCTCGTCGCCCCCGCTTGCGGCGTTACGAGCGTGGAGATTCGCGTAAACCAAGTCGTAGAGTGGCTTGAATTCGAACGAAATTTTTTGCGACAAAATCGCACAGAGCTCTTCCGTCATGATGTCCGGAGTGCGGCGCGTGAAACCTGTAGTGTTACTCATAGTATGACCTAGGCTGCCTTTTTTTCAGACGGAAGGCCGGGAAAAGCAACGATGGGCGCGAAGGAGCCATCGGGCTTTACGCCTGGCGCTGCCTCGTAACTCAATTTCCTGGCGATCACTTCACTCAAGGCAATATCACAGAAACCCATCCCAGGCGGCGCTTCGATCAAGGGCCGGTGCCCTCGGATCAATTGTCGGACGCGCTGCCGAACGACGTTAATGAGAAGCTGCGGGTTCGGGATGACGCTGGAAGCGCCATTAAGAAGAACAGTATGCATAATTTTTGGCGGTCGTCGTCAGATGGACTCTCTCCTTATCAGGCGCCGAGCGACTTCGAGGTTGCGCGAAGGAGCGGAGAGACGACCGAGGGTAGTATCGTCGGTTTCCTTCCTGAAGCAACCGATAGTCCTGAACCAGCCCCGCTTACGCGACCGCCGCCATTCGCTGCCGGTCGAGATATACTTTGCAGATGCCTTTGATCCGCGTCAGCACGTAGTAGATCGTCTGGCTGCGCACGCGCACCAGCTCCGCGCCGACAATGCGCGTTACAAAATCGCTGGGCAATTCGAGAACTTCCTGCGGCGTCCGGCCATCGAGCCCTTTGCAGAGGATCGCGGTCATTGCGCGAGTGAGCGTCTGCACCTCGGGCCCCAGCGTCATCCGGAAATGCGCTGTGCCTTCGTCATCGACCTGAAGATAAACCCCCACCGTGTCGGCGCACTCCTCATCTTTGCGGACATCTTCGAGAGCGAATTTTTCGCCCGGGCGCGGCTCCTGCTGCTTCGCGTTGTCCGCGTACGACACGAGCGTTTCGCGCCGTTCGATTTCCGGCAACGACTCGAACAGGTTGATAATCGCTTCCAGTTTCGGTGGATACATGGGAAAATGACGAAGCGAGCGACGCGGCGTTTATTCGGACTTTCCTACCCCTTCTCGATCGGCGCGCCGACTTTGTTCCCCCATTCCGTCCATGATCCGTCGTAATTGCGCACGTTGTCGAGCCCGAGCAGGTAGGTGAGCACGAACCAGGTGTGGCTCGAGCGTTCGCCGATGCGGCAATATACCACCGTATCGGTGCCCGGTTTGAGACCGCACTGCTCCAGGTAAATCTTCGCCAGGTCACCCGCCGGCTTGAAGGTGCTGTCGTCGTTCGTGGCCGTCTTCCACGGAACGCTTTTCGCGCCGGGAATATGGCCGCCCCGCAAAACCCCCTCCTGCGGATACTCCGCCATGTGGGTGATCTCGCCTTTGAACTCGCCGGGCGAACGCACGTCGATCAACGGCTTCCCGCTCTTGCTTTGCGCGAGCGCTTCATCGGCGAACGCGCGAATCTCTTTGTCGAAGCGTTTCTTCGGCATGGGATAATTCGTCTGCGGATACTTCGATACCTCGCGCGTCATCGTCCGACCCTCCGCTTTCCATTTGTCGCGACCGCCGTTCAGGATTTTCACCTTCTCGTGTCCAAATAACCGAAACGCCCAAAGCGCATAGCAAGCCCACCAGTTTGCTTTGTCGCCGTAGAAAATGCAGGTCGTATCGGGCGTGATTCCATTGCGGCTGCACAGCTCCGCAAACTTGTCGGGTGCAATATAATCGCGAATCACCTGGTCCTGAAGATCCGTCCGCCAATCGATATGCACCGCGCCGGGGATATGTCCCGTATCGTAGAGCAGGATGTCTTCGTTCGACTCAATGATGCGAACGTCGTTGTCATTCCGATGTTTCTCAATCCAATCCGCATCCACCAGCACTTCGGGATGCGCGTACTGCGTCGGGGAAGTTGTCATGATGCTGAAACTTCATCCGCAACCGGGCGCCCGCAACCGATTTGAATGTCGGGAATTTAGGAAACCGAAACGCTCTCGGTCGGTGTTCTCCCGGTCTCGCCAATCCCTTAAAATCCACCCAGCTCCCGGAACCAGCGCAACGCCAGCCGCACCTCGGATCTTTTTAGCCAGTGCCCGCCCATAAACCGTTCGAGGCGCACCCGCTTGAACCCTGTGCGCCGGAGCGATACTTCAACGGCCCCTTCCAATGAGGGCGTTGCGATCAGGTCATCCATCCCGCCACTTATCCAAATAGGCACGTTGAGAAGTTCCACGCCGGGCTGGTACGTCTTGTAGGCCTCACTCAACAGATCGTTGTTTATTCCGCTGAGAAAGAAACCGCAAATGTTCACCGAGCGGCCCTTTGCCAGCATCGACCCCAACAAACAACTCCGCTTCGCACCGCCCGATATTCCCGCAAACGCGACCGGCCACTTCGCGCTCTGAGGCCATTCCTTGCGCATCGCGTCCAAGGCGGCGCCCAACATGGCAACCCGCCACGGCGTGGTATCCTGGCGTGCCCTAATGGTCGCGTCAGATGCGAGGATCACCCACCCTTCGGCGTCGGCGGGAGGATGATACCATTCCGCGTCCATCGGACTGGTGCGGTGATAGTCCGTTGTCGATGTGACGATAAGGATGGGCCAGCGACGCGCGGGATCGAAGCCGGGCGGAAATGACAACACCGCCCGTCCCGTTTCCGGACGCGGATTTCCACCCTGCGCGGCCATATCCTGGAAATACCTCGAGACCGGGAAGTGAATCTCGACTAACGGCCCGGTCTGCGCTTGTTGCCCGGCGAGCGTGGCGGCTTCCAACCCCACCGGCAAACAGAACCAAATCAGCCCAAGGAGAGCACTGAGACCCAGGAATTTCTTCACAGGGCAATCAATCGAATCCCGCCCCGATTGTCCAATGCGGAAAGTTATCGCGGCAAAAATAAATCGGAGTGGATCGCCTTCGACCCGATTGCTCCGGCCCGAATCACCCATCGCTTGCGCCGCCGAATCGCCATTGATAGTTATCATCACCATCCCTCAGGATTTCGCGAAACAAATGTGTGTGATGGAGGACGTCCGAGCCAGCATTAGGCGGAGCCGACGTGGCATCCATGAAATTTGGGGCGGAACAGGGCCGTCGCTCTCACCACTTCTCACTTGCCATTTCTTCTGATTCTGTGCATCGGTAGGGTTCAGACAATGAAGATTCTTTTCGTAATTATCGTTTCGGTGGTCGCGCTTTGGCTAGGTGGATGTGCCACTGATCTGCCCTTGGTTTCAGACGAGGACTACAATTCCATTCACCGCCCCGCTGCGGCGTCGCCAGATGCCATGACGCTCGTCCCGCGTGCGTACTGACTTTCTGAAACCTTATGTCCGTCGGGCGAGGTTCTAATCCGTCAGCAATGCCACTGTCGTGGTAGTGTGACTTTCCTCGCTGTGACCGAGGCCGGAGCCGGAACTGTCTTTGCTGGCGCGTGTTACCACCAGCCTCCCGCCGGCGCGCTGAAACTCGCGGGTTTCATGCTCTTGCACGCGAAAGCCGATGAGGAATTTGCTAAACTTGGCCTGGATGTCGCGCTCCATCGCCAGCGGCACCCCGTCACCATCGAGCCAGAGCTTGAGGATCGCTTCGGAGCTTTTCAACGCCTTGCGCTCTTCTTCATCCAACCCCAGGTCGACCCTGATGACCAACAGTCGCACTGATTTCCCCTGGTAAGTGTCGCGCTTGTCTTCCTGCAACACTGCGTTCTCCAATCCACGATGCAGCGGGTCGGCGGCATCGAGCAGGTTGAGCGCTTCGCCTGCCGCGAGCGCTTTTAACGTGGCGAGATCTGATTTCGGCGCGTCGGGGTTCGCGGACTCTGCCCATGCCGCCTTGCGCGACTGCTTGATCTGTTCGGGTGACCAACTCAAAGTGAGTCCCTGCGGTCCGCTCTCCACAATCACGGCGCTGATCGCCTGCGACTGCTTTTGCTTGTCGCCCTCTCCACCTAAACGGCGGGTCTTTATCTCGACGCGCGCACGCAGGGGGTGGTCGCTTTGCAGTTCCTGCAAGGTGGCACGCACATCGGCGAGGCCGTCGGCGAACAGCAGCACGGGGGCGGCGAGTAGGAAAAGAAGAAGTTGTTTCACGCAGTGGTGTTACATCCCTTGGAATCGGTTTGTAGCCGGCGAGTGGGCCTCTCGCATTGATTAGCTACATCAAGCAGGGCCCGCATGGCGGCGAGAGCCAGAGATCTCGCAAATAGGCCGCGACGAGCACAGCGGATCACAGAAGAAAAATCACTGTGTTCTGACTCCAACCTAAACAGCAGCCTTTGTGACACGTTGTGCCGTTGGGTGAGGTCAATCCATGTCGCCATCCATGTTAATTACCGCGCGAATGCGCCGGCAGAATAGAGGACGCCGTTCTTCATCACGCTTTCTATGTCCGAGGCGTGGGCGATGTCATCGACCGGGTTCGATTTCAAGATCACAAGGTCGGCGAAATTGCCGGGCACGATGGCGCCGATTTTCGGGCCGGCTTCGCCGCCGAAGGTCTTGGCGGCGTTGATGGTTGCGCACTGAAGAATCTGCATCGGAGTTAGGCCGGCTTCTTTCATTAACTGGAACTCGCGAAAAAGCGCGGGGCCGTGGATTGTGCCGATGTTCCCCGCATCGGTGCCGGCCGCGATGGTGACCCCGGCGTCCTCGAGCGTCTTCAGGTTCTTGAGCGCGATATCGTAGGTTTTCTGGATGCGATCGAGGACCGCATCGGGGTTCGCGAGCGCGGTCTTGATGCGATCGGGCATTTTGTCGGGGGGAATTTTTGTGACGTCGAGCGACGCAATCACTTCCGGGTTGCCCCACGCTTTTTCCTCCGGCGTAAGATTCAGCTTGTTCGCGAAGGTGCGGCCGTAGCGCTCGAAAACGACAAGCGTGGGGCACAAGATTGTGCTCTTTTGTTTCAGCAGCTTCACGAACGATTCATCCACGAGCTTGTCGGTGACGCTATGAACGAGAAGATCGGCGCCTTCTTCGACCGCGGCGCGCGCGGCCTCGAGCTCGGTGGCGTGCACCGCCACGCGTAGTTTGTACGCATGGCTTTCTTCGATGACGGCATGAACGACCGGCCGGAATTTCTCGACGGGGTTTTCTGCATTGACGATGTACCAGATCTTGACGTAGTCGGGATTTTTCGCGGCGAGCTTGCGCACCATTTCGCGGCCCTGCTCGGGCGTGTCGATCTTGACGATGGGCGGATCACCCAGATCGAGCTGCGGGCGCGAGACGCTGGAAATGAGCGGACCGGCGACAGCGACGCGTGGCGCCTTCGCGGTTGAGTTCGCGATCCGGCGCGCCTCGAAATTCCAGAACGGACCGCCGACATCGACGACGGACGTGATCCCGCAGCGAATGTACCGCCCGAGAGCGTCGGGCAGGTTGCGTTTGATCCAGGCAACTTCGTCTTTGTAGGATCGGACGCGCGTCAGGTCGACGGCGTCGGGGCGTGTGTAGATGTCGCCGGATTGGAAGAAGTGCACGTGTGTGTCGATGTAGCCGGGCAGGATGAATTTGCCTTTGCAGTCGATAATCCGTGCACCTTTCGTTGAGATTGCTGTGGCTTGATCACCGACAGCGCTGATGTGATCGCCTTCGATGATGACGAGCGCATTTGGCACGATCTTGGCCGTGCCGGGATTGATGAGTGTGCCGTTAACGAGCGCAATCTTACCGTCGGGCGCCGCCTGAAGCGAAGTCGCTACGACACTCACGAAGACGAGGAAGAGAAGGCGCGTTTTCATAGCATCCAGTCCTTTAATGTCCTAGCGGATGACCGCCGTTTTGCCGAAGTGCTTCGCCATGTCCTCGAGGTGTTCGTCCATGTACTTGGTCGGGCCGAAGAGTTTTACCATGAGACGGAAGAATGCGTTGTTCATCGTTGCTTGCTCGGTTAACACGATCTGAGAGCCGTCGGCCGTCGGCGAAATTTCGTAAGTCCAGGATCCTTCGAACGGTCCGCCAATATCACCCATCGAACGGACGAGATGTTTCGGAGGCGTGCTTTCGCTGGTGATGATCGTCATCTGCATATTGCCCTTGAAGGTCTGGCGCGTCGCTTCTTTTCCGTCGACTGGCGGAAGCATTTCGAGCTTCACCATGTTGCGATTCCACTTCGGGAAATTTGGCAAATCAGTCAGGAGCGCGAAGACGGCGTCCGGCGTTTCCTTCAGCGTAGTCGTACGCGTGTGCGTCTGGTGCGCCGGGATCGAAAGAGCATAAAGATACGCTGCGCCCGCGAGCACGACGAGAACGAAAATGATGCGGAATAAGATTTTCATGGCGGATGATTGGCAGTTTTTGGGGGAGGCTGCGAGCGCAAAGGTTCGCCACTCCGCTGTCATCCCGAGCCCCGCAGACACCGAGGGATCTCGCAACTGGCAAGGGACACTTCTGGCCACGCGGAGATTTCCACGCAGTTTGGTGGTGGCACGTTTCCACTTCATGGGAAACGTCTAATTTCGGTGAAAGGTTCCTCGGCGTCTGCGCGTCTCGGGATGACAGAGAGAAGAGGGAAGGTTGCGCGAGGGCGGGTTCGGCGGGAGTTTGCGCACTCACACGGAGATAACGTCATGCCTTGGAAAATTGTGATCGCTTCTTTCGCTCTCGCCGTTTCGGTGAGCGCGCAACCAGCGCCGAACACTTTCACGACAGGCGCCAAACGACCTTTCACCTTCGAGGACATGATGGCGCTCAAGCGAGTGAGTGAACCTGTGCCATCACCAGATGGGAAGTGGGTCGTATTCGCCGCCGTTGATGTGGATCTGAGCGCGAACACGAAAATTTCGCATTTATGGATTGTGCCAGCCGCCGGCGGAGAAGCGCGTCGTTTGAATCAAACGCAGAACCAGGAAGAGCGGCCCCGATTCTCGCCGGATGGCAAACGGTTGATCTGGACGTCGAAAGCAACGGATCCGACGCAAATCTGGATGTCGAACTTTACTCCGGAAAGTGGCGGGTTGGACGGAACACCGCATCAGGTAACGAACATCTCGACCGGCGCAGACGGCGCCATCTGGTCGCCCGATGGAAGAAACATCATCTTCGTCTCCTCGGTTTATCCCGACGCGAAGGACGACGCGGCCAACAAGCAGCGCGACGAAGAGCTTGAGAAGAGCAAAATGAAAGCGAAGATCTTCACGAAGCTGCTCTATCGGCATTGGACCGCTTACACTGACTTTAAGCGCAGCCATCTCTTTGTCGTCAGCGCAGAGGCCGATTCGTCGCAGCCGAATTCAGTGCGCGACCTCACACCGGGCGATCACGACGTGCCGCCATTCAATCTCGGTGGGCAAGACATGTACGCAATTTCTCCCGACGGCCAGGAGCTCGCTTACACAAGCAACATCGATGAAGTCGAGGCGACGAGCACNNCCCGGCAGCGATTCGACGCCGCTCTATTCGCCGGATGGAAAACACATCGCATGGCGCTCGATGGCGCGCGCTGGTTACGAAGCGGACAAGGAGTCGCTCCTCATTTATCAGCGAGAGCTCGGGCAGATACGCAATGCCACGGCTGATTGGGATCGCTCTGTCGGCAGCTTCGCGTGGACGCCGGATTCCAAGGCGGTCTTTTTTACCGCGGAGGATCGCGGCGAATCTCCGATCTGGGCGTTGCCGCTCGATGCCAAACAGCCGGGCGAAGTCGCGCGACTTGATGCCGACGATCTCGCTTTCGCCAGGGACGGAAAGTCGCTTTTTTTCAGTCGCGTCTCGATCACAACGCCGAGTGAGGCGGCGCGTTTGGATCTCTCCAGTTGGAAAAACGGATCGAAGGTTGATCCGGCTGCGGTGACGCGCGTGAACGAAGCGCTGCTCTCGCAAATCGATATGCCGGCGATGGAGTCGTTCAACTTCAAAGGCGCGGAGAACGCAGATATCCAAGGCTTCCTTATCAAGCCGCCCGGATTCGATCCGTCGAAAAAATATCCCCTCAAGTTTTTGATTCACGGCGGACCGCAAGGCGCTTGGGGAAACAGTTGGAGCTACCGTTGGAACGCAGAACTGTTCGCAGCAAACGGCTACGTCGTCGTGATGATCAACTTCCATGGCTCAACCGGGTACGGGCAAGAGTTCACGGACTCGATCAGCGGCGATTGGGGCGGCAAGCCGTATGTCGATCTGATGAAGGGCCTCGATTACGTGGAGAAGACTTATCCATTCATCGACAAGAATCGCGAGGCCGCCCTCGGAGCGAGTTACGGCGGATACATGGCGAACTGGCTTCTCGGTCACACCGATCGCTTCAAGTGCATCGTGTCGCACGACGGCATGTTTAACAGCGAATCGGCCTACGGAACGACCGAAGAGCTTTGGTTCAACGAGTGGGAATTCAAAGGTACGCCGTGGAAGAACCGCGAACTCTACCGGAAATGGTCGCCGCACTTGTTTGCCGACAAATTCAAAACGCCGACGCTCGCGGTGCACGGCCAACTGGATTTCCGGCTGGATGTTTCCGAGGGCTTTCAGCTCTTCACCACGCTCCAACGGCTGAAGGTGCCGTCGAAGATGTTATATTTTCCGGACGAAGGTCACTGGGTGTTGAAGCCGCAGAACTCAAGGCTCTGGTACAAGACGGTGAACGACTGGGTCGATCAGTGGTGCGGCGAAAAACATTGAGCTATTTAGCGATTGAGTGAGTGAGCGATTGGAACACAATCAAATCGCCCGATCGTTAACTCGCCCGCTCGCTACATGGACTCGCTTCAGCCCACGATCCTGATTGTCGATGACGAAAAGCATACGCGCGATGGACTGCGGCGTTTGCTCGAGGATGAATACGATACCTATGTCGCGGAGGATATTCGCGGCGCGATGGATGTGCTCGAGCGCGAGCAGATTGATCTGATGGTCACCGATCTGCGTCTCGGCAGTGACGACGGAATGGCTTTGATCGAACGTGCGCTGAAACTCCCGCAACCGCCGATTTGCATCATGATGACTGCCTACGGTTCGGTCGACACCGCGGTCGAAGCGATGAAACGCGGCGCCTACGATTTCGTGACGAAGCCGCTCAATCTCGACAAAGTCGAAATGCTGATTGTGCGCGCACTCGCCAGCCGCCGGATGGAGCAGGAAAATCGGACGCTGCGACAGCAGGTGGACGAACGCTATGGACTCGAGAATATCATCGGTGAATCGCAGGCCCTGCACGAGGTGCTCGACACGATCCGCCAGGTCGCGCCCTCCTCCGCGAATGTCTTGATCGAAGGGGAAAGCGGCACCGGGAAGGAACTGGCCGCTCATGCGATTCACAATTTGAGCCGCCGGAATAAAGCAAAATTCGTCACGGTGCATTGCGCGGCGCTCTCGCCGCAATTGCTCGAGAGTGAATTGTTCGGACACGAGCGCGGAGCGTTTACCGGCGCACACGACCGCCGGATTGGACGGTTCGAGCAGGCGAACGGCGGCACTATTTTCCTGGACGAAATCGGGGAGATCGACGCCAGCACGCAGGTTAAGCTCCTGCGCGTGATCAGCGAAGAGCGGGCTTTCGAGCGGGTGGGTGGGAACCAGACTTTGCGCGCCGACGTGCGCTTGATTGCGGCCACGAACAAGAACCTCGAGAAGTTGGTCGCGGATGGTGAATTTCGTGACGATTTGTATTTTCGTCTCAACGTCGTCCACATCACGATGCCGCCGTTGCGCGAGCGGAAGGAAGATATTCCGATGCTGGTGCGGGGATTTCTCCGGCATTTCTGCAAGGCCAACGAGAAGCCGCTCCTCGATTTGACCGCCGATGCGATGAACGCGCTCCTCACTTATAATTGGCCGGGAAACGTGCGCGAATTGCGCACGGCAATCGAGCACGGCGTGGTCATGGCGCACGGGCCGAAAATCACTTTGCGCGACCTGCCCGTGAACGTGCGCCAGGCGACCGGCGCGTTCCTGCCCGGCGGCATCACCCCGAGCAAAGCGTTCGGTGAAAAATCGAGCGCTCTCGATCTGCACGAAACCGAGAAGCGGCTCATCATGCAGGCGCTCGCGACGACGAACGGAAACGTCACCGCCGCGGCGAAGAAGCTGGGAATCAGCCGCCGAACTTTGCACCGCAAGATCAACGAAATGGATGCGGAGAAGGTCGAAGGACGAAGTGCGAATGGCGAAGTGAAAACCGATGAATAATTCCGTGTTCGCCCGCGCGGTGTTCCGGGTCCGATCGTGGACCTGCCGGGGCGGGGCGATCATTCGGACTGTATGGTGGCGGCTGCTCGGCCTGCGCGTCGGCGCTGGCACGTTGCTTCCAAAAATTTACGTAACCTGGCCACATCAGGTCTCGTTAGGCGCGCATTGCACGGTGGAACAAGGCGCCTATTTTAAATACGATGGCATTTGGGCGCCGGGACCGAGACTGGTGATCGGCGATCACGTTTTTGTCGGCGCAGGCTGCGAATTTAATTTCAAACGTGGTATCACGATCGGCTCACATTGTTTGATCGCATCGGGCTGCTACTTCATTGACCACGATCACCAATCCGCGCGGCGTGACGTGCCGATGGGAACCCAAACCGATGGGCCGGAAGCGTCGGTTACGCTCGAGAACGACGTCTGGATCGGCGCGAACGTCGTGCTCTTGAAGGGAGTGACGATTGGACGGGGAGCAATCGTTGCGGCCGGCGCAGTGGTCAGACACTCAATTCCGCCTTATGAAATCTGGGGAGGCGTACCGGCGAAGAAAATCGGGGAGCGACCTCTGTAGCGACACTCTATGAGCCTCGAGCGCGGCTGATGTGACGCGGCCTTCGAGACCACCGCTAATGCAATTTACCGTTTACGGATGGCACTGGCGGCCTTTCAATAACCGACGTGACGCAGGAAAAGAGGATTTTTGGAACGGACGGTGTGCGGGGTGTCGCAAACGTGGAGCCGGTCACGGCGGAGACGGCGTTGAAGCTCGGTCGCGCAGCTGCGCATGTTTTCACGCAGCTCAACCCACGCGAGCACCCGAGCGGCGCTCGGCCGAAAATCGTGCTCGGCAAAGACACCCGACTCTCCGGTTACATGCTCGAGAACGCGCTCGTCGCCGGCATCACCTCACTCGGCGTGGATGTGCTCCTGATCGGGCCGCTGCCGACGCCGGGGGTGGCCTATATCACGCGCTCACTGCGAGCGGATGCGGGCATCGTTCTTTCCGCGTCTCACAACCCATATGAAGACAACGGGATCAAATTTTTCCGGCATGACGGCTACAAACTCGACGATCAGATCGAGCAACAGATCGAGCAGCTTGTCTTTACGGGTGAGATCGATTCCATTCGCCCGACCGCGGGAAAAATCGGCCGAGCGCGACGAATCGACGATGCTCTCGGACGTTATGTCGAGTTCGCGAAAGCCAGCTTCCCGAGGAAAATGTCTCTCGAGAAAATGCACATCGCGGTCGATGTCGCGAACGGCGCGGCCTACAAATCGACGCCGTGCATTCTACGCGAACTCGGCGCTGCTTTGACGGTCGCGCACGACGAACCAAACGGGACGAATATCAACGCGCAATGCGGCAGCACTTTTCCTTCTGAGATTCAGCGCGTCGTAAAGGAAAGCGGCGCGCGAATCGGCATCACGCATGACGGTGATGCCGATCGCGTCCTGCTCTGCGATGAAAATGGGGAGCTCGTGGATGGCGACGAGATTCTTGCGATCGCGGCGGTCGATTTACTGAAATCGGGCCATCTGCAGGAGAAAACGCTCGTTGCCACGGTCATGAGCAATTTTGGACTCGACGAAGCACTCGCCCCTCTCGGCGGAAAAGTTGTGCGCGCGAAAGTGGGCGACCGCTACGTAATCGAGGAAATGGTGGAGCGAAATCTGAACCTGGGGGGCGAGCAAAGCGGTCATATGATTTTCCGCGATTTCACAACGACCGGCGACGGAATCATCAGTGCGTTGCAAATCCTGCGCATCATGAAAACGACTGGGACGCCGCTCAGCGAATTGAAGGGCTGCCTGACGAAATACCCGCAGGCGCAACGAAATTTGAAGGTGAAGGAGAAACGTCCGCTCGAAGAATTGCCGGCGATAATGAAACTGGTGGGAGACGCGGAGAAAGAGCTTTCAGGCAAGGGCCGTGTGCTCCTGCGATACTCGGGGACGGAGCCGAAGATCCGGCTCTTGATCGAAGGCCGCGAGCTGGAGCAAATCGATCGGCAGGCAAATCGGATCGCGGAGGCGATCCAAAGCGCGATTGGCGTGAATTAGGAAAGCTGCGCTGTCTATTTTGTTCTTCTTCCTTACTTCCTGTTTTCCTGATTCACATTCTTCGTCATGAGCCTTATACAAGTCATCGAAGCGCTTTTATTCAGTGCGCAGAAGCCGCTTTCATCGCGCGAGCTGGTGAGCGCGATCAAGGGCGCGGGCGCCGCGGACGAGCTCATGCCTAACGAGTTTTCACGTGCGACGGAAGCGGAAGTGGCAGCCGCGCTGGAACAGTTGAAGATCGAATACATAGAGCAGAGTCGCGCGTTCCAACTCGTGGAAAAAGCCGAGGGATGGCAACTGGTGAGCGATCCCGCCTACGCGTCGTGGGTTCGCCAACTATTTCCGGCCGCGAAACCGGCACGACTTACTCCTCCTTCATTGGAAACTCTGGCGATCGTCGCCTACCGGCAGCCAATCACGCGCGCCGATGTCGAAGCAGTTCGCGGTGTCGCTGTGGACGGCGTCCTGCAAAGCTTGATGGAGCGCGGGCTGGTCAAGATCGCCGGTCGCGCGGAGGTCCCCGGCCGCCCGCTTCTGTACGAGACGACGCAATTCTTCCTCGAGCATTTCGGCTTGCGCAATCTCGATGAGCTTCCCAACGCAGAGGAATTGAAAAGGCGCTACCTGCCTTCGGCGCAGGGTTCTTCGGCAATCTCACCCGCTCCTTTAGTCGATCAGGACACGATGGTGCATAAATCCGAATAGAAACGCCAGGCCCATTGGACGGTGTCCGAAAATCTACGGCAGTCGTGGCGCGGCATTGACTTGGCGGCCTGTTTGCGAAACGATTCACGGCTCACATGAAGGCGAATAATCTGATCAATTACCTTTCCGCCACCGCGATTTTTTTCGTTGCGTTTGCTTCCAATGCTCGCGGGGCGGACGCTCGTGGTCATTGAATTCAGCACGATTACCGCACACCTCGATAAGGAAGATATGAGTGGGAAATATTCGTGGACTGACGTTTTCGTAAGGCAAAACGGTGCGTGGAGGATGGTCGCCGCGCACGTAACGATGGTGGTAAAGAAATAGCGCGGGCCCCGGCGCTCGCCTGGATTAGAGTCTGATATGAAGAAATTCGGAATCGGTTGTGGCGCAGTCCTTATCATCCTCATTGTGATCCTCATCATTGTGGGCTTCGCCGTTGGTGGGAGCTATAATCGGCTCGTCAAGTTGGATCAGAATGTGAATGAGAAATGGGCGCAGGTACAGAATGTCTACCAGCGCCGGGCGGATCTGATTCCGAATCTGGTCAACACCGTCGCGGGCGCCGCGAATTTCGAGAAATCGACGCTCATTGCGGTGACGCAAGCGCGGGCTAGCGTCGGCCAAGTGAAGCTCGATCCGAACAAGGCGCCGACGGATGCCGCGCAGCTCGAACAGTTCCAGCAAGCACAGGGGCAACTGAGCAACGCGCTCTCGCGTTTGCTCGTGGTGAGCGAGCGTTACCCGGAGTTGCGTGCGAACCAGAACTTTCTCAGTTTGCAAGCGCAACTGGAAGGAACCGAGAACCGCATTTCGGTGGAACGCGGGAACTTCAACGAAACGGTAAAAGATTACAACACAGCGGTGCGCAGTTTCCCGACCACATTTTTCGCGGGCATGTTTGGGTTTCAGCCGCGGCCGTTCTTCAATGCTCAACCGGGCGCCGACAAGGCGCCGGAAGTGAAGTTCGATTTCAATCAAACGCCAGCCACGCCTGCGCCCGCGACAACGCCCTAAAACGACAAGGCTCGGCATAATTTCTCGCCGGATCTGTAAATCTTTGTGAAACGCTTTGCGCTGTTGGTTGCATCAGTGGTGGCGCTCGCCAGCGCGAACCTGCGCGCCGCTGAGACCATTCCGCCGAAACCAGCCGGCTATTTCAATGATTATGCCGGCGTCGTCTCCAAAGAGGCGGCGCTGCGTTTCAATGAGCAGCTTGCCCAATTCGAGCGCGAAACTTCGAACCAAGTCGTGGTCGCCGTTTTCCGGAAAATGGAAAGCGAATCTTCAATCGAAGATTATGGTCAGCGTGTCGCGCAAGCGTGGGGCATTGGAAAGAAAGAAGTCAGCAAAGGCAACGGGGTCGCAATGCTGGTCTTCATCGATGACCGGAAAATTTCCATTCAAGTCGGTTATGGTTTGGAGGGGGCTTTACCGGATGCCGTCGCGTTCGACATCCGGACGCGCCACATCAATCCGCATTTCCGGAGCGGGGACTACGAGGGTGGACTCGCCGAAGGGATTGATCTGACATGTAAAGCCATCCGCGGCGAATATACGGGAGACGGCAAAACCAACGCGGAGCGGGCGTCTAACAGCGGCGGTGGCGGACATATTCTCTTTCTCGTTATTTTCATAATCATTGTTTTGATGGCGATGCGATCTTCGCTCCGCCGCCGGGGCTATGGTTACTCGAGTTTCGGAGGACCTTTCCTCGGCGGATGGTCAAGCGGCAGCGGAGGCAACTGGTCGAGCGGATCCTCGGGAGGCGGTGGATTCAGCGGCTTTAGCGGAGGTGGCGGAAGTTTCGGCGGCGGTGGCTCGAGTGGAAGCTGGTAGACGCAAATGCGAACGAAGGATTTTCTCGGCAAGCTCGATCACGATCGCATCGTGGCGGCGATCGGCGCCGCGGAAGCGAAAACGTCGGGGCAAATTCGCGTGTACGTTCAGCGGGGCGAACTGGACGGCGACGCTCTCGATTACGCGCAAAAGAAATTCCAGAAGCTGGGCATGCAAGCGACGAAGGAACGAAACGGCGTCCTGATTCTTGTGCTACCGCGCGCGCGCAAGTTTGCGGTGATTGGAGACGAGGGCGTGCATCAGAAATGCGGGGATGAATTCTGGCAAGAGTTAGTGGAAAGGATGCGCGCGCATTTCCAGAAGGAGAATTTCACTGACGCATTGGTGGAAGCGATCGAAGAAGCGGGCAAACTTCTGACTCGCCATTTTCCGAAACCGGCCGCGCCGAAAAACGAGCTGTCGGACGAAATCATCGAAGGCTAGTTGCACGGGCCGCCCCGACTACAAATCCCCACTTGCAAAGCCTGCCTGGTGGTGTTGATTCCACGTCCCGCAACGAGTTTTTGAAGTTGCGCCGTTGGTCCCTGGGTTTCCGTCGCTGGACGTGAGGCCGCACTCGTCAGGGGTAACCCGGCGTTTGGAGGATTTCGGATTTTGGATTTCGGATTTCGGAAAGATTCAACTCTCCCGCTATCCGGTTTCCTGTATCCGGTTTTATAAAATGCCAGTTCATTACGGTCGTTTTGAAATGCCGAAAACTCTCGTGAAAGACGAGAACGGCGCCACGGAAACCTACGCCAGATTCGTCGCCGAACCCTTTGAAGCGGGTTACGGCCACACGGTCGGAAATTCACTCCGCCGCGTGCTGCTCTCCTCGCTGGAAGGCGCCGCCATTACGGCAGTGAAAATCACTGGCGCGCAACATGAGTTCGCTACTTTACCCGGCGTCGTCGAGGACGTGACCGACATCGTGCTCAACTTGAAACGCATCAAATTTAAGGCGGCGGAACACGAGCCGAGAAAGCTTTCTCTCACGGTCAACAAGGAAGGCGAAGTTACCGCGGAGGACATCCAACTCGTCCAAGGCTATGAGGTGCTGAATCCGGATCAGCTCATCTGCACGATGGACAAGAAGCATAAGTTCGATGCCGAGCTGGAAGTGCGCGTCGGACGCGGGTTTGCCACGGGCGATGAAAACAAGCGTCCCGATCAGCCGATCGGCCTCATTCCGATAGATTCCATTTTCTCGCCGGTGACGCGCGTGAAATACGCTGTGGAAAATACGCGCGTCGGCCAGCGCACCGATTATGACAAGCTTATCCTCGAAGTCTGGACGGATGGCCGCCTGACTCCGGACGACGCGTTGCTCCAGGCTTCTGCGATTTTGCGCCATCACCTGGATGTCTTCGTTAATTTCAATGAGGACGTGATCGAATTCGACGAAACGCCCGCTGGCGTGAGCGAAGAAAACATGAAGCTGAAGAAGCTTCTCAATATGAGCGTGAACGAGATCGAGCTCAGTGTGCGCGCGGCAAATTGCCTGAACAATGCGAACATCACCACGGTCGGCCAGCTCGCGCAGAAGACCGAGGCGGAGATGCTCAAGTATCGCAACTTCGGCAAGAAATCGCTTAACGAAATCAAAGACAAGCTGCAGCAGCTTCAGTTGGGTCTCGGCATGAAATTCGATCCGGGCCTGGTCGATACGCCGATCGCCACGGACGGCGCGGGGGTCAATGGCTCAGCCGAGGAAGAAAAGAAGTAATCACTCGTTAGGCATTTCGCAGCGTCGAGGATGAATCCATGAGACATCAAAAGAGGACTCTAAAACTGGGGTTAACGGCCGCCCATCGGAAAGCGCTGCTCGCGAATCAGGTGTGCAGTTTGATCGAGCATCAGCGCATCAAAACGACGCTCGCGAAAGCGAAGGCGGTTCGCCCGCTGGCGGAAAAGATGGTAACGCTCGGCAAGAAAGGCTCGCTGCATGCGCGGCGCACAGCGCTCGCCGTGCTTCGTCAGAAGGGTGCCGTTAAGAAATTGTTCGAGGACATTGCGCCACGTTCAGTGGCTCGGAACGGCGGATACACACGGATCGTAAAGCTCGGCGCTCGCAAGAGCGATTCGGCTCCGGTCGCGTTCATCGAATGGGTTGATGCGCCGCAAATGGTGGACGAACCAGCTCCGGAAGAAAAGGGCAAGAAGAGTAAGGCAGCAAAGGCTCCGGCGGCGGACACTGAGAAAAAAGCCGAGCGCAAGCCGAAGAGAAGCGAAGCGGCCGAAACCGAAGCCCTCGAGTAGCAGCGTCTCTTCTTCTGTAGGGTTCTTTTTTTCACTCCCCCGGCGGGTCAGCGACCCCGCCCTACACTGATTGGAAGACACGCCTTCGCTGCGTCCCGAAATCGGAACGGTCGGATCCCGCGGCCGGAATGGAATAAGGATAGTGCAATTTCGATATACGCTCATAAATATCTAACAATGAATATGTTATGACATTATTCTCATTGATGGCACGGGCATTGCATGAAGGGAGACTGCAACCAACAAATTTTTATGAATACAAGCCAAACAACCAACGAAATCCACGAATCGACCTACGCCTTGCTCGTGCGGTCGGAAGAAAAAGAACGCAGTCTGCTCGAGACGATCGCGTACGGTCTCTTCATCCTGAGCGCCGTTGCCGCGATCTGGCAGTTCGCTCAGCAGCCTATCAATCTCCCGCTCGACGCCATGCCGCGAACGGCTTCCGTGACACAAACTGGTCGCTGCACATAGCTAAGCGGGAGATCCCTACCGCAATTTGATCGTCCGCCAGCTGAGTTTTCCGTCTGGCGCAATTTCCAGGTTTGCGGCACTCGCCGGAGCGCCGCGATTCGGTCGCGACACGCAGCCGGGATTCAAAAAGAGCACGCCTTCGTGCCGCTCGTTTCGCGGCACATGGGTGTGGCCGTGCAGAAGGACATCAATATTCTCCGGCGTCCGGTCAGGCGGAATGTGCACGAGCCGAAAGCGCACGTCGTTCCTTTTCAAATCAACGATCAGCGGCCATTCGAAATTGCTGTCGCAATTTCCGCGCACGATCGTCACGGACGGACCGATTCGCTCAACCACTTCCAGAATGCTGGGCGCGCATACATCCCCGAGGTGCCAGATTTCATCGGCTCCTTCCGCCAGTGCTTCGATGTTAGCCGGCAGATGATTGTGCGTGTCGGCCAGGACGAAGATGCGGAGCGGCAACGACATTCCCGATCCTCGCACATTTCAGAGCCCGATTAGCAATTGCTTTGTGAGACGTTGTGACCGTTGTGCGATGCTGCAAGAGGCGTAGATTCCGGTCGTGTCATTCAAAGATTTTGGCCTCTCGCCGGAGGTCGTGCGCGGCACGCAGGCAATGGGTTTCACGGAGCCGACTCCGATCCAGCTCCGCGCCTTCCCGATCGTTCTCGCCGGCAAAGATTTGATCGGCACCGCGCAAACCGGGACCGGCAAGACGGCCGCCTTCGCTCTGCCCATCCTGACGCTGCTGGCGAATCATGGGAATTTCCGTTGTCTGGTGCTCGAGCCGACGCGTGAGCTGGCTGCGCAGGTCGAAACCGCTTTTCGCGATTACGGTCGCTTTACCAACCTATGCGTCTCGGTCGTGCACGGCGGAGTTGGCTACGGTAAGCAACGAGAGGAAGCCGCTCGCGGAATGGACATCGTTGCGGCGACCCCCGGCCGCCTGCTCGATTTGCTCGAGCAAGGCTCTCTGAATTTGCGGCAGGTGACCATCCTCGTGCTCGATGAAGTCGACCGAATGCTCGATATGGGTTTTCTACCCGATGTCCGCCGGATCGTCGAACAAATCTCCACCGACCGGCAGACGCTGCTCTTTTCCGCGACATTGCCGCCGGAAATCGAGCGGCTGGCCGCGTGGGTTCTTCGTGAGCCGGAGATGGTCGAGATCGGCGTCCGGCGTTCACCGGCCGAGACGGTCACGCACGCCGTCTATCCTGTGGCGGCTGAGCAAAAATTCGATCTGCTCATGGCTCTGCTCGAGCGCACAAATTTCGACAGCGCTTTGATCTTCAGCCGCACGAAACACGGTGCCGACAAGATCGCGGTGAAATTGAAAGCCGGTCGGCATTCCGTCGCCGTGATGCATTCGAACCGGACCCAGCGCGAGCGCGTGGAAGCGCTCGAGGGTTTCAAGAGCGGCAAATACGAAATTATGGTGGCGACCGACATCGCCGCGCGCGGCATCGACATCGCGGGCGTAAGCCACGTCATCAATTACGACGTGCCGGAGCATCCCGAGGATTACGTGCATCGCATTGGCCGCACTGGCCGTGCGCAGAATGTCGGAGACGCGTTCACTTTGATGAATGGTGAAGAACTGGCGTCACTGCACTCGATCGAACGCTTTATGGGCCAGAAAATTCCGCGTCTGAAATTGGAAGGCTTTCCGTATCTTTACACCGCGCTTTTCGAGCCCGAATCAAGCGAGGGCGGCAAGCGCTCTATCGGAGGCGGCCGCACCCATCGCGGGTATTCCTTTGGCCGGCGTCGCCGCTAATCAACGCGGCTCGAACAGACTTGTCAGTGCCACCGCCGCGCCGCACACTTCACGGCATGAAAACGTTTCTCTCAATCTTCGGTGTCATAGCGATTACGTTCTGCCTAGTCGGTCGGGCTGCGGCCCAAGATCCGGTGAAAGTTGCGCCAAAACAGTACAAGGCGATCTTCAAGAACGACCGTGTGCGCGTTCTCGAAATAACGATTAAGCCCGGCGAGAAGTCGCCCATGCATTCACACCCCGATTACCTGGTCTACGCCATGGGCCCCGCGAAGGCGAAGTTCACGGCAGATGATGGCAAGACCAGAGACGTGACCATAAAGGCGGGCGAATGCCGGTGGATGAAGGGTGAAACCCACGCGGCGGAGAACATCGGGAAAACTGATATTCACGTCTTGAATATCGAGTTTAAGAAATAGGATCGTCGTTTTCACGTCCTCACTTGAGCAGGAGACAGCATGCCTGAAGTCACCATCGAAATCGTTAGAAACGGGCCCCTGATCGTGAACGGCCCCGTGGAATTGAAAGACGCTGACGGGAAACTTTATCCCGTCAAAGAAAGGATCGCGCTTTGTCGCTGCGGCGGATCCACAACCAAGCCGTTCTGTGACGGCACGCATTCCAAGATTGGCTTTCAGGCGGCAGAGACAGCGGTCCGGGAGTCTGCGGAGGACTGAACCGGTCTCGAAGCGCGCGCGGCCGGTCTCGAAACCTCCCCGGTTTTGGTCCTTGCCTGGAGGCACGGGCTCTGTCCCGTCCAATTGGCCGGACGCCACAGAGAGCGTCGCTCCAAGAGGAGGATTAATCTTATGAAACACTCATCAATCATCCGCACTTTGCGGGATCTCCTGTTGCGCTGGGCGACGCATCGTAAGCCGCTTACGATACGTGATCCGAGAATTAAGTGGGTGATCCTAAATTCTCTTTTTTGGTTCGGCTGCTTTGCAGTGTTTGGGGCGAGTCCGTCACCGATCCCGGCGTTGACCGCACGCGTTGTAACTCCAACCCCGGCCCCGATGTCGCTCCCGCGTGCACTGAAACCGGAAGACTTCGCTGCGCTCCGCGACGTGGATGAGCCGAACATTTCTCCGGACGGAAACCTCATCGCCTACGTCGTCAAGGTGGCTGACATGGAGAAGGACAAGCGGCCCGGCAATCTTTGGCTGGCGAAGTGGGATGGGTCGGAGAACCGCGCGCTCACTTTCGGCAATAGAGGCCAGTCGCATCCACGCTGGAGCCCGGATGGGAAATGGATTGGGTTCCTCTCAGGTCGCGAAGACGAGAACGAAGTCGATCAGCTTTGGATTCTGTCGAGTAGCGGCGGTGAAGCCGAAAAACTCACCGATGTGAAAGGCGGCGTCGAAGACTTCAGCTGGTCGCCGGATTCAAAACGGATCGTGCTCGTCGTCCACGATCCCGACCCGCGCGAGCCCGAGAAGAAGGAAAAAGAGAAGAAAACCGTCCAGCCGATCGTGATCGATCGCCTCTTTTTCAAAAAGGACATCGATGGTTATCTAACCCAGCGTTATTCGCACCTGCAATTGCTCGACCTAACGAGTCGTAAGATCGAGCCGCTCACCACTGGCACGCACGACGATCTTTTGCCGGCCTGGTCGCCCGAGGGAAAGGAAATCGCATTTGTCACGAAACGCGGGGACGATCCTGATCGCACCGGCAATTGGGACGTCTACGTCATCGGCGCACAGCCGGGTGCACAGGAGCGCCAGCTAACTACTTCGCCAGAGGCCGATCCAAATCCCGACTGGGAAAGCGCACCGGCGTGGAGTCCCGACGGCAGATCGATCGCTTACATCCACGGCGGCGATCCGAAGAAAATCGAATACGCTGTCCATTCGCTCGCGGTCATCCCAGCCGCCGGTGGCCAGGCGAAGGTGCTCACCGAAAAACTCGATCGCAATGTTATCCAGCCGCATTGGTCGACTGACGGCAAGTCGGTCTTCGTCGTGGTCGAAGACGACGGCGCGGAACATCTCGCTCGCGTGCCCATGAACGGCGGCGCGCTCGAGCCCGTCACCAACGGCCGGCGCAAAGTGACCGCGTACGATGTCAGCCGCGACAGCAGGATCATAGTCCGCGCGAGCACGCCCGATCGTCCGTATGAAATCTTCGCGGTGGAGAAAGGCAACCTGCGTGACCTGACGAAACAGACCGAAGCGTTCATCAATGAGTTCCGGCTCGCTCGCGTGGACGAAACGAGATTCAAAAGCACTGACGGAACGGAGATCCACGGGTTCATCGTGAATCCTCTCGATCCGTCCGCGGCGGGATCAAAACCGCCGGCGCTGCTCCGTCCGCACGGTGGACCGCAATCGCAATACGCGAACGAGTTCGATTTCGAGAAGCAGCTTTTCGCGGCGAACGGTTATGCCGTCATCATGCCGAACCCGCGCGGTTCTACCGGACGCGGCACCGATTTCGCTATGGGTATCTACGCCGATTGGGGTCATCGCGACGTCGAGGACGATCTCGCCGCCGTCGACGACGCGGTCGCGCGCGGCCTGGCCGATCCCGACCGGCTCGGCGTCGGCGGCTGGAGTTACGGCGGCATTTCCACGAACTACACCATCGCCAGCACCACGCGCTTCAAAGCCGCCACCAGCGGCGCTTCCATCTCAAACATCCTCGCTGGTTACGGCACCGACCAATATGTACTCGACTACGAAGACGAGCTTGGCGTGCCGTGGAAGGACACTGAAACGTGGCTGCGCCTTTCGTATCCGTTTCTCCACGCCGACAGGATCAAGACGCCGACGCTGTTCCTCTGCGGCGAGAACGATTTCAACGTACCGCTCCTTAACACCGAGCAGATGTATCAGGCCTTGCGCAGCCTCGGAGTGCCGACCGAGCTGGTGATTTACCCCGGCCAAAACCACGGCCTCAAGAAACCGAGCTACATCATCGACCGTTTCAAACGCTATCTCGACTGGTACGGGAAATGGATCCTTCCCGCCACGCCGTAATCAGGAAATGAGAATCGCCCCGAAAGCATTCGGGGCTCTCCATTAGAGACCGTGTTTAACGGGACGCTGCCTGTTTTGCGGCTCCGTTCTGCTCCTCGTCCTCGAATTCCTGAAGGGCTTTCAGGAATTCCAGGGCGGCGACCATCTGCTTGCCACCGTTGCCATGAACCAGGGCGCGGATCACGGGATTGTCGGTGTTTTTGAAACTCAGGTTGCGGAGAACCCAGACAGCGGGCACGACAAAAATCAGACTGACCGCCAGGTTCGCCCAAAGGAATGGCGCCTTGCCGTACGCGAGAACATCGATGCCGAAGACCAGGTTAAACATGACGGAGACGTAGGCCATGTAGAGCGGCAGCATCAACACGGGCAACAGAAAGGATCGGAGATAGTGCAGCTTTATCTCCTCAAGTTTTCTTTGGATGGTGGTGACGGGATCCGCATAGCTGATTCTGTCCAGCAAGATCAATTGGCGGATGTTTGCGATTACCGGGAGGAGGACGGACGCGAAGACGATGAACGCCGGGATCGCCAGAGTAGGGATCGAAATGCGGTCAGCGATGTAGGAACCCAACAGGAGGAGCAGAAGAATGCCCACGATCATTTCGCGCAATCGAAATGCCTTGAACCGGCCGAGGGCGGACCGGGTCCTATCCAACTGAGCTGTCTTAAGCCCCTGCAAATTCAGGCTCAGGATCCGGTCGAGTTTGCGGGCGTGTTCGCTCCAGGTTCGTTTTAGTTCGTCGAGTTCCATGTTTTCTAATCCGGGTTGGTTTGGGTGAATTGCTCTTTGATCTTCAATTTCAGGCGGTTGACTTTCGTCGCTACGTTCGTTTCGGTGAGGCCGAGAATGCCGGCGATGTCGCGGTAACTGTTGTCGTCCAGATACAGAATCATCAGCGCGCGGTTCAGCTCATCGAGTTGATCGATGATGCGATGGAGCGTCGCGATCTTGGGATCGGGCTGCTCGGATTCCGCAGCGGGTTCAATGATGATCTCCTCCAGTCGTGAGACTCGCTCGCTCCGCTTCTTTTCCCGCCGGTAGGCCGAGATCGCGACGTTGAGCGCGATGCGATAAATCCAGGTCGATAACTTGAAGCGGTCGTCGTAGCGGCCATGGGATTTCCACGAGTGGACGACGATCTCCTGAATGAGATCCTTACGGTCCTCGGCGTTGCGGCAGTACGAATTGGCGATCTTGTAAATGATGCCCTTGTGCTGCTCGATCAGGGCGGAAAACTGATCGTCGGTGATGGGTGGGCGCATTGTTCGTCCGGAGCTTTCCTTTGTTGCCTCATTATTCGACGGAGACGTCGAGAAAATCACAACTCTTGGAAAAGTTTTTGATGAAAAGACAATCGGGGCACTAAGGCCCCTGCCACATTCCAGACGCTATGGCGCGGCGGCCAATTGTGCCTCGCGCCGTCTGATCACCATAAGCGTGACGGCCGCGGCGAGGGCGCAGATGAGCGCGCCGGTCGCAATCGTCGCCGGGGTGCCGAGGAAATCGGCCATGAGTCCGGCTTGCAAGCTGCCGAGCGGAATCATTCCGCCGAAAATGAGCGTCCAGATTCCCATGACGCGTCCGCGCATTTCGTCGGGCACGATGCTTTGCAGGACCGTGTTGGAGGTGGAGAAATAGAGAACGATTCCGAAGCCGACGATCGCGAGCAGCACAACCCCAAAATAGAGATTCTTGTTGAAGGCAAAGAGCGCGAGCGACACGGAAAAAATCCCGATGCCGCCGAGTGCCATGACCCGCGTTGGCAGGATATGCCCGGCGCTCGCGACCGTGAGGGCAGCGGCGAGCGCGCCGACACCGCTTCCCGCCATCAACATGCCATAACCGTTCGCTCCAAGATGCAAGACATCATGCGCGAACGCGGGCATGAGCACCGAATAGGACCATCCGAAAATTCCGACGACAGCGAAGAGCGAAAGAATGGTGAGGACACGCGGGTGAGTCCAAACGTAACGAAATCCTTCCAGAGCTTGGCCGATCGCGCTCGATTCACTCTGGATCGGCGCGTGTTTCGGCAGTCGCATCATGAGGAGTCCGGCAATGACGGCGATGAAGCTGAGGCCATCGAGCAGGAAGCACATGGCGATGCCGACCTGCGCCATGAGGAAGCCCGCAAGCGATGGACCGACAATGCGGGCGCAGTTGAAGGCGGAACTGTTGAGCGAGATGGCGTTCATCAAATCTTCGCGGCTGGTCATCTCGATCACGAACGATTGCCGCGCCGGCATGTCGAAGGCCATCGTGATTCCGCCCAGGATAGCGAGCACGATGATGTGCCACGGTTGCACCAGTTTGCTCCAGACGAGCGCGGCCATCGTGAGCGACAGGATCATCAAGCACGTCTGCGTGACGACGATGACGGAACGTTTCGGATGACGATCGGCCACCCAGCCGCCCCAGGTCGCGAAGAAGAGCATCGGCGCAGAGGCGGCTGCGGCGACGAGGCCAAGCAAGGCCTTCGATCCGGTGAGCTGATAGACGAGCCAGCCTTGCGCGGTCGTCGTCATCCACGTGCCGGTGAACGAGATGAGCTGGCCGGAAAAGAAGAGGCGGAAATTCCGGTGCTTGAGCGCGGAGAAAGTTTTTCGGAGTGAGATGCCGCCGGTCGCCACGCGACGCAACCGGCCGGTCATATCTTCCGGGACGCTGACGGTGGACTGGGGATCGAGAGGAGAACTCATTGCATCGGATGATCGGATAGTCGGGTGGTTGGGTGAAGTGAAGAGACGGAACATCGATAGGCCGGGCGACGACGGCAAGCGGTGCGCTTGCCCTACAATTCAAGCAGCGGCGGCGCGGAAGTTAATACTCCCAAAGTGCGGAGAGTCGGATAAGAGTGCGGGCGGGATGTTTAGAATTTTTCTTCTGGTACTAATTCCGTATGCATTGCTGCTGTCGGTTTTCCTCTGGCGTAAGGCACCGGTTCGTAGCATGGGAAAACCGGTGTCGCGCGGATGGGGGAATCGGTTGCGGGTCCTGGTCATCGGAGCCACGGGCGGAACGGGCCGGCAACTGGTCCAACAGGCGCTCGATCAGGGTTACCCGGTCACGGCGTTTGTCCGCGACCCCTCGAAGCTTCAGCTCGAGCACGCGAATCTTCGGATTGTGAAAGGCGATGTGCTTGATTACGCATCGGTGGAATCGGCGATGCGTGGGCAGAGCGCGGTGTTATGCGCGCTTGGTCACAAGCGCTTCTTTTATCCGAACAAGATTCAATCGAATGGGATGCGCAATATTTTGGGCGCGATGAAAGCCTGCGACGTGCCGCGGCTCATCTGCGAGACGGCTCTTGGAATCGGGAATAGCGTGGGACGTCTGGGATTGCCACACACGTTCTTCATCCTTCCATTGATCCTGCCGTTCTACATGTGGGACAAGTTGCGGCAGGAAGAACTGATCGTTGCGAGCGACCGGGATTGGGTAATCGTGCGCCCCGGCATGCTGAAGAACGGAGACGCGCGCGGCGGTTATCGCCACGGTCCCAAAGTGGGCAATTATTTCTGGCCTGTCAGCATCGCGCGCGCCGATGTCGCCGATTTCATGCTGAAACAGTTGACCGACGACTCTTATGTCGGTACCGCGGCGGCAGTGTGTTGGTAGAAAGAAATCGAGCCCGGCACTAGGCCGATGCAAGTATACCCGACCCGCCGCTCCGGAATTTCGTAGAAATGCTCTGGCTCCAAGAGGGCCGAGCAAAGCAGCCATATTCCCGAATCGCAGCGCAGGCCCTCGTAGCCTGGCGCGGAAACAGCTTCTTTTCTGAGGCATGCCGCTCTTCGCGTCGAACGCCTTTTGTCGCAATCGCGCCGTGTTGTTGGGTTCAGCGGTCGCGATTTTCTTCGTGATGTTGTCGAACGCTCAGGCCAGAACATCCAGGCATCGAAAACACACCACCTTCGCCGTGGCGTTGCAGCCATTCTCACTTGTCCACTCAGTCGTCCATGCTGCGGCGGCACCTGTGATTTCCCACGCGCCTCGCGTTTTGCGAGCGGCCGCGACGGTGCCGATTAAGCTGGCCTACTACGCACCGCGTGCAATCGCTGCGTCAGTGCCTCGGACTGAACGGGTCGAGGGCGACGAGGTGGAAGAACCCGCGCAACCAATGCGTGTCGTCTATCAAATGCCGCGGCGGACGAGAGATGCTGCGCCACAGGCAAAGCTGGGAGACGATTACGATCAGGATCACGAGCAGAAGCAGGATGTAGAAGAAGAGTCGAGTCAGATCGAAAGGCGCGGTGACCGGCCAACGGTGTCGGGAAGCCGGGCGGTGTTGCGCAACGGCATCGCTTATGCGCCGTCGCGGGCGCCGGCAAATGTGAAGAATGCAATCTGGGCGGCGAACACGTTGCGCCGCAAACCTTACGTTTGGGGCGGCGGCCACGGTTCGTTCTACGATTCCGGCTACGATTGCTCTGGCTCCGTTTCCTTCGCACTCCATGGCGCAGGTCTGCTTGCGGTGCCGATGCCATCGAGCGACCTCATGCGTTATGGCGAAAGCGGGCGCGGCCGGTGGATTACGATTTACTCGCGAGCGGGCCATACTTTTGCGGTCATTGCCGGCTTGCGCCTGGATACGACCGATTTGGGTCGCGGCGGGGATGTGGGCCCACGCTGGTATGTGGATGGGCGCGATACACGGAGCTACGTCGCGCGTCACCCCGCGGGGATGTAAGGTGCTTTGACCGCGGATTTCGGGGCCACTCTTCCGCGGTTAAAGTTGATCGATTTCTGAATCCAAATCACCTTGGAGCTGCATCTCATTCAAAAGAGATCTAATTCCTATGAACACCATCACGATCCGACCGTTCGCGGCGGCGAAACTATTGACCTTTGCTGCTCTCGCGCTCGGGGGCTGCCACATCACGGGCATCAGGGGCAACGGTAACGTCACGACCGAAACTCGGACGGTCCCAGACTTCACCAGCGTCGAGGCGGACGGCGCATTCACCATTACCTGGTCGAACGCGCCCGCGGCACTCAAGATTACGACCGATCAAAACCTGCTCAGCCACATCGAGACAAGCGTAAGCGGCAAGAAACTGCGGGTTCATTCGCGCGGGCAGCTCCGGCCGACGGAGGGAATAAAGGTAACACTTTCCAGCTCCGGGATGAACGGCGCGCGGTTGACGGGCGCGGTGCGTTTAACGGCCACGAAGGTCTCCGGCAAGGGATTCTACCTGGAGGGGACGGGAGCCACGCGAGTGCTCGTTGATGGAACGGTCAATGAATTGATGGCAACCATGTCGGGCGCCAGCCGGCTCGAAGCCGAGTCGCTGCAAGCGGAAACGGTGGAGCTATCGATCTCCGGCGCCGGGAAAGCGGAGGTGGCGGCGAGCAAGATATTGAAGGTAGCGATTTCCGGAGCGGGCAAGGTGACCTACACCGGCAATCCAACAATCGAGAAGCATATCAGCGGCGCGGGAAGCGTCAGGCAGCGGGACTAAAAAATCATGCTCAGCCGCGGCGCCGATTCGCCGTAACACAGGCTTTCAGCCTGTTTCATCCAGTTTTCCCAGCCGCTGCATTCCCTTCGCAGACAAAATGTCTGCGTTACAGCACAGGCGAGACGCCTATGTTACGTAGCATTGTGCGAAATTCTTTCGGTCTGCTTGTTGCTTTAATCAGCTGTTGCCCCTGCGCGAACCTGATGACAGCCGAACCGGAAGCGACTCCGGGGGAATGGAAGTTGGTTTCGACGAGCGACAACGTCGTACTCTATCGCCGATCCCGTGCGGGACCGGGACACTATGAGTCCAAGGCGATTGGCGAAGTTTCGGCGTCAACCGCGGTTGTTCACGCAGTCATCGATGATCTGGATTCATATTCACGATTCATGCCTTACACGCTGGAATGCCGGGTGTTGAAACGGGAAGGCGATTCGGTGCTCACCTACCAAAGAGTCTCCGCCCCGTTGGTCAGTGATCGCGATTACACGCTGCGTGTTCGAACGACTTCAAAAACGGTCGAGGGAGGAACCAGCTATCTCAGTCGATGGGAAACCGAGAATGCACTTGGTCCCGTGGAAATACGGGGAATCATTCGCGTGAAATTGTGCGAAGGCGGTTGGTTGCTCGAGCCGATGGGTCCGAATTCGACGCGCGCGACTTACTCGGTTTATACCGACAGCGGAGGAGTAATACCTGCATTCATCAAAAACACCGGAAGCCAGATCGGGATCCGAAAGATTTTCACGGCGATTCGCAAGCAAGTGCGAGATGCGAAGTACGCGAAATGAATTAACGTTGGCGTCGTCCGGCCTCCCTAAGCCCGCCACGTCGGATCGACAATCTCCATGGCGCCGTAGGTGCGGATCGGCGGCCTCGTCTGTTCGTTCAAACGTTTCAGGTAAAAGTTGAGGACGTTCAACAGGATGATCAAGACGAAGAAGACTAACAAGATGCGCAGTTGCGCCGTGACTTGATGGTTGGATCCGGTCTCCAGCGTCGCCTCCGCTGGACTATCCGGCGCGTGAAAGACTCCAACCTGCTGACCCACTGGATATCGACTGAGAATTGCATCCGTTTGTCCTGGCGGATAACCACCGGCAAAAGAAATCCGGTTCCCGGTGAAGGGAGCGCCGTTCACGGTATAGGAATAAGTGATGCGCGGTTGTTTTCGAAACATCACTTTCGCACGCTCTGCGGTCGTGACCGTGCCCCTCACCGTAGGCCAGCCGGTGCTGGCTTTGGCCATTTGGATATTCTTCCACGCTTTCCAGAGAGCGAATGGGAAGGCGATAAGAAAGATAAGCTGAAGCATAGACAAACGTTGTCTGAGTGTTTCGGAAAGAGAACAAGTCTAATTGCCAGGGCGACTTGATCCCGAATTGCGCCACGAGACCGGCTGCAGCGCTTGTCAGTTAATTGTGCGGCGAGGTTCCGGCTTCCAGCATTCGCACCCGTTTGTCTAGATACGGTAAACGGATCGTGAGCGTGAGGCCTTTGCCTTCATTGCTTTCAATCGCCATTTCGCCGCCGTGTTCGCGCACGATGCGGCGCACGATTAGCAAACCAAGACCGGAACCCGAGCTCTTTGTCGTGAAATAAGGTTCGAAAACGCGACTCAAGCTTTCCGCGGACATGCCGCCGCCGGTGTCGGTGAAGCTAATGTTGACGTGCGTGGCGTCCATGTTGGTTCGGATACGCAGAATGCCGCGCCGCTTCATCGCTTCGAAGCTGTTCTTGATCACGTTGTAGAAGACCTGCTTCATCTGGTCGCGATCGAGCTCGAGTAGCGGAAGATCGGAACGCAGTTCCTGCTCGACCACGATATCGCGATCCTCGATTTCCGGCGCAACGAAACGCACTGCTTCCTCCACGATCGCGTTCACATTCTCCGGATGGAGCACCGGCTTCGAAGGCCGGATCGCTTGTAAGAATTGCGTGACGATGGAATCGAGCCGCGTGATCTCCGCGCGGGAAATGGCGATCGCTTCCTGAAGCTCTTCCTTCACTTTTCCATCGAGCTTGCGCACTTTGCGCTCCATCAATTGCAAATGGATGTGAAGTGAATTGAGCGGATTGCCGATCTCGTGCGCCACACCCGCGGCCAGAAGCGTGAGCGCATTGAACCGTTCCGACTCGATCGTCTTTTCGGTCGATCGCCGGCTCTCGGTGATGTCGCGCAAAATAATCGCGTGTCCAACAGGCTCGGCGTGACTATTCGCGCCATCCTTCGGTGTGCGCCGCTCGATCAGGAGCGGCACAATGTAGAAATTGAGAAAGCGATTTGCCGGATAGAAGATTTCCATGTCGCGGCTGATCGCGCCCTCCGATTGCGAGAGCGCTTTCCAATCGAGCCCGCGCACGCATTCGTCGAGGCGCTTGCCGATGGATTGCTCTGCTTCCAGTCCGAAGAGCTCGCACGCAGCGTCGTTCACGTAGGTTATGCGGCCCTTCGCGTCGGTCACAATAATGCCTTCCTGGATCGCATTGAAGACCGTCTCGATCAGTCCCTTCTCCTGCGCGAGTTGGAGGAGGTAATTCTGGACATCCTCGGGCCCGATGCGACCGAGGCGCTCGATTAATTTATCGAGGAAGCCGGATTTCATGACGCGCTCACTGTAGGGCGGGCTCGCTGGCCCCGCCAGAACGTTGGGGAAACGTTATCTGCAATTGTCGCCGATCTCAGCGGGGTCAGCGACGCCACCCTACAGAAGATGAGAAGGCAAATTTTTCCTAAGGCAGAGTACGCTTCGCGTCGCTCGCCCGCGTGGTTCGAGGTTCGTATGTGTCGACGGTTTGCCAGTGGTTCTGCCGGACGGAATAAAAGGGAAACGTGACGACCGTCTTCGCGGTGGCTTTGCTTATTCGGAAAAGCCGGTTGCCCGTGCGAGCGGGCTCAAGTTCATAAGTGAGCTGAAAGGTCGTCACCCGCGCGATAATCCAAAATAGGGAAGAGGGAGACTGGAGCGCAGCTTCCGCTTTGAGGACAGTGAAATCGGTTCGGCTAACCCACAGCCGGCCGGCAAGAAGACCGAAGAACCGTTCTTCGCGAGATTTTGTATTTTGCTTTGGCTTAGGCTCGAAGGCGAGCACGTAAGCGTTTTCTCCGGCGACGTTCTCATCTGGAAGGCGCTTCCAGAGATACCGGTCCCGCAGATCATATTTCCGGACTGCTTCGACGGCGGATTCGGCCTGATTCTTTTCCGGTTCAACCTTGGTTTTCGGCTGCGGGGTCCCGGATGTTTTTGCCGCTGCCGGTTCTTCGGCCCCCGCTTTGAAAAACGACAGCCTTCCTTCCATGCTCTCGCCCGTGTATTCCAACGGTCGGGGATCCCCGGGCCGAACGATTGAGTGCCAGGTTCCCTTCGCCACAACCTTGCCGGCGCCGTCCAACTGATGTGTGGTAAGCGTTTGGTGATACTGCCACTTGCGCAGCGCGACCCGGCTGTTGTCGAATTGCACGAGGGCTGCGTCGAAGGTGGCCAGTGCCGTAAGTTTGTCTTCCGGCTCCGCTGCGGCGGAAAATGCCGGCAGTCCTGCGAGTAAAAAGGCCGCGAAGAAATGGATCGTGGGAAATCGACGCATTGGATGGCTTCGGGACTGCGATAAATGTCTCGCACGCGCTCTGCAAGTAAACTGAATCCCGGGAGACGGGTCGGAGACCGCGCCGTACAGGACAAGAGGGTAGTACCCTAATTAGGACACTACCGACGAGAGATAAGAACTACCGAGCCCGCTGTTCGACGTGATCGGGCTCGCCGGCCTGGCCGGTCTCGGCAGCGGCGCGTTCTTTGAGCGCGGCCCTGCGGCTCAATTTCACGCGGCCTTTGTCGTCGATGCCGATGCATTTTACCCAGATCATTTCGCCCATCTTGGCGACGTCTTCCGTGCGGTTCACCCGGAAATCCGCCAGCTCGGAAATATGAACGAGGCCATCTTTTCCTGGAAACACTTCGACGAACGCGCCGAATTCTTTGATCGAGACGACCCGACCATGATACGTCTGGCCGACTTCGATTTCGCGGGACATGCCGCCGATGATTTCCTTCGCGCGCGCCATGCTTTCGGGGCTTGTCGCATAGATGTGCACGGAGCCATCGTCTTCGATGTTAATCTCCGCGCCGGTTTCGGCGACGATGCCTTTGATCGTCTTGCCGCCGGGTCCGATCAACGCGCCGATCTTCTCAGGATTGATTTTGATCGTTTCGATCCGTGGCGCGTACTTGCTCAGATCAGTGCGCGGTTTGTCGATCGTGCTCGCCATGATCCCGAGGATCTTGGTGCGCGCTTCTTTCGCTCGAAAGGTCGCTTCCGCCATGATTTTATGGCTGACGCCCGGCAATTTCAGGTCGAGTTGGAACCCCGTGATGCCCGCTTCCGTACCGCAAAGTTTGTAATCCATGTCGCCGAAATGATCTTCGGAACCAATTATATCGGTGAGCAGCTCATAACGTTTCACTTCGCCGCCTTCGCCGAATTCTGAAACCAGGCCGACGGAAATTCCGGCAACCGGTGTCTTGATTGGAACACCGGCATCCATGAGCGCGAGCATTCCACCGCACACGCTCGCCATCGAAGTCGAGCCGTTCGATTCCATCACTTCACTCGAAATGCGAATCGCGTAACGGAAATCTTCCGAGCTCGGAACAACCGGCTCAAGTGAACGCTCAGCCAGGGCGCCGTGACCGATTTCACGACGGCTTGCGCCGCCGGTGCGGCCGGTCTCACCCACGCTGAAAGGCGGGAAATTGTAGTGGAGCAAAAAGCTCTTCGAAGTCTCGCCGCCGCCGTAAGCGTCGATGTTCTGCGCTTCTTCGATCGGCGCGAGGGTGACAAGTGCGAGCGCCTGTGTTTCGCCGCGTTGGAAAATCGCCGAGCCATGCGCGCGCGGCAGCACGCCGACTTCGCAAGTGATCGGACGCAAATCCTGGTAGCCGCGGCCATCCATGCGCTTCTGTTTGTCGAGCACGCTGATGCGGAACGCTTTTTTCTGCACGTAATCGAAAGCTTGCGAAATTGCGAACTTGTCAGCCTCGGGATATTTCGCCAGCACCGCGACCTTCACTTCTTCCTTCAAGGCGTTGACCGCTTTGCTGCGCTCGACTTTGCTTGGTTTGTAGAGCGCGCCTTCGATGCGCTCGCCGGCAACCTGATAAGCCACTTCGAGGATGTCCTGGTTCACCATCATCAACGGCATCTCGCGTTTGGGCTTGCCGACTTTCGCCGCCAGCTCCTTCTGGATCCGAATCATCTCACGCGCGTGTCCATGCGCGAAATCGAGCGCCTTTACGAACTCCTCTTCCGGCAGTTCCTGGGCGGCGCCTTCAATCATGATGACGTCTTTTTCCGTGCCGACGTAAACGAGATCGAGATCGCTTCTCTCGCGCTCGGTGTGAGTCGGGTTCGCAATGAACTGGCCGTCGACCCGGCCCACGCGCACCGCGCCGATCGGACCGGCGAACGGTATGTCGGAAACACTGAGCGCGGCGGACGCGCCGTTGATCGCGAGAATGTCCGGATCGTTCTCGCCGTCGGCGCTGAGCAGGATCGAAATGATCTGTGTGTCGTAGAGATAACCCGCTGGGAAGAGCGGCCGGAGCGGCCGATCCGTCATGCGCGAGGTGAGCGTTTCTTTTTCGGAAGGCCGGCCTTCCCGTTTGAAATATCCCCCGGGAAACTTGCCGACCGCCGCCGCTTTCTCGCGGTAATCAACGGTGAGCGGGAACCAGTCCTGCCCTTCTTTGATTTGTGTCGCTGAGACCGCGCTGACGAGCACCATGGTATCGCCGGTGGAGACGACAACCGAGCCGTCGGCGAGCTTGGCGATTTTGCCGGTTTCGATTGAGACTTGCGTGGACCCGATTTGGGCCGTGACCTTGTGTTGCATAACTGCTGCTTTCTGGAATTGGCGAATCCCAGGCCGGTCACCCTGATTGTAGGTTTTAACCCCGAAAGTCTTCGGGGCTTAAACCTCTAATCAAAGTGGAACGTCGGCCTGAGTGCCGGGTTTACTTTCTATTTAGCGATGGCGTTAACGGCGAAAAGGCGGACGAGAGACGGGAGCGCGGCCTGAGATCGCTTGCGTTTACTTCCGCAAGTTGAGTTTCTCGAGCAGGTTTTTATACCGGCCGGACTCCGACTTGCTCAGATAATCGAGCAAGCTCCGGCGCATCGCCACCATCTTGAGGAGGCCGCGGCGCGACGAATGATCTTTGGCGTGGCTCTTGAGGTGGTCGGTCAGCTGCGAGATCCGGCGGGTGAGGAGCGCAACTTGCACATCCGCGCTACCGGTGTCCTTCTCGTGGAGCTGGAACTCCTTCATGTCCATCGTGTCACTGCTTTCTGCCATAAACGAGCCGGTATTGTAGGTGAATTAAGCGCCTTGGCAAGGGCGGGATATGGCGCGATGCCTACTCGCTCTTTTTGCTCCGCATCAGTTCTTTGATCGAGGCGGTCGCTCCCCGAAGCGACACCTTATTATTCTGCGCTACTTTTCCCCAGGTGTGTCCTTCCGCTTTCATAGCCGCGACCTGATCGAAACTCTTGCGGGCAGCGAGCGCGATCGAGTGCGCCACATACACTTCGCCGAGGGTGAAGCCGGTGCGCGCTTTTTCTCTTTCCAGAGTCGTGCTGGCGACATCCGTGTTTATGGTGATGATGCTTAGCATCCGCGACTTATCTGTTTTCGCCGCGGCGTCGATTTCGGAGATCAGTTTGTTGATGGCCACTGAATCGTCGGCCCAGGCAATGGCTGGCGAAAGCAAGGTGATCATGAGGAAAATGAGCGCAGGCACCCTCATACAATTGTTCGATCACTAACAAAAAATCGGCCGCAGTGCGAGCAACAGTGCGAAACACGCTAACGCAGCTCTTTCTTGATAAGCGGACTAGAGGACCTGCCGGTGATTAACCTCGCGCATTTTCGGCAGCCGGTTCGCGAGCCTTGGTCTCGCGTTTGCCATCGTACCAAAGATCCAGCTTGTCGCGCGATCGCACTCCCCGTTTTCCCCGGAGAATGATTCCCACCGACCGGCCCAAAACGTGGCGCGCGGAATTCATTCGCAACTTCCTTCCCGAGGTCACCACCGGATCGGCCAGCAAGCAGAAACGTCCGAGCTTCTTCAGGGCCTGCGTAAAATAAATTTCCTCGCCGGCGAAGTATTGCTCATCGAAACCGCCGACGCGGTCGAAGAGGCCGCGAGTGGTGAAGAGGAACGCCCCGGCGCCGAGGTTGGCCGCGAAGTAGAGTTTGCAAAATACGTAAACGAAAATCCGTGCCCAAGGCGGAATCTCTTCGTTGATCTCCATGCGCGCGCCCCCGCCCGCGCAACCGCTTCTCAGCGCCGTGAGCGCGGTCGACACATGCTGCGGTGCGATTCGCGTGTCCGCATCGACGAAAAACAGAATGTCGCCTCGAGCATCGTTTGCGCCGGCATTTCGCGCCGCCGCGATTTGCCTGCGGTAAATAGTCAGAACGCGAGCGCCAGCAGTCGCGGCCACGGCCGCCGTGGCGTCCGTCGAGCCATCATTCACAACGATGATCTCGTACGGTTCCGAGTTCGCGGCGGCCGCGGCGCGAATTGATGAGAGCGTTGCCGGCAACTCCAGCTCTTCATTGTAGGCGGGAACGATAAACGAAAGCATCGCGACTAAACTGTAGCGGTAGTCCGCGACAGTCGCATTCCCGGAATCAATCGGCGGTCATAGATCGCCGCTCTAGGATGCAAATAGCAGCCGTCAGCTGATCAGATTGAACTTGAGGCAGACAAACAGGAGGATCAGCGCGCCGATCACCGACATGAAAAACCCCGCGGCGTGAAACGGTGTACCCGGCTGCGGTTTGGAAAAGAGCCGCCCAATTAATCCACCGAGGATCGAGCCGCCGATTCCGATCAGCGCAGCTTTCCAAAAGCCAAGATGCTGGGCGCCGGGGTAGAGAACTTCAGCGAGCCAGCCGACGATAAAACCGACGATAATTGACCAGATAATGTGCAGCATAAGTATTTATTTTTGTGGACGTTTCGAGACGCGGGCAAGAGTAGCACCCGCCCAAAACGGAACGCCATACATTTTTACGGCGGTGCAGCGCGGCGCTTAGGGCGCGGCGGCTTGCTGATCCAGCGCGAGATAATCGTCGCGCGGCGGACTGAAGGTGTCGAGAACCATCGTGTCATCGATCGTCTCGACACCGTGCGGAACGTTACTGGCGAGATAAAATGATTCTCCGCCCTTCAGTTCCTGCGGCACACCGGACACGATCAGTTTCATCCGGCCTTCGAGAACGTGCACGATCTGTTCGTGCGCGTGTTTGTGCTCGGGCATGCGGCTGCCGGCATCGAGCTTGGCAATCATTTGATACATCAAAGTGCCGTAGGTGATGGTGCGACGCCGGATACCCGGCGCGATGTCGATCCACGGGTGCTCGTTCACTGGTTCGCTCATGGAGTTGTTTTACTTGGAAGAAGCAATCGGATCAACCGCGATCTGGTTGGATGCCGCAAGCGGTGCCGCCACTTCCATCTTCGACATCTCGACACGCAGATAATTCAAACGACCGGCGAGAGGATCATGCCGGGGACACCCAGAGTTTTTCGCCGACGATCAAACCGAACAACGTCAGCCAAATCGGATTGCGAATGCGGGCACCGACGATCTTGCTGTTCAAGAGATATTCCACCTTGTGGATGACAACGAGGAAGACAAGCGCGCCGATGGCAACCTTCGGTGAAGCAAGAAAGCCGATAAACACGATCACGGTGTTGCTCACGACGTTGCCGACAATCGGAATGAGCCCGCACAGGAACGTAAGCCCAATCACGACCGGCGCATACGGAAGCTGCGCCACGGAGACAAAGATCGCAGTCAGGACCGTGTTCACGCAGGAGATTGTCATTTGCGCGCCGATCACCGTCGCGAAGCTGTGATAAAACTCGCGGAAACGCGCGCTGATTTTATCGCAGCAGACCGAGTAAAGGTTGTTTCGCAGCTTGTGCGATTCGCGGAAGAGATCGATCCCGTGGATATCGAAGCGGCGGCGAAGGCGGTGACAAAGGCCGGTGAAAAAATTCTGAGCAAAGGCGAATTTTGCCCGGGCGAACCTTACCTGTTCTTCACGGATCCGGACGGTTACGAAGTCGAGATCTGGTTCGAATTGCCGACGCCAGTGGATCCGAAGCGTTGACGAGAGGAGCGGCCGCCGTCAAAACGCAGAGTTAACCAGACAATAAAGTCCGGAAACACACCTGAGTCAGATGACGAAACCCGCTCGATTCTCTTATGCCATGCTTGCAGCCACGCTCGTCCTGGTGGGCTCGTTGCACATAGGAGCACCGTTCCTCGCTCTGCTCTTCTCCTATTTCGTGCTGACGAAACTAGGGAGGTTTATTCGCAGCAAATGGCTTGCGCTCGCGCTCTTCATTCTCATTCTCCTGGGCATTGGTTATACGGCCGGACATTTCATTCGCGCTGCCGTCTCGGCCCTGCCGAAAATTGCGGATAACTCCATTCCCGCCGCGAGTGCCTGGGCGGAGGCGCGGGAAATCCATCTGCCCTTCACGGACTTCGAAAGTTTGAAGACTATGGCGAGGGATGCGCTCAAAGAGGAGGCGCATTACCTGGGGAACGTCGCGAACTTTGCGCGTAGCGCTTCGACCCTTTTGGTCTTCGGCATCATCGGCATTGTCGCCGCGATCAGTCTTTTCTTTAACAGCCAGCTCGATCAAACGAAAACCAAAGTGCGCAATTCCGCCGCGCTTTCCCGTGCGCGGAGCCTCCTCTTTGAAGACCAGAACGTCGCGGCTTCCGGGAGTCTGCGCCCGGATGAAACCAGCGTCTCGATAGACCGGCTTCACGCCGAAGACCGCTTGGTAAAAACGGAGGGACCGTTCCGCATCAGCCACCGCGAGGGCAATGTGAGTCAAGCCATGCGTTTTTACCATACCGGGCGACTCGTCATAAAAGAATGGAGCATGAAGTAATCAAGTAGTGAACCCCTCTTACTAACACTTCTGTCATCGCTTGACGCGCGCGATCGGTGAGCGAAATAGGTTCGTGCTCCAGTCGTCGCGCCTCGCGCACTTGTTGTTGATCGGTGTCCCGATATTTTCCGCGACTCTTCTTCCTGGTTGTGCGTCGTCGAACCGCACTGCCGCGGAGAACGCGGATCCACGAATGGCGCCCCAGGTCGAAAACGACCACGAGATTCACGGAGAAGTCGGCGCGCTCTACGGGACCACCGGGCGTCACTAACCGCGCTTGGGTGCGATTTTGATTGCAGGCCGTCGTTTGCCGCCCCATCAACGTGCTTTCAATCGCCCAATCAACCAGATGATCGCCAGAACAATCGCCACGACCCAGAGCACATAAAGAGCCAGGGACGTTACCGCGAGCGTGATTCGCGCAATTAGCCAAATGATCATCAACAGCACCGCGATCAGAATCAGCGAATGTTTCACGTCACTGAATCGCACCCGCTGTCCGCTGCGTTTCCCCTCTTTCTTGCTCCCGACTCGTCACTTGTCACCCGGCTCATCCAAATATTGCGGGTACAACTGGCGGGCGCACTCGGGGCAAACGCTGTGACTGAACTGCGCGTCGGAATGCGCGGTGATATATTTCTCGATTAGCTCCCATTCGCCACGCTCGTTGCGGATCTGCTTGCAAGCGGCACAGATTGGCAGCAGGCCTTCGAGACGCTTGATCTGCGCCATCATCTCGAAAAGCTCGGCATTCAACTTTTCCTGTGCACGCAGTTGCGTTCGCACGATCGATGCGATACCCGCCACGACGATGCACGCCGCAAGCTCCATGAGCGCATTCCAGCCCGCGACGCCCGGCGAGGAGTAGGGGTGGCCCGATGCGTAATCGGCCATGAACGACGTTCCGCCAGCGAGCAGCGCCATGTAGTTCCCGCTGCGAAGGCCGACGTGCCACGCTATTAGCCAGACCGGAAGGAAATAAAAGGCGAAGACATGCAGATCGTATCCGGTCGCATAGTCGAACCAACCGATCGCACCCAGGATGATTAGAGCCAACGCCCAGAAAAAAACCGCCGTCTGGTGCCAGTGACGCTTCGGGCTTGGGGAATCGGCCACCGCGCGATCAAATACCGAAAGCGCTCTGCGGTCAATCCGTCAGTGCCGCTACTCCCTTCTCATTGCGGACCACTCGACACTCTTCGCCTCAAGGAACTTTCTTTGTTGAACGTTGGACGTTTCAACGTTCAATCTTCATTCCTTAAATGCCTCGTTTTTTTCTCGTCCCTCTCCTTGTCCTCTTCTCCCTCGTCTTCCTGAGCAGCTGCGCTTCAACAACGACCACGACCGTTGGTGTCACCACCAACGAAGCCCCGCCACTTCACGAACTGGGTCATTAGGTTCTTTTTCATCGGATGTTGGACAGCCCGCTTGCGAACGCTTTGGCGGGTGGGCGTTTTACTCGCCCCAACGCTGCTAAATTACTCGCTCGCTCAACGGCTCGTCCTTCGCCTTTGCCAGCAGCTCCCGCACTTCCTCATCGGTCGTCTGCGAAAAATCTTCATAGAACTGGCCGACCCCATGAAAGAACTCCGGCATGAACGCGCAGATCATTTCATCCACTTCCGAGTCAAGCTCCTGACACGTTTCCGGCGCGCCCACCGGAACCGCGACCACGATTTTGGCCACGCTTTGTTTCCGCAGCGCCGCCGCGGCGGCGCGCATCGTTGCGCCAGTCGCGAGGCCGTCATCCACCAGGATGACAACGCGACCACGCAAGTCCGGAGCTGGCCGGTCTTGTCGATAGCGGGTTTCCCGCCGTTGCAGCTCGACCTTTTCCCTGGATATGACCATCTCGAGAATTTCTTCTGCCTCCGGCAACGCGCTCACCACCTCTTCGTTCAGCACGCTCACATTGCCGGAAGCGATCGCGCCCATCGCTAGTTCCTCATAGCCCGGCACGCCCAGTTTGCGCACCACAAAAACATCCAACGGCAGACCAAGTTGCCGCGCCACTTCGTAGGCAACGGGAACACCGCCGCGCGGCAGACCCAGGACGATCGTGTCGTCGCGGCCGCGGTAAGCACTCAATCTCTCCGCCAACCGCCGGCCCGCTTCCGCGCGGTTCGGGAATATTCCTTCCATTACTCTTCCTCTCCTCTCACTCGCCGTTCGATGTTCGACGTTCGTTTCTCTCCCCTTCATCATTCGTCATTCGACATTCGGCATTCCGATACACCAGATCCGCCGCCACGATGTCTTCCACCGCTACGCCAACCGATTTAAACAGCGTGATCTCTTCGTCGGACTCCCGGCCACTTTTCGAGCCAGCCACTACTTCGCCGATCTCGGCGAAAATTTGGCCGGCTGCGATGATATCACCGGACTCCTTCATCGCCGCTTCACGCGACTCGACGTAAATGCGCGCTTTGCGGAGCGCCTCATCGTCCAGTTCGCGCCAGGTTGGCCGCGTCGCGCCCACCGCGTTGATATGCACTCCCGGCGACAACCATTCACCCATCAGGACCGGCGTCGTCGCGGCCGTTGCCACTACGATCACGTCAGCGCCTCGCACCGCTTCCTCCGCCGATGCTGCCGCCGAGACATCATGCTGGCGGCAAAACTCCCCCGAGTTCCGCGGGCTCCAGACCCGCACCTCGCGCAATCCTCTCACGATCCGCAGCGCATCCAGATGACTCCGCGCCTGCACACCCGAACCAAGAATCGCCAGCACTGACGCATCCGCACGCGCCAGCGCATCCGTGGCCACGGCGGACACGGCCGCCGTGCGCATCTCCGTGATCAGCCGCCCGTCCATCGTCACGAGCGGCTCACCTGTTTCCGGCCGAAAAAGGAGGATCATCGCATGATATGTGTGCACGCTTTTGTTGTTCGGATAAAACGTCACCAGCTTGGCCCCGAGCGCGCCGCCGTAAGCGGGCATCACTGCGAAGAAGCCTTTGTGCTCAGCTACCGGCAGAACCAGCCGCATCGGCTGCTCGACCTTGCCCGCAGAAAGGTCGCGCAACGCGCCTCTCATCGCGTCGATCAGCTCGTCCATCCGCAAAAGTGAGCGGACTTCGTCTTCACTGAGAAACATGGTGGAATGACGAATGCCGAATGCCGAATGTCGAATGAAGAGAACAGAATTTGCCCTTCGCCATTCGCCTGAATGTCGGATAGACCGGAGACACGTATGACCACAACACGAATCATTCCGGCTGGCGTTCTCGGTGGAATCGCGATGTTTATCTGGACATCCATCGCGCACATGTTCCTGCCTTTGGGTCATGCCGGCGTTCGGGAACTTCCTAACGAATCAGCCATCCTCGCAGCGCTGCAAACCAATCTGGGCGATAAATCCAGCCTTTATCTCTTCCCCGGCTTGGGCGTTGGCGACAACCCAACTCGGGAGCAGATGAACGAGGGCATGAAACACATGGATGAAAAGCTGGCGAGCAATCCTTCCGGGTTGCTCATGTATCACGCCAAGGGTTCAAGGTCGATCAGCATGCCTAAATTATTGACGATCGAATTCGCGACCGAGCTTCTCGAGGCGATCCTCGCCGTCTTCCTTCTGGCGCAGACACGCATCGCCTCTTTCGGCGGGCGTGTTGGCTTCGTCTTCGTCGCTGGAATCCTGGCCGCAATCGCGACCAACGTCTCCTACTGGAATTGGTATGGGTTCCCCTGCGTCTACACCGTCGCCTACATGTTTACCCAGATCGTTGGCTTCCTCTGCATCGGCCTCGCCGCCGCGCTCGTCTTACGAAAGAGCGCGCCCCCTGCCGCCTGACCTCGGAAGTAGGAAGCCAGCGCGCGCCGTTCGCCACTCGCACTTCGCCCTTCGTCTTACCACCAAGAGACAAGAATCGCCGCCGCGATCAGACAACCTATCAGGTGATAACTCGCGTCGATCATCCAGACCTTAGTCGACTTCCGTTCCCACACGTGCACGATCGTTAACGTCGTAATGTCGAAGGCCACCGCGAGACCGGCGCCGAGTTTTAGCGCGGTGAAAAGGTCACCGATTCCCATGCGCCGGAGGAGGCAGGCGATTGCCGCTGAGGCCACGAGGTTCGAGACAAAGGTTGCAATCATCATCCCGGCGAATTCTCCTTTGGCTCCGCCGGAGCGTTCGCCGCGATGCCGGATTTGCTCCGCCGCCCAGACACCGCCGAACAGCAACGAATACCAGACAAAGCCCAGAACCCAATAAGCCGCAGCCGCGCAAAGAATAGCTAGCCAGATCATTTCCGGATCGTCTCAATCGCCGTTCCGCCGCACAAGCTCAAAGCTGCAGCGGCCGGTCTATGACCGCCCACCTTCGCGCGCATCGTCGCCCTGCAATTGCCGCAAGCTCGCAACTTCGAGAGCCGATTCGGGTTGAATCCACATGCTCACTCCGCTTGCCCCCGACAGCTGGGATTACGCGAAGGCTGCGCATTTGCTAAACCGTGCTGCGTTTGGCGGCGTGCCCGCGGAGATCGAAGCGGCGCGCGAGAAAGGACTGCCGACGATTGTGCGCGAATTAGTCGAGGCCAGCGCTGGCGCGGCGCCCTTCCCGGCTCCGCCATGGGCTCAGCCGCGAAACATTCGCGAAATCCGCATGGCGATTCGGGAGGAGAAAAACGAGGCCGGCGAGCGCAAGGAGAAGAGGCAAAAATTCCGTCAGATGGAAGGCGAGAGCATCCTCGATCTGCGGCGTTGGTGGCTCGACCACATGATGACGACGTCCGCGCCGCTCGTCGAAAAGATGACGCTCTTCTGGCACAGCCACTTCGCCACCAGCGTCGAAAAAGTGAAGGATGGTTACTGGATGTGGCGGCAGAACGACACGCTTCGCCGGCACGCGCTCGGAAATTTTGCCGCGCTCACGAAAGAGATCTCGCGCGATCCGGCAATGATGATCTACCTCGATCTGCAGCAGAGCCGGAGAGAGCACCCGAACGAAAATTGGGCGCGGGAATTGATGGAGCTTTTCACTGTCGGGATCGGGCATTACACCGAATCCGACATTCGAGAATCAGCGCGCGCGTTCACCGGTTATCGAATCGACATGACGAACCAGCAATTTCGGTTCGCTTCGAGGCAACACGATCTCAGTCCAAAAACATTCATGGGGAAAACGGGCTCGTGGAACGGGGACGACATCATCGATATTTTGATGAAGCAGCCCGCGTGTTCGCAGTTTCTCGCCCGGAAACTCTGGCGCTTCTTCGCGGAAGACGAGCCGTCCGCGCAAATCGTCGATGCGGTTGCCGCGCGGATTCGTCAGCACAACTTCGAGATGCGTCCCGTCCTGCGCGAGATCTTCAATTCGAGAGAATTTTATTCGGACGCGGCCATGCGCAATCAGATCAAGAGCCCCGTCCAGTATCTCATCCAATCCACGAAGTTGCTCGCCGCTGAATTGCCGGCCGCGCCCGTGGCGCAAAATGCGATGCGGCAGATGGGCCAGATTCTTTTCGCGCCACCTAATGTGAAAGGCTGGGATGGCGGCAAAGCGTGGGTGAACACATCGACTCTCCTCTTCCGCTACAATTTCGCGAACTACCTGATCAACGGCGATGCGATGCGGCCGGGGACCGATCCGTCGAAACAAAAAGGGGCCGACCTGGGATTTCGCCGCGGCCCGGCGTTCGCCGATATCCCGCGGCGCGACCCGATTGACGTCAGCAAAGTTATTCCAGCTGAACTTCGCGGCAAACCAACCGAACTCGTGGCTTATCTCAGCACGCGCCTTTTCCAGGCTCCCGTTCCAGAAAACGAGCGCGAAGCTTTCCTCCAATATTTGAAAGCGCGGGAACCGGATGCCGGGGACGGAACCATGCGCGGATTGCTTCACCTCATGATGAGCACACCACAGTTTCAGCTCACCTAACGAATCGTATGGACCCCACTCTGCACACACGCCGGAAATTCCTTCGCACCTCGATGCTTGGCGCGGCGGCTTCCTGGACACTCCCGGTCTTTCTCGAGAAGACATTTTTCACGCTCGACGCCATGGCCGCGGAAGCGGTCACTCAAGCCGCCACAGGCAAAGACGGAACTATCCTCGTCGTCCTTCAGATGGCCGGTGGAAACGATGGCTTGAACATGGTTGTGCCGTTCGGCGACGACGCCTATTATCGCTCCCGCCCACGGCTCGGAATTCCCGCCGGCCAGATCCTGAAAGTCGACTCCTACGCGGGCCTGAATCCGAAGCTGACCGGTCTGAAATCGCTCTTCGACGAAGGCCACCTCTCCATCATCCAGGGCGTCGGTTATCCCAATCCGAATCGCTCCCATTTCCGCTCCACGGAAATCTGGCAGACCGCTTCCGACGCGGATCGGAATGAAAGCGAAGGATGGCTTGGAAAATATTTTGATAGCTGCTGCGCCGGCGCGGATCCGACCGTTGGTGTCGCCATCGGCGACCAGATGCCGCAGGCGTTCGTCGCGCACACGCCCACTGGCGTTACGTTTTCAAAGCCCGAACAATTCCGCTGGATGCCGTCCGAGAAAAGGACCGGTCCGATGAGTGCGGAGGAAACATTCTTCCGGCAATTGAATGGCGGGAACGACGAAGATACTGCGCCGGCCGCGAATACCGGCGGCTCGATCGGCGCGATCGCCGGTGGCACAAAAGTGAATCAAAGCGCCGTCGATTTTCTCCAGCGCACGGCCCTGGATGCGCAGCTCAGCTCCGATAAAATCCTGGCCATCGCGCGCAAATACAAATCGAACATGCCTTATCCGAAGGGACAGCTGGCCGCGAGCCTCAGCCTGATCGCGCGCATGATTGCGGGCGGGCTGCCGACGCGAGTCTATTATGCGAGCCAGGGTGGATTCGACACGCACGCCGGCCAGCTCAACACGCACGATCGCCTCATGACCGAGCTCAACGGTTCGCTCAGTGCGTTTGTGGCCGACCTGAAAGAGCAGGGGAATTTCGATCGCGTCCTGCTCATGACCTTCAGCGAATTCGGCCGGCGCGTCGGGGAGAATGCGAATGGCGGAACCGACCATGGCGCCGCCGCTCCGATGTTCGTGTTAGGCGGCGCGGTCAAGCCGGGTCTTTTCGGAAAATGTCCGAGTCTGACGGATCTGGATCACGGCGACCTAAAGTTCAACACTGATTTCCGCAGTGTTTACGGAACGATCCTGGACCGCTGGCTGAGAGCTCCGAGCGAGCTCGTGCTCGGGCACAAATTCTCCTCGCTTCCGATTATTGGTTAACCCCGAAGGGATGCTGCGTTCGACTCGTCAGCGTCACTTTCCGCTGCCTAACGACACGACAATCTTTGCGAAAAGCTTCTTCGGAAGAGGAAAGGCTTGGCGAATGCCGTGGATCGTTACATTTTTGGGAACAACTGAACGCTGACGGTTCGACCGCAAAGCGACCAGACTTCGGAGATTAATTATGCAAATTGGAATGATTGGCTTGGGCCGGATGGGCGCGAACATGACGCGCCGCTTGACGCGGGGCGGGCATCAATGCGTCGTTTACGATCGCAACGCGGAGACCGTCGATGGACTCGCGAAGGAAGGTCCCACGGGCGCGCACTCGCTCGCGGAAGTTGTCGAGAAACTCAGCGCACCTCGGGCTGTCTGGATCATGCTTCCATCGGGCGCCCCCACGGAAGAAACGGTCGTTGCGCTTTCCAAGCTGTTGAGCGCGGGCGACGCAATCATCGACGGCGGCAATTCATTCTACAAAGACGACGTGCGGCGCTGCGCGATGCTCAAGCCGGCTGGCATATATTATCTTGATGCGGGGACCAGCGGCGGGGTTTGGGGTTTGGAGCGCGGTTACTGCATGATGATCGGGGGCGATCAATCCGCTGCCCAGCGGCTCGACCCCATCTTCGCCACCCTGGCGCCAGGTCCGGGCGAAATCCCGAAGACACCTGGCCGGGAAAAAATGAAGAGCACCGCGGAGCACGGCTATCTTTACTGTGGCGCATCCGGCGCCGGGCACTTTGTGAAAATGATTCACAATGGAATCGAATACGGCCTCATGCAGGCCTATGCCGAGGGGTTCGACATTATGCGGGGGGCGAATTCGGATAACCTTCCCGTCGGACTTTCTTACGACCTAAACCTCGCGGACATCGCGGAGTTGTGGCGACGCGGAAGCGTGATCTCCTCCTGGCTACTTGATCTCACTGCGATCGCTCTTGCGGGCGACGGCAAACTCGATGCCTACTCTGGTTTCGTCGAAGATTCCGGGGAAGGCCGCTGGACCATTGCCGCTGCACTCGAGGAAGGCGTATCCGCCGAGGTCCTTTCAACCGCGCTCTATACGCGTTTCCGCTCGCGTCAGGAGCACACTTTTGCCGAAAAGGTCCTCTCTGCGATGCGCAAAGGATTCGGCGGTCACGTGGAGCGTCCACCCGCCGTCAAGATGAAACAGGGCCTTTGAATTCGGCAAGCACAGGTAGGGCAGCGCGGCGACTCCCTTGGGTGCGTGGTTTGCGCGTCGGCTCGCCGCGTCTATCGTTCGGTCTTACCATGAATGCCTCTGAGAACCCACGCCCGTCTGGAACTCCAATAATATCGCCCGAAGCCATTATCGGAATTGGCATCACCGTCGCCGAGCTCGGCCTCTTGTGTCTCATGCTAGGCCTGGCGGAGCATCTCAGATCCGTTCCAAAAGTCGCATTGGTTTGGCTATCTCTCGGAGCCGTCTTGATGATTCTCGGCGGCTTCACCGCCGCATTCGCCTGGTCCAAGGGCCGTCGCCGCTAACCTTCCTCCTTTTCGTTCGCGATTGGACGTTCGCCATTCGCTAAACGCCCCACGTCTTCACGAACTGCGCGAAGTTTGGGAGCAGATCGGTCGCCGCGTGGATGATCATCACGGCGAAAAGGTTTTTCGTTCGTGCCCAGACAATCCCGAAAAATATCCCGCCCACCGACAACACCACGATCGCATAGGCAATTGAATCCGCCGGTGACGGATTCGCTCCGATCGCTTCCTCGAGGCCGGCGTGCCGCAGAATGAAGCCCGGCGCGTGCGCCAACCCAAAGAACAGCGCCATCAGAGCCACGCCTGTGACCTCCGATCGAAACCACGTTGCAAGCCGCGTTTGGAGCAGAGCGCGGAAAAAGAATTCCTCTACCAGGCCCGCCTCGATGAAGAGCCACGCGAAACAGAGTGGCAACCCGAGCGCGAGCTGGCTCGCGTGAAATTCACCGCGCCGGATCGGCGCCGCGCCGCCGCCCAGGAAGAATTGAAAGACGAGAATGGCGGCGCTGAGAATGAGCACGACCGGCAGATGATTGCCCGCCAGCGCCCGGAGGCCGGCGAACTGGAGACCAAAATCTCTCCATCGATATCCAAAGGTCGCTCGAAAAAGAACGAAAGGAATGGCCACGAAGACAATCAACTTCCGAACAAACACCACGAAGAACTTCCCCCGTTCCGAGGCCAGCCAGCCTGCGGGGACGAGTGCTTCCGATAACGTGGCGCCCCAGACCAAATAAAGCGTCACGCCGATCAGGCCGGCGATGAGCAGCCACATTTCGGCAGCATTTCGATGGACCGTTAACGTCAGGGGGCGCGCGCGGAGCGTCGCGACCCAAGCGAGTAGCGGAAAGGCGAGTCCAAAAATGACCAGCTCAACGATCGCGTCCTCTGGCGCGAAGCTTTTATTCTGCCAAAGGACAGCTAGGCTTATCCCATAAGCCGCGATGCCAAGCAGGACCCAGAAGTTCCCGAAAATATTGCGCAACGCTTTCAATCGCGTCCGGGATTCTGCCGAAAATCGCCGTACAACGGAAGCAGTGTCTTTCCCAAGTCGATAACTTTCCCTACCCGCCCTTCTTCTCACCCTCCGCTTTCAGTTCCGCCACCACTTCCTGCTGCATCCGCTGGATCCTTTGCATCATCGGGCCCATCATTTGCTGCATTTCGTCCATCGTATTCTGCATCACCGCCGGCATCTTGTTGATCACGGCCTGACCGGCGGAAGTCTTATAAAAAGCGATCATCCCGTCGACCTCCTGTTGAGTAAACGACTTCTGATAAATCCGCAGGTACATTGGCTCCAGCTTGTTCCAATCGAGTGTTTCCTTAAGAACCGCCATTGTCTCTGCCTGTCGTTTATCGATATCCTTTTGGACCTTGGGCGGGATCTTCTGGCCTTGAGTGGCTTGCTGTATCGCCTGTTTCATGAACCCATCCATCTGTGCCATCACCGAGTCGAGTAGCTTGCGCGCCTGGGCGGTTTCGAGAAGTTGTTTAATGGATGCCTCGCTGGGAGGGTTGCCCGCCGCGCCGGAGCCAGGCGAAGGAAGGTCAGCGGCGTAGGTCACTGAGCCGCATAGGCTGAGAACTAGGAGGATTCGCTTTAACATAAGCGGTCAGACTATCGACCTATGACCTTGGTTGGAAGCGCAAACCTCCAAAGCCGGCCACTCGTCATTCGACCGCCAAATCGCTGAATCACTGAATCGCCAGTTCGCTAAATGCCTTCGTCCGCTTCCTCTCCACATTCGCCAAATCGGTGAAGGTCTCGTGAAGGCGCTGCGGGATTCACGATGCCGCTGAGTCAGAACATCAACTGCACGCCGAAGTAGCCAACTGACGAAAGGGGCACACCGGTCGCAGAGCGCACATCGCGACCAAGCGACGCAATGAGCGAGGCCGACGCACTGAGCTTCCGCCGAAGACCTATGTTCAGCGTCAATCCATCTCGCGCGAGGCTCGTCCGGGCCGTCCCGTGCAGCTCTGCCATCACGTCCATTGACGACGTGACAGCGGTTCCCGCGACAAGGCCGTAAATCCACTCACAGCGGCCAATCGAGCTTAAGAGAGAGCCGACTTCGGTATCGAGATCGACAACTCCGACGCGACGCGCGATTTGCACCGGCAGCAGCAGGCGCGTGCCGTCCTCCACCAGTCCGCGGCGCACGGATGAACGGAGCGGATTCCACTCGACGCGCGGATACGCCGACATCGAGATGCCGTCGCTCTCCTGATCCAGGAATCGCCACTTCACTGCCGCCGATGCATTGCCCGCGCCCCCGATCGGGCCCTGGCCGCTTCGTTTCGAGACGATATACGACGTCTCCAAGTTCAGTTGAATGTGTTCGCCGACTCCATAGTTCAGATCGATCGCCGGCAGTTCCCCCGATTGCTGGCTCCCGCCTCGCTGCACCGTGGCTGCGATGTCGAGTTCTACATGTCCGTTACCGGGCGTGTCGGGGTCATCGGTCAACATCGGCGGGCCGCCTTGCGCCCGCGCGTCGTGTGCTGCGAGCGCGCAAATCGCGAACGCGAGGCAAAAAGATGTATTTAGGTGACGCAACTAGAGCGCGCCTCATCTACGGCGCCCGATTTTGACCGGCCCGTAAACCAACAGCTTCAGCGTATTCGGCACAATCGTCGGCCGTCCGGGAGAAACACTGGGATTTGTCCGGGCCTTCGGCCGTGGCCATCGCGTTCTGCAGAAGGCGGACGCCACCGCCAATACAGCATTGAAATGCATTACGCACTGCTATCACAATTTCCGGAAAGCGCAGCTTGCGGAGCGCCCGTCTGCCGGACGTGACGTTGCCGACCGATGAATGGGAAAAGTTCGTGCTGGATGTGGCCGCGAGTAAACTCGACCGCAACGCGCCCACGCGACGTTTGCGTAAACTTTGTGAAGTCACCCCCAAAACGCTGACCGCTCTGATATCCGACCTCTAACGTCCGCCATTCGTCGCGTGCGCCGCGATGGCGTCGTCGATGATTTTCGCATACGGATCTTCCGGAGGGTCCGCCGCATCATTTGTATGCCGGCCGCGAAGAATTTCGGCAAGCGTTGGATCGCACCGGGTTCGACGGGGCCTCGCTCATTTTCAAACTTCACACCATCGAGTGGAACGTGCCCACCGCGCGTTTCATCTTCGAAGCGGAACGCCATGCCGGCGTTCGCACTGCCGGATTGCTCGCACGCCAAACGCCCGAGAAACTGCGCGCGATTCAATTCGCCATCGAAAACGCCGTCCGTCCTTACGCGCGACAGAGTGGGTTTGCCATTCCCAAGGCGGCGTACATTATCGCGGTCCGCAAGAGGTGAGAACCGGACCCCGCGTTCCATATTCACCAAATCACTCCATCACCAGTTCGCTAAATTCGTTGTCCAGCGGCCGCATCGCTCCCATTGACATTCCGAACCGCCTTACGGCACTCTCGTTCCCTTATGAAACAGAAACAGGTTGCCTGTTCGTTTGGCCTTGTCGTTGGCCTGTGGCTCGGCGCTTTCTTCGCGCGCGCAGCGCGCGCCGACGAGGGCATGTGGCTCTACTCCGCTCCACCGCGCGACGCTATCAAAGCCAAATACGGCTTCACACTCACTGATGCTTGGCTCGAACACCTCATGAAATCCTCCGTTCGTTTCAACAGCGGCGGCTCAGGGTCTTTTGTTTCCGCAGACGGTCTCGTGATCACGAATCATCACGTCGGCGCCGATGACCTCCAGAAGCTTAGCGATGAGAAACATAATTATCTCGCAGACGGTTTCTACGCCGCCACTCCGGCCGACGAAAAGAAGTGCGTCGATCTCGAGCTCAACGTACTTCAATCAACCGAGGACGTGACCGCACGCGTCAACGCTGGTGTTCCATCCGGCGCGACGGGCGAGATTGCCGCGACTGCGCGCCGCAAGGTCATGGCCGAGATCGAAAAAGAGTCGCGCGAAAAGACCGGCCTCCGCAGCGACGTGGTCACGCTTTATCAGGGCGGTGCCTATCATCTTTATCGTTACAAGCGCTACACCGACATTCGTATCGTGTTCGCGCCTGAGCAGCAGGCCGCCTTCTTCGGTGGCGACCCCGATAACTTCGAGTATCCGCGCTACGACCTCGATATCTGCCTCCTTCGGGTCTACGAAAACGGCCAACCCGCGAAAATTGATCACTTCCTGAAGTGGTCGAAGAACGGCACCAAGGAGGGTGAGCTTACCTTCGTTTCCGGTCACCCCGGCGGGACCGACCGCCAGCTCACGATGGCGGAGCTGAGCGTCCTTCGCGACACAGAGTTCCCCTACATCGTCAACCGGCTGAAGCGCGTCGAAGTTCTCTTGAAAAACTGGAGCGACCGCAGCGCGGAAAATTCCCGGCGCGCGCACGAGAATCTATTCGGTGTTCAGAATGGCCGCAAAGCCCTCGACGGAGAGCAGGCTGGCCTTTACTCACCCGCTCTGATGGACGCCAAGGCCGCGCAGGAAAAGTCGTTCAAGGCTCAACTCGGTGAGCGCGCCGACGGTGCCGAGGTCCGCGCCGCCTTCGACCGCATCGCCGAAGCCGCCCAGGCGCAGGCGAAAATTTATAAACGCTACCGGCTGCTCGAAGCCGGCCATGCGTTCCTAAGCGATTCGTTTCATACGGCTCGCGTACTCCTTCGCGCCGGTGACGAACGCCCCAAGCCTAACGGTGAGCGCCTGAAGGAATTCGGCGATGCTCGCCGCGAGTCGCTCGAGCTCGATTTGTTTTCTGACAAGCCAATCTACGCCGACCTGGAAATCCTGAAACTCGGCGACGCGTTCACACTCTTCGCCGAAAACGCCGGCTACGATGACCCACTCGTGCAGCAGGTGCTCGCCGGCCAGTCGCCTCGCGAGCGCGCCGCTGCGCTCATCAACGGCACGAAAGTCCGCGACGTCGCGTTCCGCAGACAGCTCTACGACGGCGGCGCCGGCGTGGTCACGGCTGCGAAGGATCCGATGATCGAACTCGCGCGACTCGTGGATGCTGAGGCGCGCGCGCTCCGCAAGCAATGGGAAGCGGCCGACGAGACGAACCAGCAGGCTCACGCCATAATCGAGAAAGCGCATTTCGCACTCGAAGGGCTGGCCCGCGCCCCAGACGCCACATTCACCCTGCGTCTTAGCTACGGTCCCGTGAAAGGGTACGAAGAGGCTGGCAAAAAGATTCCGGCCTACACAACGTTCGCGGGACTGTACGAGCGCAACGCCGAGCAGAAAAACAAGGAGCCTTTCGAGCTTCCCCCGCGCTGGCTCGATAAGAAGTCGGCGCTCAAGCTCGATACGCCGCTCGATTTCGTGAGCACCGAGGACATCATCGGCGGCAATAGCGGCAGCCCGGTCGTTAACAGCGCAGGTGAATTCGTCGGCATCATCTTCGACGGCAACCTCGCGAGCCTTGTGCTCGATTTAGCTTACGAAGATGTGCACGCGCGTGCGCTCAGCGTCGATAGCCGCGGCATTCTCGAAGCGATGCGCAAAGTTTACGGCGTCGATGCGCTCGTGAACGAGTTGCTCAACGGCAAGCGCTGAAAGTCGCGTTGCCTTCTCAATTGCCCGCCCTCGCCTTACATTTCGGGAGCGATGATACTCGCGGCTTGCTGGAGCGGATGTGCGAAGCCGAGCCGGCCGGTTTCATTGAGCGTAATCTCGCGCGAGCGCCGCTTGTCCATCTCGAACAGTCGCGCCTGCTGCGATGCGAAGCTTGAGCTTAGCACGTTCATGTTCGCTTCGTCATTCAGTCGAAGCGATCGGAGATCGAAGTTGCCGGAGCCGACCGACACGAACGCGCCGTCCACGATCATCAGCTTCACGTGTACCATGGCCGGTTGATACTCGTAGATCTTGACGCCTGCCTTCAGTAACTCGGGCCAATGCTTTCGCGATGCCGCGCGCAAGGCTTTCTGGTCGATGTGCTCGCCGGGCAAAAGGATCTCCACCTTCGCGCCCCGCCTCGCTGCATCTGCCAGCTCCTTCCGCATCAAATCGTCCGGAAGAAAATAAGCGTTCTCGATCAGCAGACTGTGTTTTGCCGAAGCGATCGCGAGCAGGTACATCAAGCGAATGTCCATGTCGCCTTGCCGCGGCGAGCTTTTGAAAGCCTGCGCGGTATAAGGGCCGGTGGGTGCCAGTGGCGGGAAATACTCCGGCCCATGCAAAACTTCGCCACGCGTCTTTAGCCAGTTGTCCATAAACACCGCCTGCAGCTGAGCCACGACCGGTCCGGTGACCTTGTAATGATTGTCGCGCCAATGTTGCGGCGATTCACCGTCGCCCAGCCACTCGTTTGCGACCCCCACGCCTCCCACAAATCCAACCTTCCCGTCAATAATGAGTAGCTTGCGATGACTACGGTTATTGTAACGCCTCGGATCGAGCCACATCATCGAGTGATACTTCACCGCGTTCACGCCCGCCGTGCGCAAACGTTCGAGGTTCTCACTCCCCATTTTGCTCGTCCCTTGCGCATCCAGAATCGCGTTCACCGTCACGCCGGCACGCGCTCGTTCCGCCAGTGCGTCGGCGAACTGCTTTGCGATCTCGCCGTCCCAGAAGATGTAAGTCTCGAAATCGATCGACCGGCGGGCGGAGCGAATCGCGCTCAGCATCGCTGGAAAGATTTCCCGCCCGTTCACCAGCGTTGTGATGTTGTTGCCGGAAACGAAGTTTCCGCCGAGCAGCGATCCTGTCGCCTGGCGAAACTCTGGCGACGCCGCCGAGTAAAGCGGCGCGACTTCCTGCGTCACCTTGTTGCCTCCTTGCATCGCGCAGCCACCTAGCAACGCCCCCAGCAGCGTTGCGGTCATAGCCGTGGCCGGCGCGGTACGGCGGCGCATTCTAGTGCTTTTTATCAAACTCGCTTAGCTGCGCGTTGAAATACGTCGCTGCATCGGTCGTCGTTCCGTCGGCCAGGCGGATCTTGTACTTTTGATGCGTCATCGATGATTCCGAAGCGCAGTATTTCACAAAATCCTCCGCCGTTTTCACCCGCCAGCCGGCGTAATCGAGTTTCGTCCGCAGATGGTTCGCCCCAGCCACGCCATCATACTCGCGCCCATTGCGGACGAACTTCACACCGCTCGACGTCTCCACGCCGCGAATCAGAAAATCGATCCGCGCCTGCTCCCGCGCATCGCGCGCCCACATCAGCGACGGCAAAAGCGCGACCACCAGCAACAGACAAATACGCCGGACGTGCATCGGCCGAACATAGCCTCTCGCCAGCAATTCGCGGGATCTAATTTTGCCGAAAACCAGCGCGTTCCCCGTTCTCCTCTTTTCGCCAGCTCGCGGGCGGAGAGCGTCATCTCTTGAAAAATGGGGCCACGCACGCATCGAGTGCCGATTCAATAGTTACCTGCCGCATCCATTTACCTACCTGGTTCGCCGATTTCATATCGGAACACGAATCGGATGGCCTTTAGCTGTGATCTCTGCAGCGACTTAGTAAATAGAAAATTAATTATGATCAAATTATTCCTCGGTGTCACGTTTGCTACAGCCCTTATGGGTCTAGTGGCTTACGGGCAAGCATCCACGTCCTCCGTTACCGTTGCGAACGGAACCAATGGAGCGACTCAAACCACTACCACGACGACCGAAAGTACTGGCACCGTTACGGAGTTCACGCCCGGACACGGCCTGATCCTAAAAACTGAAGCAGCCGAGCCGTTGCACTACAAGTTCGGCAAGACTGTCACATACGTGACTTCAGATGGGCAGGTTATCGAAGCTTCGAAAATCCGAAAAGATTCGAAGGTTCGCGTTCACTACCTCAAAGATGGCGACGACATGGTAGTTGATAAAGTTATCGTAACGCGGGACCGCGACTAAGCCTTTCACGTTTGCGTGGCTGATCTTGGAATCAAGCCAACAATTTCAGCGCCTGGCGGACCGAGATATTACTCGCCGCCAGGCGTTTTGTTTTCCTTGCGTTCAATCTCAAAGCCGAAGCGTTGCAGTTTCGTCATTCGCCCTTCGTCACGTCGCCTGCTCGCGAACGCATTCGGAGTAGCCGCGGCAAAGGCGGCTTGGCGTAGGCCGGCCACCACACGCGCATTCACCTCGGCTGCGCCGATTAGAATATATCCACGAACCTAACATAAGAATATGATTCCACCGTGCCGCACTCGATCACTCCGTCTCGCCCGCTGTTCCGCGACTTTGCTCCTGCTTCTCACCGGTTTGTGCGGCGGTAGCCTGTCCTCCTTCGCTCAGCCGGCCGCGCCGACATTTAGCCAAATCATAGTGTTTGGCGACAGCCTCTCGGACACCGGGAACTTTCGTGACCGCACGAATTCAGAAAGCGACGGCACGGTCGACTATCCGAGCCACACTTTTAATTACAGTAACGGCCGATTCACGGACGACAATGAGACCGATCCGTCGTCGACCACTTACGCCGGCGTCTGGCACGAACAGCTCGCGAGCACTTTTTTGGGCATCCCGGCAGCGAGTCATAGCCTCGGCGGCGGAACGGACTATGCGTTCGGTGGCGCGACCACGGAAAACGGCACGGCGGAGGTGACGGTCGTCTCAACTCCTTTCGGCGACGTGACCATCACGATCGACAACATGGGGAAGCAGATGGACGATTACCTCGCCGCCCACGCGGTCGACCCAAACGCTCTCTACATCGTCTGGGGCGGCGCCAACGATCTTTTCAATGATGATACCGCTACGAACGTGACTGCGGCCGCAGCTCGCGCGACCGCGTTGGTCACTCGCCTCGCGAATGCCGGCGCGCAATTCATCATGGTGCCAAACGTGCCACCGCTCGGCGACGTTCCAAATTATTCCAACGACCCGGCGACGATGGCGTCGCTGAATACCGCTTCCGCGAATTATCGGGACGAGCTCAACGCGGATCTCACGGCGAGCCTGAGTGCCCTCGCATTACAAGGCATCACCCCCACGGTTTATCGCCTCGATGTCTGGACGAACACGATCCGCATTTTCAGCAACCCGGGAAATTACGGGTTCACCGACATCAGCAGTTCGTCCCAGGGCAACTCCGGCGCGAACCCGGACCAATTCCTGTTCTGGGACGACGTCCACCCCACGACCGCTGGCCATTATCAGAACGCAAAAAGCGCCAATGACGCGCTGACAATCCCGGTCACTCCCCTGGCCGAGGCGCTCGATATTTCGACCCGCGTCTTCGTTGACACCGGCGAGGGAGTTTCCATCGTCGGCTTTATTGTCGCGGGCGACGTCTCGAAGAAGGTTCTCATTCGCGGCATCGGCCCATCGCTGGCCGCGAGTGGCGTTCCAAGTCCGCTGGCGGATCCAACCCTAACGTTGTTCGACGCCTCCGGAAACGCGCTGATGACGAATGATAACTGGCAAGACTCGCAGGCAGCCGAAATCATCGCGACCGGCATTCCTCCGCAGAACGCTCTGGAATCCGCGATCGTTGCCACCGTCGGGCCGGGACAATACACAGCGGTCCTCGCCGGCAACAACGGCACCACCGGCAACGGTCTTGCTGAAGTTTACGACCTCGAACCCGGCACAAGCTCTACGCTTGCAAACTTGAGCACGCGTGGCTTCGTCGGCGCCGGCGACAACGCCATGATCGGCGGCCTCATCGTCGGGGACGGCGACAGCCCCATCGTGGTGCTGCGCGCCATTGGACCGACGCTGACGAGCTCCGGCATCGCCAATCCGCTGCTCGATCCCACGATCGAGCTGTACGATGGGAACGGCACTGTCCTAGGCTTCAATGACAACTGGAAAGACAGCCAGATGCTGGCCGTGCTCGCGACGCAACTCGCCCCGACCGACGACCGGGAATCAGCGATCCTCGCGTTCCTCGCGCCCGGGGCCTACACCGCAGTCGTCCGCGGCAAAGGGGACACCACCGGGGTCGCGCTGGTCGAAGCCTATCGAGTTCCATAGCGCGCGCTCTCTCCAGGCTTTTCCCCTGTTCATTGGACGTTCTGCCTCTGCCTTCCTCCCCACAACCCCTAACTCACTAACTCGCTAAACGCTTCGATAGGACCTTGTGGTGAGCGGCCGAAGCTTCGGAAAACCCACCCTGAAAGAACTCGACCGCGATAACTTCTTCGAGATCGCGCATCCGATCGGTATCATATCGGTTCAACCGAAAACCTGATTCGAGTCGCGGCCAACCCATCTTTAATTCTCTGTCACCCCCTCCACAGCGAGTTGTGCCAGGAAAATCCCGAGCTTGCGGGGATCATCATTTTGTTTGAGCTCCGCTTGACTGGTGGGGTACGCAATATCAAAGCGCAAAACCAGGCGCTGACGCCGGATAAGATTCGCCGGAACACGGAATTCACGAGTGACGTATTTCGGCTCGGTCATCGACCACTCGGCCACCAGGTGATCGTTTGCATAAACGCGCACGGCCTGTCCAACGCCCGGCCGAATGAAAGGACGAGCCGTTGCGGTCACATTAATATCCGAATCGGCTGGGGGGAGCGTAAGCCGTACGACTGCCTGGTTGCCCTCGCTCCATGTCCCAAGCGGTTCGAACGATGAGAATCCGGAGAGTGCCGCAGCCTTGATGAGGTTCGGTTTGCCGGACTCAAACGAAACTGGCTCGTTCAATCGAACGTCGGCGTAGGCTTCAGCCTCAAATGATTGGCGCGGCTGATCGAGTTCAGGTAAATGCGCAATTGCGTCGTTCAGAAACGCATTTAGTGCGCCAGCATTATTCAGCAGTGATTCGTTGATCTCGAGTATCAAGCAATCAGTCGCGAAAATATCGCGCGCGAAATTAATCGTGGCTGCCGGCAGGAAAGCTACTTTCCCGTCACGCAGATAAACTTTGTTCACATTGTAATAGAAGTAGACGTCTATCTCAGCAAACTGCGCCGAGCTGCTCATCAAGGAGTCGACACCAAAGTTGAAACTTCCCCCGATGACAACGCAATTTGGGCGATCGATTTCAGGGACGTTTAGATGGCGCGGTGTGACGTTTATCACGGGAAAGTGCCAGGGCGCGACCAGATCGAGGATTTTCACGATGTCAGCCTCGTGCGTCGGATTTTGCGATATTTTGAGGACGGGATTGTCGATTGTTTGAACGCTCATTCCTTGATCTTTTAGCTTTGTGATCACCGCGTTTGCGACGTGCCAGGTGGCGTAGGCGCTCCAATGGATTCCGCCTTCCGGAAAAATCGGTACCGGAGCCTTCTCTTTTAGCGCGGCCGTGATGGCAATGCCGTCCACATAATCGATTCCAGCCTCCTTGAGCATGGGCCGGAAGTGGTCGATTGAGCGTGGACGCTGATCATAACGAGCCAACCAGCGGCGCGGAATGGTTTCTGGGACAATGGCCGGTTTGCTCGGCGTCAGCAAAAAAACAAAGGCGATTTGCTTCCGCCGAAGCGCGTCTTGTAACACCCGCAATCGCTCCACCAGTGGCTTAAGGCTTTCCGGTGGTTCACGCTCGATGCAATATTCGATGAGATAGGAATTAACGAAGAGATTCTTCCCACGTCCCAACGTGATATCCCAGGGGCGGGAGTTGATGCCGGTTGTGCGGAGCAAACGCAAGTAGGCCTCGTGAGTTACACGAATGATGAACTCGCGGCCGGGAAAATTTTCATTGAATTGTTGCGTCACTCCCTTCTGCCACTCGCCATTCCGGATGCTCCTTACTGAAAATGAGGGCGGCGCGGGCGGCGGAACCACACCAGCGAGGGTCGCGTTTCGTAACCAGGGCTCACGGCGAAATGCGTTTGGTTTGACCTTCAGGTAGATGGTGAGAAGTCCGGGCGCGACAAAAACAAGGCTCGTCAATCCGAGCAGAATGATCTCGGCCTTGCGTCGAAATGGGTAACGCCGCTCTTTCAAAACCGGAAATATAAAAACGAAGCAAAGGAGCCGATGGTCATTCGCCCGATCGAAACGAGCACGAGTAAAAGCACGAGAGCGAGCGCACCGACTCGGGATTGCTGCGGCTCGATCCTGCGCTCACGGAATTGCGCCATCACCAATGGTGCAAAAACGAGCGCCAGAGCGACTAACAAGACGAGAAGCGTATCGGTTTGCGGGACAATCGCATTCGTCGCATGCAAATGCTGGCCGCCCAGAGCGCCCAAAAAGTTCACCGCGTGACCAAAGGTGTCGCACCGAAAGAAAACCCAGGTCAGAACGATGTAGCTAAACGTAATCGCGATGCTCAACAGGCGCGGCAAACGTTCCTGGAAACGCAACCAAAACGCCCGGTCAATCACCAGGGCCATGCCGTGCAAGCAACCCCAAATAACGAAGTTCCAGGACGCGCCGTGCCAAAGCCCGGAGAGCACGAAGCAAAGACAAAGATTCGCGTAACTGCGCACCGTGGAAACGCGACTCCCACCCAATGGGATGTAGAGGTATTCTTTAATCCAGGTTGAAAGCGAGATATGCCAGCGCCGCCAGAAATCCGTTACGCTGGTCGCAAGATACGGATGATTAAAATTCTCCCGTAATCGGAATCCAAGCATTCGGGCCAATCCGATTGCTATGTCGGAATAGCCGGAAAAATCGAAATAAATTTGCAAGGTAAAGGCAATCAGGCCAAGCCAGGCCGTTGTCGGATCCACCTTCGAGGTTGGTAGCGAGAAGATGGGATCGACCACGATCGCGAGTTGATTCGCCACGAGCACCTTTTTGGCGAGACCCAGGACAACTCGCACCATGCCGTCGCGAAAATCCTCAAAGCGATGCGACGGTCTTCTCAGTTGCGAAGCGATTTCGTGGTACTTAATGATCGGGCCGGCCAGCAGCTTCGGAAAAAGAAAGACAAAGTTAAGATAGTCGAGGAAGCTTTTGGCCGGCCGCGCCGTACCGCGCTTGAGATCCGCGAGGTAAGTTATTTTTTCGAAAACGATGAACGAGATACCCAGCGGCAGAGTGAAGGCCGGCACAAAAAAATGGACGCCAGCCAGCGGTTGGATCAACGCGTTGAGGTTGTGAATGGCAAAGCCGCTATACTTGACGATTATGAGCATCGACAAGTTCGTTACGACGCCAATTCCGACGAGTGTGCTGCGCATCCGTCCATTCGGTAACTTCGCGATCCAGATGCCCAATACGTAGTCAAGACAGGCGGAAGCGAATACGATCCAGATAAACTTCGGCTCCGCCCATGCATAGAAAACCATACTGCCGAGCAGCAGTAATTGACGCCGCGGTCGCCCCAACCAGTAAAGCGCAAGAAAGAGCGGCAGAAAGACGAACAAAAAAAACGGAGTCGAGAAAAGCATGGGAAACCTGGAATGAAGAACGGGGGGAATTCGCTATGACAAGTTTTCGCTCGGCATGATAAAAATCGCCACAACTCTGTCCAGTTTTTCCTAAGAAAGAGTCAACGGAGAGTTGATCTGGCGTGGGCTTAGCCTGAAAATTAGCTGTGCAAAGATGCGCGTCTTTGGGTATCTCGCGTTCCCGTGTTTGCCGCGTCAGCGCAGCTCACATGGGCGGTAGCGAAGGAGTCGTAGCCCCGCCGCGCGCGCAGGGTTACACAGTCGAGCAATGTTAACTCGCTAAATGCTTCGGAGCCCGCTCGCGAACGCTTTCGGAGTTGGAAGTTGAGCGTCGGACGTTTGCTTCTGCCTTCCTCCCCGCAATCTCGTCACTTACCCAGAGTTTCCACCTCTAGGTGAGCGGCTCGAGCGTCGCTGAAGTGCGGTCCGTTGCAGTTGGTTTGCACGCGCGAGTGCATTCGCGGAGGCCTGTTTATTTCCAGAAAGGCCTTCTTCTCTAGCCAGTTGGTACCAAGCTCCAGCTGAAGAGGGAGCGACGGCGGTCGCGCGGCGCGCGTATTCCAGACTCTCCTGCCGGCGGCCTGACTTTTCGGCACATGCGCTTGAACCGATCCACCCCATCTCAGCCTTGGGGGCGAGACGCGTGACCTGCTGAAAATCCGAGAGAGCAACGCGGAAGTGCTGTTGTGATGCTTCGGCCAGGGCAACGCCGACGTAAGCGCCTGCAAGATCCGGCCGGATCGATAGGGCCTTGTGGTAAGCGGTCGACGCTTCGGGAAATCGACGCAGAGAAAGAGCGAGCATCCCATGAATCACCTGCGCTCCTAGACTCTTCGGATATCGAGCGGCCAGCCGACGCGAAGCATCGAGAGCGGTGCCGAAGTTTTGCGCTTTGGCAGCCGCCGAGATTTGTTTGGCAAGCGGATCGTTTATTGCCGGATCGACGAACTTTTCCGGCGGCGGAAGTTTGCCGAGCAAACGGTCGATTGAAGGATCCTGGGCAGAGAATGCGTTTGTGACAACTACAGCTGCGAAAACCGGCAGCATTAGGATGAAAGACTTCATGGGGTGTTTAGGGGTATCGGTGCGGGGGAGCAAAGGGTATCTGAGCTTTCGCACCTTGTCGATTGCCGCGACTGCGGCTAAAGGCAAGCATGAAATCGGGAAGCCCCCTTGGACGTTTAATCTTCGTATTCACCATCCTTAGCGGAAGCGCGTACCAAAATAGTGACGCGGCGTCTTGCGTCTGGAAAGTCACTTCTCCCGGTGGAGGGACGCTTTTTCTGGGCGGTTCCGCACACGCATTGCGCAGCGCCGATTATCCTCTGCCGGCGCCCTACAATCGCGCGTTCGATGCTTCTTCACGATTAGTTTTCGAGACCGATCTCGCGAGCAATAAAGCCGCAACGAAAGGCCTGATCAAAGCCGGTCAATATCCGAAGGGAGACAGCCTGAAGAATCACGTCGATCCCCGCACCTACAGTTACGTCCGGCGCTTTTTTGCCCTGCAGAACGTTCCGGAGCAAAAATTCAACACCTACCGGCCTTGGTTGATTGATATGATGCTGGAATCTCCTCCGTCGGAAAATTCCCAGCTCGGAGTGGAGCAATTCCTTGAGCAACGTGCCGTCACGAATCACAAATCCATAACAGGCCTCGAATCGGTCCAGGAACACATGGCCCCGTTCGTCGGTTTGAACGATCGCGAAGGCGAGGCTCTCTTATTGATCCATTTCATCAATATGGGCCGAGCCAATCCTGGTTTCGGAAGCATACTCGACTCATGGCGGCACGGTGACGCTGATGTGTTGGCGCGTCACATGCGCGATGAATATCAGGACTTTCCGGCTTTCATGGACCGGATTGTCACCGCGCGAAACCGCAGATGGATACCGAAAATTGAGGAATTCATCAAGAGCGGCCAAACGTATTTCGTCGTCGCCGGCGCAGGTCATATGGGTGGTAGCGAAGGAGTCGTAGCCCTGCTGCGCGCGCGCGGTTACACGGTTGAACAATGGTAACTCGCTACTGCCACTCGCCAGCCACGCCCTAGCGCCTTGGCGTAGGCGGGTCATTCGCGGTTTCCTTGGTCCCAAATCGCTAAATGTCCCTGACTCTGTTAGCGACATCCGATTCCTCTGGAATAATCAGCGCTCGGCGGATAAAACCGCGCTGCCGATGAGCGAGGCATCCAATCGTGACCAGAAATCATTCCTTCCGCGGCTCGGACACTGGGCCGCCCAGGTGCTCCTCGTCTTTCTCGGTGCTTATGCGGCGTTCTGGCTGAATAATTATCAGGAACATCAGCAGGAAGCCAGACGGCGCGATCAAATCCTCGCGGCTTTTGAGCACGAAGTGACCGGAGGGCTCGAAAGCCGAAGGCGCCCGCGAACGCCAGAAGGTTGCTGACTTCCGTCGCGCACTCGATGCCGGTGAGATGCCCCGATCCGGGCGTTCACTTTTACGTCGGATTACAGCGCCACCGATGCTGCGACATTGCTCCAGTCCGGGGGCTATCAGCTCCTGGGCGTGAAAACATTAATCGCGCTGCGAAACGCGGAGTCAACGCTCCGCGGCGGTCTCAGCCGCATCATGCATTACGAGAGAATAAGCGACGAGTTGATCGTGCCGAATCTGGACCAGGATATTTCGTTCTTTTACGATCCAGCCACGAAAACGCTGCGGAAACGGTTCGCGGAGCACCCCAAGGAGTTGCAGATGTGCGTGGATTTTTTCGACGAACTCGAGAAAGCCGACAATGAGCTGCTGACGCAAATCCGGGCGGAACGTCAGAGGCCTTAGCCCCTGGCTCGCCGTAGCTATAACAGAGGCGGCTTGCGCGAAGGCGGGTCGCTCGATTTGAGATTCAAAGCCTGAGTTCGGTCCTTCGGTAGACCCGCCTTGACAGGCGAGCGGTGATCTCGCTAGACCCGAGACATGAAAACATTGAAAACAGGTCTGGTGCTCGTGACCGCGATCGCGGCCATGGGTCTTCAATCGGTTCGCGCGGATCAGCCGCGAATGAAAAATGCGCTCAGGCATTTGCGAGACGCCCGCGCCGCCCTAGAGAATGCGGAGCGTAATAAAGGCGGACATCGCGAGCGCGCCATTGAGTTGGTCAACCAAGCGATCGCGGAAGTCGAAGCCGGCATGGCCGTCGCGCGGTAGCGGCGTGTCTCTAGTGCGGGGCGCGTCGCGCGCGCTCCGCATTCTTACTCCTTTCTCCTTTTATGCGTTCGTTAAGTGGACTGGTACCTTGGTTCATGGTCCCACGGGCGAAGGGGCTTGACCGACCAGAAGTCGCGAGCCCGCGAAAGCTTTCGGTGTCGCTGAATCACCAGTTCGCGAAAATGCCTTCGGCATCCCCTGGTCGCCGTCGCTAAGAAGCGAAGGGAACTACTTCTAAATGAAATAAACCCATGCGCCGAGGGGTGTGCGCACGAATCAGTTGGGGGTATGATTAAAAAAAACTTCCGCTCGTCGCTCTTATTTCGGCAGGTATTCTTCCTCCGGCCGCTGTTCGAGCGCAAGGCATCTTGCAGAACGTGGCGAGGTGGCAATAATAGAGGAGATTAGGAGGACACTCGCGGCAAACATACTGTCGGAGAAACTAGGCAAATCAAATTAACCGAGGAACCAGCATGATAAAATTCATTACAATATTGATAGGATGTTCCCTTACGCTCGCAGTCGGCGTCCGGGCGGCACAGCAGGACCCGAAGAAAAAGCCGGTGCAAAAATCGAAGCCGGTGCTGAGACAGCAAGTCACCCATCAGCAGCACCCGGTGACGAACACCCATGTGCAGGCGGTCCACACTCAACACACCCCGCTTCACACCAATGCGAAGATCCACGACACCAACGTGTCAAAGCAGCCGCTCCATACGCCCGCAGTTCAGTCAAACAAGCTGCCCGCGGTTCAATCAAACAAGCTGCCTGCGGTGCAGTCTAATAAGTTGCCCGCGGTTCAGTCAAACAAGTTGCCCGCGGTCCAGGCCAACAAGCAAATAGTGCAGAAGTTTCATGCTGAGCATCCGAATTTTCGGGCGAAACCTAGCACAACGATCACGAGCGCGCAGTTCAACCCAAGCTACCGCATCCAATCGGCCCAGAATTGGAACGGCACCCAATACAACGTCTTTAGATCGTATCAGCCCCAATGGCACGACCAGGGCTGGTGGGGCTCGCATTACAATGACCTGAGTTTGATCGGTGGCGGCTGGTACTACTGGAATTCCGGGTATTGGTATCCAGCTTGGGGTTACGATAACTCCGCGGCCTATTACCCGTACGACGGTCCCATTTACGTCGGCAGCCACGCGCGACCGTTCGATCAAGTCGTGGCCGATGTCCAAAGCGTGTTGCAAGAGCAGGGCTATTATCACGGAGAAGTGGACGGCCTGGTTGGTCCGCTGACCCAGGAAGCGCTCGCCGCCTATCAGAGCGCCCAGGGCCTTCCGCCAACCGCGGCGGTCGATCAGCCGACGCTGGAATCGCTCGGTCTGGGCTAAAAGGAACTCGACGAACGGAAAGCCGCCACGACCGATGCGTGGCGGCTTTTCCGTTTTTAGCACTATGGAGTAAATGACATCACAACAGCCCGTCAACGGCTTCCGGGGTTTCAGCGCCGAATATTCGACCGACGGTCGTTATCAGTTCCACGAACAAGGAAGTGAAGCCAGCGGCGATTACTCTCACCATTCAAGCCAGGAGTGGTCCGATCAAAGTCGCCCTCGAGCCGGATGGCGAGATCCGCACCTTTCCAATGAGCGAGGAACTGCTCAAGGAGAGCCCGGTCGTGCTGTCGAATCAGCCCAAAGACACGCTGCGCTTTATGAGCGGCTTGACCGTCCAACTGCCCGACACGCTCGCCTATACCTACGCACAATTAAGCGATCTGCTCGATCAGGTGAATGCGAAAATAAGGAAACAAAGTGGCACGATGTCCAAGCTGGCGCCCCAGGCGAAAGGGCTCACCTTTCAGTTTCGCAGTCCCTACACGCAGACTATGACCATCGTTTCCCAAAACAGTTCGAAAACCCTGCGGCCCGACCGCGCTGGCGCCATCGCGTTCCCCTTGGACAAGCAGGCGTTATCCGAAAATCCGACCGTCACCGTCTCCGAAAAGCCCGTCAAAGTATCGGCGGCTTTCTAGCCACTTGCTTTCCCTCCGTCGCCTAAGCCAGGAGCTTCGCCAACGGATCCAAGTAATGTCCTTTCCATCCGGAGTCGAGATGGTCGGATTCGCCTTCCGGGAATCCCGTGTGGTCAAGCACGAGCCTGGTCTGTGAGTCCTGTTCCCGGAATTCGAATTTAACGATCGAGTAGATTCCTGGGTTCCAATGGGTGGGTCGCCACGCTTGGACGATTCGCTGGTTCGGGATTAGTTCGACGTTTCTTCCTACGATCAGCCCCCCGAACATCGAAAAAGCGCCGCCCTCTTTTGGATCGATCTCGGCCGGCCGGCCTGTTAAAGCGGCAAACTGTTTTGAATCCAACAGCACCTCATAAATACGCTGGGGGCTCGCCTTAAAATCGACTTCATAATGAAGTGATGTGCGCGTCTGGCTTGTCGCTGTGCTCGGCGTTTCCTTCGTGGCCGGCTGAGTGCCGCCCAAAGCCCTGGAGCCCACAACCAGGCTGCCAAACGTGATGGCAATGCTGGCAATTACGTGCCGTCGAGTCACGGCATCGGCCACGGCGGGCGGGTTCTTTCTATCGCTCATAAATCATTCTCCTTTGTTTGTAGTGTTGCCAGTAATGGAAACCCGGAGCTAAAAATATGATCAAGATAATGTTTTAACCCGGAGTAATATTAGTCGAATCATCGCCAGCCTCACAGGTCGCCGTGGAGACTCGCTGCTTCTACTTCCTAGTTTTCTTTCGCTGGGCTGCGAACACGCTCGGGGCGCGGCCCGATACCAATGAACCTCGCCGGAAGCTGACGCAGAACCGGAAACGTCTTCAGCAGCCAAACGACAAACGGCAGCTTCGTTTTCCCCGACGATGCTTTCCCGGTTGCGATACGCCGATGGATAAACACCTGCATTCGCTGAATGAGCCGCGTCGGCCATTCCCGCCTCTTCTGCACCGCTCGCAGATCCTCGAGCGACACCGGACCTTGTCGAAGTTTCTCCGCCAGCAGGTTCGCTGTCGCCACCGCGTCTTGAATCGCCAGATTAATTCCCACACCACCGGCCGGCGACATGGCATGCGCCGCGTCGCCAATGCATAACAAACCTTCACGACACCATTCCCGCAGACGATTAATCTGCACGGTCAACAGTTTGATCTTCGACCAATCGTCCAGCTCCGTGACTCGGTCTCGCAGGAACGTCGCCATCGTCGCGATGTAATCCTGAAACGCCGGCAAACCGCGTGCTTTGATCTCTTCCAAATCACCTTTGGGGATCACCACGCCGCATTGCCAGTAATCACGCCGATCAAGCAGGACGAGCAATTTGCCTCGGTCGAAAAAACCCAACGACTGCGCCGGATCCGGTTTGCGTTTTGAGATCCGCATCCAGAGCACGTCGATCGGCACCCCAAACTCCTGCACCTCGAAATGCGCGCGCAACCGTGTCGTGGCATGTCGTCCATCCGCGCCGATCACGAGATCGGCGCGCACTTCCACTTCACCTTGTGGCGTGTTCGCACGGACGCCCGTAACGCGGCCACTTGCCGTCAAAAGGTCCGTCACCTCATACTGCATGCAGAGGTGGAACTCCGGAAACTTCCGGGCATGCCCGGAGAGAAAATTCAAGAAATCCCACTGCGGCATGAAGGCGATGAACTTGCAGTGCGTCGGGAGCTTGGAGAAATCGGCGATCGGCACGGTATGACCGTTGATCGTGCCCCGGAGCTCGCGTGTTTCCTGGTGCGGTTGCCGCAGGAACTCCTCGAGCAATCCGAGCTGATGCATCAGCTCCAGGGTCGACGGATGAATCGTATCGCCGCGGAAATCCCGGAAAAAATCCGCGTGCTTCTCCAGCACCATCACCTCTACGCCGGCGCGCGCGAGCAAAAACCCGAGCATCATTCCCGCGGGTCCACCGCCGACGACCACGCAACGTGTTTGGATCTGCTCCATCCCACTCAAACTACACCATCCCGGCTCCGATCTGAAGCCACCGCCTGCCACGCCGTAGCCCCTGACTCGCCGTGCTTTGGTAAAGGCGGCTTATCGAACTGCACTGGCCGCGTCGGCCACCGAACGCTCGATCAACACGGATCGAGAGAAAATCAGAGGCCCCGGGTATCGCTACAGACCGGATAGTTACTGCAACCCCAGAACTCAGAACCGGCGCGAGAGCCGCGACGTGTTGTTCGCTTCACCATTAGGCGATCGCAAGAGGGGCAATGAGGCGTCTTGAGCGTTCTTCGGTCCGTTCGCGATTCGCGAACGGCGCGTATGGCTCGTCGCCCGATCCGGCGCAGCAATTCGCGCAGCGCAATCCCGCCACAACCGAAAAGGATGAGCACCGGCCCGGCCTTCCACAGCAAAAGGTGCATAAACTGATCGAGTTGCGCATTTGGCATGTCCACATTTGCTGCGAGTTTCATGCCAATCGAGCCGCCGCCTCCCCAGAAAGAAGCTGGTCATTCCCCACCACCAACGCGCTCTTGACGCGGTAATACAATGTATGATACTTATGAATTCACTTTCATTGAGCATCCCGGCTTCACCGCCGACCTCACCGCACTCACCAACGATGAAACCTACCGCGTATTCCAGACCGAACTCGCTGAACGCGCCGAACGCTGGCCCGTCGTCCGCGGCACTGGCGGCCTGCGCAAATCCAGGATGCGTTTGGCGGGTCGTGGAAAGAGGGGCAGTGCCCGAGTGCTCTATCTCTGGTTACCAAAACGCCGCGTGCTTTTTCTCTACATGACCTATACCAAGGGCGACATCGAGAATGTCCCCACCGCGCAACTCAAGACCATTCGCAATGAAATCCAGCGTATCAAAAAAGCCTTCGGCGAAGAAGGTTGAACCCCGCAAAGAAATCGCCTTCGACGGCAACATCCTCATCGCGCGCCTGCGTGAACACGCCAACGCTCTCGAAGGCAAGCGCAAGCTCACCATGCGCACAACTACTCTGTGCCTTGCCAAGCCGGCGCCAACCCTGCGTGCTCGTGATATCTCTGCGATCCGGATGCAGCTTCGGCTTAGCCAGCCGGTTTTCGCGTCGATCTTAAACGTGCCGGTCGCCACGGCTCGCAGCTGGGAACAGGGCACTCGCTCGCCGTCTGGTGCGGCCCTTCGGCTTTTGGAACTCGTCCGCCGCCGCCCAGCAGTAATTGTCGGCGAAGTCGCGCCGAACTTAATCAAGACTGCCGCAGCGTGAGCTGACCGCAAATCTCGACCGGTTTCCGGCGGACTTCAGGTTCGAACTCTCGGTCGCAGAGATCAGAACCCTGTTATCACAAACTGTGAGACCTACTCGCGGGAAGTTAGGAGGAGCTTCGCTTTTCACCGAGCGCTCCAGGTGCGGGGCAGATCAGATAGGTCCCCAACGCGGAACATTTTTCACCTGTGAAGCAGCCTTTTTCGCGGCTCATGCGAATTAGACATTATGATAAAGAAAACACTCCTGCTCGTAGCGATCATCGCAATGAGCTTTGTTTTCCCCGCTGCCATCCAAGCGGAGGAAATCCGGATCGAAGTCGGTGATCGGCCGTATTACAGCCACGGCGCCCGTTACTGGGACAACGATTGGGAAATGACTTGGGCCGCTGGGCATTGGTCCGAGCACGGCCACCATTGGGTCCATGGTCATTACGTCCGCGGCCAACACCGCCGCCACGACGATCATCACAATGATCGTCACGACGACCACGATCATTAATTCAGAACGCTGAGATTGATGCGGGCCCGGCTGCTTTAAGGGCAGCCGGGCCCGATTTTTTGGCCGCGCCGTGGCCCCTGGTTCGCAGTGGGTTGCCGCGCGGCGACCAAAGGCGGCCTGGCCTAGCCGAGCCCTTAGGCATTTCCCCTCTTTATTGGACGTTGGACGTTCCGCGCAGCGGCCTTCTTTCCCGCCGCCCTACTTCGCCGGTATGAGATCGAATTTTCCCGAGCCTCCCTGGTAAAAAAGGACGCCCTCCGTCTTGTCACCGCCGCTCCAATGCTTGTGCCCGCCCGGGATCCAGATGAACTCGCCCGGACCCACCCGCTTCTCGCCCGCATCATCTTTGTAGAGATAAGCGCCTTTGATCACGACCAGCCACACGTCGTTGGTGTGCGTGTGGGTGCCGGCATCGTATCCCGGCGTAAATTTGGTAAACGTCCCGTGTGCTCCCTTCTCCGGGTCGCCCCAGAGCACCGCCATGGAAACGCCTGGCATCGCTTCCTTGTAAGTCGCCTGCTCCGACGACACGTAGATTACTTCCTTCTTTTTGTTGGCCGACTTCTTTTCGATGCCTGCCGCTCCCATCGCCCCCGCGATAACGACAGCCACCGCCACACCCAATGCGATCAATGATTTGTTCATATAATTCTTCTTTCTTATTTGGAGATTTCGTCTCGTTTTAACGGCGAGACCGCTCATGACCTTGGCGACCCCGCCACCCATGTCACGCCTAATCGCTGGTGGGCAACGCGCTGCCTTGCCCGCTACCTGATCTGCCCTGAACACGCGGGCATCAACTTTCGGCGGTCCACACGCAAACTGCGATTTCAGAAATGGAAGGAGCGGCCAGCTCATCGCAAATTGCGATGAGTTCAAGGAAGCATCGCGGCACGGCCTATCGCCCTTGGGCCTTCACCGAGCACGGCGCACTCCAGGCCGCGAACATCCTCAACAGCACGCGCGCGGTCCAGATGAGCTTCGCGGCGCGGGAATTCTAACGGGTGGGATCGGCCCTTCCGAGGGCGATGTCTGTCGCGCTATCCCGATTTCATTTGCCGGCCCGGGCCCGTGAAGACGATTGTCCAGTTGAACTGGCAGGCCACGGGCTTTCCATTGCGAAAACCAGGGATAAACGCCGCATCGCGGATCGGCCCGACCGCTTGCGTGCCAAATCCCATGCCCGCCGGGTGCTCGTAAGTTACGCTCGCCGCCTGCACCTGCCCCATTTCGTTGACATTGAGCTTCAACGAGGCCAGCCCCGGACTGCCAGGCGCCTGGGGCGGATAATAAATTCCTTTGAACTGCGAGTTCCCCGGAGCGGACGCGAATTGTGGGGCAATGAAATCGTCCCCTTTCTTCAGATCGTCCTCTTCCTGATTCAAAAAGATCCGGAGATGTGGCTTCCCATCGCGGACCGCAAACACCACCGCCCCCAGCAGATAAACTCCTACGCGACTCCCTTTGTAGACCGCCGGCTCAAACATCGCTCCGTCAATCCGGCCGAGGACCTCTTTTTGCAGTAGCTCTGTGTTCGGAGTGCAGCGGTAGGTGCGAGACCAGTAGCCACTCCCATATTGTGAGACGGCGCAGCCGAACATCACGAAGCCATCGCCTTGTCCGCGCTTCACCAACATTTGGGTATCGATAGTATTAATGAGCGATTGCTTATGATGACCGAGCAAGGCGGGCCGGAACTGCGGCAGATTCTCCGCCAGAGCATCCTTGCGCAGCGTGATCAGCAGGAGAGAGCAAACAAGGAGGCGAGCGAGCGATTTCATCTGCGGGGGAAGGAGAGCTCCATTTCCTCTCATTTGCTAATTTCGTGCAAGCATAAATTGGCAACCTTTTCGGTGAAGCTGTTCCCCCTTCGCCTGCAATCGCGGATGTCTTGCCGGGCCGTTGCGTTCTCCGCAGCACGCGCGCGGTCCAGATGAGCGTGTTTGTCATCCGCGCTTTCGTCAAAATGCGCGAGACATTGCTGGGCACACGCGAGCTCGCGAAAAAGCTAGCCGCGCTGGAGACAGCTTACCGGTCGGCTCGATTCGCACGAAGCCGCAATCGTTCACGTGTTGCAGGAGCTGATGCTGATTCTTAATCCACCTCCGTTGCCGCCCCCGCCGCCCAAGCCTCAGATTGGACTTAAGCCCTGATGTTCGCCATTCGTCATTCGCCTGGTTCCTCATTCGCTAAACTCCGCACGCGAAAGCTTTCGAAGTTCGACATTCGTCACTCGTCATTCGCAGTTGCCTCTCTCCACATTCGTCACTCGGCATTCGGCACTCGTCATTCACCACTCGAGTTTGCCGCTTGACTGAAAACTTGACTTACGCTTGACTAATCCCCCGTGAGCTACCACCCGATCTATACGATCACGCCGCTCCTCCTCTCCAGGGTGGAACAGGTCGCGGCGTTACGGGAGCGAATTCTGGCGGCAACCGTGCAGGTGCCGTGGATTCCGGCATTGCAAAAAGACACGCGCATCCGCAATGCCCATTCCTCGACGGCCATCGAGGGCAATCCACTCACCTTGGAACAGGTCCGTGTGATCGAAGAAGGCCGTGAGATTCCGGCGACCGCGCAGCGCGCCCGCCGCGAAGTTTCAAATTACTTCGCCGGTCTGCGCTTTGTCGAAAAAAATGCGCAACGCAGCACCGTCACGCACGTAGAGGTGTTGAAGCTGCACCGCATCATGGCCGGCGAGGTGATGGACCAGGGAAAAGCGGGCCAATATCGAACCATCCGGGTAAAGGTGGGAAATTACATCGCGCCGCGCGCCGAAAAAGTGAAGCCGATGATGTCCGACCTGCTCGAGTGGTGGAACAAGGAGGCGGCCAAAACTTCTCCCATCCTCAGCTCGGCCATCGTCCATCATCAGGTTGAAACGATTCATCCGTTTGCGGACGGCAACGGACGGGCCGGCCGCATGTTAAGTTTGTGGGAACTTTATCGGCGCGGCTTCGACAGCCACCACGTCTTCTCGATCGACGAATTTTATTGGGAGGATCGGCCGCGTTATTATGCTGCCCTGGAAAACGTGCAGCAGGAAGAGGGCGACCTCACCGCCTGGCTCGAATACAGCGCCGAGGGCTTGCGTGGAACGCTGGAGCGAGTCTGGAGCCGGATCCAAAAGCTAGCGGCGCGCGGGGGGCAAGCGAAGCTGGTCCTGCGACCGAAACAGGAGCAACTCCTGCATTTGTTGCGCGAACACAAGGCCCTGACGCCGCGCGAACTCTGGGACGCGCTCGGCATATCGAAACAAGGCGCGCTCGACTTGTTGCGACCGCTGATCAAGGCTGGTTTGGTGCGCCGGATTGGAACGAAGAAGACCGGCCGTTACGTCTTAAAGTAAAGGATCAAGCGCTCGTCTTCTGTAGCGGCGAATGGGTCACCGCTGATTCCAAGGTTGTAGGGCGTTTCTGTGAAACGCCGCCCCTGAAAATGGCGTCTGGCACAGACGCCCTACAATTCCGCTCGTCCTCGCCCTTCGCCTGCCATGCCTTGCCCTGAGCGCAGTCGAACGGATGTCTTGCCATTTCTTCCCTTTTTCTTCTTAATTCATACCTCCCCGTCCCCCCTATGTCTTCCCCCAAAGAGAACAGCAGCCCAGTGATTTCGCCTTTCAACGACGTGCAGGAAAACGTCCGCCGATTCAACGAAGACGAAGCCGTCTGGCGTTGTTTCGTCAGGAAACGCGCACGGCGAAAACGACTGCTCCGGCTGTTCGGCCTGCTGGCTTCACTACCTCCGCTCACGAAGAAGAAGCTCGATGATCTCGACTGGCGTGCAGCCGAACGCGAAGCGAGACCCGTCCGAGCAATCGGGACATGGATCGCGCCGTGAAATCCAAAGCGCTCCTGATTCAAGTCGAGCAACGAATCTTTCTCATCCGTGGTCAAAAGGTCATGCTCGATGCAGACTTGGCTGAGCTGTACGGCGTGGCCACCAAGTCTCTGAATCTTGCGGTGAAGCGCAACGGGGATCGATTTCCGGAAGACTTTGCCTTTCAGCTTAACGGGGACGAAGTGGCGGGTTTGAGGTTTCAATTTGAAACCACAAAGCGTGGTCGCGGTGGACGCCGCTATCGTCCCTACGCCTTCACCGAGCAGGGCGTCGCGATGCTTTCCAGCGTGCTGCGCAGTTCGCGCGCCGTGCAGGTAAACATTGCCATCATGCGCGCGTTCGTCCGGTTGCGTGAGATGCTGATGTCGAACGCGGACCTCGCGCGGAAGCTACTCGCCCTCGAAAACAAGTACGATGCTCAATTTCGGGTCGTGTTCGACGCTATTCGGGAACTGATGGAAGGTCCACCGCCACCGCCCAAACCTCGGATTGGATTCAAGCCTTAATCCCTGCACCCACCGTTCGTCATTCGCACCTCGACATTCGTCATTCGGTTAGTTCGTTATTCGACACTCGACGTTCGCACTTCTCTAGATTGCCCGGCGCGACGCCGCACCTTCAACAGTGGCTGCTTTTTGCTTTTCTTGGAAAACATCCTGCCCGCCCCATACTGCTAAATCCGTGCCACGCATGTCCGCTCCACTGCTGCGAATGGAGCCGCAGGGATGCGAGCGACATAGACGAAAGGTCGTAGACCGAGCGAATGGGCAATTCGCGAGTCAATGGTCCGTCCCACCGCGACATAGATGGGCAAGTCGAAGGACCGAGCGAGCGGGAGCGAACGAGTCAATTTCGTGCCAGCGCTGGAGAGGAAACCGGATTACACTGGAAAAATCCCCGCCGCCTCGCTCAAACCACGCTTCCCCTATGCTCTCCCGAGAGATACCGGCACAGATGTCTTGCCAAACGCGGTAGAGTTCTTGCGTGATGAAGAAAGAAGCTGGCGTTGTAATTTACTCGCCGAGCGATCTCATCCGCTACTTGGCCTCCCCTTTCGCGTCCTGGTTGGACCGTTGTTACCTAGAGGATCCGAACACGGTCGTGCCAGACGAGGAAAGTGATGACCAACAGCTCCTCGCCCAGACCGGTGACGAGCACGAGGCGTCGGTCCTAGCGGAATTCAATGCCTCCACGCGCGAGTTGGTGAAAGTTCCAAAAGAAAATTTCAAGGAGGCGCGCACAAAAACACTGGCAGCGATCGCAGCGAGGGCTCCGCCGGCTTGTCTCATTTTTCCGATCAGCTTGACCGGCAAAGCCAAATGCCGTCGCAACACCCGATCTTCGAAATGTTTTATGTCGAGTTCCCGTTTGGGACACAACCAGCGTTTCTGCTAGATCATAATTCGTCCTGCGTATGGCACGACGATGCCATTGCCTTTCGAAATCAAAGACCCTCGCCGGCTTCTCTTTGGACACAGAATGATTGCGAGGACCTAATCAAGGCCGCCAGTTATAATATTGGCCAAGTATTGGCGATGGTCGCAGCGTGCCTTAAAGGAGAGCCGATCAGAACCGGCGATCCTGGGGCGGTCGCGCGTGAATTCCATCTCGAAGGACACATTCTGGCCATAAGCGGTAGCTCAATTCAAGACTAGATCCAATTGACTGGCGCTCGCCAATTCGTCGAAGCGCCGCCGATTTGAAAAAGATAGTGCCCCCTGAGGCTGACGTGGGGAAGGCTTATTGGGGTCAAGTCTAAATTCTTTGACACTTCATGCCGACGTCAAAAGGGTTGAAGCGCAGTAAGCGCCGTTCTCGCGGCCAGGACTCATCGAGCGTAGACGAATTAGAAGCACTCGTGCGCGCCGCGGTACTACGCCGTCAAGTTTGAATGGCAGTCGCGAGCAGACTCGTGCGTTGATTCTATTGAAATTGGCTCTGCACGAGCTGCATCCCAATCAAGGCCGTCGCACCCAGCGCCTGGGCCTTGCGCGTGAGCTCGGAAACGGCGTTGCGTCTAGACGACCCTCCCGGCAGACTCGTGATGCCATGCCGGCGCAATCAGAACTTGACCGCTTAAAAGTCCAAATAGGGGTCAGAGCTTACTATTGACAGTCCTGACTGCGATTTTCTTGTGCAGATCATCACGGCGTCGTCACGGACCAGGGAGAAACTGGCCGCGCCATTCTATTTTCAAAACCAGCCGGGATCTGGCAACCGGGGCGGTTGCCCTACAATTCAAATCGAATCGAAAGAAGACGGCGTCTGACACAGACGCCCTACAATTCCGAAATCGAAGAAATAGGCATTCGGCGGTCATCCTCCTGTGCCCGGCTACGGGGGAGAACTAGACCGCCGCTACAGAGAAAACTATCCGAACAGCCGGCCCAGCCCGAAAGGGAGATGCCCGCATATTTCTTGAGGAGCCAGGCGGTCAGCGGACACGCGGAAAGGCCGGAGAAGAGGGCGAACCTATGAAGCGGCTTCCCTCCCCACGTCGACGTTAATGAATCACTTTCCGCGACTGGCTGGCGGCACAATGCCGTTCATCCGGAGATACTCGATTATCTGGCCGTAATGATCGAACGCATGAGCCGGGGCAAAGGTGGCCATGAACAGTCGGGTAGTCGTCCCGCTTTTCCTGGCAATAGGTTGGACAAGATTCGACTCGTTCAGAGTAGCTACCGCCTTGTGACCAAACGCGAATGAATCTTTCAGGAACTTTATAATCTCGCCTTTGGCCTTCATGTTGTCCGGGCCTTTCCCATCGTTAACCGTGTCAGGTGGCGTCTCGCCCGTGATCGGGGCCCAGATAAGGTAGTTGGACGCGGCGATATGCTTCAGCTGTTCTCCGAAGGTGCGCACACCTTTGTAGTCGCTGCCGGGAAGGTTCAGCTTTTCCGGAGAAAAATCGAACTTGCCCTCAGGCATGGCTTCGGCCGCTTCGACTATTTCCTTCTCGACAAGGCTGACCTCGCGATCGATCGCTGACGCGATGGTCGGCGGCGATGACGCCGTTGGCGACGGCGAATTTAGTGCAGGCGGCGAGCTGGCGGCCGGTGAATTCTTCGTGTTCTGGCCGTAAGCCACGGTCGTTAGCAGACACGCTGTGAGGAGGACGAAGGTTTTGATGTGTTTCATTGGATGGGTAGCGAGGTTTGCTGGTTGAGGGTCAAAGCGCGAACGATCTTTCGAATTCAACCAACAAAGAACTTGTCCGCCTGCTTTGCAAGAAGAGACTGGGAATCGCCAACGTGAGTAAAGAGGTCGAAGGGGTCATGCCCCAGGAAGGACCGTGCCGCGCCCTTTCACGTGTTCAATAAGATACGCGAAATGGTCGGATGGATTCGGATTTCTCCGGACGATGCCGCCGATTGTTGTAGGGCGTCTGTGTCAGACGCCATTGATCGAGGACCGGCGTTTGGCACAAACGCCCTACAATTCAGATCAGAACAAGCGCCTCGACCCATTCGACAAAAACCCAGGACAGACTTCGCGCCGTGGCAGATTTGTAGGGCATCTGTGTCAGACGCCATTTGGTCTTGGATCGGCGTTTGACACAAACGCCCTACAATTCAGATCGAATCAGAAGGCACGGCGTCTGACACAGACGCCTACAATTCCGAACAGAAAGAAAACTACGCGACCAGCCGATGCAGGCGTCAGAGCCAAGTATTTACATTTGCGATCGCGACGGCGCCAGAGTTCACGCCTACGCTGCCAGGGGCGCGGTGATGGGTGCTGAGGAGTTTTTCGTTAGGAGGTTCATCGCGAGCTGCAACTCTTCTATATCGAAGGGTTTTGCGAGAAACATGTCCACTTTCAATTCCTCGTAGGCCCGGATGTTCTCCTCGGTCAGATGCGCCGAAAGGACGATAATCTTACCCGCGAACTCGCGCATTCGCAGCCGACGCACCAATTCGAGTCCGCTCACACGTCGCATGTGATGGTCGGTAATAATGATGTCGAAAGGTTCCGCCGCGGCGCCGATCTTCATGAGCGCCATCCAGCCATCGGACGCGCTGGTTACTTTCGCGGCCGGACCGCCCAGGATGAGCGCAAGCAGCTGTGTCACGGCCGGCTCATCCTCGACGGTCAAAATGTGTAAGCGGTCTTTCATGAACTCTGGGCACTAAGGAAGCAATACGCAGACCACTCTGGCGACAGAAAGCGCTCTCTCACCCTTCGGGTGCTTCACAAATGATCCTTCAGATCGGGAAACGGCTGGCTGCACCTGCCTCAGGTATAGCATCCGCCGATCAACGACCCCTTTGGTGCTCAATTACACGCATCGTAACCGGCTTACGATAGATCGTGCCGGACGGAGATCAGAGATCAGATTTTTGTAGGGCGTCTGTGTCAGACGCCATTAGTCTCGGAGGGGCGTTTGGCACAAACGCCCTACAATTCAGATCGAACAAGCGCCACGACCCTGTAGCCACTGCGCTGCGTCGCCGTGTGCCGGAACAACCGCCTCGACATAGCGAGCGGCTACAGCTCGGCGTCTGACACAGACCCTACAATTCAGATCGAATCAAAGAGATAGGCGCTTGGCACAAGCGCCTCTACATTGCCGCTACGACACTCTGGCTTCCGTCCTCATGTCCATCCATCTTTACGCCGCCTGCTGGAACGAAGAACGCGTTGTCCCATTCTTCCTCCAGCACTATGAGCCGCTCGTCGATCGCATCGTCATTTACGACGATCGTTCCACCGATCGTTCAGTCGAACTTCTGCGCGCTTCGCCCAAAGTCGAGATCCGGCCATTCAGGCGCGACGCCGAGTCCTACCTTGACGCGCACCTGACCCTTTTCGAAACCTGCTGGCAGGAAAGCCGTGGATGCGCCGATTGGGTTTGTCTGGTCGACCTGGATGAATTTCTTTTCCAGCCCGATTGGCACCATTATCTCGCCGCGCAAAAAGACGCTGGCGTCACCATCATTCAAGCGCTCGGCTACGAGATGGTGAGCGAAATTTTTCCGCCCGCCGGTGCGGCTCTCGCCGACAACCTGACCCGCGGCTACCGCGATCTTCATCTGGATAAGACTGGCCTGTTCGCTCCGGATGCGATCGAGAAAATCAACCACTCCGTCGGCCGTCATCGTTGTGCTCCCGTTGGCCGGCTCGTGCCGGCGGATTATTGTATGCAATTGCGCCACTACAAGACGCTCGGTCTGGACTACCTCCTTGCGCGCACACATGCGCTCGCCGGCAGGCTTACGGGCGACGATCGCGCGCGCGGTTGGAGCGTACATTATCTGCGCGACGACGATTCCATTCGCGCCCAGTTTCAAGAACAACTCATCCAGGCCGAACCTGTGCCTTCGCCGCGGGTAACACAGCCAAACAAAAAACCTAAGAGGAAACCGTGGTGGCGTCGTCTGAGCTCGGCGCTTTGGCGCTAGGCCGTTAAGTTTGAATGGCAGTCGCGAGCAAGAAGAGTCGAAGGGGTCAGAGTAGGGTTGCCCTGATTTGACGGACAGTGGACTCGGGATCAATACCCGAAGGAGCCCACATGAAAACACGGTTATCGAAGCCGGCTCTACCCTGGATTGCATGCCCGGCACGCATGCTACCCGCGCGATCCCCGATCGCGGCGTGTTCTATGTCACTTATTCCATTCGCGGAAAACGGTCCAGCTCGCCGAGCGTGGTGAAGATGTGCTGTTTGTCGAACAGATACTTAACAATATCGTCAGGCTTTGATCCTTCGATAGGATGCAGGAGGGGCAGTCCTATGCAGTGAACTAGTAACCCAATTCCGCTTTCCTTTGGGCGGCGGTCGGCAAGGGATCCTTTTTCTTCTCGATGGCACCCTGGCCCGACTCTTGCACCCGCCTGCCCTCAGTCGCGTTGAATTCAATATCCGATTGAAACTCGGGCGGAACCTCCTCCCCGGCGTAGATGGCGTGCACCGGACATTCATCCACGCAAGCCATGCAATCGATGCACTCCTCCGGGTGAATGACAAGTTGACCTTCCAACTCATAAAAGCAGGCCACGGGACACACCAACACGCAGTCGGTGAATTTGCACCCCACACATTTATTGGTAACGACATGCGCCATAAATCATTTCTGTTCCAGGTTCATCGGGCTTACGAGAGCAGGTTCGACGACGCGGTGCGAGTTTGCCAATACGTTTTTGGGAAAAAGGGGTCACACCGAACGCATACACCACCTCGGCGACTCGATTGCAGGCTCTCAACACTCAACTCTCAACTATTAGTCGGGCGTTACTTCTTCTCCAAAAGCGGCAGGTACGCTTCGTAGTGTTCCAGTCTCATTCGTTCGACCGGAATGAAATGGAAGGCGGCCGAATTGAGGGTGTAGCGTTGTCCGCTCGGCGACTGCGGGTCGGCAAAGACGTGGCCAAGGTGGGCGTTGCTTCGTTTGGCGCGCACCTCCGTGCGCTGCATCTCGTGCGAATTGTCCAGGGTCTCGACGAGGAGATCTTTCGAGATTGGTTTGCTGAACGTCGGCATGCCGAGGCCGCAATCGTATTTGTCGACCGAAGTGAAGAGCGGTTCGTTGGTGATAACATCGACGTAGATGCCGAAACGGTCGTTGTTCCAGAATTCGTTTTGGAATGGCATCTGGGTGCCGCTTTCGCGCACGACATGGTACTGCTCCGGCTTTAATCGGCGTTTCAAAGTGGCGTCGCTCGGGACCGGCCGGTTCGGATCGAAACCGATGACCTCATTTTCCTTCTGCTCGAGAAAGAAGAAGTAAATCCCCCCGGCGGCGAGCGCGGTCACCACGACGAGACCGATGTACGTGCTGAGCGTCGACTTTTCTTCGCTGGTTATTCGTCCCCCGTTCATCTGATCGCGCTCGACGTGATTCAATCAGAGATTGGCCGCGTTCGGCAAGCTCGATCTCACATCTTTTGGCTGAAAGGCGAAAGTCTCGAGGACAGCGCACGGCTGCGCGGAGTGGCAAGGTGCTGGGTAATTGGGGGTCAGTCATCAAATCTAGTTGCGGGATCAGATCGCCTTTTTCAGAATGTCAGGAGGAGTTTCAATGATTAGCTCTGACTCCTTTTCGCCGTGCATCAATGATCCGGGTAGGCATCGAGCCAGGCGGCGTTTTGCAGCAGATCCATTAGCCTTCGATTATCGGCCGAAAGCGGGGGCAGCCACGGACCGATTTCTTCTCGTTCCCACCAGATGCCAGCATCATTCGGTGGCGCGAATTTGTAGCGATACAACGTCGCGCGCACGTAACGTGGCGGCTTGGCAGGGAATGGGTTGTTGCTGAAGAGACTCAGCGCCGCGCCGTCATTGTGCAAAAGTTTCCAGACGAGGTGGAGCGTCCACGGATACTCGTTGGGTGTGCCCATGGCGGCGAACCACATCTGCCAGTCGAGCCGCAACTGGTAAGGCGCGATTTGCGGCGGGCGACGGTCGAGCAGGACAGGAAGTCCTTTGTAAAGATATGGCTTCCATTCGCCGTCGAGATCGGGGGTGAAGGAATCGGTTCCTTCGAAGACAACGTTCAAACGCTCGGTCCCGACGGTACCGAACGCGCCATAGGTGTTAACCAAGTCTAACGAGGTGAATGATGTGTTCATGATCTGGTGGGGTGAAACGAGGTTAAGCAACGGTTGAATACTCAGGAACGCGATCAGGACGCCGATTACATAGCTGACGACCGTCATCGGCCGGGACGGTTGCGATTTTGCCGCCGCAGCCTGCATTCGCCGCACGAGGGCTGAGGGTAAAAGTTTGGACCAGAAGCGATCGTCGAAGCACGCGAGGGCGGGAAGAATTGTGAGCCAGTTCAGAAAGGAGAGGTTTCCGCTCAGAGCGATCGTGATTTGAAAGAGAACAATAATGCTGCCGGCGATGTAACGGCCTAGACGCGGCCAAAAGAGAAACCACGGCGCGACCAGCTCGGCGATGTGGTTGAAGAGCGTGCCGCCGCGCAAGACCGTGCGCGGCAGAAAATGAAACCAGCGGCTGAGCCCGTTCGGAATCGGCTGCGTTTGGAAGTGATAATAAAGCGCAGTGAGATCGCGCCAGGTGGCATCGCCGCGAATCTTGATGAGGCCCGAGCCCAGCATGATGCGGAAACTAAGGACGCGAAAAAACCAGATGATAACGCGCGGTGTTTCGCGGCGGGGGAATGGCCGCGGGTCGAGCAGCGGACAAAGAAAGATGGCGAGGAAACCGGTCTCGAGCAGCTGGAACTCCCAACCGTACCCGTACCAATCCTGACCTAGATGGACGAACGACATGTAAATAGCCCACAAAACTGCCAGCAGAATGGCGTTGGCATAACCAGCCACGACTACGCACGAAAGCGCGAATCCAATCCAAGCAGTCGCGACCAGTATGGTATCGGAATGATCGAACCAAAAGATTGATGGCAGCCTCCGGAAGGCGGGCCACGTTCCGCCTAACGAGTCTTGAACACCGGAAATGAAGTGATTAAGCGGCAACAAGCCATGCGATCCGATGAGCGGCAGGACTTGATTGGCCGCGACCAGAAATGCGACTGCATAGATGATACCGAGCAGCCGCAGAATGACGAAGCGCGTCAGCCAATAGCTGGAGCTTTTCGCCGCTGCCTGTGACCGCGTCTCCTCCATGATCCAAACTCTGCCTCATCCGAGCATGAGCCCCGTCGAGAAAATCCGCGAGCGCTTTTCTTGCGCTGCAACATGATCGTGCTGTTCAGTCTGAAGAAGTCAGAGCTAATTGTTTACATTCCGTTGCCGGATCGGAGGTCAGATTTGTAGGGCGTCTGTGTCAGACGCCAATAGTCTCGGATGGCGTTTGGCACAAACGCCCTACAACTCAGATCGAATCGAAGACATAGGCGCTTGGCACAAGCGCCTCTACATTGCGGCTACGACGGCACTCCGGTGCGCGCGATCTTCTCCATTTGTTGAAACTCGCTCGCGACCCGCACTCGCTCGCTGCTTCCCTCGCAGCTTTACCTTGATCACTCGCACTGCCCCGTGCTTGCGCCAGGTCGAGCCGACTTGCACACCCTAGCTGCCTTGCCGTCTACCCGCGCGATTCCCGATCGCGACGTGTTCTATGTCACTTATCCCATTCGTTCCATGCGCAAAAACGATCCAGCTCGCCGAGCGTGGTGGACACATTGGGCATGATACGAATGCCCTGAAACTCCTCGTGGAAGCGGACGGGACCGCGCGCACCTCCTTGGCCAATGGCAGGCCGGCCGCGCCCGCTTCACCAAAGCTAGCGGGCTTCGCCGGAGAGGGCGCGCTTTACTTCGGGGATCACTTTTTCGTAACGACTGACGAGGGCGGGCTCTTGCTGGTTTACGTCATCGAGATAGAACATCATGGTGGGAGCCAAACCTTTCAGGTTGTCACTCGAAAGACTGGCCGGCGTAAAGACGGCGGAGAGGAAGCTGTCTTCCAACTTCTGAAAGGCATTTTGCTGGGTGTAGACCTTGGAGATATCGAATGCCAAATCCGGCTTGAGATAAGATAAGGCTTGCGTGGCCAACGCCAGATCCCATGCGGTATGTTCGAAGATCACCGGGCGCATGCCTTCGAAGTGGACGCTCGTATTAAAGCGATCGTCGCTCGGCGGCTCCTTGCTCGCGAGAAATTCGTGCAGCTCGCGCGCGAACGTTTCGTGATATTGGCGGTTGTGTTGCGTGGCCTGGCGATTCGCTTCCATTTCTCCGGCGAAGTTGCGCAGGGCGGCCCGGGCCTGCGCGCGATGCTCGCGGCCCTCGTGCCAGTTGTTCGCCCAGAGGGCGAGAAAAACGCCGATAGTGATCAGCGCGACTTCGAAGAACAGGTTGAGGAACGACCTTCGATGTTCTCCGCCGTGCAGGCTCATGTGCGAGAGGATGCCCGAGCGAGGGAACATTTCAAGCTTTCCGGAAGGTCGGAATGGGAGGCGCGAGCGTTGGCATTTGTCCCTGGCCGCCGCTATGGAAGAGGCTTCGATCTCTTGTCGACGGTCAGAGACCGCCGCTCCAGAAGGGGCCGCTAGGACGGCAATCCCTTGCGCGCGATCATCTCCATCTGTTCGCAAAAACGATCCAGCTCGCCGAGCGTGGTGTAGACGTTGGGCGTAATACGAATGCCTTGAAACTCCTCGTGGACGATGGGCGTGGTAAAGATGTGATGTTTGTCGAACAGATACTTAACGACGGCGTCAGGGGTTGTTCCTTCGATATGAACGTTCGCGATGGCGCACGATTGATTCGGATCAAACGAAGTGTTGAAGCGAACCTTGGGCACATCTTTGAGCCGGTTCATCCAGTAACGTGACAAGTAACGTAACCGTGCTTCTTTGCGTTTGCCGCCGATCCCGTTGTGAAAGACCAGCGCCTCGCCAATGGCCAGCTTGATCGCCGCCGAGTGGGTGCCAATCTCCTCGAACTTGCGGATGTCCGACGCTTGCTTGGATTCCGCGGCCATCAACGGCCAGATCTTTTCGATCTTATCGCGCTTCACGTAAAGCAGACCCGTGCCTTTGGGAGCGTACAACCACTTATGCAGGCTGGTGCCGAAGTAATCACAACCCAGGTCCTTCTGTTTGAAATCAAACTGCGCGAAGGAATGCGCGCCGTCCACAATCGTCTCAATTCCTTTGGCGCGAGCCAGGTCGCAGACAGCCTTCACGGGAGTGATCTGTCCCGTGATGTTGACCTGATGCGCCATCAGAATCAGGCGCGTTCGGCTGGTAATTCCTTTTTCAAAGGCCGCGGTGATCTCATCGAGGTTCTTTGGCGGGATGGGAATCTGAATCAGCTTAAGCTTCAGGCCTTCTCGCTTCTCACGCTGACGCAGCGTGGTAAGCATGCGCGGATAATCCTGGGTGGTGGTGAGAATTTCATCACCCGGCTTAAAGTCCATCCCCATCAAAAGAATCTCGAGTGACTCGGAAGCATTGCGCGTGATCGCAATCTCTTCGCGATCGCAGCCGAACAATTCCGCCAGGCCGGTGCGAATCGTTTCCGATTGTGGCTCGAGAATTTGCCACATGGTGTAGGCGGTGGCGTCTTCCTGTTGCCAGGTGTAACGCACCAGTGCCTCGGTCACGATCCGCGGGCTGGGCGAAACGCCGCCATTGTTCAGATTGATGATGCCACGCGTGACGGAGAAAGAGTTCTGAATGACGGCCCAGTAGTCTTCATCCATGGCCGCCTCCTCCGGCGTCAAATGCGCCACGCTCTGCGTCGCTGCCGCGACGGTTTTCAGCAACGACGCGACCGTCGCGGAAGAAAGCGCGGCCAGACCGAGGCCTTTGCCGGCGAGCAAAAGAAAGTTGCGTCGAGTGCGCTCACGAAGCATGGAATTTGAAATCGTCACAAGATGGAATCAGCGTGATTAGGAGTTTGTCAGTTCATCCATTCTCTGTCCGGTACCCTGCGGTAAGTCAAGAACATGCGCTCGAAAGCGCTTCGGAATTAGTTTCGAGGTTTCTCCCTGGCCGCTGGACACAAGAAGGCGGTGTCGCCGATTGAAGCGCTAGCGAGCCACTTGCGTTGACAGCATTTTCCCAATACGTACACTGCGATGCATGGAAGAGAGTTCTGCAAACGCACAGCATGAGCCGCGAGAAAGCGGGATCACTCGCCGGATATTCCTTGGCACAACGTTGGGTGGCGGAGCCGCGATCCTGGCCGGAGGATCGAGCGTGATCTTCAGCACTGCTTCGAATGCGGCCACCAACGCGGGTGCTGATTCGATGTTCAAGCTCGGTGGCGATCTTTCGGTTAATCGGCTCGGCTTTGGCGCGATGCGCATCACCGGCGAGGGTATCTGGGGTTGGCCGCCGGACCGGGATGAGGCCCGCAAAGTCCTGCGGCGGGCGGTTGAGCTCGGCGTTAATCTCATCGATACGGCGGATGCGTACGGTCCCGAAACAAGCGAGCTGCTCATCGCAGAAGCGCTCCATCCTTACCCGAAAGGACTAGTGATTGCCACCAAAGGCGGTTTCACCCGACCCGGCCCCGGCCAGTGGGTGGCGAACGGTCGACCGGAGTACCTGACGCAATGTGTCGAGAAGAGCCTGAAGCGACTAAGGCTGGAGCGGATTGATCTTTACCAATTGCATCGCGTGGATCCGAACGTGCCGATGGAAGAGTCACTCGGCGCAATCAAGAAAATGCAGGAGGCGGGGAAGATTCGCCATGTGGGATTATCCGAGCTGGGGCCGGAGGAGATTGCGCGGGCGCGCAAAGTTCTTCCGATCGTGAGCGTGCAGAATCAGTACAACGTAAGCTACCGAAAGTGGGACAATGCACTGGCCTATTGCGAGAAGGAGGGGCTTGGCTTTATGCCCTGGTCGCCAGTGGGCGGGGGCAGATCGCTGAAAAGCGGCGCACTTGAAACGGCGGCGAAGAATCATGGCGCAAGCGTCTACCAGCTTGCGATCGCATGGCTGCTGGCTCGATCCCCTGTGATGCTGCCGATCCCGGGCACGTCGTCAGTCGCACACCTCGAAGAGAATGTCGCCGCCGGAAAGCTTCAACTAACGCCGGCAGAGTTGGAAGCGCTCAACGGCGCGGGCTAGCGATCGGGCGGGCGCTCACCTACCGAGAAGCCTCAGCGTCATGCCCCTTGCGAGGCCGCCCTCGTGCCGCATTTTCTGGTGGCCATGAGTTCGATGTATCCGCCCGCGCAACGCTGAGATTTGGCGTTTTCATCTGTGTTGTTCACGTGCCGCTGGCCTTGACCTTTAGTCGCCGTTGCACATGGCGCATACTTCGAAAATGGCGACGATAGTGTCCCGGCGCAACGCTCAGTGCCCGCTGGAAAACATTGCGCATCGAATTGACATTCCAAAAGCCGCACTCGCCGGCGATCGTTTCCAGGCTGTTTCGACTTTCTTCCAGTCGCGAGCCGCTTCGACTCGGAGGCGTTCCACAAACTTCGCGGGCGTGGTCTTCATCTCTTTGGTGAAGACCCGGGCAAAATTGCGAGGGCTCATCGCGACCCGTTCCGCGAGCACCGGCACATTCAGCGATTTGGTTAAGTTGTCGAGCACCCATGACTCCAGTTCGCGCAACGGTTTTCGGTCAGTGAGTTGCATGGATAGAGCAGCGCTAAATTGCGACTGCCCTCCGGGGCGGCGCAAGTAAAGCACGAGGTTGCGAGCCACCTGCAGCGCCAGCCTCGAGCCATGGTCTTCTTCCACGAGAGCCAAAGCCAGGTCCATTCCTGCGGTAACCCGGCGGACGTATACACACTCCCATCACGGATAAATATTGGGTTGGGATCAACGTCGGCTCGCGGGCACTTCTTGGCGAGAAGCTCGCACCATCTCCAATGAGTTGTCACTTTGCGGCCGTCGAGCAGGCCGGCTCGAGCAAGGAGCAGTGCGCCCGTGCAGACCGAGCCAATTCGCCGAATTCCTCCAGCCACCTTTTTGATCCATTGCACTACTTCAGGGCCTATCTCATCGTTCTCAATTGCGCTTCCACCAGCTATGAGCAGGGTGTCGATCTCCCCGCGGACCCGCCGAAACGTCTTATGTGCTGCGATTCGCAATCCGCAGTTCGTAACAACTGACGTGCGGGGAGAGGTGGTTACGACCTCAACAGAATAGATCGGAAGAGATCGGGGATTTTGGCTCGTGAACATCTCTGCGGCACGGGTAAAGACTTGAAATGGCCCGACCAGATCCAGGATCTCCGTCCCCGGCCCCGCAATGAGCACCACCCGCCGCGTTCGCTCCTGCTCTTGACTGAATAGGTCGTTCACTTTTCTCGGTTGTTACGAAACCCGCAGATGACAGGTGTCCTTGTGCCGCATCAGGGCTTTTTACCTGCGTCTACGAACTTATCGGGAGTTGCGTCGAATTGCGCCTTGTCGCCCTGAGAACAGAAGTAGTAAGTCTTGCCTTTATAGGCAGACTTCGGAGCGGTCGCCGGGTCAACATCCATCTGACACACCGGACAGAGTGGATGCTCATCCGTTGAGACGCGTTCCTCCGCGTAAACCTGATTTGAGCCTGGGTTCATCCAGCCTTGTCCCTGGTATTCCATTTCGTAGGCAGTCTTCTGCGCGATCTCGCGGCCGTAGTAGCGCTCGACCACGCGGAGCGCGAGATCAATGCCGGAGGAAAGTCCGCCCGCGGTAGCGAGATTGCCATCCTCGACGAACCTGGCTCCGCGCTTGAGGTTGATATCGGGGAACTGCGCGGCAAAAAGCCGAAACGCTCCGTGAAATGTGGTCGCGGCTTTGCCGGACAAGAGGCCGGTTTTCGCCAAAACAAATGCGCCGGTGCAGACCGACATGGTTACGTCGGTGTTTTTTGTCGACTTGCGAATCCATTCCAACACTGCCTCGCTTGGTTCGCTTTGGGCCGGGATGACGATGATCTTCGGCGCGGGAGCGTTTTCAAGGGTGTAATCGGGGACGATCTTCATCCCGGCGCTTGCTCGGATAGGGTTCGTTGTCTCGGCAACCGTGTAAAGGCGGAATGGATGGTCCGCACGGCCCGGGATCATGACATCTTGGAAGACTTCCCATGGTCCAGCGAAATCGATCACCACCGCGCCTTCGGAAACGAGAAAGGCAACGGGGATGCTGCCTTGGACGGGAGGTTTGAGCGGATTTGGTTTGACCGCTGGTTTGTTCCCTGCGGGATCGCTCGGGGATTCGGACGGACTTGAACTTGCGAAAAGGTCACCCAGAGTCGAGAGCGCCATGGCAGCCATCAAGCCGAATGTCGCTGCTGCTTTGAGTAATTGTCTTCTATGCATCCTGTGTGTTGGTTCATTCATGACGTCTACCGTCTAGGGGCGAGCGGCTGGCAGCAATGACAATTATCATCATATTCCTGCCACATCATACCGGGAAGATGAGACGTTGCACGGCCGATCTGTTGTCCGTGTGGCCTCCGCTTCCAGTCCTTTAATTTCCGGATGTCGACCTCCACGCAGTGGGTGAAATTCCAGCACTATTTCTATGCTGGCCGCTGAAGCCGGGCTTCGGCCAGATCAATGTCACGTTGGATTCGGCGCAAGGCCAGGTCGTTGATCGTTCCTTCGTTGCGCAGCGCAATCAAAGTGTCGCGTTCCGTTTGCAACGCCGCGCGGGCCAATTCCTCAAAGTCCGGCGAGAACAATCCGATGACGCTTTCTTCATGCGGGGCTTGACTGCGCAATTGCCGGATACGGTCTTCGTAATCTGCACGAAGGCGTGCAACGGTCTCGGGCTTGACCCGATCCGACGATTCGATTTCCTCCAGGCGGGCCAAGGCTGCTTCGTTGGCCTTCAGGCGCGCCAGTCTCTCTTCTTTTTGGGTGACGTGATCGTCCACAATTTTCAGCCACCGGACCAGGGGCCTAAGAGTGAGTCCTTGCAGGACGAGCGTTCCAAAAATGACGCAGAACGTGAGTAAGAGGATGAGGTCGCGCCCCGGGAATGGTTCGCCATTGGCCAGGACAAACGGAATCGCCAGCGCGCCGGCCAGCGAGTCTGCCCCGCGCATCCCAGTCCATGCGATCAACGCCGTGTGTTGCCAGCGAACAGGGTTTTTGTGACGGAACTTTCGACTCAGCAGGCGTGGCAAGTAGGTGGCCCCGAACATCCAGACAAAACGAACCAGCGCGAGCGCCGAAAGAATCAATATCACCAGCTTCGCCACGTGCATCGCCGAAATCGAAGGGAGCGCGTGGATAACCTGCGGCAATTGCAGCCCGATGAGAATGAAAAGCACTCCGTTCAGAATGAACGTGACCATTTCCCAAACAGGCAGCGCTTGTAGTCGCATCCGCCCGCTCAAGATACGCGGGGCGCGCCACCCGTAATAAATGCCGGCAATCACCACCGCGAGAATTCCGGAGACATGCAGCCTTTCACCGCTGAAGTAGGCCACGTACGGCGTAAGCAGGGAGAACATTGTTTGCACTGGCGGATCGTCCAAACGCTTTTGCACTTGCGTTGCCAGCCAACCAACGGCGAGACCGACACAGATGCCGCCCGCGGCGACAAGAAGAAACCGCAAGCTCGCTTGCCCCAGCGAAAAGCTCCCGGTCAATACGGCAGCCACAGCGAACCGGAAGGAGATGAAAGAAGTGGCATCGTTGACCAGGCTCTCTCCTTCGAGGATGACAACAATCTTGCGAGGCACCCGCAAATGTTGAGTCACCGCCAGCGCCGCCACGGCGTCCGGCGGCGAGATGATGGCGCCGAACACAAAACCGACCGCCAAAGGTAATCCGACGAGGCCATGGAACAGATAAGCAGTCGCCGTCATCGTCACTAGGACCAAAACGATTGCCAGAGGGAGAATTGACCGAAGGTTCGCTCGGAAATCTCTCCAGGAGGTGTAGACGGCCGCGGGATAAAGCAGGGGCGGAAGAAACAAATTGAAGACCAGTTGCGGATCGAGCTGAATCGCAGGAAGGCCGGGAATCAGCGCGAGGACGACACCACCGACGGTCAGCAGGATTGGATAGGGGATCCGGATTTTCCGGGCAATGATCGCCAGCAGCGCGACGGCAACGAGACAAATCAGGATTAATTCGGTTTTGTCTACCATGCCTGGTTCCGAGTGCGCCCGAGCCTCGCCGGAATTAGACCAGGCGTCCAGACACTAAAGCGATCCGAATGGGAAACGGGGTCGCATTCTAACTGTCGATATTTGGCCTGGAAGGCTCCGAAGTGTGACAAATTCAACCTCGACATTTTAACGCCTTCGCTGCCCAGCTCAGGCCTTGCCTCTAGGTGTGCGAAAAGAACCGCGGTAGAAGGACAGAGATTGAATCGATCATGAAATGGCCGATCATATTTGCGACCAAGTCGCGCCGCGAGAGATAAACAGCGGTTAATACTGCCCCAAGGGCAAAACCGAGGATAACGGTCCAATGACGTTCTGGCTGACAAAGGACGCGCCTCACGTCCTCAAATTGGTCTATGTAAACGCAGTGGGAACTTTCACTTATTCGATAGCGTAACGAATCGACATCTTGACTCCTTCGTTTCCTAACTCAGTCGGCCTCGCGGCCCCTGCCCGTCTGGTTCTCCGCTCCCAGCGGATTCAGCTCTGGCTCAAAGCTAAGTAGCCTACAGGCTCTTTAACAGTTGAGTCAGGTCGGCGCGGAAGCTGGTTTCGGAACTGTTGTATCCTTCTCGGGTGAGACGCACCCGGCCAGTCCGATCAATCACTACTATTCCCGGAAATCCGCTCAGACCGAATGCGGCGTGCGCTTTTCCTCCCTGATCGAAGGCGAGGGGAAGTGTGATGTGCCGCAGTCGGCCGAAGGATCGCAGGCGTTCCGGCGTGTCTCCACCAGAGTTGATTGCCATCTCGGAGTGCGTTTGGATTCAAGATTTACAAGGCACGAAATGAATTTCGGCCCCAAGTCGCGACTTCTCCGCCGGCCGCCGGTTTGTCGCGGCGGGCGTGTCGACTGCGAAAGTGTGAGACGGGACACAAGGGTGTGCCAGCGCAGCATTAACCGCCCTCTCGGGCCTGCCCCGTCTATGTCGCGGTGTGACGGACCATTGACTCGCGAATTGCCCATTTCGCTCCCATTCGCGAGCAGGGCTTGTGACACGGCGCCAACGCTTCGATTACTTACGGGAGGTGATACACTTCCACGAGGGCGACGCCGGTGCCGCCATTCTTGCCCGCAACAATCGCGGTGTATGCGCCGGGCGGCAGTGTCGTGACAAGCGCCGATTCCAAGTCGTTTGTCGGAGGAATGCCGGTGGCCATGATCTGGGCGGCCTGGCTTGCGTCATTTCTCCAGTTGTCATCGGACATGAGGATCGTGCCATGACTGTCGTGCAGCTCGAGCGTTGGATCGGCCAGGACGTTAGCAATGCCGAATTGGGTGAGGGAAGGCCCGATGGCTCGGATGAGCACTTTTTCGCTGGCGGTTCCGTTGCCGAGGATAAAGCCACCAATCATGACATCGTTGCCGGTCTGGACAAAGCCGCGGGTGCTGATGTTAGCCAGCTTCGAATCGGACGCTAGGCTCAAGTCATACATTTCGACTACCCCGATGCCCGTTGTTCCATTCTTGCCCGCTACAATGGCAGTGTATGCGCCGGGCGCCAGTGTCGTGACAAGCGCCGATTCCAAGTCGTTTGTCGGAGGAATGCCGGTGGCCTCAATCTCAGCCTGCTGACTGCTTCCGTCCTGCCTTGTTTTCCAGTTATCGTTAGTCTGTAACAACGTGGTGCCCTGGAAAAGCATTAGCGTCGGATCGGCCAAGACACCGCCGAGGAACGGGGAGAGCGACGGTCCGATCCCACGCCCGATCACGCTCTTGGACGCGTTGCCGTTGATGATGAATCCACCGATTCCGACGTTGTCTCCGGTCTGCACGTTCAGGCGCGTGGAGATGTTTAGGAGCTGCGCAGGAGACAATATTGGGCCGGTGCCGGTAACGTTGTTTGTATCAAGGGTTACACCCCCTACTACTGCCAAAAGTCGGCCTGTCACAGTAGTGCTGCCCACCGCGGTGATAGAGGCATCAGCGAGGATGTTGCCGATGAAGGTACTGCCAGTGCCAAGGGTCGCGGAGGTGCCTACTTGAAAATAGACATTCCGTGCGTCGGCGCCATTGATTAGGACAACCGAGGAGCTACTGGGAGTGATCAGGGTGGTGCCAATTTGAATGACGAAGCGTGCGGTGGGAACATTCTGCGCATCAAATGTCAGGACGCCACTTGACCATGTTGCCGCAACGTCGCAACGATAAACGCCTGGCGTAAGCGTCTTGCCGCCAAGATCCATCCCGCTCAGGTTATTGGCCGGCGGAGAAGCCAGGCCGGCAAAGGCGGTGTAGGCGGCGGCCAAGTCAGCATGAGCCTCTGTTGCCGTAGGGTCAGCCGCGTGGAGGGCGCCGTTGGTGATGACGCCTGGCGGGAATCCGGTGATGGCAGAGCCAGGGCTGACTCCGACGTTGCCGAAAATGTTACTGGTGCCGGTATTCGTCACGGTCGAAGCGCCCAGGACGGCGAAAGTCTCAGCCGATCCGAGGGATTGCGCCTTAACTTGAGCTGCGAAAGTCGCGAGCGCGGCGAGGGCGAGAAAAAGTCCTGGGACGTGCCCAAGACGAAATGATTCAGTTCGATTATTCATAGTACGTGTCTGTTTGCATCGGTATAAAGCAGATGCACCACCACGGCCTCGTCGTAGAAACAGGGATTTCCGCGTGCGATAACTACGTAGACGGTGAGGAGTGTTTATGGGCGAGACGGAGTTGCCGGCTGACCCGGCTGGGCAGGCCTTTGGAATTATCTCCAGAAACATGCTCAAGGTCAGTTCGCTGAAATCGCATCCGATTTAAGGCGATAAGACGCGACGAGATGACATGGCGGTTCAGAAAGCAGCTCATGCGGATGCGAAAAAATCGGTGTCGATCCGAACCCGGTCGGCCGTGATCGCATCCTCTACCTTCCCGAGTCGCCTTAAACTCGACGGCTTTAACCGGTCGAGTTTGAAACACTTTTGAGAGAACGAAGAAACGGTTGGGACCTGAAAACGAAGGAATGGAATAGAAGAGGGGTCAGTCAACAAATCTTGACAGTCTCAAAGAAAACAAAAGAACGCCGCTGGAACTGAGTCAAAGCCTAGCCGGAGGAGAAGCCGTAATTGATCGACAGTCAGGCGGCGAGGCGATCGACGGCGCAGCGCAGTTCCGTGACGTTAAAAGGCTTCGAGAACATTACGTGCACATCCATTCGTTCGTAGGCTTCGCGAATCTCCGATGACAGGTACGCTGATAACGCAATTATTTTACCGGTGATGCCGCGTTGCCTTATCGCACTGACCAATTCCGCACCGGTCAGGTGGGGCATTTTTTGGTCGACAATGATGATATCGTACAACTCCAAATTGGCATCGAGTTTGGCCAGAGCGGCATTGCCGCTGTCTACGCAGGTCAATTCATAGCGCGGCCCGGCAAAGACATACTGCAGGGAAAGTGTCACCGACGGTTCGTTGTCGACCGCCAGAATCCTGACAGGTGCGTCCATACAATCTAAGAACCAGCAGCGCGTGTACCGGCGCTGGAAGTATTTGCCAGGCGGCGTTATTCATTTCCAAGACAGACGGAGCGAAAAACAGCTCATGCGGATCGCACACGCCACCGCCTTGCTGCGGGATTTGCCGGGAAAGGCGGCATCGCTTAAACAAGTGGAGCATGAATCATCTGCGCAAACTTGGGCTCGCGTCCTTTTTCTTCCTTGGGCTCGGCTTGGTGTGCGGTGCGCTTCCTGGTTCCGCGACCGGCTGGACCCCGCAGACCGCCGTCACCGTCGCGCTGGTCTGTTACGGCATCGGGCTCATTCTGGCCTTGGTCGCATTCATGCAATCCCGGCGCGGCCAGAGCCTCGATGGTATAACGAAGTTTCTCGCGCGCGGCCCGCTCGCGCTCGTGACCATCGGCGTGCTGATCTTTTTCCTTCGGGCCATGACCGGGTGGTAAGCCAAGCGCAACCACCGCTCTTTCGCCCTCTCGGGCCCGCCATCCATGTCGCGGTGTGATAGACCATTGACGCGCGAGTTGCCCAGCAAATTCTCACAGTCAGAAGCGAATTTCTTTCAGCGGAGAGCCAGGTGACGAGAGATTATTGGTCTGGCCGAGAATGAAGCCGGTTGAAATCGGGCGCGTGTTGGAGATTGGCACGCGGTTTGATCCGCGGGTTCAGCCTCGGGTTGGTCATGCGAAAAATCGCTGCCATCATCGCTTCCGCTCTTTCATTCCAAAGGTCGCCGTGATTCTTGATAATGCTGGGGTCAACTTTCACGTCCCAGTAAGGCACGTCGACATCTCCTATCCGCTTTATCTGCCAGAGCTCGAGCATTCCATTTGCGCCATCGAGAGTGAATACGTCGGCGGACAAATTATGTTCGAGGTTAGTCTCGAGAGCCGGCAATCCGTGCGACGAAATCTCTTCCGGAAGTTTCACCGTGACGTGATTAATCAGCGCCTCATTGTGGCCCGGCGTCGATGTGTAAAACTTTCGTTCGCTTTCCACCACATTGGCCGGGCCCGGAGCCGCAACTTTATTGAACGCTTTGGTCGTTGCCGCCAAGTTCTCGCCCACAGGAAACGCGAGGCCGGTAGCGGCATCGCCGCTTGAGGTGATTGAGACAAAGAATGGACGCGTCCCCTCGGTTCTGCGGCTGTACAAGGCGGCGATCATCTGCCGCGCCAGAATCGAATCCGAGGCTGGATTGACCACGATAACAAGATCAGCGGGCAGACTCCGATCGGTATCGACGTGCCCGTGTATTTCCGCGTTGATGGCATGGGCAACGGATCGCTCCACGATTAATCCACCAAACGAATGTCCTAGTAAGACGGTGTATTGCCCGCCCACGCCGTGATATTTCCGCGCCGCTTCCGAAAGTGCCGCGATAGCGTCATAGCAGTCAAAATTGCTCGCAATTCGTTCGGCAGCCGCTTTGCGATTAAAGAAGGTCAGTTCCTTGAGCACGGGCATTGGGCTCAACTCGCCCCGCCAGCCGAGGTATACTCCGACAACATTAAACCCAGCGTTGCGAATGGCGGGAGCGCCGCTTAAGCGCGCGAGCAAACTTTCGAACTTATCCACATCACCGGATTGAGCGTTATTCTGCCAACCGTGGACGTAGGTAATAACGAGCGGCCTAGTGACGTTCTGGACCAAGTCGATCGCGTTACTGAGCTGCTGCGTGTCTTGGTAGGATCCCTGCTCGCCAAATTCTATGAATGCGACCTGATATCCGGCCCGGTGTATTACCGAGTTCTTCGGGTTGGCCTCGGTGTTTTGGCGGAGAGGTGAGAGATGTGTGCAGCTCGTTAGCCATAGGGCCGAGATGCAGATCGCAACAGGTTGTGAGCGGGAGGCCAACAACACGGGTCTACACTCGTGCGCGGCGGCTGGCAAGCTCTCACGCGGCTGAGACCAACCAATCCCTGCAAAAAATGCTTCTTACCAAATTCGGACGCGATCTTCCGGCGCGAGGTAGAGTTTCTCGCCCGGCTTCACATCATACGCCTCGTACCAGGGATCGAGGTTGCGGACCGTCTGCGCGCGCTCCGGGGCCGGGGCGTGGCCGTCAGTTACGATCTGCTGACGAAGTGCCGCCTCACGCGTCTTGTGCCGCCAGCTCTGCGCGAAAGCGAGAAAGAAACGCTGATCGCCGGTGAGCCCGTCGACAACGGGCAAGGGCGTGCCGTGGAGCGACATCTTGTATGCGTCGTAGGCCGCGGCGAGGCCGGCGACGTCCGCGATATTCTCGCCGAGCGTCAGCTCGCCGTTGACCTTCACGCCCGGCAATACCTCATAGGCGCTGTATTGGTCGATGAGTCGCTTGCTCGCCTGCTGGAAATGGACCTGGTCTTCCGGCGTCCACCAATTCTCGAGCTTTCCCGCAGCGTTGAATTCGGCGCCCGTATTGTCGAAGCTATGGCTGATCTCGTGGCCGATAGTTGCGCCGATAGAGCCGTAGTTTGCGGCCGCATCGGCCTTCGGGTCGAAGAAGGGCGCTTCGAGGATCGCAGCCGGGAAGTTGAGTGCGTTCTGGAGCGGCAGGTTGACCGCATTCACCGTCTGCGGCGTCATCCACCATTCGCTCCGGTCAATCGGCTTCCCAAACTTGCCGAGCTGGTGCCGATACTCCCATTCGCCGGCGCGCAACGCGTTACCGACGGGATCGTCAGGCCGAATGACGAGACCCTTATAGTCACGCCACGTTTCAGGGTAGCCCACGCCCACTCGAAGTGTCTCAATCTTCGCCTTGGCCTGCTTCTTAGTCGCCGGTGCCATCCAGTCCAGCGCATCCACCCGCCGGTCGAAGGCGGCGAGGAGGTTTTTCGCGATCCCCTGTAACTCGACCTTGGACGAGGGCGGGAAATATTTCGCGACGTAGATCTTACCGACGGCATCCCCTAAGTCTGCGTTAACGTTCGTGATCGCGCGCTTCCAGCGGTCGCGCTGCTGTGGCGTTCCCCGCAGCGTCTTGTCGTAGAAGCCGAAGTGCAGGTCGTCATACGCTTTGGGAAGATATGCGGCGCTCCGGTTGAGCGTATGGAAGGTGCTCCAGTCCTTCCAGGTCTCAAGCGGTTCGCTGGCGACGAGCGCTGACAGACCTTTGATCGCGCTCGCCTGCCAGATGATGAAGGTCGGCTGTTTGTCGAGTCCGGCCGCGCTCAGATAAGCGTTCCAATCGAGCCCCGGTGCATCGGACGAAAGCTGGGTGGCGCTGCATGGATTATTCGCCTTGTGGACATCCTCGCTCGCCGTCCGATCGAGCTGCGCGGTGGCGATCTTGGTTTCAAGAGCCATGATCCGCTCCGCTCGCGCGGCGGTCTCGCTTATGCCGGCAAGTTTCAGCATGTCGGCGACATAGGCTTGATAGGAGGCGCGATGTTCTGCCATCTCCGGCGTGTCTGAGACGTAATATTCCCGGTCGGGCATGCCAAGCCCGCCCTGCAAGAGGTAGGGGACAGTGCGGGCGGGGTCGTTCAGCGCTTGCGTGACAAAGAGGCCGAACAGGTTCTCAGTCCAGAAGTTGGTGGCATTCAGCGGATCGACGTCGGCGCGAAGCTGCTGGCCAAGCGCGCGAGCGAGGTCGGTTTTCGACCGGATTTCGGCGATCGTGGAGAGCCTCTGCTGGAGCGGAGCGAGGCCGCGCTTCTCGATGCCGGCCGTGTCCATGTAGGCGGCGTAATAGTCGGCGATCATCCGCTGCGGCGTGCCCGGTGCTGGTTTGCCGGCGCCCGCCTCGCGGATCAGGTCCGCGTTGCGTTTCTCAGCCTTCTCAAAGACCTCGAAGCCCACGCCCGTGCTCGAACGGTCAGCCGGTATTTCGGTCGTCTTGCGCCAGGCGCCATTCGCATATTCATTAAAGTCGTCGCCCGGTTTTACGGCGAGGTCGCGCAAGGCGAGGTTGACCCCGATCGCCTGTGCCGGCGGCGGAGAAGAGAATAACATCGGCATTGTTGACGAAATCAGTGCGACCGATCCAAGGACTAGCATCTTCATGCGGCCAGACTTGCAAAGATCCCTTTTGAAAAACAAGCCTGATGTTTGATGCGAAGTCGAAATCGCGCGGAACGATTTCACTCCCTACGCAACCGGCCTGCGGACCAGATTCGCCATACTGGTTGTTTTCCGCGAAGTGGAGATCGGACAACAGCTCGTGCAGCTCGAAAAACCATCGGACTGGATCAAGAAAAGAAAGAGCCGCGGCCAGCCATGGCCACCAAGATGCAGCCGACGATTTCGACAATCCGTTTTGCGAATGCCTGATTACATTTTCGCTTTCGCCTCTTTCGCTTCCACGTCTCGCGAGTTGATGTCGAGCGTGATCATGAAGCCGTTTGTGCCTTTGAACTCGAATGGTTTTTCACCCGCGCGATAGGCTTGCACTTCATTCGGCATCATGACGAAGCCGTCGTTGCGCGGTACCCCCCAGTATTTCAGGTTTTTCATCACCACCGGCTCGGATGTCATGCCGGGGAATTTCTTCAGGACGACCTCAGCGGTTTTCCCGCCATCCATCCGCGCTTCGGCTTTTTCCTTCC
>PNAS01000079.1 GCA_003169695.1 Spartobacteria bacterium
CAGTGAAGGAGGCATCGGCAAATTCGAAATCTGAGAAAATCCAGTCGGTGAAAGCGGAACTAGTGAAGACGCCAGCGGTAAAGGAGCCATCTCCGAACTTGCCGTCGGCAAGAACCCAATCAACGAAAGTCGACCCAGTAAAGATGCCACCAGCGCAAGAACCGACGGTAAACGTTCAACTGTTGAATAGGCCGATGGAGACCGCTTCAACCAGGCTCGCGGACGGTTTCGATTTTCCCGTGGGTAAACCTGACGCCGAGGGTTACTACAAAGCCCGCGGCTTCCGTTCGGGCGGGCACATGGGCGAAGACTGGGATGGAATTCACGGCGGCGACACGGACCTCAACGATCCGATTTACAGCATCGGGGATGGGATCGTGGTGTTTGCGCGCGATGTGCACCTGGGGTGGGGAAATGTGGTAATCGTGCGGCACGCCTATCGCGAAAACGGCGAGGTGAAACATATCGACTCGCTCTACGGTCACCTGAATTCAATCCTCGTGAACCGCGGCCAGAGAGTTGCCCGCGGGCAGCAGGTTGGAAAAATGGGCACGGCGCACGGCCAATACGACGCTCATTTGCACCTGGAGATACGCAAGAACCTCGAGATCGGGATGAGCAGGTCGAAGTTTCAGAAGAATCTCAGCAACTACTACGACCCGAGCCAATTCATCGCATCACACCGGCATCTCTCTGGCGGAGGTGCGAATTTCCGTGTGGCGATGAACACGTTTACTCATGACTCGGCGTATCACTTTGATGATGCGCCGAATTTTTCCGCGCGTAAACGCAGCACGGCGGAATCGGCGGCGGCGCTGAAGCAAGCGACCTCAAGTACGACTCGCTAGCCGCGAAGGATAGTACTTCCTGATCGCGAATCGCGCTTCCGGGCAAATAGCGCAGGAGAACGGACGCCGGGGAAATCGGTATCTCCCGCCGAAAGGTTATTGCATCGATGCTCGGACGCTGTGGCTTCCGCCAATTTTCCGGACGTTTCTACAATCGCCCGGTGAGCGCGAGAATGACGACGATCAGCAGCACCAGTCCGATTCCACCGAATGGATAGTAGCCCCATCCCGAACTATAACCCCAGCCTGGAAAAGCTCCGATGAGGATAAGGATCAGGATAATGAGGAGAATATTGCGCATGGCTGAAGTGTAGGGCGGTCACAGGACGCGTGACAATGCATTTTTCCCATCCACAAAAAGAGGAGCTTCGGTTTTTGAACAGCGCGGGATAAGTAGGGATGACGTCCGCCGTATCACGCCTATCGCCAGGTCATCGGGAAATTTCTTGCAGCCGCATCCGCGCATCCTATCATTTTGCGCAGTCCCGAATGTGTCCGGCTGGATGCGTCGGGACAATTTGTTGTCATTTCTTTATTTCATGGCGAACACAATTCTGATCGGCGCGCAATGGGGCGATGAGGGCAAAGGAAAAATCATCGATGTCCTTACCGCAAAGGCAGACATCGTGGTGCGCAGCCAAGGGGGTAATAACGCGGGCCACACTGTCATCCATCGCGGCGCGAAATACATTCTCCATCTGATTCCATCCGGAATTCTGCGGCGCGGAAAAGTCTGCGTGATCGGCAACGGCGTCGTGATCGATCCCATCGCGCTCGTCGCTGAGATCGAAGGGCTGCGCAAGCTCCAGGTCGTGATCGGGAAAAATTTATTGATCAGTGATTGTGCACACCTTGTTTTGCCCTATCACCGCTCGCTCGATGAACAACGCGAGCTGCGGAAAGGTCGTGCGAAGATCGGCACAACGAAGCGCGGGATCGGTCCGGCCTATGGTGACAAAGCCGCCCGCACCGGTCTGCGGATGTCGGATTTGATGCAGCCCGTGTTGTTTTCAAAAAAGCTGCAGGCGAAGGTCCGCGAAAATAACAGCATCCTCCACGCGCTTGGCGCGAAGGCCATCAACTATCGGGAGGTCAACGAGCGGTATCTTGAGGCGGGTCGAAAACTGCGACCTTTCGTTTCCAACACCGTCGTCTATCTCCATCGTGCCCTGCAGCGCGGAAAGGAGATTTTGTTCGAGGGCGCGCAGGGAACGTTTCTCGATATCGATCACGGAACCTATCCGTATGTCACTTCCTCGAACACGACGGCGGGCGGCGCCTGCACTGGCTCCGGAGTGCCGCCGCATCGAATGGATTTGGTTCTCGGAGTGATGAAGGCTTACACGACGAGGGTGGGCGAGGGAGCGCTGCCGACGGAAGATTCCACCCTGGCCAAAATGCTTCATGAGATGGGGCGAGAGTTCGGTGCGACCACGGGCCGGGCCCGCCGTTGTGGCTGGTTTGACGCGGTGGCGACGCGCTATGCGACGATGATCAACGGTATCGACGAGGTCGCTGTGACGAATCTCGACGGGCTTGACGCTGTCGATCCGATCAGAGTCTGTGTCGCCTACCGCCTTAACGGAAAGCGCCTCGATGTCCCGCCCTGTGATGCCACGCAACTCGAGAACTGCGAACCGATCTACCAGGATTTTCCAGGTTGGAAAACATCTACGCAATCCGCAAAACAAATATCGGATCTGCCTTTTACGGCAAGAGGTTACATAAAAGCGATAGCCCAACTGACCGGGGCGCCATTGAGAATCGTAAGCGTCGGCCCGACGCGTAACGAGACAATCATTCTCTAACAGGTATGGCGGCGATCACTAAATTAGTCCCTCACCACATCGCGATCATAATGGACGGCAATGGCCGTTGGGCGCGGAGCCGCGGATTGCCACGCATCAAAGGCCACGAAAAAGGCGCGGATGCAGTGCGGGCTTGTGTGGAAGCTTGCGGGGAACTGAAAGTCGAATTCCTGACTCTTTACGCATTTTCGGCTGAGAATTGGCAACGACCGAAGTCGGAGGTCTTCGCGCTCATGCGGCTACTTCAGCGTTTTTTGAAAGAAAAAACTCCGGAGTTGCTTGAAAAAAATGTCCGGCTGCAGGCAATTGGACGTCTCACCGACCTGCCGGCGGGTTGCCAGAAACAGCTGCACGATTCCATCGAACGCACAGCAGGGAATACCGGGTTGACACTGATCCTGGCCCTTAGTTACGGGGGCCGCCTTGAGATCATCGATGGCATTAAAAGCCTGCTCCGTCAGATCGATTCCGGCCACATCGATCGGGCGATGATCGACGTAGACATGTTCAGCAAGCATCTCTACACGCGCTATTATCCCGATCCCGATTTGCTCGTCCGCACCTCCGGCGAGATGCGCCTCTCGAATTTTCTTCTCTGGCAGCTTTCTTACACAGAGATGTACGTTACACCGAAGCTCTGGCCGGATTTTACAAAGAAGGACCTTTTCGATGCGGTGGAAGACTTTGGCCGCCGGAACCGCAGGTATGGCGCGGTGTGATCACTGCCCTGCGCGGAGCTCAGATAAATGCTTCCGCGACGGAATCGGCGAGAAGTTTTCCTCGTCGCGTTAGAACGCAATTTCCTTCCACTTCGCGCAGCAAGCCGAGCTCTTCGAATTCGCGGCGTTGGTTTGGCCATCGGTTCAGCTCCACGGATGGAATGCCGCGCACGGTGCGGAGAGAGAGCGCGATTCTTTCCCCGCGCTTGATCTCAGCCGTGAGTGCTTCGGTTGAACCGATGGGGGAGCCGCCGGCAAGTACCAGGTCCGAATAACTTCGGTAATCCGAGACGTTCTGATATCGCTCCAAGCCGACTGTGGAAAACGCGCTGGGCCCAATCCCCAGATAATCCTCCCCCGCCCAATATCCGCCATTGTGCGAGGAGGCGTATCCGTCTCGCGCGTAGTTTGAGATCTCGTAATGCTCGAAGCCGGCGCTCTCGAGCCTTACCATGGCTCTCTCAAGGAAACGGGCATCCGAGTCGGTGTCCTCGCGGAATTCGCGCCGGGCTTGTCGCGCAAAAAACTCCGTGCCTTCCTCGTAGGTTAAACAATAGGCCGAGATGTGTTCCGGTCCGAGGGCGATGGTTTTCTTCAAGGTTGCTTCCCACTGTGCCAGCGTCTGCCCGGGAAGGCCGAACATCAGATCGATATTCACATTCGTGAATCCAGCATCGCGCAAGATGTGAAAAGAAGCGTCAGCTTGGGCGGCGTTGTGTTCCCGGCCCAGCAGCTCAAGCAATTCCTCTTCCCAGGACTGGACCCCAAGGCTGATTCGGTTCACTCCCAGACTCCGGAGCAATTCGGCTTTGCCAGGCGAAACGCTGCCCGGATTTGCCTCCACCGTCCACTCGCGCATCGCGGAAAGATCGAGACGATCCCGAAAACCGCCCAGAAGATACTCGAGCTGCGACGTTGTCAGCGCTGTGGGTGTCCCGCCGCCGATGAAAATGGTCTTCGGTTCGACACGCAAGCGGGTACACCGCTCATCCAGTTCACACAGAAGCGCCTCGCAAAATCGCTGCGTTTGCGAACTGTCGGCGCGCTCTTTATAGAAGGCGCAGTATGGGCAAATCCGCGCGCAAAAGGGGATGTGAACGTAAAGGTGTATGATGGGCGTGCAGTTGTGAATTGCTCCGCTGCTCATAAACTCCGTTTCCACAGCTCAATATCTTGCCGATTCGAATCTTAGCTCTGTTTTTTTTCTGCGACCTCGCGTCGGCCTTTGCGCAGAGTGCGCAAACTCTTCCCGACCGCTCGATCGTTTACTCCGCACACGACTCGGCCGCAATCAAGGATTACCGGACCGATCCATCGGTCGTGCACGCGATGGTGAACCGGCTCGTGCTAGCCGTTACCGCCCAGCCGGATCTCGCGCGCGCCTGGGGTTCACTGGTTTCGCCTAACGACAAGATCGGCATCAAGATTTCCGCGGCGGGCGGCGAACTTTTCACCACGCATCGCGACGTGGTAAACGCGATCGTAGACGGCTTGGTGACCGCTGGGCATCCGCGGAGCAGAATTATCGTTTGGGATCGCAGCCTGGGGGGAATCAAAGACGCCGGTTACAACCCGAACGCGGAGGGGTACCAGATGAAGTCCGTCGCGCCACGTGATGGCTACGATTCGAAAGCAATTTTTACCGCGCCGCTTGCTGGGAAACTAATTTGGGGCGACCTCGAGTACAGAACTGACAGAGGCACCGTCCCGCTGCTTTCTGATAACGAGCAGACGAGCGACCAAAGCCATTTCTCGCGGATCGTTTCCAGCGAGGTTACGAAAATCATTAACGTCCCGGTGATGAGCGATAGCTCCACGAATGGATTGGCCGGTTGCTTGTATAACGTGACCATACCGAACATCGACAACTGGCGCCGCTTCACTCAAGTCAACGGTTTTGGCGGCTCGGCGATCGTCGATCTTTACAACAATTTCCTCATCGGCAAGAAGGTTGTCCTCAATGTCATGGACGGGTTGGTCGCCCAATATGCCGGAGGTCCGCAATCACAGCCTAATTACGCCGTGCATCACGCCACACTTCTCGCGAGCAAGGATCCGGTCGCCATCGATGCGCTCGCGCTCCAGCGAATCGATGCCTGGCGCGAGAACGCAAAACTTCCTCCGATCGGTCAACTGGCGAATCACGTGCGGAACGCCGGGCAAGTTGGGCTCGGCCATGCGGATCTCACTCGCATCGACGTCAGGAATGTTGACCGGTGAATGCCCGTGAGATTGACCGGTTGCGGGGACCGATCCTTCGTTCGGTTTCCCGTTCCTTCTATCTTTCGCTGCGGGTTCTGCCGGGACCGCTTCGAGATCCGCTCTCGCTTGCTTATCTTTTGGCACGCGCGACCGACACGATCGCGGATACGCCGGAGCCGCCGGCGGAACTTCGCGCCGGAGCCCTGCGAAATCTGGCCGGGGCAATTCAAGGGGACGCGCCCATTGAAGCAGCGACTGGCATCAGAAACTCGTTCGTGCCTTTGCAGAGCAACGAAGCAGAGCGGGCGTTGATCGACGCGCTGCCGGCTGCCCTGGAGTGGCTCGAATTGTTGGATGACCGCGATCGCCGCGAGGTGCGGGAAGTCCTGAAGAAAATCAATAAGGGTCAGAGGCTCGACTTGGAGCGCTTCGGAGCCGGCACTGGAATTCAGTCGCTTCCCGCAGCGTCCGATCTCGATGAATACACCTACCTCGTGGCCGGATGTGTTGGAGAATTCTGGACCCGCATCTGTTTCGCGCACGTCCGGAATTTCAGCGATCGGACGGAGTCTGAAATGCTGGCGTTAGGGGTGCAATACGGGAAGGGATTGCAGCTCATCAATATCCTCCGCGACGTGGGTTGTGATCTGAGGGGGGGCCGATGTTATCTTCCTGCAGAAGAGCTTCGCTCGTTAGATCTGACGCCTGAAGAAATCCTGGTGAACCCCGCACGCGTTGAAGCAATCATGGAGAAGTGGCGTGAAAAAGCGGAACGCGGGATGGTCGCCGGAATGGATTACGCGTGCGCGATCAATCAACGCCGTATTCGCTTTGCAACGGTCCTCCCGGCGCTGATCGGCGCGCGCACGCTCTCGCTCATGCGAGAGGCGGGCGCGGAAATCTTCGAGCGGACAGTGAAATTACCTCGCGCAGAAGTAAGAAAGATCATGTCATCGGCCGCGCTCAGCTTTGCTTCGCCTTCGTCATTGCGACGAACGTTCGGACGCCTTTCGCGATAGCGAACCGGCTACAAGAAATAATTGCGCTGCTTCTCTGTGATCGGACGATCGATCCGTTCCAGAACTTGCAACATGTCCTGCCACACTTTCCGCTTTTCCGACAGCGCCTGGTTTCGGAGTAAGTAAGAGGGGTGATAAGTGATCATGAGTGGCGTCTCCTGATGAGAGTGCCATTTTCCGCGCAGCTCCCGCATCACACCGCGAGTTCCGAGCAATCCCTCGACCGCGGTGGCGCCTAGAGCGATCAAGACCTTCGGCTGAATAATGCCGATTTGTTCCGCCAGATGAGGCAAGCAGGTTTGCATTTCTACCGGGGTCGGCGGGCGATTGCCCGAGCTGCTCGAGGGCATGTCCGGCCGGCACTTCAGAACGTTCGCGATGTAAACCTCGTCGCGCCGGAAGCCCATCGCCGCGATGATCTTCGTTAGCAATTGTCCCGCGCGTCCGACAAAAGGTTCTCCACGCGCGTCCTCTTCAGCTCCCGGCGCTTCGCCGATGAACATCAACTCGGCATCCGGATTGCCGACACCGAAGACAGTCTGCGTGCGAGTGCGGGCGAGATGCGGGCATTTGATGCAAACCGCGACACGCGCGCGGATGGGCTCTAGTAACGCCGCTTTGTCCGAGCCCAGTGAAAGGGACGCGCTCTGTTGCTTCACGGATTCCGTGACTCGCGTCCGCCGAAGTTGACCAAGGGAAATCCGGGACGCCCTCGGAGGCTTTTCCTCGCGGTCGCGAATCTGTTCGAGCGCGGCGAGGACAAGATCGAGCGCGGGCGGAAAATCGTTCACTGCTCGACCATCTGATTTTTTGCGCTCGGTCGCAATTCCTTTGATTGTTCCCGAAATGAGGTCGCGGCTCTCCGATTACGATTATGTCTTGCCGGAAGAGCTGATCGCGCAGCGGCCGCTCGCGCATCGCGACGACTCCCGCATGATGGTGCTGCACCGGCGCGAGCAGCGAATCGAGCACCGGAAGTTCGCCGAGGTCAGCGAATTTCTGGCTCCGGACGATTTGCTTGTTCTGAATAACACTCGCGTCATGAGCGCGCGGAGATTTTCCGATGACGGAAAAGTCGAATTTCTTTTTCTGGAACGGCTCGGTCCCGGGCGTTGGAAATGTCTGGTCAAGCCCGGGAAAAAGATGCGGGTCGGCGTTGTAGCGACGATCAACGGCGCGATGGCACGCGTCGAAGAAATCTGTGCCGGCGGCGAGCGGGTGATCTCAGTCGATCGCGCGGAAAATTTTTCCGAAGGAGGAGCGATCCCGCTACCACCCTACGTGCGGAGACAAAGCGACCCGAGCGACCTCGAGCGGTATCAGACAGTTTTCGCTGAAGTGCCCGGCGCGGTTGCCGCCCCGACCGCCGGGTTGCATTTCACGCGAGACGTTCTGGCGGAGCTGCCTCATACCTTCATAACGTTGCATGTAGGCGCCGGAACATTCCAGCCGGTCAAGACCGAGAGGATTTCCGATCATCGCATGCACAAAGAGGAATTCTTGATCTCCGATTCCGCCGCGGCCGCGATCAATGCGGCCACGCGGATCCTAGCTGTCGGGACGACTACAGTTCGGGTCCTGGAGTCTGCTGTTCGTTGCGACGGCCAGCTGGTCGAACAGAGCGGCGCGACGGAGATCTTCATCCATCCGCCCGCCGAGATTCGACATGTCGATAGTCTACTGACGAATTTTCATCTGCCGCGTTCCACTCTCCTGATGCTGGTGAGCGCGTTCGCTGGAAGGGAATTCGTGCTCGCAGCCTACCTTGAGGCGATTCGCGGGCGTTATCGCTTTTACAGTTACGGCGATTGCATGTTGATCTTGTAGGAATGGCTACAAACCGGAGTCATGGTATCCTCGCGCAAATGGATTCTGTTGATCAACCAAAGGGGGAACTGGTCATCCGCACGATCGCGATGCCGGCCGACACCAATCCGAATGGCGATATTTTCGGCGGCTGGATCATGTCGCAAATGGATCTGGGCAGCGGAATCCTCGCGGCGAAAACAGCGAAGACGCGCGTCGTTACCGTGGCGATGGAGGGGATGTCGTTTCTCCAGCCAGTGTGCGTGGGCGACACCGTGGCGTGCTATGCCTGGGTCGACAAAATTGGCCGCACTTCGATGACGATCCCGGTCGAAGTCTGGGTCCAACGCTACATGAGCGGCGAGCAGGTCCGCGTCACGCATGGGGTTTTCACGTACGTCGCCGTCGATAGCGATGGAAAGCCGATCCCCGTGCGGCGCAGCGCTTAACCGTCGGCTCAACTCTTCGCGCAGTCACTGCTCGCCCGGATCGCTTGGAACTGCTTGCGGCCCTTCCAACATCTGCGTTGTCTCTCGGGGCTCTGGCGGTGCTGCGCGGGGCGACGGTATTTTGGATACGTTATGGCGTAATCGCGCCAGCCGCCGGTCGCGATCAGTCCGCAATTTCTTGAAATACCTTGCGTAGGCGCGGTCCTGCCGCGCGCGGGCGGTGAAGTGTGAACATGCGGGCGTAGCGCTGATCGCCAGGACAAGAATGAGACAAAGCGATTTCATGGCAGTCCTCGTCAGGCAATTTTTTGGCTGCCACCGACGGGAGACAGATCGAGATGTTGCGACTCAACGAGTTCGTCAACGGCTTCATAAATCTTCAGTTCACAAAAGGAACACTGCCGGAATAAACTGGAAAGTGTTACTGGCCCACGGCAGACGAATTTCCAAATTTGTTCCGCCACCGGCTGCAGGTCGGTGAGCGCACCTGCCGGCCAGGCAAGATTCGGTTTTCGTCCGTGCAGAGTTGCCGCGCCGTCGGACATGCGATGCTTCAGCTCGTTTAATTCGTCTCGCCCTTGCAACGCGTTGATCAGCATCTCCTCTGGATTTCGGGTGATGCCTTCCGACTGGATCCAGTCACTGACCCGGCGGTCGCCGGAGGAGAATGAAAACGTACCCGGCAATGCTTCGCTCAAGAACAGTTGCGAAAACGCCTCCTCGCCGGTCAGATGCTCGAATTGACCGCAGCGCGGCCGGCCTTTTTCGAAGTAGAACGCCGAGATCAACTCGGAGTTTTCGTTCGAAATCCGAAGCTCACCGGTTTGCGAAGAATTGACGATCGTCTGGTAAATGGTGACCAGATCGAAATTCGATAGCCTTCCGCTCAACTCCAGACAATGGCTCTGTGCCAGCGTAAGATCTCTCGCTTGCGAGAGCCGGAAGGCGAGTTGTTCGCTGAGATATTGAAAGAACGACGGAACGCGCCCGGCCAGTTCGGCAAAATTCTTACGGGGGAAGCACTGGAGGCTTACCGGCTCGCGGGTGCGGATCAGATGTTTGCGGGCGAGGTCCGTCAAGGCTTCGACGTCGCCGAAGATGTCTCCGCGGGAGAGATAGGTTTCGGCCGGCGCCTGGCTTGTGTTGCCTTGGACGACTTCCACGACCCCGCGATTGATGATGTAGAGCGCGTCGCCGGGATCTCCCGGTGAATAAACGATTTCCCCTTCGTTGAGGTGCCGGACCTCCGAAAGCTTGCCCATCGCTTTCAGTTCCAACGGCTTGAGCGTGGTGCAAAAGCCAAAGAAATCCCTGTCCAGCATACCTCCTTCTAAAGCAGGACTCGTGCAGAAGGTGGATTGATTGTCGTCCAAAAGGCTGCCGTCAAGTTACGTCGCTCGCCAGGTGGAGTTGCAAGCGCGGCTTGTGCCGTTAAGTCTTCGCCATGCGCGAAGTCGCCTACTTGCTTGAGCGATTTCCGTCGTTCGGCCAAACTTTCTGTTATCGCGAGGTGGCAGAGCTGGAGCGCCAGGGCACGAAAGTTCACGTCTACTCGATCCGGCGGCCGGTTGATGAACCGAAACAGGATTGGGACAAACAGCTCGTCCGGCGAGTGAATTACCTGCCCGAAGAGAATGCACTGGTACGTGAAGTCGATCGATCGGTGCGCGAGGGCCGGGTGTCGGCTGCCACGCGAGAAACTCTGGAGAAATGGGGGAAGCAATCGGATTTCCTTCGTCTTTATCAGGCCGTTCATGTCGGGCTGCATATGCAACAAAACGGTGTCCGGCGCCTGCATGCGCACTTTGCGGGAATGGCGGCGCGGACCGCATTTTGGATCAATCAGTTCTTTGGAATTCCGTACAGCTTTACCGCGCACGCGAACGACATCTTTGCGCCCCGGGACTTCGTGGTTTCACTAGCGAAATTGCTGGCAAACGCGTCGGCGATCGTGACGGTGAGCGATTACGCGGCGGAATTTCTTAGGAACCGTTTCCCTGAAACCGCCGCGAAGGTGCATCGAATCTACAACGGGGTGGATCTATCTCGCTTTCGTCCGGTTGACTTTGGCGGCGGAATCCCAGCGATTCTCTCCATCGGCAGATTGATCGAGAAAAAAGGGTTCGCGGATCTCATTAGCGCCTGTCGCCTGCTCAAGTCGCGGGGCCGTGATTTTGTTTGTGAGATCATCGGTGAAGGCCCTCTCGAGACGGCGCTGCAATCTCAGATTGCCAGGGACGGTTTGGAATCTAGCGTGAAATTAGTCGGGCCGCAGACGCAATCGCAGATTGCGTTACGCCTCGCGAATGCAACGATCTTCGCCCTGCCCTGCACACGTGAAGAGGGCGGGGGGATGGACAATTTGCCGACCGTTATCATGGAAGCCATGGCTGCGGGGCTGCCGATTATCTCCACGCCGCTGGCCGGTATTCCCGAAATGGTCGAGAACGACTTCAATGGAATACTCGTCCCGGAACATGATCCGAACGCTGTTTCCGCTGCGATCGAATATTTAATCGCTAATCCTGAGCAGGCGCGAAGATTTGGCGACCGCGGCCGGGAGATTGCCAGAGAAAAATTCACGATCGAAGCGAGCGGCCGGGATTTGCGTGCCCTTTTCGAAAAGCTGCAGGGCGGGGTCGTTGACACCGCCTGAGAGGGGGTTGGCTTGGCCCTACAGAAAAGACCGCTAACTTTACCCTTGCCCTAACAATTACCGGAGTGCGAAATGGAGGAATGAAACTACCCCTACGCGTTGTTTTTGCGGCCGCACTTTGCGTCGTTTGCGCCGCGACTTCTCAGGCTCAGAACTGGACGGAAACCTATAGTCGACTCCTCGGCAAATACGTCACCTCCGGCGGTGTGAGGTACGCCGAGTGGAAAAGCAATGCCGCCGATTTTCAGGCGATCCAGACCGTGGTGGATGGAATCGCGAAGGAGAACGTGTCGGCGATGGAGAAAAAGCAGCAGCTCGCTTTTTACATCAACGCCTACAACGCGTGGATTCTGCACGAAGCGCTCGGAAAATATCCGACCAAAAGCGTGAAGGACACTTTCTTCACTTTCTTTACCGGCAAACGGATCAGAGTGGCCGGGCAGGAGACCAGCTTCAATGCGCTGGAGAAGGAAACGATTCGCTCGAAGTTCAGCGAGCCACGCGTCCATTTCGCGCTCAATTGCGCCAGCCGGAGCTGCCCGCCACTCAATCGCGAAGCGTTCAGCGCCGGAAAACTCGAGGAGCAATTCGAAAAATTGGCGAAAGGGTACGTGAATTCGGAGAAAGGGGCCAAGTATTCCGCCGAGAGCAAGACGGCCGAGCTCTCGAAAATCTTCGATTGGTACAAGGATGACTTCAAAGGCGAGGGCGGTCCGCTTGGCTTTATCAACAAGCGCCGCGCCACGCCGATACCGAACGATGCCAAGATCAGCTATCAGGACTACGACTGGAGTTTGAACGAAGCAAAATAGCTTCGAGGAAATGGTTTCACTCGCGAACGATCGAGAAACGAGCCGGCCACCGCGCTGGCGCGCCCGCTGGAACGCCTTCCGGCACCCCATCGCCGAAGAAAAAGCTCGTGTCTTGAAAGAGCGTTGGGAATCGTTGCCGCTCGAACTCCGAACCAATAATCAGATTTCCGGCCGGCACCTCACGCATTGCGGTTTTACGCTGGGCGCGAGTTACTGCTCATTTCATTGCACGCATTGTTACCTCCCGAAGAACGCCAACCAGATTCCGATCCCTTCGCTCGCGCAGGTGAAGGAGCAGATCGACGCGAACCGTCGTTTGCAAGGCCCAGGCGGCGGTCTCCAGGTCACGGGCGGCGATGTCGCGGACGCCTATTGGAAATCCGGGCGAGGCGAAGAGCTGGTCGAGATTGTTCGTTACGCGATTTCCGTCGGCTCAATCCCGATGCTCATGACGCACGGACAAACATTGATCGAGCATCCCGAGTTTCTTGAGCGCCTTGTCGTCGAGGGCGGATTGCGACAGATCTCTGTGCATGTTGACATGACACAGGCTGGCCGGCACGGCTTTCCGATCGGCCGCATCAAAAGCGAAGCCGATCTTCATCCGGTGCGCCAGGCGTTCACCGATCTTGCTCTGAGCGTCCGGGAAAAAACCGGGTTGCTCCTCGAATACGCGCTGAGTTTTACCGTGACGCGTCGAAACATTGACGACGTGCCGGAAGTGATCCGGTGGTATCTGGCCGATCCAAAGCGGAGTTACATCTGGCGCATGCTCAGTTTCCAACCTGAAGCCGATACAGGGCGCACCATTTTTTCCCACCGCCCCATTACGTCAGCGGACGTTTGGGAAAAAATTTGCCTCGGCGTTGGGTTGCCGCTGCGTCGCGACGTCTCGATTTTCGGTCACCCAGATTGCAACAGTTGGGCGTCGCTGTTGATCGCCCGGCCATCGGGAAAAATTTTCCCTCTCCTGCCGGACGACAAGAAATTCGATTCACTGCTCGGTGAGGTGCTGCGAAAAATTGGCGGCCTCTCGCTCGTGAGCGACGATGCGGGCACGCCTCCGTATCGTCTTGCCGGTGTTCTGTTTCAGCACCCGCTTCTGGCGGTCAAACTCGTCTTCAAACTTTTGCGCTATGTCACGTCGCGGGAAATCTTTCGTTCACTCTTGCGTGGACAAGTGCACACGCTTGGGGTGGGGATGCACAATTTCATGGATGCGAAGCAAGTGGCGCAAGCAGACACCGACCCGGTCGTGCGGGCGCGACTCGATTCCTGTGTGTTCAAGGGGGCGGTGAAGCGCGATGGCGAATGGGTGGCCGTTCCCATGTGCTCGATGAATCAACAGACTTGGTCGGAGGTCTACGACGGCCGGCTGCATGATCCCGAACTCCTGAAACAGCCGCAAGTTTTCGGCCGTGTGTGATCTTGTAGGGCGTCTCTGTGAGACGCCAATCCCACCTGACACAGCCGCCCTACAATAAATCCCGCACGGAATTCATCGCGCGGAGGTACACACGATGCGGTCCGCCGCGCATCAGCTCTTCGCTCATCAGCCGCACTGAGTCGTTGCTGCCGGCCGGCATCAGACACTTTCGTTCGGCATTTGACCCTTCCACGGCCAGATCAAGCAGATCGGCGTTTGCGGAATGCGCCACGCGAAATTCGATGGATCCGCAATTCACGACGCAGCGGCCAAGCGGTTCGCCCGCTTCTTCGTTAAGCGAAACTTGAATCGTCTTTTTCGACTGATCGCGAAAAACCAGCGTGTTGTCTTTCGAGTCTTTCTCGAGTGTCCAATGAAGCTGCGCGGCGAGCCAGCCCGCCAGCAGTAACGCCGTCGAACGATACCCGGGCGCGAAATCGATCTCCACCCTTTCGATTTCTTCGAAGCGATGATGCGACGCCGGATGATCGAAGAACTGTGCGATCGCCAGACGAAATTGGACGAGGCGAGTCCAGTTAAGATCGCACAGGACGATCCGTTGTTTTGCGTCACCCTGCGCGGTTTCGACCCGTTGCATTTGCGCGCGGAAGTCGCTCCATGTTTGGCTATCGTAGATAACGCGGTCCACCCACGCCCAAAGTTGCGGGTCCATCGGATCGTGAAATTCCCCCTGCCACCAAAGATAAAAAGGGAGATCGGAATCGAGTTGGGAAAAAACGATGTTCGGCAGCAATTTCGCGGAAGGCCCTTCCAGCAGAAATGAAAGCTGCTCGGAGCAGATTTGCTTGCTGCCGGCGCGGCTGACGTGGCAATGCGCGCTGATCCACGCCTCCACACGATTTTCTTTTGCGTCGGGATTCGCGCTAATCACGATGGCGCGACAGGCGTGGTCTTCGGTGATTTTGAAAATGATTTCTGTGTTTAGAGGAAGAGAACCTGGCGCTTCGCTGTAAACGGCGAGATTTATGAGGGAGGCGCGCGTCATCTCACTGCCGCTCTCGGCCCAAAGCTTTTTTAACTCCCGATCGATCTTGCCGATTTCGACCGGCAGGCCTGGTGAAAAGGTTTGGGCGACTTCGTTAGGCATAATCATCCCGCGGGCAACGCGGCTGTCCTTCCGAGCGAAGCGAGGGACCACACATCCGAAGTCTGACCGGTATGAAAACTTCGGACGGTCACACAATGTCTTCGAGCTCCTTCGCCGTCTGTGCGGCTCAGGATGACAAGCAAAGAACTAGCAGCATTCATCGCCGGCTATCACAGTCGCCGCCACGCGCGGCCGTCGCGCGCCAGAAGTTCGTCGGCTTCTTCTGGTCCCCACGATCCGGCGGGGTATTCGAACAATCCCGGCTGATTCTCCTTCGCGACCCAGGCCTCTTCGAGCGGGTCGATAAAGGCCCACGCTTCTTCGACTTCGTCGCGCCGCGCGAAGAGAGTGGCGTCGCCGCTCATCGCATCGAGCAGCAGGCGCTCATACGCTTCGGGACTCGCCTTGCCGAAAGAGGTTCCGTAATGAAAATCCATCTTCACGGGCTCGATCCGAAAACTGGTGCCGGGCATTTTCGCCTGCATGCGCAACGAAATTCCTTCATCTGGCTGAATGCGGATCACGAGGACATTTTGATCGAGCGAAACGGCTTCCTTGTTGAACAAAACGGGCGGTGCCTTCTTGAAATGGACGGAAATCTCCGTGCCTGATTTCGGCAGCCGTTTGCCGACCCGGATGTAAATGGGCACGTCAGCCAGGCGCCAGTCATCGACCCGCACGCGCAAGGCAACGAATGTCTCGGTCTTGGAATCCGGTTTCACGCCTTTCTCGCTTCGATAACCGGGAACGGGTTTTCCATTGATAGCACCCTCGGCGTATTGGCCGCGGACGACATTCTTGGCGATCTCGTCTTGCTTCATGCGGCGGAGCGATCGCACAATCTTCACCTTCTCATCACGAATGCTGTCCGCGCCGAGGTCCGTCGGTGGCTCCATGGCGACAAGACAGAGGAGCTGGAGCAAATGGTTCTGCACCATGTCGCGCAGGGCGCCCGCGCCTTCGTAGTAGCCGGCGCGCCCCTCGACGCCGAGCGTTTCCGCGGCGGTAATCTGGATATAATCGACGTAGCGGCCATTCCAGATCGGCTCGAAGATCGCGTTCGCGAACCGAAGAACGAGAATGTTTTGCGCGGTCTCTTTCCCGAGGAAGTGATCGATCCGGTAGGTTTGATCCTCGGAAAATGCTTGGTGCACAATCCGATTGAGCTCGCGCGCGGAGGCGAGATCGGTCCCGAACGGTTTTTCGACAATGACCCGCGCCCAGCTCCCCTCGCGCGCCTTGTTCAAACCAGCTTCCTTAAGGTTTTTCAGGATGGGCTCGAACTGATCCGGTGCCACCGCGAGATAAAAAAGCCGATTACCGCCGGTGCCGCGTTCCTGATCAATTTTTTCAAGGCGCTCCGCCAGACTCTTGTAGCCGGCCGCATCGTGGAACTCGCTCTGATGATAAAAAACAGATTGGGCGAAGCCGTTCCAGATTTCGTCGCGCACCGTTTGGCGCGAAAATTTCCGGGTGGCCTCTTCCTGCTCCTTGCGAAATTCCTCGTCCGTTTTCGGGCGGCGGGCAAAACCGACCACTGTCATAGCTGGTGGTAATTCGCCATCGGCCGCGATGTTGTAGAGCGCGGGAATCAGTTTCCGCATCGTCAGGTCGCCGGTCGCCCCGAAAATCACAACCGTGCACGCCTGCGGCACGGCCCGCGTAGCGAGACCCTCGCGGAGCGGATTGGTTTGAGGAGTTTCCGAAGATTTGCTCATCGCGGTGAGAGTGATGCGCAGATTTAGGCAGATTCGCGCCGATTAGGTAAGAGGAAAATTCGACCAACGAGGGCGGTTTCCAAACCGCCTCTCCTTGCCAAGCTTACGACGGCAGCGGGAACCGTCTCGTCAGTTCTCGCACCTTAGCGCGAATCTGTTCCAGCGCTGCGGCATCATCGCGACGGTTTAGTGCGTCATTGATCAAATCGGCGATCTCGAGCATCTCTTCCTCTTTCATGCCTCGGGTGGTGACGGCGGGCGTGCCGATGCGGATGCCGCCTGGTTTGAAGATCGGATAAGTATCGAAGGGAATTGCATTTTTGTTCACCGTGATGGCGGCGCGATCGAGAATTTCCTGCGCCTGCCGCCCGTTGATGTCTTTCGGCCGGATGTCCACGAGCATCAGATGATTGTCAGTGCCTCCGGAGACAATTCGATAACCGTGCTTGCATAATCCGGCCGCGAGCGCTTTCGCGTTTACCACTACCTGGCGCTGATAATCGCGGAACTGAGGCTGAAGCGCTTCGTGAAAACAGACGGCTTTTGCTGCGATGACGTGCATGAGCGGCCCGCCTTGAATACCGGGGAACACCATCGAATCGATTTCCTTGGCGAACCGTGCTTCGCAGAGAATGATGCCGCCGCGCGGCCCGCGCAAACTTTTGTGCGTCGTCGTCGTGACAAATTGCGCATGCGGAATCGGCGTCGGATGTTGTCCGCCCGCGACGAGTCCGGCGATGTGCGCCATGTCGATGAAAAGAAGCGCGCCGACTGAGTCTGCAATTTTCCGGAGTCGCGGATAATCGAGAATACGCGGATAAGCCGAAGCGCCCGCGGTGATCATCGCCGGGCGAATTTCTTCGGCCTGTTTTGCCAGGGCGTCGTAGTCGATTTGCTCGGTCTGCGCATCCACTCCGTAATGCGTGACCTGATAAAATTTGCCGGAGAAATTTGCCGGATGTCCGTGGGTGAGATGCCCGCCGTGGGCGAGATTCATCGTCAGGATCTTGTCGCCCGGCTTAATCGCGGCGAAATAAACGGCCATGTTCGCCTGCGCTCCGCTGTGCGGCTGAACGTTTACATGCTCGGCAGTGAAAAGTCGTTTGGCGCGATCGATCGCCAGTTGCTCGACAATGTCCACGTTCTCGCAACCGCCGTACCAGCGTTTCCCTGGATAACCTTCCGCATACTTGTTTGTCAGCACGCTGCCTTGCGCTTCCATCACGGCGCGGCTCGTGAAGTTTTCCGACGCGATCAACTCAATGTTTTCGCGCTGCCGCTTCTCTTCCGCCACGACCGCGTCAAAAATCTCGGGATCGACTTTGCGCAAACCACCGCCCGCCGACGCGGGTGGAACCGTGGATCCGGAGCTCGCCGGGATATCAGGTGGCTGGTCTGCCATGGTGTAGGATGAAGTTGCGCCGCCGCGCGACTTGGCCGGCGCCGCGACTTCGCTTTGTTCTACGAACGCGAGCACGGTCGGTAAAGCGTTTTTAATAGTGGCCGCGCAAAGGCTGTAAACATCGCGGCTGCAACCGATCGGGTCCGGCACATCGCGCCAGACGGTCATTCCCGGTTCCTCAAATTCCCGGAGCAGATACGCCTTCTCCGCGCCATGAGGAAAGAGCATGTGCATCGTGTCGAGATGGCCGCCCGTCATCGCGAAAATATGCGTCGCGCGATCGACCAGCGTCGCGGTCAGCGGCTGGCTGCGCAGTCCCTGGATGTCCACCCCTTCCTGCTCGCAGACATGCACAGCGTGCATACTCGGAGGCTGCCCGCGCACCGCGTGCACTCCCGCGGACGCGACCTCGATATCCTTGCGATTGCCGAGCAGCCGTCGGAAAAACCCTTCTGCCATCGGGCTCCGGCAAATATTTCCTGTACAAACGAAGAGGACGCTTTTCACGATTCAAAGCCGGCGCGCTGCCGACTTCGCAACGTAAAATCAAACCGAATCAAGTCAACGCGGGCGGAGCTTCGAATCGCGTTATTAGTGATTAAAACACCAGCTTGTAGACTAATCCGGCCACCCCACTGCCGATCACGACTGGGATCACGGCCCACTTCCACTTCAGCATGCCGATGAAGGTGATCACGCTAAGGATGAGGGCGAAGTAATCGATCCGATGCCCCGGCGGAAAGACGGCGTGCAGGCCGAACCAGACGGCGAGATTCAAAATCACTCCGACGACCGCCGCGGTGACAGCCGAAAGCGCCGCGGTTAGCTTCGTGTTGCCGCGCAGCTGCTCGATGTGCGGCGCCCCGAGCAAGATCCAAAGAAAGCAAGGAACAAACGTTGCCCACGTTGTTACAAATGCGCCAATGGTTCCGGCGAGAAGGGGACTGAGGAACCCCGGTTTGTTCCACCCGCCCATGAAGCCGACAAACTGCAGCACCATGATCAAGGGGCCCGGTGTTGTTTCGGCCAGCCCCAGACCGTCCATCATCTGCCCGGTTTGCAGCCAGCCGAATTTTTCCACCGCCTGCTGCGCGACGTACGGCAGCACTGCATAGGCGCCACCGAAGGTGACTACCGCGGCTTTGCTAAAGAAGAGACCTTCCTTAAAGAGCGTGTGGTTCCACCCCTGCCAGAAGCCGACCAGCAGAATCGGCGTCCACCAAAGAGCGAGGCAGACGATTGAGATCCGAGCCGCACGAGACCATGAGGGCCGGGCATGACCAGGCAATTCCTCCTCATCACCGAGGATGCCGTCGCTCTTGCTCCCGTCGCCGTGGCCGGCGGCGAACTTATTTGGCCAGGCCCGTTCACCCAGAAACCCGATGAGGGCGGCTCCGAGGACAATCACGGGGAAGGAAATTTTGAAAAAGAAGATACCCGCAAAAGCAATCGCTGCGATGCACCACATGATCGGATTCATCAATGTCTTGCGCCCAATTCGAATGACGGCGACAGCGACGATCGCCATCACAGCCGGCTTCAATCCATAGAAGATGGCGGCGATCCAGGGGATGTTGCCGTAGGCCGCGTAAACGAAACTGAGCGCCCAAAGCACAAACATCGACGGAATGACAAAGAGAGCGCCCGCAACGATACCGCCCCACGTCTTGTGCAAAAGCCAGCCAATGTAGATCGCGAGCTGCTGCGCTTCCGGTCCAGGTAGTAGCATGCAAAAATTGAGGGCGTGGAGAAAGCGCGCCTGACTGATCCATTTCTTCCTGTCGACCAGCTCTGCCTGCATGATCGCGATCTGTCCGGCCGGTCCACCGAAACTGATGAATCCGAGCTTCAGCCAAAAGCGAAAAGCTTCGCCAAAGCTCGGACGGTGGCCTGCGCGTTCACCGTCCTGATGTCTCTCCTCCGGCGTCATTGCATGACATTTCGCACGCAGCGGTATTTTCGCATGTACCGGATATGCTACAGCCCGCGGAGGAGAGCGTTAAACACTATGAGGACGACAGCTGCGTGCGCCTTCCAAGAGACGCCGGTAATGATGTTTCCGAGGAACACCATCACACCCGCAACGTGGAAGAATTTGTAAGCAATGTACGACATGAAAACTAAACGTTTGAATTCAGGTGCGGGTTGGGAACAGGTGATTGTATAAGTGATTCATCAAGTTTCCGCTTAACGGTTCGATCTCTTGTCGCGGTCGTCTCATCGGGCGGCGAAAAAGTAGATCGCAACAGACACGACGATGAGTAGGAGTGCAGTAATCCACCAAAGAAGACTGATTCCAGCTGGTTTAGCGGAGGGCCCGAACTCCTGGCGGACGAACTCATTGTAGCTAAAATCCTCGTCCGGTAAATCCAGGGCATCATAGCTTGCCGCGCCTTCCCGCCAGCCAGAATTGTGATCCGCGCCGCATTCCGGACAGGCCAACGCGCCGCTCGGGACGTCCTCGCCGCAAACCGGACACACATCCGGCGTCTTCAGTTTGATCCGCTTGTTCGTCACATTCGGGCTAAAGATTGTCCGGCTGCGGCTTTGGTCTAAAAAAAGCAAACAAGAGAGGTAGATCGAAGAGCCCGCGAGGCCCGGTAAACGGAAGCTGAGAGTCAAAAAAGAAAGATCCAAATCTTTCCGAAAAGCATTACCTGGTCAAATCCTCTTGAATGCCCAAATGATTATGAAGAGGCCGGTCAGTGCCCCAAAGATGATGCCGCTCGGAATAACATATGGAGCGTCGCCCGATTGCGGACCTCCCTTGGCGAGGTAGACTACGAGAGCAAAGGCGAACCCGTAGAGTGCGCCTGCTCCGATCGCAGTCCACCAACGGCTACTTGGAGCCAAGGAAAAGCCTGTGAGAAGCCCAACCAGTGCACCCTTCAACGTCGCAGCGAGAAAGATTTGCCATTTATATGGCTCGTCCGGGGCAAAGAAGATGCCGGCGCCGTCTAAAGCGCCAAGCAAAGCTCCGATGACTACGAAGACGAAGAAGTTCATGAGGCGCGCCGCTGATGAAAATGTTTGAAACGGCTGATAAGAGCAAGGCTAAAATCATGCGGCCTAACGAGAAGGAAATAAATCGCGACTGGTCGGATAGGTGCATAATTCGGGGAGGTAGGGCGGAGCGCCGCCCCGTCCGGACGCCGCCGCGCGGCGTCCCTGCCAGGAAAGCGCCGGAGATATTGAACACTGCGCTACGTAGTGCAGAGTGCAGCACTTATGGATTGCCTGCTTAAGAGAGTCGTTTTGATCTTGTCGGTAACTGCGTTTCTTGTTGGCGGGCATTCCGCGGCGGGTAATCCGATTGGTGACTTCTTCAAGAGGCTCGGCAATTCGATAGCGCATCCGCACAGCTCCCCGCCACCGCGCCAGAGCCCGCAGAAGAGCGCGACCGGCAAGAAAAAGGCCGGGAATGAGCAGACTCCGCCGCAAGATGTGCCTCCGGCGGCGCCGTCAGTTTCCCCTGTTCCAACGCCAACCCCAACGCCACCCCCAGCGCCGGCGCTAACCCCCATGCCGCTGCCGCTCATGGTGCGGTCAGCAGCCGGCGTCCCTCGCACCAAAAAGCCGCGGCGTGATATGCCGTACGCGATTCCCGTACCCAATAAGCCGGGATTTGTCACGAGCCCTTACGCACCCAAGTCAGGCTATGTAGATGTCCGCGGCTTTCCGAGCGGAACCGAAGTGAAGGACCCGTACACCGGAAAGGTGTTCCTGACCCCGTAGCCACAAGCGAGGAAGGAAGAGATGCTGACTCGGTTATGCGAATCTCGAAAGCGCACGCGCATTCTATAACTAAACGATCCAGACACCTCTCAAGTATTTTAGAGAGTGACTTAGGGATTGACGCCCAATACCGACATGCTCCCAAGCATGTCGCGCCTGGTAAAATGCTCGAGACATCGGGAGGTGTGCTGAAGTGGTATGCGGTTTGCCCTGAGGGTCGACCTGTCCCAGACGAAATGACACAATTGGCGCGATCCTATCTCCTGAAAACTCCGCTCGAAGCGCGGGGACTCGGCTTTGTCGTGCTTCACCGTTGCGGGAACGATTTCTATTTCTTGATCGTCTGCACATGGCGCGGCTCCAACGAAGTATGGGAAACCGTTTTCTACAAGGACGGTGACGCCATGGTGGATTTCGCGCTGTTTCCTCGCGAAAAGACTCATAAGCCGACGTTCTGCGTGTGGGAGCTGGCGCCTATCTGGCACGAGCAGCAGACGTGGGTGCGATTCCTCAAGTCAGCGCGCGATGAGGCAGCGGCGCAGGCATGGCTCGGCGATCGTTATGCCGGCGCAGCTTGAATCGTCGTCAGCGTCGCTTGCGGAAGACGTCGTTGATTTCGGCGAAAGGAACGGCGTCAGCGAAGGAGTCGAACGTTCCTGTCGATGCGATGCTTCGTGCGGCGCGGATGAAGGCGCCCCATGCGACACGCGCCAGGGTCGAGCCGACTGAAACGCGACGAACGCCAAGATCGGCGAGACGGGAGACGGAAAGTATCTCACTAGGTCCGTGCATCAAGACGTTGACCGGCTTCGGAGAGACGGCCTTGACGATTGCCGCTATCTCATCGGGTTCCCGAACACCTGGGGCATAGAGACAATCAGCGCCCGCCTCGGCGTAAGCGACGAGTCGCTCAAGAGCCACGCGTAACGGATCAGGTCGCCCAACGAGCCACGCTTCACAGCGCCCGGTAAGGACGACTGGAATTCCTGAGGCATCGATCGCTCCACGTGCCGCGCGGATGCGTGCAACTGCCAGGTTTGCCTCGTAAAGTGGTGAGGCGATGTTCCCCGTATTGTCTTCGATAGAGAGGCCGGCGACGCCCGTCGCGATGCAAAGCGTGACGTTCTCGGCCACGCCTTCGGGTTCATCCGCATAGCCCGACTGGAAGTCCGCGTTCACGGGCAGCGGCGTGGCTGCAACCACTTCGCGAATATGCGCAAGCATGTCGTCGAGCGGAAGCGCTGGCGTCGCGTCTGGCACTCCTCGAGCAAAGGCGACGCCCGCCGAGGTGGTGGCAAGCGCCTCGAAGCCCAGATGCCAAAGATACACAGCCGTTCCTACGTCCCACGGGTTCGGCAAGACAAAGCAGCCTGACTCATGCATCGCGCGAAACCGTGCGGCGGTGGACAATTGGGGAGAATCCGCATCGTTCATGCTGCAATCCTACGGTGGAACGTGCGCTCCGTCTCGCGTTGTTTTATTGCGGCGAAACCGCTAAAATTAGGATCGGGCGCGAGTGTTCGATCCTCCGCCTTCGACTTGACGCCGAAGTTCATGCAGGCTCTTCTCCGAGATGCGCCGAGATTTTCTCAAGCTCCGTCCAAGAATCTTATTCAGTTTCATGATTGGCATGGCCGTGATCCTGGGCTCGGCTGGTTGCTGGAACAAGAGCGGAAAGGCACTCGTCCTTGAAAACGAGCACATCGCCGCCAGGGAGATAATCGCCACACCTAAGGCTGAGCAAATTGTCAGTTCGAAAGCGCCAGCACCGAATGAGGAGGAGAAACCGAGAGAGCTAGGTAAGGACGAGATAGTCGTGGAGACCTACGTTATGAAAAAGGATGCGCGAGGTACCAGCCGCGACCCGCGAGCTATGAGCGAGGAGCAGTGGATCGTAAAGGTCCAAATGATTGAAGACCTGCGCCAACTCAACGTGCAGACCGACAAGCTGCATTGGGACAGGGTGAAGGTCGGCGACCGGATCAAGATCTCGTATCGCCAGGGCAAGTATACCGGAACGGTTTGGGCCGCGGAGATTGATTAGGAAGCTTCGGAAGATTAACCATGGGCTACGACGTTGCGGTAGTAGGTCTGGGCGGGATGGGGAGCGCGATCCTGGCTCACTGCGCCGCCCGCGGCGCATCTGTCATTGGCCTGGAACAATTCGCGCCTGTGCACGATTTGGGTTCGTCGCATGGGAAAACCCGAATGATTCGCAAAGCTTATTTCGAAGATCCGGCCTATGTGCCGTTGGTGCTCCGGGCTTATGAGCTATGGCGCGAGCTCGAACACGCAGCAGGCGAAGCGATCTTGCGTATCACCGGTGTGCTCTCGGTTGGCGAGGAAGCCAGTGAGATCATTCAGGGGACGCGTCGTGCTGCCACTGAGCACGACCTGTCAGTAGAGTCATTGAGCCAACGAGAAGTCAAAGCGCGTTATCCTACGCTAGAGCTGTGGAAAGATGAGATCGCGCTCTTTGAAAGCGATGGAGGTGTGTTGAACCCGGAACGCGCGGTCCGTGCGCACCTAAAGCTCGCCGAATCGAGCGGCGCAGAAATGCGCTTTGGAGTAGCGATGGAAAGCTGGCACGCCACCGACAAAGGCTTCGACCTCCGCCTTTCCGATGGCGCGCAGGTTTCGGCGAGCAAGCTTGTCCTGGCGCTGGGACCCTGGTTTCAGGAGACGCTTGAGTCCCTCGGCGTTCCCATTCGTGTGCAGCGCAATATCCAGGCGTGGTTTTTGCCCGGGACCCATGCCTATGACGCCTCGGGTTTCCCAGCATTCCTGATCAAGCGCCGAGGCCTTCCTGCACCGCTCTACGGCTTTCCGGATTTCGGCGATGGAATCAAAGCGGCCTTTCACGGCTTTGGTGACCTAACGGACGCAAAACATGTCGACCGTGAGGTAGATCCGGCTCGCGACGTAGAGCCAATCGCCCGAGCGCTGGAGCAATGGATGCCGGGTGCGGCCAAGACTCTGCGCGAAGCGAAGCCTTGCATGTACACGCTGACGTCCGACGAACATTTCGTGGTCGATCACCATCCCGACCACGCGAACTTGGTCTTATGCGGTGGCTTCTCGGGCCATGGCTTTAAGTTTGCGCCGGTCGTAGGCGAAATCGGAGCCGAACTGGCGTTGGACGGTGAATCGCATCATGGAATCGGGTTCCTCTCGCTTGGAAGATTCCAGCGTTGAGTACTAATCCGAGACGTGGTGAAACTTATCCGAACATCATTATAACCAGCTGCCACCTCTTGATGGAAAACTAAACAGGCGAGGGCAGCCGCATCTTGGGGCTGAAGAGGCCGATTGGCTTAGCGATGCGAAGAGTTCGGTTATGGCGGTCCAGTGATAGAAACTTTGTGCGGGGAAGTCTACGCCTTTCGAGAATGTCTTGCCCGTCACTCCTGGTCGCGCTCGTTGTTTTAGAGCGGAAGCAGGATCACGATTACGAGCGGGAGCAGGAATTAATACTGAGCGCCAGCTAGCGTGAAGGTAATGGGAGATTTCACCCTGGACACAGTGCCTGGTTTGAAGCGCCACCTTCGGAAGGCCGCGACAGCGGCATTGTCGAGCGCAGGAGTTTTAGTGCTTTCTTCCATCACTACATTGATCACGCGTCCGTTCGCAGAATCGACGGTCATGACAACAATCCCGTTACCAGTGATCTTTTGTCGCCTGGCTTCATAGGGATACTCCGGCCGCGGTGCGCTCAGAGCGCTAATCCTGGCAAACGAGAGACTTAGTGAGCCCGAAGTCACTCCATTCCTCGCTTTCAAGATCGGCGCGGCGAGCTTGGTGGTTTGATGCCGGACCGGAGGCGGAGTAGGCTTGTCATTCGGAAACATCGACTCGTCAACTTGGCTTGGTGATGGTGTAGGCAGATCTGGCGGAGGCGTCGGGTCGTCCGTGGGCGAGGATGGGTCGACAATGTCCACAATTAGGAATTCGCCCTGACTCGGGAACACCTCTTCTACTTCCGTGTGTTGGTGAATACTCGCGATCGCAACCGCGGCAAAATGGATCAGAACGGCAACGCAAAAAGCAGTTTGAATCCGCCATTTCTGTCTAGGTTGATACAGTAAAGGCCTTGCCATAATTAAGTCCTCTCCAAACTCGAACTACCAGTGAGACACGTGGAACGCGAAAAACTTAAAGAAAATATTCGCATGGAGATGACGACCCCATAGGTCGCCGAGGCCCTTGTGTCATTCGTGTCCGCTGTGCGATGCCACTCGACAAGAACGCTTCAATGGCGAAAACTGGTGTTCAGGTGGACAAAAGCGAGCGTATCATCGAGTCGGTCAGGCTGGAGGAGCAGACCGGAGGTAAGATGATCATCATCACCAATGTGGTCAGAGTCACTGCGAGTGCGCTGCTGGCTCTGCATCTGTTTGCGCTGGCGCCCTGTTCGCATGCGGGAGATTCCTCGGGCACAGTCGCCTATGGCACCAAGGTAAAAGTCAGCGCGAGCGGCCCGCTGCACTATCCGGACTTCGAATTAACCTATATGGGAAAGCGCCGTGTTACGCCACCGCAGTATCCTCGTGGCTGGTGGATTCATGATTTCAAGGTGCGCAGCAAAAGTGGCCAACAAACTGTCTCCTGGGCGGCTGGCACGGGAGACATCGGCCCGACGCGCTTTAAAGTTAGTGGAGTTGATTTCCAGATCGAGCTATCTCATTCGGACAAACTGGGGCCGCTGCGCGAGGATGAGATGGTAGTCTCTTCTATTAAGGTAGTCCCGTAAACGCCGTCGGTTGAAAAGACGGGGGATTAGCTCGCACAAAGGTCTCCAAGTTTCGCAAAGAACGTTGTGTCCTTTGCGTTAGTTATGAGACGTATTCGCTACCAGATCCGCACCCGATCTTTTGGATCGACAAAGAGCTTCTCGCCGGGCTTCACGCTGAACGCGTCGTACCATGCGTCAATATTTCGCACCACGCCGTTGACCCGGTACTGCCGCGGCGAGTGGGGATCGCTTACCACCTGCCTGCGAATCGCATCATCGCGCAGCTTGCCGCGCCAGGCCTGTGCCCAACCCAGGAACACACGTTGCTCGCCCGTTAAACCGTCGATTACCGGCGCGGGCTTGCCTTTAAGCGAAGTGCGATAGGCATCGACTGCGAGCGTTAGTCCGCCCAGATCGGCGATGTTCTCGCCCATCGTCAGTTCGCCATTTACCTTAGCGTCGGGCAACGGCTCGAAATTCGAGTACTGAGCGCCTAGCACCGCCGCGCGCGCCTCGAAGGTCTTTGCGTCCTCGGCCGTCCACCAGTCATGCAGTTTTCCTTCCGCATCGAACTTGCGGCCCTGATCGTCGAAGCCGTGAGTCAGCTCGTGACCAATAACACCGCCGATCGCACCGTAGTTAATCGCGGCGTCGGCGTTAGCATCGAACATCGGCGGCTGAAGGATGCCGGCGGGGAAGACGATGTCGCGCAATGAGCCGTTATAGGCATCGTTGGTCTGTGGCGTCATACCCCAGTCGGCCATATCGACCGGTCCCGGCAAACGTTGGACATAGAACGCCCAATCCGCCGCCGCGGCGCGGCACACGTTGCCGACCAGGTCGTCATCGCGGATCTCGACCGTAGCATAATCGCGTGCCTTATCCGGATAGCCTACTTTGATGTGGTAAGTGTCGAGCTTCTTGAGTGCTTCAATCTTGGTTGCTTTACCCATCCAATCGAGGCTTTGGATGCGCGCATGCATTGCCACCTTCAAATTCGCGACCAGCTCTTCGATCTTCGCTTTCGCCGCCGCCGGAAAATATTTTGCGCTGTAGAGTTGGCCTACCGCCCAGCCGAGGTTCCCGAACCTATCGTAACGATCTCCCGCGCCATAATCGCCGCCGCTCACCGCATGCACCCCGCGCTTCCAGCGCACCTGTTGCTCCTTCTGCCCCGAAAGCGTCTTGTTCCGCATCTCGAACAAGGCGGCGCCAAATGCTTTCGAGAGGTAAGGCGCAGCATGGTCCGCGATGTTGAACGCCTGCCATGCCCGCAAAGTTTCCACCGGCGTCTCCGCATAGATCGACGCGATCTTCGGGAACGCCGACTTCTCCGCGACAATCACGCGATCGATCTTTTCCAGTCCTGCCTGCGCAAGAAACGGTCGCCACGCGAAGTTCGGCGCCAGCGCTTCGAGCTCCGCGATAGACATCGCATTGTAAGTCGCGATCGGATCACGCTGCTGCGTTTTCGTCCAGCTCGCCTCCGCGATCTTCGTTTCGAAAGCGATGATCTCAGTCGCGCGCGCGTCCCCCTCCGGCCAATTGAGCAGATGCAGCAATTGCGAGACATAAGTTTGATACTTCCCTTTCTGCGCCGCGAATTCCGGCTTCAGGTAATAGTCGCGATCGGGCAGTCCAACTCCCTGTTGACCAAGGTACACGGCATAACGCTTCGGCTCTTTCGCATCCACATCGATCCCCGCTCCGAAGATCCCGCCGTGGAAATCCGCATTCTGCCTTCCCATCATTGCCGCCAACACCTCGCGCGTCTTCGCCGATTGGATTTCTGACAACTTGTCCTTGAGAGCCGAAGCGCCCGCCTTCTCGATTCGCGCTTCGTCCATGAACGATTTGTAGAAAGCGCCCACCTTGCCCTCGGTCGTTGCCGGCTTTTGCTCCGCTTTCTTCGCCGTTTCTCCGATGAGGTCGTGCAGCCGCTGCTCGGTCGCGTCCGTCATCGCAAGCCGCAGGCTGTAGGCCGGCTTGTCAGCCGGGATTTGCACGCGATCCAGCCACGCGCCGTTCGCGTAGCGAAAGAAATCGTCGCCCGGTTTCTTCGCCATGTCCGCGCCCGCGCTATCGAATCCCCAGCTCCCGTATTGTGGTCTGGCGGCATCGCTTGCGCCTTCCGCGGAGCTTGCGGGCTTCGTGGGCTCAGCGTTTGTGGTTGAGATAGTGAAGGATCCCGTCAACAAGAAAACGTATGAAGCGAACGGTGATTTCATGGTCAGCAGATTAACGCAGGCAAAAATGGACAGGCAAACAGATTCGCCGCTTTCTTGAGCGAGGTGGTTTCTTTAGACAACCTTTCTCTGAGTATAAACTATTCCTGATCCGGGTCTCGGCGGTGCTGCCCGTGATGGTCATCTCGGCGTTGCGCCGGCGTTTGAAACACTGTTCAAGGTGGAAGATGACGAAGATGACCGGGAGCACGAGTCCGACAACCCTGAGTGTGGTCCGTTAGGGAACTCGTGCGACATCATCTCCAGGCTCGCTTCACTCATGATCCCTGCTATACCGAAGCCATGGCGATGAGTCAGATCGACCGACCGGAGCCACGCTGGCAGGTGATCCTTGCGCTCCTTGCGGTCACTGGCATTTACCTGGCGCTGCCGAGAGAGTTGATCCTCGGACCCACTTGGCTGCTGCCGGTTCTGGTCGTGATGCTGCTGGCCCCGACCGTGTTCGCGCACCGGACGGGCCGCCATTCGCTGAACCATGTTTTAGGTATTGTGATCGGTGCAATCATTACGTTGGGCCTCATCGCATCGGTGGTCCTGCTCGTCATCACTCTCCCGGGAAAGAAGGAGCCGCCGCTGGCACTTTTGCGCTCGGGCGGAGCGTTGTGGATGACTAACGTCCTGGTGTTCGCGCTTTGGTATTGGCGGCTGGACGGCGGTGGTCCGAGGGAACGTGAGGCGCGACACGAGTTCGGCAGCCGCAGCTTTGTTTTTCCGCAGATGCAAATCGAAAAAATTGAGCGCACGAGATTTGGGGTTGACGGATGGCGCCCGGGATTTGTGGACTATCTCTTTGTCGCCTTCACTACCAGTTCCACCTTTGGCCCGACGGATGCGCCGCTCCTGACTCATTGGGCAAAACTTCTCGCTATGACTCAGGTTTTGATCTCGCTTACAATCGTGGTGCTTCTGATCTCGCGTGCCGTCGGCGTGTTATAGCAGCGGTTTTGCAGAGAGTACGCGTCTCCAACCGATTGTAACATGATTCACCCAGGACCATTCAAGAGTCCGCCGCCATGAATGTGTTTGTCACTGGCGGGACCGGCTACATGGGCAGCAGGTTAATTCCGTTGCTGGTCCAGCGCGGCCATGAAGTCAAAGCGCTGGTGCGCGAGGGATCGGAGACGAGGCTGCCGGTTGGAACCACCTCTGTCGTGGCCGATCCGTTGCGGATGGATTCTTACACCGAGCAGGTGCGAAGCGCGGATACGTTCGTGCACTTGATCGGTGTGGTGCACCCGAGCCCGGCGAAGGCGAAGGAGTTTCGGGAGATCGACTTGGTCTCGGTGCAAGTGGCGGTGAAGGCGGCGCGCCATGCTGGGATTGGGCATTTCATTTATCTAAGTGTGGCGCAACCGGCAAAGATGATGCAGGCCTTTATCGCTGTGCGAAGCGAAGGCGAAAGGATGATTTGCGAAAGCGGGATGCCAGCGACGTTCGTCAGGCCATGGTACGTCCTCGGGCCGGGCCATCGCTGGGCCTATGTGCTCCTGCCGTTCTATTGGGTCTGTGAACGGCTGCCCGCGACGAGGGAATCGGCGCACCGGCTGGGACTGGTTACCGTCTCGCAAATGCTCGATACCTTGGTGTGGGCGGTGGAAAATCCGGCGGACGGGGTTCGGATTTTAGATGTGCCGAAGATTCGGAAATTAGCGGAAGGATGAGGGCAGCTTGTCATCCCGAGTCGCGCAGACGACGAGGGACCTCACACTCGGTCATAACGCTTCCGCGAGGCCTTAGGCGTTCATACCAGGTCGCGCGCAATATGTTTCGGGTGACGCAATCTGCAGTTGTGAGGTCCCTCGCCGTCTGACGCGGCTCGGGATGACATGCAGTTCCGATGTCGCACTAGCTAGGTTCAGAGGGTCTTGAGGTATTCGAGTAAGTCATGCTTTTGATCGGCGGTTAAAGCGGTGCCGTAGTTATGGCCGGCATTGGAATTGCCGCGGCTCGAGGTATCGAAGAGATAGGGGCCGGCATCGGTGTAGCCCAACTGAGTGGCGTCGTAATCCCGGGAACCGCGGTGAAACGTTTTGGCGCGTTGCGCAGGTGGGGTGAGCAGCTCTTGCATCGTGCGCACCGAACCGTTGTGTAGATACGGAGACCGAGCCCAAACTCCATCCATGCTCGCCGCCGAATATTTTCCTGTGCTGCGAAGGCCTTCCTCTTTCGATGGCTGATAGCCGGTGGCTTCAAGTTCAGCGAGGAATTTGTTGAACCGAGCAGCCTGCTCCTTCGTGAAAAGCTCCGCGCGATGCGGATCCGTGCCGACTTCGGCGACGGAATAGAGGCGCTTGTCGCTTTCGGCCCCGCCGTGGCAGGAGACACAATTGGCGGTGTTGTGCGCCGCGCCGCGTTTCGCCGCTGCTTGGTCGAGCTGGTCGGGAATGTGAAGCGCCGCGCGCATGTTGTGAAAAAGCTTCAGAATCGAATGCGAGAAAGCGGCGAGGTCTTTTTCGTGTTCGAGGATTTCATCATCCAGAACCAACGCGCCCGGCTCGATTTGATGTAATGCACCTGGCTCGACATCTTTCGAACCGAAGGGGTCGGCCTTCATCTCCGTTGCGATTTTTTCTTTCTGCCGCTCCCATTCGTTAGCCAGGAGTTCTTGCGTGCTTTCACCGGCGTCTGGATCGACCGACGCCAGATAGGCACTGGCGAAGCGTTTCATGTTTGCCGGATCGGCCGTGCGAAAGGTCGCGAGGATCACCACGCCGAAGAATGCCTCGGCGTCGAAATGACTGGTCGCGCCCAGGACACGAACAGGCGCGGCACCTTCTAAAGAGTGAATCTCGGCAACATGACATGCGGCGCAGTTCAAGCCTACGGCGCGCAAGCTGCCCAGGTGCTGCACTTCGTCCTTTCGGGAGAAGCCGATCGGCCAGCCAAAATCGGAATCTGGGATTAGCCCGAGATAAGTCAGGTCCTCGCGTGGAAACAGATCGGGATAGATCTTGATGAAGGCCCGCAGGACGGGCTCGGGCCCGACTTCGGTGCTCATCGATCCGTGCAGGAAGAAGTTGAGGTCTTCCGAAGTCCATTTCGGAACCTGGGCAGTGTCGATACCAACGGATTTCTTCTGTTCAGCAAGACAATCGTGGATCGCAGTCACCGCGCTTAATACTGCTACAAGGACCGCTATACCTCGACGGAAGTGACAAGGTTTCATCGACGGGCGATTTTATGAAGCCATTCGGAATTTGTAAAGCGCTGCCACAACGCACGCGATACTAGCTTGGAGGCAGACAAGGCGAACGCCCCCCGCCTCGGCCGTTATAGACCGCCGCTCCAGGAAGAATCCAAGGCCGTAGTAACGCCAAGGGCTGCTGGCTAGCGCGGTCCGCTTTCCTCGATCTCTATCAGGACCGGCGCATACTTTTCGCTGACGTGGTGAAACGACTTGAAGAGCAAGAAGTAAAACGACACCACTACGACAAGGAGTACGCCAGCGGTGCCATAGTGGTGGGAACGCAGCCGTTCCCCTCGTGGGAAGAATGCAATCAGTCCGAAAATGCTCAGCACGACTATAACGCCGTCGAAGCTCGCGCGTTGCCAGTAGCTTCCACCGAGGTTCAGCCACATCCCGAACTCATCGAATGTGAGACCCATGGCGAAGCCGTAAAGCAGCGCGCAGATGCCCTTCTGCCACAGGTTCAGGGACGCGAAAAGCAAAACAGCGGCAACCGCGGAGAGCAGAAAAATCCCGTAGTTAAGGTGATGCACATGAGTACCGCCTGCGTGGAAGAAGAGGTTGGGCATGCGACGTGTCATGATCAGGATCACGATCACGCGTGAGCCGATAAAGGTGAGCAGGAACGCGATAAAAGTAAGACGGGCAAGATGCCGTGTGGGCGAAGGAGGGATGTGGATGTGTTGGTTGCGCGGCAGAAGGTGCCATCGAACCAGGAGATTCCGGAAGCTCGCCATCGGTTACTGTGGTTTCAAAATCGGAACAATGTCGGTCTGAATCGGCTGACCGGTAACTTCGATATCCTTTTCTGCGACATAGACATCGATCTCGGAACGGACACCGAATTTACCCTCGAGGTAAATGCCGGGCTCGATGGAGAAGGCAATGCCGGGGATGAGGCGGCGCGAATCGCGGGTTTCGAAGTTATCGATATTGACGCCGTTGCCGTGCACTTCTTCGCCAATGGAGTGCCCGGTCCGGTGGGTAAACTGTTCACCGTAGCCTGCATGTTGGATGACACCGCGCGACACGTCGTCGATTTCCGCGCCGCGGATCGACTTCCTCGCGCGCACGTTCCTGCGCACAAAGTCGACAGCCGCATCGCGTGCTTCGCGCACAATGTTGAAAATGCGAGTAAATTCTTCCGGCACGCTTTCGCCGACGTAACCGGTCCAGGTCTGATCAGTGTAGACTGCGCCTGGCTTCTTCAACTTGGAGGCCACGTCGAGCAGGACGAAGTCGCCGCGTTTGATGGACTGGGTTACTTCGCGCGTCGGGGCATAGTGCGGATCAGCGGCGTTTGCGTTGACCGCGACAATGGGCTGCTCGGGTAGCATGCCTTCTTCGTCCCAGCGGCGGGCGATGAATTGCTGGATGTCGTATTCAGTAATGGCCTCACCGGCGCGGATGCGTCGCGCAATTTCGGCGAAGGCTTCCATGATGATGCGGTGCGTCTTGTCGGAGGCCTCGATGTGCGACTGCTTTTGCGCGGGCGTCCAGACAGCTTCGAACTGCTGGACCAGCTCGGCGCTCGTGACGGGCTCGGCGCCACAGGAGCGGACGAGTTCAATCGTGCCGGCATCGACACGCGATATGTACGGGATGTCGTTCATCGGCGAATACTGCATCGCGATGCGGGGCGATTTGTGGTCGGACTTCGTCTTGCCAGATGCAGGCGACACAACTGGCGCGGCAGAAGAGAGAGTTTCGCGGAGGTGGGAGTGCTGTTCCTGCCAGCCACGGTAGACGAGGCGTTTCCCGGGCAGAGCATCGAGTTTGGAGCGCTCGATCGAATGCACAATCTTCGTCGGCTCGCCGGACGCAGGGATGTAGTAGAACCAGCGGCGCGATCCGGAAGCGTGCTCGCCTAGCATGAGAATCCGAGGAGCGAGGGAATCGCTCCCGCGGAAATCATAGAAGAGCCAGCCGTCAAGTTTCGCGGCGCGCAGGGCTGTCTGGATTTCCGCAACACGCTGGGCGGGGGTTGGGTCGGCGCGCATGGGTGAGGGGAAGATGGAGAAAAGGAGGAGCGCCGCCAGAAAGAAGTGTTGGGTTGGTTTCATTTAGCGAGTTAGTGATCTGGTGATTCAGCGAATGGGGAAAGGAGGGATCATGAGGATGAGTGATTACGAGAATAAGCTGGGCGATTTGCTTTGGGCAATGCGGATACGAGCCGAGGCGTGTAATGTTGGTGATGTCAGATCCACGAAACGTTGCGCACGATAAGAAGGTTACGCAGGAGAAACATCACAAGAACATGGAGGCCGCCGCCCCGGCAGCGAAGCGCGCCGCGCGAGGCAAGAAGGTGACGGCGGGGGAAAGCGAAAAAGAGGCAGGCGAGAGTGTGCGGGCGCTGGAAGCTCCAAAAGCCGAGCAAAGACCGAACGATCTGGAAAAGTCTGTTGCGATTCTCTCGAAGCTCAAGGAGATGGAATTCCATTCGCGCGGAAATATCGAGACGCTCGCGCAATTGACGTTGACGATCGAAGAAGAACTTAAGCAGGGCGAATTTTCGGAACCGATCGGCGCTCTGTATTCCGCGCAAGACGCGTTTCACTCGAAGGTCGCGGCACTCATCGAGGCGTATGAGGCAAAGTGCGAAGAGCTGAAGGGGCCCGGCCTGAAGGGCAGCAGCGAATCAGCAAATTAGGGATTAAGACGATCGATCACGGGCACGAGCGGGAGCAGGAATAGAAACAGTAGGGGATTAGGCCTCAATTGCTCTAGCGCTCGAAAGGACGATAGTCCCCGGCTTATGTCATTTCGCGCTCTTAATCTGTCCCCGCAAATTCTCAAAGCCGTGCAAGAAGCCGGCTACACCGAGCCGACTCCGATTCAGGTTGCCGCAATTCCGCACATTCTAGCCGGACACGATCTCATCGGCATCGCGCAGACAGGCACGGGAAAGACAGCCGCGTTTGTTCTGCCCATCCTGACGAAGCTCGCTGCTTCCATCGGCGATGGGCAAAGGCGCGGCACGCGCGCGCTGGTGGTTGCACCGACCCGCGAGCTCGTGGTGCAAATCGAGGAGAACGTTCGCGCGTATGCGAAACATCTTCCGTTGCGCATGGCCACGGTCTTCGGCGGCGTGAGCGAACGCCCACAGATCGAGGCGTTGCGTTCCGGCGTTGACCTGGTGGTCGCGACGCCCGGCAGATTGATCGATTTGATGGGACAGCGGTATTGCAATTTTTCCGGCATCGAATTTCTCGTGCTCGACGAAGCGGACCGGATGCTGGACATGGGTTTCCTCCCCCCCATCCGGCAGATTGTGAAAGCGCTGCCGAAGAAGCGCCAGACGCTCATGTTCTCCGCATCGCTCTCCCGGGAAATAGAGAAGTTGACGCATGAGTTCCAACAATCGCCTAAAATTGTCGAGATCGGCCGGCGCGCGAACCCGGCGGACACGGTGACGCAGCTTGCCTATGAAGTGCGATCGCATTTGAAGCCCGCGCTTCTGCTTCATTTGCTGGCCGATCCGCAGTTCGACACAGTCCTCGTTTTTACCCGCACGAAGCACGGCGCCGACCGCATCGCGCGCCGGCTCGAGAGCAGCGGAATCAAGACGGGAACGATCCATTCGAATCGTTCGCAGAACCAGCGGCTCCGCGCTCTGAAGGATTTTAAATCCGGAGCCGTGCAGGTGCTCGTGGCGACCGATATCGCAGCGCGCGGGATCGACGTAGATGGAATCTCGCACGTCGTGAATTACGATTTCCCGATGCACTCCGAGGATTACGTCCATCGCATCGGACGCACCGGCCGCGCCCATGCGATCGGCGACGCGATCAGCTTCATTACTCCGGAAGATAACGGAGCGCTGCGCTCGCTCGAGCGTTTCATCGGGCGGGGCATCGTGCGCAAACGCGCAGAAGGATTCGATTACAATGCGGCCGCGCCACCACGCGAGGAGCGGGGCAGGGGAGAACGCCGGTTCTCCCCACCGAAGGTGGAGCCGAAATTGCCTGGCAATTCCCCGCGCAGGAGCGGTGAGGCTCGACGCAACGGACAGCGTCGCAGTTCGGTTCCCTCGCCACGCCGTTCGTGGGGAAGATCGCGCTAAAAGACGCCACTTGGGCTGCCTAGATCTAGGCTGGCCTTCGCGCCCAACGAAGTTTGGCGGCGACGGAACGTGGATTCGAATTGCGTTCCACGGCGGTAGGCCGGATGACTTTCGGCGAGATTTCCTCGTAAGCGCCGTCGCGCACACCTGCCTCGAAAGACTTCTTCACGCGGCGATCTTCCCCGGAATGGAAGGTGAGGATAGCTACGCGTCCGCCAGGATTAAGGCACAAGGGCATATTTCGCAGAAAAGTTTCGAGAGCGGAGAATTCTTCATTCACCGCGATTCGTAAGGCTTGAAACACGCGACGTACTGAGAGATCCGAATCGCTCTTCTTCGAGCGTGGCAAGGCGGCGCGGATGGCGGTCGCCAGAGAGGAGGTAGTGGCGAAAACCTTCCCGGCGAGAGCGGCGGCGAACACGCCGGCGTGCGGTTCATCCGCGTTCTCCACGAACAATGCAGCGAGTGCATCTGAATCGATCGTTTGCAAGAAGACCGAGGCCGGCTGACCACGCTGAGGGTTCAGGCGCATGTCCAGCGGCCCCTCATGCTTCAGGGAAAAGCCACGCGCCGGGTCGTCAATTTGCATGGAAGAAACACCGAGATCGGCCAGAATGATGTCCGCGCCGTTAACGCCAGCTTGCACCAGAATTTTCGGCAGGCCGGCAAAGTTGCTGCGATGCGCGGTGAAGATTTCCGAACCGAACCCAAACGCGCGAAGGCGGGCTTCTGCCTTGGGCAGTTCGATGGGATCAGCGTCCAGACCGAGCAACTTTCCTCCTGGCTGAAGGCGTGGGAGAATTTCCCGCGCGTGTCCGCCGTAGCCTAGCGTGCAGTCTACGGCGACTTCGCCCGGGTTGGGCGAAAGGACTTCCAGGATCTCCGCCACCATGATAGGCCGGTGCGTGCCGGCGGGCGTTTTGCCGGACGCCAGAACTTTGGCGACCGTTTCCCCATAACGTTGCGGATCGCGCTCCTTATACTTCTCCTCGAAACGTTGCGGGTGCTTGCCGCTGTATCGCAGGCGGCGCTTATGCGGCGCCGGAGTTGAGGACGAGCTGTCGGACATGCGAAGACAATCGCAAGATTCTCAACTTTAAAAGCTCTGGAACAACATGAAATCTGGATAAGCCGCGCCGGAGTTTAAGGGTGTAGCGGCAACTCGCCAATTATCGGTGCAGTTTCTTTCCGTGGATGGCGGTATAAGTTCGACGTCCTTTACGCAAACAGCACGATGCGAGGCAGCGATGTTAGCGTCCCCATCATTTGACTCACCAAGGCAACCACTCGACCATTCTTCCACCACCAGCAGCTGCCAATGACTATCCCTACGGAGCCAATCGGCAGCATCCCCAGACCCCTCGCACTCATCGAGGCCATCAAGATTACGGGGAGCCTGGACCCGGCTTTGGACCCGCTTTTTGATGAGGCGATCCGAGACACTATTGACCGCTTCGAGGCCACGGGATCTCCTGTGATCACAGACGGAGAGCAAAGGAAGTATCACAACTTCGGAACGTATTGCGTCGATGGTCTTCCGAACATCGCGCCCGATGGCTTTAAGCTTCCTTTCATTGCTCACACGTGCCAATGGCCCCGGCTTACGGCCGGTCCTTTTCGTTACCTCATGCGCGCGGACAGTTTCATTGACGTGGCCAAACGCTATGCGCACGTCTGCGCTTAGTGGCTTCGGGATGGAGGAAGATGTTCGCCGCAGCCTGGAAGCCGGCTTCGATTATCATATGACCAAACCCGTAGAATTCCACGAGCTGAGATCGCTCCTGCAAAAGATCGCATCGTAATTCAAGCACCGTTGAGCGACGTTGCCGATCAGTCCGTTAATTCATGCCGAAATATCTTGTCGTCAGTACGAGCGGTAATCCCGACAGCAACAGCCGGAGAATGGGCCGGATTGCTTTTGGCCATCTACAAAAGGCGAAGGTGAACTGTGAATGGCTCGACATCAGCGAGCTCGGTTTGCCGCTGTGCGATGCGGACACGTGCTATACGCAGCCGGCGGCCCAGAAACTCAACGCGTCTATCGAGGCGGCGGACGCGATTCTCGTTGCGACGCCGGTCTATAACTACGACGTGAGCGCGGCGACCAAGAACATGGTCGAACTGACGGGCAGTGCGTGGGAGGACAAGATTGTCGGTTTTCTATGCGCGGCGGGAGGCATGAACAGCTACATGTCGGTCATGGCCTTCGCGAACAGCCTGATGCTCGATTTTCGTTGCGTGATCCTTCCGCGTTTCGTCTATGGGACAAGCGATGCGTTCGATGACGATAAGTTGAAAGACAAGAAGGTCGCCCAGCGTATCGAAGAAGTTGCCGCCGAGCTGATTCGTTTCGCGCAGGCATTGCGCGGTTGATCGTTTCTGTCGCTTCGCAAAATGCGCGAAGCGTCGGCGCAAATAATGCTGCAATAAGAAGCCCGCAGGGCTTCTCCGAGCTTCTCCGAGAAAATTATCATGGAGAACAAAACCAAGCCGTTTAGCAATGCCGTCTGGCGCGGCGCCCTCGCGATCTTGCTAACCTCAACGCTCGCCTTCACGACTCTCGCCGACCGCATTAATCAGGAAGGGCGAATTCTCGGACCGGCGCCTGTCGTGACGACGCCGACGTTGTTCAACACGCCGGCAGCAGACGCGATCGTTTCGGCGATGCAAGTCATGCCGCGCGACAGCGCTTGGAATGAGGATATTTCGCAGCGACCTCTGCTCTCCAATTCGAGCGCGATGATTTCGCAAATCATCAGCGACCTGGGAACGAGCCGGCGAACCTTGCGGCCGTTTTACGAGATGAATTACGTGCTCGTCCCGGACGATCAGCCGCGAATCACGATCCCGTTTTTCAACTACCCCGACGAATCCGACCTCGACGGCGGCACATTTCCGAACGGCAATTATCCCATCCCTCCGAACCTTCCGATCGAAACATGGCCGAAGGACACGGGCGATCTCACACTTCAGCAGTGGCAACAGGACGTGAACAACACGGGTGGAGATCGGCACGCGATCATCGTCGCGCCGGGCCTTGGGTCAATTTGGGAGACGTGGCTTACGAAGCTCACCCAAAGCGGATGGCAGGCATCGAACGGCGCAAAGTTCGACCTCAATGCGAACACGTTGCGTCCAGCCGGCTGGACGTCGGGTGATGCCGCGGGTCTGCCGATGTTTCCGGCACTCGTTCGATATGATGAATGTCAGCGCGGCATGGTCGAGCACGCCGTGCGGTTGGTCGTCGCGAAAACCCGGCGCGAATACATTTATCCAGCGCAGCACTATGCGTCGTCGATTCCCGCCACATCGGTCGATTATCCGGCGATGGGTCAGCGCTTGCGGCTCAAAGCGGACTTTGTGATTCCGCAAACCTGGACGATCGAAGAAAGAGCGGTGCTCCTAGCACTCAAGAAATACGGCGCGATGGTCGCCGATAACGGCAACTTCTTTTCGATCTCGGTTTGTCCCGATGATCGCTTTGCCTCGAATGCGTTCGATCATCTTTCGACGATCACGATTGATAACTTCGACGTAATCGCAACGACCGGCCCGACTGAGGGCCCGCGCTCCCCTGGCGCGCCGGCGGTTGATGCGGGACCAGATCAATTCATTGAGCTTCCGATGAACGCGACGCTGAATGGAGTCGTGAGTGCGCCGCTGGGAAATGCGGCGATTCAATGGCGACTCTATTCAGGGCCGGCGGCGGTTGCGTTTGCAGATTCGAATCACGCCACGACAACGGTGAGCTTCACACAGGTCGGGGCTTACACACTGTTGCTGAGCGCGAATGACGGCGTGCACACTATCGCCTACGACGCGCTGGTCGTTCACGTCACCGGCCACGCCAGCATGGGGAACATTTCCACCCGCGCGGATGTGCTTAGTGGTCAGAGCGTTTCGATCGGAGGGTTCATCATCGCGGGTACCGCCGCGAAGAGCGTGATCGTCCGTGCGATGGGACCATCACTAGCCGAGGCCGGCGTGCAGGGTTCGCTCGCTGACCCGACGCTGGAGCTGCGCGATTCCAGCGGAAACCTGCTTCAAGCCAACGACAACTGGAAAGAGACGCAGGAACAGGCCATCCGCGACACCATGCTGGCACCGTCCAATGATTTGGAATCGGCCATCGTCAGGTCCCTCCAGCCGGGCGCATATACCGCGATGGTAAGTGGCAAGAACAACACGACCGGCATTGGTCTTGTTGAGATTTACGATTTGCAGCGAGCGCCGGCGTCGAAGCTGGCAAACATCAGCACCCGAGGATCGGTTGGCACCGGCGAGAACGTAATGATCGGCGGATTGATTCTCCTTGGACCCGATCCCGCTAGAATCCTCTTTCGTGCGATCGGGCCGTCATTGGTTGGAGCAGGCATTCAGGCGGTCCTCGCCGATCCGCAATTGGACTTGTTTGACGCGCAGGGAACGAGAATCGCAACGAACAACAATTGGAAGGACTCGCAGCAAGCAGCTATCCAAAGCACAGGCGCCGCTCCAACCGATGACGCGGAATCAGCGATTCTCGCGGACCTTAACCCCGGGAGCTACACGGCGGTTGTGAGTGGCGTGAATGGCGGGACGGGCACCGCTCTGATCGAAGCGTATTATCTTCAGTGACGGAACCGGCTGGGTATTCCTTCGGGGTTGGCGCTTCGCCAGCGTTCCATTAACCTCGGCGGAATGGAGAATTCAAAGGCGCGAGTTTGGAAAAAAATAGCGTTGTTTTATACGCTCACGTTGTGCTTCAGCGGCGTGTTCGATGCGTTCGTTCTGCACGCGGGGAAAATGGATACGGGCAATCTGCTTTATGTCACTGGCTCAATGTGGAGTCCTGCGCTCGCAGCTTTTGCGACGAAGGCGATCTTCGGCGAGAAGATTCGCGATCTGCCTTGGAGTTGGGGTGCGGTTCGGTATCCCTGGCTGGGCTACCTCATCCCGATTGCTTACACACTGCCAGTGTATCTGGTTGTTTGGTTCGGCGGGTTCGGTGGATTCGCTGACGCAGATTTCGTTAAGCGGATGGCCGAGCAATTCGGCTGGTCGAACTTTCCCCCAGGACTCACCCTCATCCTCTTCGTTTTGCTAACGGCAACGCTGGGACTTGTGGGCAAGACGTCACGCGCTCTCGGCGAAGAGATAGGCTGGCGCGGTTTTCTTGTGCCGGAGCTCGCGAAGGTGGTTGGTTTTTCTGGAGTAGGAATCATCAGCGGTTTGATGTGGGCTGTTTACCACTTTCCGGCCCTGCTCTTTGCCGACTACAACGCAGGCACCCCCGCGTGGTATGGCCTGACTTGCTTTACGATCATGGTGGTAGCCGACAGCTTCATCCTTGCCTGGTTGACCTTGCGATCCGGGAGTCTTTGGCCGGCGGCAATTCTCCACGGCAGTCATAACCTTTTCATTCAGTCGATTTTCACGCCGCTCACGCGAGACACCGGTCCGACCAAGTACATCATCGACGAGTTCGGGATAGGACTCGTTGTTACCATCACGATTGCTGCGATCGTGCTCTGCCGAAAATTCCGCTCCTGTCCGCCGCCTACTTTCCAAGGAGAATCAGGATGCCGGCGATGAGTGCCAGGATGGGAAGCAGTATGCCGGCGGCGCCAAGACTCACGCCGAAGATGCCGATGATTCCGACGAGAATGAGATAAATGGCAAGCAGGAGCATCCCGATGTTTTTGGTGATCATGGAGGCGATCTTGAACGGATGAATTTGATTGTCACGCGCAAAGGTTGTCCACGAAGTACGCGAAAGGACCTGGTGAACCTTGGTGGACGTTGTGCCGGGAATCGGAAGGACGCATAATCAGGTCATGAACATTTGGGTCGGCACGTCGGGGTTTCAGTACTCTGAGTGGAAGGGGACATTCTACCCGGAGGATTTGTCCACGGCGAAGATGTTGCCGTTTTACGCCGAGCGGTTATCGACGACCGAGATCAATTACACTTTTCGGAGGATTCCGAGCGCGAAGACCATTCAAGGCTGGTGGGATGCAACGCCGGAGCGTTTCAAATTCAGCCTGAAAGCGCCGCAGAAAGTCACGCATTTCGCGAAGCTGCGGAATTGCGGCGACACATTGCGTTACTTCTATCAGGTTATCTCGGATTTGGAGGCGAAGCTGGGCGTGGTGCTCTTTCAATTGCCGCCTGCATTTAAGAAAGACGCATCACTTCTTGCGGCATTTCTCGACGACGTTCCGCCTGGAATGCGCACGGCCTTCGAATTCCGACACGCTTCCTGGTTCGATGACGAAATCTTCGCGCTCCTGAAGAACAAGAACATTGCGCTCTGTATCGCTGACAGTGAAAAGCTCGCCACGCCGATTGTCGCGACGGCAAATTACGGCTACCTGCGCTTGCGACGCGAGGACTACCAGGCTGCGGACGTTGTTCGATGGGCGGAAACGGTCAGGGCGCAGAAAGACAACTGGTCAGATGCTTTCATCTATTTCAAGCATGAGGAAAGTGGGATCGGCCCGAAGCTTGCGACGCAACTCCTCGAGCTTCTCGGAGAGCCTGGCGCCTAGGCCGCGGCACGTCGCTTCTGTTTGACCAGCGAGGAGGTTGAGCGGTTGGCGGGGCGACTGCCGTTTCGTTTTGGCTTGAGCGACTGATTTCGGTTCAAGCTTTCCTGAAGCACCTTTACGAGATCGACCACGTTAGTAGCGCGCACGGTCGGCGTGGGCTTGCCCGCGATTTCCTTGTGCTGCGCTTTCTGCTCGATCATTTCCATGACTGCCGTCCGGTATTCGTCGCGATACTTTTCCGGCTCCCAGGGAACGGACATGCTTTCAATCAGCGATTGCGCCATCTTTAACTCCTTCTCGGTGATTGCGCTGGTCGGCCCATTCTTTAGCTCCTCAGGGCTAAGAATCTCGGAAGCAAAGTGCATGAGTTCTAGAATGAGAAAGAGGCCGTCCGGCTTTACGGATGCGAGGTGTTCGCGATTGCTGATCACCACCTTCGCAATTCCGATCTTGCCCGTGCCAGTAAGTGCTCTATGCAGTAGCGCATAAGCTTTCTCGCCGCCTTTTTGCGGCTCTAGGAAATACGGCTTGTAGAAGAACTTTGGATCGACCTGCCCAAGATCCACGAAGTCGGTGATGTCAATCGAATGAGTGGACTCAATCTTCACTTTCGCGAAGTCCTCTTCCTTTAGCACCACATATTGGCCGCGCTCGTACTCGAAGCCTTTCACGATCTGGTCGGCGGAGACTTCTTTCGAGTCTGCTTCCGCGACCTTCTTGTATTTGATGGGACTGAGATCGGTGGATCGAAGCTGCCGAAAACTGAGCTTCTCCTCACGGGTGGCCGGATAGACGGCTATTGGGATGTAAACGAGACCGAAGCTGATGCTACCTTTCCAAATCGCACGCATAGGGCGATCTTACCAACACTGGCCCCGTTGTGTCAACCGGCTCAACATCTTGCGCGAGTGCTGCGGTTTATCGGCGTATTCCAGTTGTCTCGTAAACGGCACGGCGCCCTGCGGTCTTCAGTTTTGGTCTACGTTCCAGAATCGTCCCGTCCACGCCAATTTGTTCTTGCAGTTACGGCGGCAAATCTGGCAAAGCTCGCGTCGACGAACCGCGGGACACCGGCGCCAGTGTAGCGACGGGACCGCGGATTTCTTAACCACTTCACAGCTTATGACTGGAAAACCACCACCAGGACAGACCGCGGGCAGGGCTCAATCGTCGCCGTCAGGCCAGGGACCCCAAACGACGCAAGGCGCGCAGCCATCCGGCTCAGGCAAGGCGCCGAGCGGGAGCGGGGTCCAAGGAATGCCGCCGGGGGCTCAAGAAGAAGAGGTAAAACTCAGCGATGTGCGCTGGGGTGTGATCTTTCGCATGGGCTGGAAGATGGTGGCCTTTTGCAAACATCTCGCGCTCATTTATTGCGTGATGACGCTCCTCCAAAACGGGATGAATCTCGGCATGTCGCAGCTGGTGGGGAAAATCACCCAGGAGCTCACCCGCCCGGCGGAAGTCGTAATACCTGCGGATTCGGCGTCTGCATTTGCCAGCACAAGCGCGGGCCCGATCGCCCCAGCGGTGCCGCCAACGACTGACCACTCTCGCCTGATTTGGATCTGCATTCTGTGGGCTATCTGCGCTCTGGGTGCGCTTGGTTTGGGCATCCCGTTTCGCGCCATCTCGACCAAGCTCGATCTGACCATTTCCAACCGGCTCCGCAGCCGCCTTTTCGAACGGTTGCTGCGGCAGGGTCCAGAGTTTTATCACACACACGATCCCGGAGAGCTCAATGCCGTGGCCAATCAGTTTACGATCGAGGCGGCCATGACCATGCGGCAGATCGCGGTGGATATGCTACTGCAGATGGCCGTGCTTGGCGGCACAGTCGCCTTGCTCATCTACAACTTCCAGATGAAGGGGCCGCCTCCGACCATCTTCGGTCACGTGATCCCGCCGGCGCTCATCCCGATCGCCATCGTTCTCTTTGCCTTCATCTCGCCCTACATCACGGGAAAGATGGCAAACCGCGTGCGCAATGTCTCGAGCGACATGCAGGAGAAGATGCTCGCCATTAACAGCCTCGTCACTGGCGCGATGCAATCGCCGGAGGAAATCCAGACTATGGAGGCTGAGCCGATTTTCTCGGAGAAACACGATGCGCAGCTCCAAGCACTCCTCAGGTCACGGTTGAAATCAACGCTCACGATCGAATCGGTCAATCTCGTGAACGGCCTGCCCAGCTGGTTCATCCAGGTCGTCATGCTCGCATTCGGCGTCTATCTCGCCCTCCGCTCCGGCGATGCCGAGAGCGCGGGAAACGTCGTCGCTATTTTCCTTCTCACGCCGGCCCTGATGTCGCCGATTGGATCGCTCTCCGCTTATATCGTCATGGCGGGCAGTGCATGGCCGCGGATCGAGACGGTAAACAAAATGCTCGAATCGCGCGCCAGTCGCGAGGAACGCTCCGGCACGGTCAAGCTGGAATCGGTGCCGCCCACGCTCGAGGCAAAAAATCTTACTTTTTCCTACAAGCCGGATTCCCGGCGCATTTTCGACGACGTCTCCTTTGAACTACCGACGGGAAAAATCACTGGGTTCGTCGCCAAGATGGGACAGGGGAAGACGACTTTTTTTAAGCTCGCGCTCCGCTTTTACGATCCCCAGGAAGGCCAGGTGATCCTCGGCGGAAGGCCGGTAGGGGACTACGCCGCCGATAATCTGTACGATCACATTGCGATGATGTCGCAATTTCCCGCCTTCTTTCACGACACCCTCCGGGCCAATATGAAGATGGCCAAGCCCGACGCGACCGACGCGGAGATCCGTGCCATTTGCGAGGAGACTGGAGTGTGGAGCGTTTTGCAGGCTGGGGTAACTGGCAATCCACTCGATGCCGAGTTCGCGGCCGGCCGGCGTCTTTCTGGCGGCCAAAGAAAACTGCTGGCCCTAACCCGCTGCCTGCTCCGCAATCCCGCGGTTCTCTTTCTCGATGAGCCGACGGTCGGGATGGATAATCAGGAAAAGTTTGGGATCCTGGGAATGATCCGGCAGGCGGCCAAAAACCACACCGTCATGGTGGTGGATCACGATCTTCGCTGGTTGTTGCCTTTCTGCGATTATTTCATCGTTCTGAGCGAGGGCAAGATCGCGGAGCGCGGGACTGGCGACGAACTTCTCGCGAGGCAAGGCTTGTTTTACGACCTCTACCATGCAGACGGCGCGCCGTCTGCGGAACATTCCGCCGCGGCGGCTCCCGTTTGAGTCTCAGCACTTTTTGACGGTGTGAAAGATAACTCGCAAAATCCCCAAACTTATCAGTCTAACAGGAAACAACGACGGACAGGCAAAGGCTTGTAGCGCCGTACGAAATCAGTAAAGATTTACCGCCAGATCGAGTGATGTGGCGGTGAA
>PNAS01000062.1 GCA_003169695.1 Spartobacteria bacterium
TGATTCTGGATCATCAGCGTCTGGCCTCGTTCGAGATATCCGACGTCATTCTTCGGCGCGATCTCGATAGCTTTTGCGAAGTCCGTCAGGGCCTCCGCAAGCTTGGCCGCGGCACGATAGACGCGGCCGCGATCGGCATAAAGCCGTGCATCCTGCGGGCTGAGGTCGATCGCTTTCGTAAATTCAACGATTGCTTCGTCGTACTTGGCGGCCTGCGCGAGCTCGTTGCCTTTGTTCCCGTGGACGGCAGCGTCGGCTTTGTTATCCGCGCAGGTGAAGGTCGTCGTTGCCAGAAGCAGCAGGCCGGCGGCCAGTCCAATGGATCCATTCTTCGTCATGTTCATACTAATCCTTCGGCTCAGATGCAGTTGTGGGGGTGTGAATCTTTTAGGGTATGCCCAAGCGCACGGAAAGCTTAATCGCCTGCGAATAGCTGTTCGTCGGACCTCCGCCCCTAATGGGGCGAGGTGCCGGGCGGGGCCAGTGCAGGCGAGACTCCGGGCGTTGCCACCGGGGCCGACCCAGCGGGAGCGGGTGTCGCACGGGTTGGGGCTGGCGAAGAATTCGCGCGGGTCTCCAATGCTTTCAACCGGCTCTGCGCATCGGCGTCATCTGGCTTGATCTTGAGCAAAGCACGCAAGTCAGTCGCGGCGCTTTTGGTATCCCCCGCCATAGTGTGGGCCACAGCCCGGTGTCGATATCCGTCGGGATCCTTCGGGTCTGTTGCGATCGCCTTGGTATAATCGGCGATCGCTTCCTGGTATTTTTTCAAGCTTCGGTAGGCGAACCCACGCCGCTCGTAAGCGCCGCCGTCGTCCGGCACTCTTTGGATCACTTTGCTGTAATCCTCGATCGCCTTCTCCCATTCACCTTTCGAGATAAAGACAAAACCGCGAAACCGACGGGCATTGGCATCGTTGGGCGTGATCTGCAGCGCTTTATCAAAATCCGCCAGCGCAGGGTCCAATTGCTTCTGCACCAGGAGCACTTCTCCGCGACCGATGTAAGCCACGACACTCTGTGGGGCGAGCTCTATTGCTTTCGAGAAATCCGCGAACGCTTCCTTCAGTTTGTTGGCGCCGCGATAAGCCGTCCCGCGATTGAAATAATTCTTCGTCTCCCCCGGCGCGGCCTCGATCGCTTTGCTAAACTCCGCAATAGCTTTTTCGTAATCCCGTTTCTTGGCGGCTTCGACACCGAGCGCTGAGTGCCCGCCTGGATCGCTGGGGTTCGACGCAGCCGCGCTGCCAGGCGACTGGTTCCCTGGGCGCTTTTTCGCATACAAAACTCCGGTCGGATACGCCACGATCGCGATCGCCAGACTGATAACGGTCCCGATTTTGTAATTGTTCATGTTTGTTCGCCTGTTAGATGGAGACGTAAATCGATTGCAAGCCAGCGCTGCTTTCTTTCGAATCGAGGCTCGGTTTGTAGCGGATGTTAAACATGACGAAACAAGAACGCGAAACATTCTTAAGAGGCTACGCCGCCGTCTTCGCGACCGTGCTCATTTGGTCGACGCCTTCCCTGTTTCAATTCTACCTCAACCGCTTCTACGATCCCTGGGCGCAAAACTTTTACCGCTATTCTGTCGGTTGCCTCGCCGTCATGCCGTTTGTGTTTTATCGCTTTCGGCGGAATGGACCGCGGCTGAATCTCGGAATTCTGGTCGCGTGTCTCGTCCCGGCGCTGCCAAACGTCGTTCATCAAATCGCGCAAACCGTTTCCCTCTACCATATGGGCCCGGGTGTTTACGCGATCTTCATCCGTTCCTCAGTCATTATCACCACGCTCCTCGCGCTCATCTTTTTTCCGGAAGAGCGCTGGATCATCCGTCAATGGCAATTTCAAGTCGGAACCCTTCTCGGCCTAATCGGCGCTGTCGGCGTCCTTTGGTTTCAACCCGGGCGGGAAGGCGGACCCATCGCCCTGCGCGGAATTGCCATCGCTTTCACCGCGAGCTTCTGCTGGGCGCTCTATAGCGTTTTGGTCAAACGACCCTCCGCGCGCCTGGGCCCCATCGACAGCTTCGGTTTGATCAGTTTCATCACTTCCGTGCTGCTCCTGCCGCTCACTCTGGCATTCGGAACAATCGCGACGCCGCTGCATGTCGGCGCTCGCGTGAATGTTATCCTGATCGTCTCCGCCGTGACCTGCATCAGTCTGGCGCACGTCTTGTATTACATCGCCATCCGTAAAGTCGGGGTCGCGCTCTCGCAGACTCTGCAACTTCTTTGTCCGGCCGGTGCCCTGGGACTCTCCGCGCTTTTTTTTGGCGAGCGACTCACCATTCCGCAGGTTTGGAGCGCCGTCATCTTGCTCTTCGGCGCGTTTCTGGCCATGAGGGTTAAATCCGGGGCGGCTCCCGCTGCGGCCGAGAATTTTTAACTACTCGATCGCTCGTTCGGCGCCACCGTCACAGCTTCTTTCGCTATTGGCCTAACGAGGCGAACGACGAGCAACGCTGAAGCAGCGTAAAATAAGAAACGAAAAGGGAATCCGCCCTGAGAGAAATCGGCGACCGTCGCAATCGCGAAAACGGCGAGAAGAATTGTCAGGCCGAACGACCGCGTGCGTCGAAACGCGAAGAGCAGCGCAGCAACGATCTCGACGACCGCAAGCGCGGCAATGCCATGTTGGTCAGCATGCGATTTTAGAGTCAGGCCACTCGACCAGATGATGTATGTCGCGAAAATTCCGGCGTACCATCCAATCGCCCGCGATTCAGCAAGCCAAATTCCGTTGTTCGAACGCGCGACATTCGAACAGTTCGGTCTCGGCAGGCAAAATGTCTGCCGAGCCAGGTCGGAGCCGAGCTGTTCGGCTTCATACCATCGTTCCAGGCAGCGTTTATCCAGCAGGTCGCTGTTGTTTGTTTTGAATTCGCACCAATCAGCGTTCTTTGCCCGGGCGCGACGCTCGCCGATCAGCGCCAGAGACGCGACCGTAATTGTTTCGTGATAGACCTCCGGCCGGCCACCTTTCGCAGCGAGCAGCCGTAACCCGCGGGAGAATCGAGCCACTGCTTCACCGAACGGATAGCGTCCAAGCATTTCGTACCCGAGCCGGACATGTTCGGGATGCGGAAACATCGCTGGATCGAGCGCTCCGGTTTCCAGCGCGAGCAATTCCTCCCCAGTGGATGCTTCAGTGCTCTTCATCCCGGGCCTCCACAAGCTGGTGACTATCCTTGGCGGTCAAATCGAGGCCGTAGACAGTCTTCAAGCGCCCTATCTGCGCCAGCGTCTCTTTCGAGAAGGGCGCCTTCCCTTCCAAGGCGTGCAGCGTCATCCCCTCCAGCAGATCGCCGAGGGAGATATCCAGATATTCCGCGAGGCCCTTCAGCACCTTCACGAGAGTCTTCTCCAGCCGCGCGCCGACTTGGACTCGATCGACGCGTTTGGGTTGCGCCGTCTTGATTTTCCTCATGTTATATTGTTACCACAGTAATATGATAGCACAAACACTTTCCCTATAGGGCGGGGTCGCGGGCCCCGCCAGATCTGCATGATATCGTGAAAGCGGTGTCCTCCGGCTGTCATCCCGCAGCGCGTAGACGTTGAGGAACCTCGCACTTGGAATTGCTGCCCTCTTGTGCGTGAACACGGGATCTGTCTGTGTGAGGTCCCTCAGTCGCCGCGGCGACCTCGGGATGACGTCGCGTCGGCCATCTTCTTTCTCACGCCCCGCGGAGTCAGCGATCTCACCCTACAGACGGAGCGACGCGGATCAACCTTCGCGAGGCTTCAGCGTCTGCATCTTGCGCGCAAGTTCGATGAACCCGGCGCGATAACCAGCTGTGTCGCGACCTTTCCCTTCCTGCGCCCACTCGATTACTGAACCGATCGTCCCTTCGCCTTTGTACTGCGAGTCGCGCAGGATCATCCCAAATTCCGCCACCGCCGCCGCGAATTTCAGATCCGGCGTCGCGTCCTCGAACTTGGAGCCATTATCGACAAACGACCGTTCTGTCAGTTCGCTCTTGTCGCCGTCCGGTTTTTTATGGCGCAGTTTCACCGTTACCATTTCCGGCGACAGCTTGGGATTCACTTGGGTCGCCGCCACCGAAGCGGAATTTGGCGCCTGATATTTTAGCGGATCGACCGGCGGAATACTCGCAGAGGGATCAGCGGCGCCCGTTCCGGCTGGCACGATTTCATACAACGCCGTGACCGTGTGCCCGGCCCCGATCTCGCCCGCGTCCACTTTGTCGTTATTAAAATCTTCCTTCCGCAGCATTCGCTTCTCGTACCCGATCAATCGATAGGACGCGACACGCGCTGGATTGAACTCCACCTGGATTTTCACGTCCTTCGCGATCGTCATCAGCGTGCCGTTCACCTGCTGCACGAGCACTTTGCGAGCTTCATCGAGGGAATCGAGATATGCGTAGTTGCCGTTTCCTTTGTCGGCCAGCTTCTGCATCGTCGAATCTTTCAGGTTGTCCGTGCCGACGCCGAGAACGCTGAGGAAAACGCCGCTCTTCGCTTTTTCCTCGATCAAACGAATCAGGTCGCCCTGGTTGGTGACGCCGATATTGAAGTCGCCGTCCGTCGCGAGGATGACGCGGTTCACCCCGCCTTTGATGAAATTATCCGCTGCGACTTGATAGGCGAGTTCGATGCCTTCCGCGCCATTCGTCGAGCCGCCAGCTTTCAAGTCTTCCAATGCGCGCAGGATCGTTTCTTTGCGATCGCCGGTCGTGGATGGCAGCGCCAAACCAGAGCCGCCAGCATAGATAACGATCGCGACCCGATCTTTCTCGGTCAGCTTTTCCACGAGCAACCGCATCGCCTGCTTCACGAGCGGCAGCCGCTCGGCTGGCATCATCGAGCCCGAGACATCGAGGAGGAAAACGAGATTGCTCGCGGGCCGGTTCTCCGTTGCCACGTCGCGTCCTTTCAATCCGATCCGCAACAGACGATGACTCGCATCCCAGGGACACGCAGTGGCATCGAGATCGATCGAGAATGGCTTGTCGCCTTCCGGTTCGCGGTAATCGTAACTGAAATAATTGATCATCTCTTCCACCCGTACCGCGTCCTTGGGTGGCAGCGAGCCAGAGTTGATGAAACGGCGGACGTTCGAGTACGAAGCCGTGTCCACATCGATCGAGAAGGTCGAGAGCGGATTGCTCGCCGCCTGGAGAAACGGATTCTCCGAGACATGGTCGTACGTCGCCGTGTCGAAATCCTGGCGATATCTCGAGGGCAGCTCGGATTCGGAGAGCGCGCCCATCGGTTTCATCATGCGGGCGAGCGCTGGGACGAACTCCTTAACCTTGCCAGCCCCAGCTAAATTACGCTTCTCATGATATGCTCCGGCGTCAGCAGATGTTCGCTCGTTCAGGTGAAACTCTGGCGTCGTATTGGGCGGCGCTGCTGGTTGCATCGCCAGGTAATTCTGTTGCGCTGGCGTGGTAGCGGGTTGGATCTCGACCGTCTGGACCGGCGCTTCAGGGATTGCCTCCACAATCGTGGAGTTTTCGTTGCGCGGGCTCGGGATCCTCTGCGCGATGTTTCCCCATTCCCGCCGAATCGTCGAAACGGCGAGCGCGCCGAGCACAGCGAAAATCGCCAGGGCCGCGGCCAGCGAACCCCATTGCGTGGACGACCAAAGACGCCGCTGCTCTTCCATCCTGCCGATGTTTGGCGAACGTTCCGGCGGAAAATGCTGGTCGGCCGCATATTCCGATTTCAAAAGGCGCGCGAGTTGTTGGGTCTTGGCCACAAAGCTCTGGGCTTCGGCCGACGAGGAGACCGCCTGCTCCATCGCGGCTTGTTCTGCACCGGAAAGTTCACCGAGGGCAAACGCCGTTAAGTTGGGATCATCGAGGTTTATTTTCATGAGACTATTCGAGGTGTGAAGGGCAAAAAATCCTTGGACGCTTGCCCGTAGCGCTGCCGCAGAGTTTTCAGGGCGTTGTGAATGAGCACGCCGACGTTGCTGACCGATAACTCCGTGATTTCGCTGATCTGCTGGTAGCTGAGGTCGTTTTGAAATTTGAGTTGAAGCACTTCCTGCTGACGCGGCGGAAGCGTGCCCAGAATTCGAAGCAGGAAGCCGCTCGCCTCTTTCGCTTCGAGTTTCTCGTAGGGCGCGGGTTGATCGCCCTCGCGCGATTCGAGAAGCTCCTGGTTCAGATAAGTCATGCGTTTTTCCTTTCGGCAGATATTGAGGGCGCCATTACGGCAGACGGTGAAGAGCCATTTCGCCGGGGCGTGGTCGAGTTCGGTTCGATTCTCGTGTTGCAGTTTCACAAAAGTTTCTTGCACGACATCACGCGCACGGTCGCTATCGCCCAAGATTCGAGTCGCGTATTGCAAGAGCGGCCGTTCGAAGCGCTTGAGGAGCGCGTCCATCTGCGCGCCATCGATTTTCGCCGCTTTGACCTGGACGCTTTGCATTTCTTCTCACCAAGTCTAACGCGCGAGCTGGCGAAAAATTAAAAGATATTTTGATGCGCCTCGGTCTGCACGCATCTCTGAGGCGTCCGTCGAATGAGATAGTCGGTGCCCTCGGAGATCGCGCCTACCTGGACGGATTACGAATCCAGACCTTTTCCATTGCCAAGCTCGGCAACAGTTTCAGATTGCCGCTCGATGGAATTGAAGCCGTATCTCGTCGCCCGCCAGAAGGAGGTGGACCGCGCACTCGATCGCTTCCTGCCGAAGGAATCGACCCCGCCCGCGACGATCCACAGAGCGATGCGTTACAGCCTGTTCGCTGGTGGGAAACGCCTCCGTCCGATCCTTTGTCTCGCGGCCGCCGAAGCCTGCGGCGGCAAAATCAACGCCGCGCTCCCGCTCGCCTGCGCCGTCGAATGCATCCACACCTACTCGCTCGTTCATGACGATCTCCCGAGCATGGACAACGACGATCTCCGTCGCGGCCGTGCGACCTGCCACAAGGTTTTCGGAGACGGCATTGCCATTCTTGCCGGCGACGCGCTGCTGACGATTGCGTTCGAAATTGCAGCGCGCGTTAAGAGCACGAAGCGTTATGATCTCCGCAAAATCTTTCGTGAAATGGCCACGGCGGCTGGAAGCCAGAAACTGATCGCAGGCCAAGTTGCCGATCTTGAGGCCGAAGGCCGCCGCATCAACCGCGCGCAACTGCGATATATCCATGAAAACAAAACCGCGGCGCTTCTGGCCGCTTCCGTTCGTTTGGGAGCGATGGCGGCAGATGCCGGCCCGAAGCAGCTGACGGCGATCACTGCGTTCGGTCGCGCGCTCGGCCTGGCTTTCCAAGTCATCGACGATATCCTCGACGTCACTCAAACTTCCGAGAAGCTGGGGAAGAGCGCCGGCAAAGATGTTGCCGCGAAGAAAGCAACTTACCCCGCCGTGATTGGCCTGGAAAAATCTCGGACCGAAGCATGGCGGCTGACCTCGGAGGCGCAGCACGCTCTGAAATCTCTCGGGGAAAGCGCTACTGTTCTGCGCGCGCTCGCGGATTACTTATTGCAACGCGAATACTGAGGGTCCGCGGAGCGGCGTCACGCGAGCGCCAAATTCGGATCGATCTCCTGAGTCACGTCCGATTCAAAGCCTGCATTCAAACGAAGCGATGCCGCAAACGCGATCATCGCAGCGTTGTCCGTGCAAAGTTCCGGGACGGCGGTGAGAAGTTTCACGCCCGCGCGGTTGCACGCATCGCTCATCTGATCGCGCAATACACGATTGCAACTCACTCCCCCGCTTACGGTGACTAGTTTCGCCCCGCACTCGCGCGCCGCGCGCAGTGTTTTCTTCACCAGGACTTCCACGACGGCGCGCTGAAAAGACGCGCAGAGATCGTGGCGAATATCATCGGAAATCGCCGCCAGCTTAGCAATCTGATACCGCACGGCCGTCTTCAACCCGCTGAAACTGAAATTGTGGTCGCCTGAATCCAGCATGCTCCGCGGAAAATCGAAGCGCGCGGCATCGCCTGATAATGCACATCGCTCGATTTCCGGGCCGCCGGGATAACCGAGGCTCAACATCTTTGCAACCTTATCGAATGCCTCGCCCGCGGCATCATCCACCGTCCGGCCCAGGATGCGGTATTCATTCGCTCCGCGCACGTCGACCAGCAGCGTGTGTCCACCACTGACTATGAGCGATACGTTCGGCTCGATCTCGAAATCGCCGGTGAAAAATGGCGAGAGCAAATGGCCTTCGAGATGGTTGATCGCCAGATACGGTTTCGCGAAACCGAGCGCGAGGCCTTTGGCAATGGAAGCACCGATCATGAGCGAACTCGCCAGTCCCGGACCCGCTGTCGCTGCGAACGCGTCTACTTCACCTAGCTCGATGCCCGCCTTTTTTACCGCGCTCTCCAAAAGATGTGGCGCGTGCAGAAGATGATTGCGCGAAGCTATTTCTGGGACAACGCCGCCATATGCTTGGTGCTCCGTTTGCGATGCCACTTCGCTCGCGAGCAGTTCGTTGCCGCGTAAGATCGCGACGGCCGTCTCGTCGCAGGAAGTTTCGATCGCGAGAACAATGGGGTGCACGGAAGACATCGGCACAAGGTAGCGCAAGCTTCCAGCTTGCGATTGTGTCGGCGACAAACTGGAAGCTCGCGCTACTACTTCTTTACCGAATCGATCTTCGGCGAGCTTTCCTGCGCATAAACCATGACGCCTTTGAGCGCGTCGATCGCGCGCAAGAGTTGCGGGTCCCTCGTTTTGATCAGGCTCTTCTCTTCCTCCGGCTTCATGTTCTCAGCATTCCGCATGGCAAAGAGCGCGCGCTCCTGTTCCACGCTCATGGGCACACGGATATTCGGAGCAACGCCGTTCCCATGGATGACCTGCTTGCTCGGCGTGTAGTACTTCGCGGTGGTGAAGCGCAAGGCCGAGCCGTCTGGAAGCTGCACGACGTTCTGCACAGAACCCTTCCCGAATGTCGTTTCGCCCACGAGAATTGCCCGACGCAAATCCTTCAGTGCGCCCGCCACGATTTCGGAGCCGCTTGCGCTGCCTTCATTCACGAGGACGGCGAGCGGAAAGCGCGGGCGCTCTTTCGTGGCGCCCGAGGTCGAATAATCATGCTGCTGGGAAGCCACCCGCCCCTGCGTGGAAACGACTTTCGTATTGGGCGGCAAAAATTGCGCGCAGACATCGACCGCGACGTTCAAGAGTCCGCCGGGATTGTTCCGGAGATCGAGCACCAGCGCCTGCATGCCACGCTTCTGCAGATCATCGAGCGCCTTCGCCAATTCTTCCGCGGTCGGTTCGTTGAACTGAATCAAGCGAACGTAACCGATCTTGAACGGACCACTCAGGTCCGCGTCGAGTATCCTGGTCCCTTTGACGCTCTGCACTCTTATCTCCGTCCGTTCGAGGGCGAAATCTTTGATCTCCTTCGTGGAGGGACGTAGAATCGTCAGCGTCACTTTTTGCCCGGAAGTGCCGCGGAGGAAGTTGACCGCATCCTGCAGCTCCATTTTTTCCGTCGAGTTTCCGTTGATCCTCAGGATCTGATCGCCGGAAAGAATGCCCGCCTTTGCCGCCGGCGTGTCTTCCATTGGTGTGATAACAGTGAGTAGTCCGCCCTTTACTGCGACCTCAATGCCAAGGCCGTTGAACCGGCTGCGCGTGTCATCCTGCATGTCCTTGAAGTCATTCGGCTCCATGAACTGACTGTGTGGATCGAGCGACGCGAGCATGCCTTTCATCGCGGCATAAATCAGATCGTGGTAACTCGTCTTGTTACCATCGACGTAATCCTGCCGGAGCAACTGGACCGCTTTCGCGAAAACAGAAATCTGCGCATAGCCGCTATCGTCATCCCCGTCGGCGGCATGGGCCGTGTAGAACCGGACTCCGAGGAGAAGGTTAAGAAAAACAAGGCACCCGAAGGTGCTGAGCAAGAGGCGGCGCTTCATGTGAAATTAGTTACTCGGATTCCACGATGATCGCTCATACGGAAATTTTTGGCAACGCGCAAACCGTCCGCTAAGGTCACGCCGCGGGAAATCGGGTCCTTCCGTCCATGAGATTACACTCTTTTGTTTTCAGTCTCGCGCTTTGCCTGCCGCTTTGGAGTGTGCCAGCCGCGCCATCGCCGTCGCCGTCCCCGTCGCCGAAGCCTTCGTCATCGTCATCGAGGAAGCCCGCACCGCCACCATCGCCGAAGCCCTCATCTTCGCTGAAGGCCTCGCCGACACCCTCAGCGACACCGTCGCCGAAGCCGTCGCCGACCCCGAAGCATTCCCCGACCCCCAAACCTTCTCCATCAGTGAAGCCCGACGCAGAGCTGGACAACGTCGCGGATGAATTCATTCGCGGCTACCTCGCAGCCCGGCCGCTGCACGCCACCGCCCTGGGTTTTCATGAATACGATGGCCGAATCGGCGAATACACGCGGCTCGCGATCGATGCGGAGCTGGCACGGCTCAGACGTTTCGACGATCGGCTGAGCAAATTCGACGTAGCCAAACTCAGCCTGCGGGCGGCGATTGATCTCCGTCTTTTGCAGGTCGCGATCAAGAAGGAACTCTTTCTCACGCACGATATGGCCATCTACGAGCAGAATCCGATGACCTACGCCAGCGCCATCGACGTGAACGTTTACGTGAAGCGCAAATACGCGCCGATCGAGGACCGCGTTCGCAGCATCATCGTCGTCGAGAACCAGGCGCCCAACATCATGATTGCCGCGAAAACCAATCTCGCCGACGTGCTCCCAAAGCCCTACGTGGAGCTTGCAATACAGATTGCGCGCGGATCCTCGGATTTTCTGAAAAAAGACCTGATCGATGCCTTGGGCGAATTGAAGGACGAGAGTTTGCGAGCGGCCTTTATGCAAGCAAATCGCCGCGCGGCCACGGCGCTGGCCGATTATGCGGCGTGGCTAGAAAAGGAAAAATTGCCGAATGCGAGTCCCCAATTTGCAATCGGCGAGGAAAAATATCAGCGTTTTCTCGCTCAGACCGAGCTGGTCGATTTGCCGCCGGTAAAAATTCTCGAGCTCGGATTCTCAGAATTAAAACACGAACACGAAGTTTTCGCCGAGGCCGCGAAGAAAATCGATGCGGACAAGCCGGCGTCCGAAGTGTTCAAGCAAATCCAGAGCGAGCACCCGACTTCCGAGAACCTGATTCCCGAAATTACGAAAAAGCTGGATTCGGTCCGCAAATACGTAGTCGAACACAAGCTGGTCACGATTCCCTCGGAAGTTCGCGCTCAGGTGAAAGAGACGCCGCGGTATCGGCGCGCGACCAGTTTTGCTTCGATGGACACACCCGGCCCCTTCGAGAAACGGGCCACGGAAGCCTACTTCTATGTCACGCCGACCGAGGACGAATGGCCCGAGCAGCAAAAGAACGAATGGCTGACTTCATTCAATGCCTACAGCGCCGACATCATTTCGATCCACGAAACTTATCCGGGGCATTACGTACAGTTCCTTCACCTGAACGCCTCGAAGGCCACGAGGCCGGAAAAGATTTTTGGAACCACTTCCTTCATCGAGGGTTGGGCGCATTACTGTGAAAAGATGGTGATCGACGCCGGGTTCGGCAGCGCGTACGGACCGAACCCGACCGACGAGCAGATAAGGCACTCTGCGAAATACCGAATGGCGCAAGCACAGCAATCGATGCTTCGTCTGTGCCGCCTCTGCGTTTCGATCAAGATGCACACGCAGGGAATGTCGGTGGATGACGCCACAAAGTTTTTCCAGGAGAATTGCTATTACGAAGAGAAGCCCGCGCGGGCCGAGGCGATGCGCGGAACGTTCGACATCGGCTATCTGAATTACACGCTAGGCAAGCTCCAGATTCTCAAGCTGCGCAAAGATTACGAAGCGCAGGAGGGGGAAAATTTTTCACTGAAGAAATTCCACGACGAATTGCTCAACCACGGGATGCTCCCGATTCGCCTGCTGCGCGAGGTCATGCTCAAAGACCGCGAGAAATGGGCTGAGGTGTTGTAGGCGGTATTTGTCGCGGGCCGTCCCTCGCCGCGCGGACCGCGAGGGATCTCCCACCGGAAGATTACGCTTACTAGAGATCTAGAGGCATTCCACCACCCAACTGCGTGGAAAATTTACCGAGGAAAGGAGATTCAATTTGCATCGCCGCCTCAGTCGCATGTGCAGTTCGAAAGCCTCCGCGCACGCCGGTTAAGACTCGCGGCCATTTCTTCTTCTGTGGTAACATAGGCAATCCGTGAAATTTGCGGATAAACTTAGCCGTGAGTCTGAATAACTTCTTGGTCGAGCTAAAACGGCGCAACGTTTACAAGATCGCGATCGCTACGGCGTCGTGGCATGGCTGCTCATACAGATCGCCAGCCAGATTTTTCCGTTCTTCGACATACCCAGTTGGGCGGTTCGACTTGTTGTTCTCTTATTAATAATCGGTTTCCCGATCGCGTTGATTTTCTCCTGGGCGTTCGAAATGACACCAGCGGGAATTAAGCGCACCGAAGATGTCGCGCCTGGCGGGGCAATCACTCGCGGCACCGGCCGCAAGCTTGATCTTCTAATTATTGGTGTCCTGCTTGCCGTCATCACAATTCTGATTTTCCAGGGAGTTCATCCTCATGTTTCTCCCAGCGCTTCCTCGATTCCAAAAAAAAGCATCGCCGTGCTGCCATTCGAAAACCTGAGTGCGAACCAAGAGAACGCATATTTTGCTAATGGGGTGCAGAACGAAATTCTGACTAATCTCGCCAAAATCGCAGACTTGAAAGTGATAAGCCACACAAGCGTGATGCAATACAAGAGCGGGATTGCTCGGAATCTGCGTGAGATCGGGCAACAGCTCGGCGTAGCGCATCTACTTGAAGGCAGCGTCCAACGGGATGGTGGGAAAGTGCGGGTAAACGTCCAGTTGATTGATGCCCGGACAGATGCGCACCTTTGGGCACAGACCGACGACCGTGACCTCGCAGACGTATTCGCGATTCAAAGCGAAATTGCCAAAGCTATTGCCGATCAGCTTCAGGCAAAGCTCTCGCTTAGCGAAATAGCAGCCATTGAAGAGCGACCGACCAACGATCTTCATGTTCACGCTATATCTTTGATCGACGAGGCCTCATATTATGGCCTTAATACCGAGAAAAATCTTTTCCAAGCTGTGGAATTGCTCAACCAAGCGATCACGCGGGACCCGGCTTTTCTTCTGGCATATTGCAAGTTGGCTGAGGCTCACGACGGGATCTACTGGAACGACATCGATCACACGCCCCGTCGCCTGGAGTTGGCGAATGCGGCAATCAATTCCGCTTTTCGACTGAGGCCGGATTCGGGCGAGGCACACCTCGCCTTGGCTGTGCATTTTTACAACGGCTACCGCGATTACGACCACGCGCGGGACGAACTTGCCATCGCGGTCCGCGGAATGCCCAACAACGCACGAATCTTTGAATGGCGTGGATACATCGATCGAAGACAGGGGCGCTGGCATGAAGCCGAGCGCGACTTCATGCAGGCAATGGAGTTGGATCCGCAAAACCGTGACCTCCTCTTCGGGGCCGCATTCACTTATATTTGTTTGCGCGAATATAAACAAGCCAGAGAGGTTTCTGATCGCGGCGTTGCCCTTGTCAAAGAACAATTACATACGGCTACTTCCTGGTTGGATCGACTTCCATGAGCAAGCCGATACCCAATCATGGCATGCCGCTCTCGAAAGGATCCTCTCGGACGACCCCGCGTCATCGCTGGATTTGACACGCCAGCGCTTTTTTCTCGGTTTGTACCGACGCGATTCCGTCGCCGCGGATCGTGCCTTGGCAGCGCTGGTCGAGAGGAGCTTGCGCGGGAGAGGCATAGGTGCGGTCGAATTTAGCCGAGCTTACGCGCACGGTTTAGTTGCGCGGATGAAAGGAGACTCAACTGGTGCACGCGCCGCCTTTAGCGCCGCGCGTCTGCAGCAGGAGCAAGTCGTCAGCGCAGACCCCAATGACGGCTCCGCACTCTGTTTCCTAGGTTTGATCGATGCTTCGCTGGGGCGAAAAGAAGAGGCCCTTGAGCAGGCGCGCCGGGCCGTCGAGCTTCTCCCTGTAACGAAAGACGCGCTCGATGGCGCGGAAATCCTTTATTTTTATGCGGTGATCTGTGCCTGGACCGGCGAGTCCGACCTGGCGATGGAGCAACTGAAGATTCTCACCAAAATCCCGGCAGGCGTATCCTACGGCGAGATCCGTCTCGATCCTTTTTGGGATCCGTTGCGGGGTGATCCACGCTTCGAGCAAATTGTTGCCTCGCTCACATCGAAGCCAGATCCGCGCTAACAGTTTTCGAATCGGGCTGGCCGGTTAGCCGCAATTGCACCGTCGCACGGCACCAGCGCTGCGCATAAGGAAGCCGCTACCGGTCTTCCTCCTCCGGGTCCTGCAACAGTTCCGGCAAGAGGGGCTGTGGATTCGTCGGCAACTCTTCCACGTCGCGGAGCTTTTTCGTGATCGCGCGCGAGCGCACCGCCACTTTGTCCATGTCGCTCGATGCCTGATCGAGCTTCTCCTTCACCTTCGACAACGAATCGCCGAATTTCCCGAATTCATTCTTCACCGCCGCGAGCAAATTCCAGACTTCGCTCGATCGCTTCTGAATGGCGAGCGTGCGGAATCCCATCTGCAAACTGTTCAGCAGCGCCGCGAGCGTCGTGGGTCCCGCAAACACGACCCGGCAATCGCGTTGCACCTGCTCCACCAAGCCCACGCGCCGGATTGCCTCCGCGTAGAGTCCTTCGGTCGGCAGGAACATGAGCGCGAAGTCAGTTGTTCTCGGCGGGTTGATATACTTCGCGCAAATATCTTTCGCGCCTTTCTTTAACTGCGTTTCGAGATTGCGCATCGCGGTCTCAGTCGCCGGCAGGTCGGCCTTGTCCTGCGCCGCCACGAGGCGGTGATAATCTTCGACCGGAAATTTCGCATCAATGGGAAGCCAGACGGGCGCGCCGTTTTCGTCGCCGGGCAATTTGATCGCGAATTCAACCGTCTCGCCACTGTCCTCCCGTGTCCTCACATTCCGCGCGAACTGGTCGGCCGTCAGCAATTGTTCGAGTAACGCACCGAGCTGCACTTCCCCCCACGCGCCACGCGTTTTCACATTCGTCAACAGCCGCTGCAATCCGCCCACGTCACTCGCGAGCTGTTGCATCGCGCCAAGTCCTTGATGCACCTGCTCGAGGCGCTCGCTGACCAGCTTGAACGATTCGCTCAGCCTTTTCTCGAGCGTGCCTTGTAATTTTTCATCAACTGTCGCGCGCATTTTTTCGATTTGCTGCGTGTTCTCCTCGCGCAATTCTTTCAGTCGCGAATCAACATTGTCCGTGAGCCGTCGTGTCTGGCCCGTAACCTGATCAAGCTGATCGCGCAGCATGCCGCTGATTTCGGTGAGCGACTTCAAAGTGGTGTCGCTCACATTTCTCAGCGCGCCGGCCAGCTCCTCCCGCTGCGCCTTGGCCGAGCCCGCCGATTCCTCTCGATTCCGGGAAAACTCGTCCCGGAACATTTTCTCTTCCCGTTCCTGCGCGCGATCAAACATTTCGAGTCGCTTCGCCAATTCCGACTCGCCCGCTCGATCACGTCGCGCCAGGACGAAAATGAGCGCCGCCATCCCCGCCCCGACGAGGGAGCCGATAATGGCATAAAGCAGCGGGTTCACCTATTGCGACTAACAGATGGATGGTGGCTATTCAAGTATCGCACTCTCGGCGACGAATCCCGTTCTCTGTGTCATCTCGAGTCCGGCGGCTGCCGGACGAGGGACCTCTCCAATGCAGTAGACGTTTCCTCGTCGTCGGTAAGTCGACGCTCCGGTTGCGGGGTTCCTTTGCCGTCTCTGTGCCTCAGGATGACAAGCAAGCGCGCACGAAAAGATCATCCACGGAGTTCGTACTCACTCACTGCAAATTGTAAACTTCCACCAATCCCACCTCCGTCGTCTTTCCGACGCCGCGCACGATGGCGGTGTAGTTTCCCGGTGCTACCCTCGCAACCAACGCCGCTTCCCGACCATCCGACGGTTGAAGGCCAGTCGCCGCGATCTCGGCCTCCTGGGAGTCTCTCCGGCCATTTGTATGGACGTATCCAGTCCAGTTGCTGGAGCAGTCAATGCGGGTAATGGTCAGTGGTAAATTCGACTTCGACTTCGATGCTGCCCGACCCCGCCAGATACCCGGCCCAATCAGCACCGCCAGCCTGAACGTGGACGGCAATCGCGGCATAACTTGCCGAGTGGACATTCCCCGGATCCGGGCGCGCCGTTTTCGTCGCCTGGCAATTAGTCGGCGTCGGTTTCTAAATAGAGGGTGTAGGCGTTGGAACGGAGCTAGGGTAGTGTCGTAGCGCTTGCAGTATTGGACTCTCCCGAGGGCCCGCAAGAATTAACCGCCCGGACTTGATAATAATAGGTTGTTCCTGCGGCGCGCCCATTATCGGTGTAGGTGGTGACATTGGCGTGAACAGTAGCGATGAAGGCAAATATTACGCCGTTGGTAGACCGTTGAATCTGAAAACTCTTCTCGTTATTTGATTGGTCACTCCACGAGAGAGTAATCTGGCCGGAGGAGATGGCAGTTGCTCCAAGCTTTGTGGGCGCAGCAGGTGTCTGACAAGGAGTGGGCGTTGGAGTTGGAGGAGGCAGTGTTGTAGCGCTTGCTGTATTGGAGTCTGCCGAGTGCCCGCAAGGATTCAACGCTCCCACCCGATAATAATAGGTCGTTGCCGGCGTCCGCCAACTATCTGTGTAGGTGGTAGAATTAGGGGGTAAAACAATACCATCGATGAATGAAAAGTTGACGCCGTCGGTAGACCGTTGAATCCGAAAACCACTCTCGTTATTTGCATTGTCAGTCCACGTCAGTTTGATCTGGCTGGATGAGAGTGCAGTTGCTCCAAGGTTTGTAGGCGCAGCGGGTGTCTGACAAGGGGTACCGGTTGGAGTCGCTGTCGGTGACGGTGACGGACTCGGTGTTGGGGTTGGCGTTGGCGTTGGTGTTGGTGTCGGCGTGGGGGTGGGAGTCGGCGTCGGTGTTGGCGTTGGGGTTGGCGTTGGTGTTGGTGTCGGCGTGGGGGTGGGAGTCGGCGTCGGTGTTGGTGTTGGCGTCGGTGTTGGTGTTGGCGTTGGCGTTG
>PNAS01000063.1 GCA_003169695.1 Spartobacteria bacterium
TCATTCGCGAACGCCTGGAGAAGCTCGAGATTCCATTCTGCTATCTCGACGGCTCTACCAAACAGCGTCAGGAAGTGGTGGATCGCTTCCAGAGCGATTCCACGATTCCAGTCTTCCTGATCAGCCTGAAAGCCGGCGGCGTCGGCCTGAATCTCTCCGCCGCCGACACCGTCATTCATTTCGATCCGTGGTGGAATCCCGCGGTCGAGGCGCAAGCCACCGACCGCGCCCATCGCATCGGGCAAACCCGTGTCGTCACCGCCTACAAGTTGATCACCCGCGACACCGTCGAAGAAAAAATCCTGCGGCTGCAGGATAAAAAACGCGCGGCGATCGACGCCGCCATCGACAGCGAGGAACCGCTCATGACCGGCCTCACCACTGAAGAACTCGAAGAGCTTCTCGCGTAGGCATTTCGGTTCTTGGTCCTAAGTAGGAGGCGCTGCTGCGAACGGCTGCGCAGGGGCGCACGCACGATTACTTGACGTTATGAATTCGCGGAGACTTCTCGGGACGATGCTGTGGCTGGTCGCGGTGTCCGCTCTGGCCGCGGAACCGGTGGCGACATCACGCGAGCCACTCGGGATCGCGATGGAGGGCTACGATTACCCGCACCCGGTCAATTTTTTCGATCTGAAGATCGAGGGCAGGATCTCCGGATGGCGTTCATGGACGTGCGCCCGAGCGGGGAAGAGAAAGGCGCGGTCGTGCTGTTCCACGGCAAGAATTTCTTTGGCGCCTACTGGAAGGAGACGATCGCGGTTCTGACGAAAGCCGGCTATCGCGTGATCGTGCCGGACCAGATCGGGTTCGGCAAATCGTCGAAGCCGGACATCCATTACAGCTTTCACCTGCTGGCGGAAAACACGAAGCGGCTGCTCGATTCGTTAGGCATCAGGCGGGCGGCAGTGGTCGGTCATTCGATGGGCGGCATGGTCGCGACGCGGTTTGCGCTCATGTATCCGGAGTTCACCACCAAGCTCGTCCTCGAGGACCCGATCGGGCTCGAGGATTACAAGGAGAAGGCGCCGTATGTCTCGACGGAGAAGCTCTACGAAGCGCAGCTCGCGCAGACCGAGGAGAAGATCAGCGGCTACATGCGCGCCTACTATGCGAACCCGAAGCCGGAGTATGACGAATACGCGCGGGTGCAGGTGCGCCAGATGGCGAGCGGCGAATACCGGCGGCTGGCGTGGTCAGCCGCGTTGACGACGCAGATGATCTACGAACAGCCCGTGGCGCATGAGTTTGCGCTCGTGAAACCGCCGACGTTGCTGGTGATCGGGCAGCAGGACCGGACGGCGATTGGCAAAGATCGTGTCGCGCCGGAAGTGGCGGCGACGATGGGGAACTACCCCGAGCTCGGCCGCAAAGTGGCGAAGCAGATCCCGAACGCGAAGCTGGTGGAGATCGACCAATGCGGACATATCCCGCACTTCGAGCAGCCGGAGAAGTGGCATCGCGCGCTGCTAGAGTTTCTCGGCGCGAAGTAGTTTATAGAAAGTAAGAAGGAAGAAAATGGAAATTAGACGAATCGGTTCACAACCCTCGGGTGAAGGGCCTGCAGAATGGTTCACTGGTAAAGTTCGCATTGACCCACTATTCGAGGCACCCGAACCGGCGCGTGTTCGTGGCGCAAGCGTCACGTTCGAGCCAGGTGCTCGCACTGCCTGGCATACACATCCACTCGGTCAGACGTTGATCGTCACGTCCGGCCTCGGTTGGGCGCAGCGTTGGGGCGGGCCGATCGAGGAAATCCGGCCGGGCGATGTGATCTGGTTTGCGCCCGGTGAGAAGCATTGGCACGGCGCGACACCGACGACTGCGATGACTCATATCGCCATTCAAGAAGCGTTGAACGGCAAGCCGGTCGACTGGATGGAAAAGGTCAGTGATGAAGAGTATCGGAGAAGTTGATAGTTGAGAGCGTAAAAGCTCCGTGGGAGCCACGCTCCTTTACGGAGTTGAGAAGCTGAGAGACCAGCAGCTGAATGGAGCGAACGGGATGAGCGACATAGAAGGGTCCGAGCCGGACTGGCACTGGCGCCAAGTGTAGGAGCGAGTGAGCGCGGGCAGCGAACGAGTTTCAGAACGGTTAATCTCCAATTATTTTGACGAGCACTCGCTTGCGCCGTCGGCCGTCGAATTCGCCGTAGAAAATTTGTTCCCACGGCCCGAAGTCCAGTTTGCCTTTGGTGATCGCGACGACGACTTCGCGACCCATGATCTGACGCTTGAGGTGGGCGTCAGCATTGTCTTCGCCAGTGCGATTGTGTCGATAAGCGGTCGTCGGCTCGTGCGGCGCGAGTTTTTCCAGCCAGAGCTCGTAATCGTGATGGAGTCCCGATTCATCGTCATTAATAAACACCGAGGCGGTGATGTGCATGGCGTTGACGAGGCAAAGGCCTTCGGTCACGCCGCTCCGGTCAACAAGTTGCTCGATTTTCGGCGTGACGTTGATGAACCCGCGTCGGCCCGGGACCTCAAACCAAAGATGTTCAGTGAGCGATTTCAAATCGAGGAAGTTGAGAGTTGAGAGTCAAACGCTGAAAAATTCAAACGTCAAAGAAGGCTACGCTGCGATCCTTAGTTAAGGGGAACAAGATCAACATGAAGAAGCGCAGACTTGGAAAGAGCAATCTGGAAGTCTCAGAAGTAGGAATTAAGAATTATCCCGGCTGGTCCGCCGTGGCGCAGACGTCGATTTGGCTCGCCAACGCCTTGTCTTATCTTTTATTTTTCTTGGACTAGACACAAATGCGAAGCCAAGGCTTCGCGGTTCGCCGTGACAGGGTGGCAGGGTTTCCGGACGAGCCTCTTTGACCTCAACAAGAAAGGCCGTTCATGAAAATAGCGCTTCCCGTAGTCATCGCCGCCCTCGGCTTCACCTCCCTTTCCTGGGCGCAAAGCCCATCGCCCGCCGCTTCCGGCACCACGGCGGCCGACGACAAAGCAATTCGTCCGTTTAAGTTTAGCGCTTCCAAAGAGGCGCTTGCCGACATGCGCAAACGCATCGCGGCGACGCGGTGGCCCGAGAAGGAGACGGTCACGAATCAATCGCAAGGTGTGCAGCTCGCGACGATCCAGAAACTCGCGCGCTATTGGGCGACGGACTACGATTGGAGCAAGTGCGAGGCGAAACTGAAGGCGCTGCCGCAATTCGTAACAACAATTGATGGATTAGACATCCACTTCATTCACGTGCGTTCGAAAGAAAAGAACGCGCTGCCCGTTATCGTCACGCACGGCTGGCCCGGCTCGATCACCGAGCAGTTGAAGATCATCGGCCCGCTCACCGATCCTGTAGCTCATGGTGGAAAGGCTGAAGACGCTTTCGATGTCGTGATTCCTTCGATGCCGGGCTACGGGTTTTCGGGCAAGCCGACCACGACCGGCTGGGACCCGGTGCACATCGCGCGTGCGTGGATCGTTCTGATGAAGCGCCTTGGTTACACAAAATTCGTCGCGCAAGGCGGCGATTGGGGTGCGCTTATTACCGATCTGATGGGGGTAGAAGCGCCTCCGGAATTACTTGGCATCCACACGAACATGCCTGGCGCGGTTCCACCCGAGATCGACAAGGCGGCTTTTGCTGGTGCGCCGGCGCCATCAGGCCTCTCAGTCGAGGAAAAAAGCGCGTACGATCAGCTCGCATTTTTCTACGGACAGGGCCTGGGCTACGCCCTGGAGATGAAGAACCGCCCGCAGTCGATCTACGGGGTCGCGGATTCACCGATCGCTCTGGCCGCTTGGATGATCGACCACGACGCGAGCAGTTACGCGCTCATCGCGCGCGTCTTTGACGGTAAGTCGGAGGGCCTGACGCGAGACGACATCCTCGACAACATCACCCTCTATTGGCTGACGAACACCGGGGTTTCTTCGGCTCGTCTCTATGCGGAAAACAAGCTCGCCTTTTTTGCCCCGAAGAACGTTGCGATTCCTGTGGCCGTGACCGCCTTTCCGGACGAGCTCTATCAAGCCCCACGAAGCTGGGCGGGGAAGGCGTATCCCAAACTCATTCACTACAACAGGGTCGCCAAGGGCGGGCACTTCGCCGCGTGGGAACAGCCGGAGATCCTCGTGGCCGAAATGCGAGCGGGGTTCAAATCGCTGCGGTAACTAAACCTTTTTGAAAGGAACGACATGAAAGCATCCTATGTTCTATCTTTTCTTTGCGGTGCCGCGGCGATGCTCTGCTTGAGCACGCTCCGCGGATCCAATTCGGAATCGCCGCACCACGTTTACGAATTGCGCCTATATCACGTCAACGAGGGCAAGATGGACGCTCTGAAAGCTCGCTTTGGTAATTACACCGACGCGATCTTCAAGCGGCACAACATGAAGAGTGTCGGTTATTGGTCGCCCGAGGATGCGCCGAGTTCCCAGAATCTGTTTATCTACATTCTGGAGCATCCCAGCCGTCAGGAAGGGGAGAAGAATTGGGCCGCTTTCCAAGCCGATCCGGAATGGCAGAAGGTGAAGGCCGAATCGGAGAAACAAGGACCACTGGTGGACCATATCGACCGATATTTCATGGACCCGACCAGCTTTTCGGCACTCAACTAGGTGGAAGTAAAAAGGAAGAAGGAAAAAGGAAGAAGTGAAGACAGCATTCGGAATCGCGGTTTAATCTAGCAACTCGACAGGGTCGCCTTTGCGAATCATTCCTTCCGCGAGCACGGCGCCATAGACACCGGCCATTCCTTCGTGCGCTTGGGCGACGGCTTTCAATATGGCCGGCGTTTTTTCCGCAGTGTCGGGATCGAGCGTGATCATCATGCAACGCCCATCGCGTTGGAGAACGGCGACGGTTACTTTTGAGCCAATGCGCAACGAGCGTCCCACGAATTCATCTTCGGCGAAGCCGTGCCTGCTCGTTAGATCGAGATAGACATTGGCGCGGAAGCGACGCTTATCGACGGCGACGCCGGTTTCCTCGCCCAGTTTTTTTGCCGTTTGCACGGAGAAGATCGACAAAGGACGACAGTCAGTGATCGCCTTATCCGAGCGAAGCAGTGTGAGCTCGTGCTTTCCGTCGATGTCTAAGCGCAGATTGTCGATCAAAGCCGGGTCATCAATCGCAAAAGTCTTCCCGTCCGGTGTTTCGACATCGATCATCAACTCGGATACGTCAGCCGAGATCGGATTCGCGCCCGACGCCAGCTTCTCGGCTTCACTTAAGTTGACCGGCCGCGCTGCTTTCTCCGGATTTCGGAAGCGCGCGCGGTAGCGAGTCATCTGACGTTGATCGCGTCCGGTGAAATACGGAAATCCCTTCGGACTGGCGGAACTCGCGAAGGCAAAAAGCCGATCGCCGTAAACTCCCGCGTAGCCGGCGAACATTTCATCCATCTCTTCGCCGCGCATGCTTTTGACCGGATACCGCCAAAGGCTGTCCACTGTTCCGACGATGCTCATTGCTTTGCAATTCTTAGAAGATCAATTGGCACTGTCGAAGGCGAGCGTATTCGGAAAACGAAATCTTCAGGTGAGATTCGTCTGGCTAAATCGCGGACTGGCGTGGATGCCAAACAAAGTAGGAAGTAAAAAGGCTAAAGTAGAAAGTGGGGATGGCGCGACGCGGGAGTGATCGACATCTCCGCACCGAGCCGTTATGTGCTGTCGCATGCGAAGATTTTATTTGCTCGTTCTGGTCTGCCTGTTGCCGTGCGTTCTCCGCGCTCAGGATTCAGAAGGGCAGCACAAACCAATCCTCTCCCCGGACAAAAATTGGGAATACCGCGTCGTCGACGCTGAGACGGCGGTGCTCGTGAGAGCTGGCGACGATAAGCCCATAGTTAAGCTCAGCGATCCTGATGACGGTAGCTCACTAAAAACGGAAACTGGTAAGCTTGTGTGGGCGCCGGATTCAAGACGGTTCGCGCTCAACTACAGATCAGGCGGGAAATACTACACTTTTGATTTGTACGAGCTTGCCGGCACGACGTGGAAGAAGCTGCCGGACGTCGCAGACACCGATGCCCCTGTGATGCGGATGATCGAGCGCTCGAAACGACAACAACTAAAGCGTCTTGGAGCGAAAAAGGATGCCAGTCAGAATTCGGTGTTGGAGACCTGGCGAGTGCGGCGCTGGCTGAATAACGATACCTTCCAGGCCTACGCAGGTTCCTCAGCACGCGTAATGCTAACGAGCTAACAATCGTGCAGAATCTTTGCGACCTTTTCGATCGTGTTCCAGTTGCGCGTGGTTACAGCCACACCCAGGCGCTTCTCGATCTTGCCGAGGTAGCTGATCGCCTTCATCTGCCGACGATACAGACCCAAGACGAATCGGTCTTGGATCGCAATGATCTTCAGCAACCAGTTATCGTCCGAGGGTAGACTGAGAGGAAGAGGAGGCGGCGCGCGAAGTCGTTTGGCTAACACGCTCACGAACCGGACTATGTCCGGGCCCGAGGGTTGTCCTGAGAAGGGATCCTTCGCTGCAAGTTTAATGATGTCGCGCGCGGGACAGATCATGATCTCGCATTTGAATGGCANNGCGCCTATGTTGACGATATCGAACCTGGCTAACTGCTTCGCGATGAGCGCCGGTTGGCATCGATTTGTCCCACCGACGTTCACCGCTCGAAGAAATACCACCCAGCGCATTCGAAGCAACGCTACTCGAGATCGATCTCCGCACCACGCCTTTTGCCGCGAAGCAACAATTTGAAAATCTCCATGTGAGATTCGTCTGGATAAATCGCGGACTGGCGTGGATCCTGTCGGAGTTAACGCAGCGGTGCGGCGTGTTTGCGCCGTCTGGACGCGCATTTGTCCGCCTCGTTGTGATCAAGTGAAGAGACTGAAATGGAAATCAAGACTTCGCTAGTTTCCAAGGAGCCCAAGAATGAACAAAGCACGAGTTATGAATGCCGCGCAGTGGTTCCTTCGCCTGGCTCTGGCGGCGGGTTTCTTGTCAGCCGTCGCGGACCGCTTCGGCATGTGGGGGCCGTCTGGGGCGCCAAACGTCGCCTGGGGAAATTGGCAATCATTTGTCAATTACGTCGCGACACTGAATTGGTTTGCCCCGAAGCCTGCCATCGCCGCTCTCGCCTCGGCCGCGACCTTAGGCGAGCTCTTGGTTGCCTTGGGCCTGCTCATTGGGTGGCAGTTGCGGTGGGTCGCTCTTGCGGGTGGCTCGCTCCTGTTATCGTTCGCTGTCACCATGACGACGGCGCTCGGGATCAAGGCTCCATTGGATTTCTCCGTGTTCGGAGCCGCTGCTGGAGCGTTTCTCCTCGCGGCGATTTGTAATGAGAGCGTCTACCGGGGCGTAACCGATAAATAACAATGTGACCGGTTAAACAAGGGCAGCTTGGAATGGCAAATACACAGAAGACGGTGATCGTTACGGGAGCCTCGCAAGGTATCGGCGCGGGCGTTGTGCGAGCATTTCTCGCGCGCGGCTACGATGTTGTAGGAACCGCGCGGAGCGCGACGAAATCGAAGGAGCTTCGAGCTTCCGACCACCTCGCCTTGATCGACGGCGACATAGGTCAATTTGAAACGGCGCAGAAAGTTGCAGAACTCGCGATCAAGAAGTTCGGATCGATCGATGCCGTCGTCACGAACGCCGGTATCTTCTTAGTGAAGCCGTTCACGGAGTACACGGCAGACGACTTTCGCGCTCTCGTCTCGACCAACCTCGCAGGCTTCATTTACATCACGCAGCTTGCGGTTAAACAGATGCAGGCGCAGAAGACTGGCGGCAGCATCGTGAGTATCACCGCATCGCTGGTCGACAATCCAATTGCCGGCATACCCGCTTCCTTTTCTATGATCACTAAAGGTGGCCTGAACGCAGGATTGAGAAGCCTGGCTTTTGAATACGCGAAAGAGCACATTCGATTCAACGCCGTAGCTCCCGGAGTCGTCGACACACCGCTTCACGCCCAGGATCCGAAGGATTTCCTGAAAACGCTTTCGCCGATGGGCACAATCTCCACCATTGAGGACATTGCCAGCGCCGTCGTTTATCTAACAGAAGCTCGCCAGATCACAGGGGAGGTGCTGCACGTGGATGGTGGTGCGCACGTTGGCAAATGGTAACCCGCGAAGGCTCTCAGCCGGCCAGCGCCGAGCAGCGGCTGAAAGAACTTGGCATCAAGCTCCCGGCGCCGCCTGAGCCGTTCGGTACCTATGTGGAAGCGGTCCAGACGGGCAATCTGCTTTTTCTGACTGGCATGCTTCCCACGGAAGGCCACGAGGCGAAATTCATTGGACGCGTCGGCGCGGAGCTCGATGTGGAAGCGGGGCGCAAGGCGGCGCACCTCGCGGCGCTCAACGTCCTCGCGGTCGCGAGAAAACATTTGGGATCGCTCGACAAAGTGACGCGGATCGTCCGGCTCGGCGTGTCGGTGGCCACTTCGGGAGATGTCCGCGATCAGCCGAAAGTCGCTGACGCCGCTTCGGAGTTACTGCAAGACATCTTCGGAAAAGAGAAGAGCCCTTGCCGCCTGGTGTATGGCGTCGCAAGCCTTCCGCTCGGCACCCCGGTCGAGCTGGAAGTGATCTTTGAGGTGTCCTGATGCCTGCCTCCTGGAATCGGAACCGACTCACAGCGAAACTCGGGATCGACTATCCCATCATTCAAGGTCCGCTCGGCGGGTTGTCATCGCAAAGATTGACGGCAGCGGTCTCCAACTTTGGCGGACTCGGATCGTTCGGTGCGCACGGCTTGGCGCCGGAGGCGATCAAAGATGTAATCGCGGAGATTCGCTCCCTTACATCTAAACCGTTTGCAATGAACTTGTGGGTGTCGATGGAAGACGAAGGTGCCCGAGCATCGAATGAAAGCGGATTCAATCGGAGCCTCGCGCCGCTGGCCATCCATCTCGCCGCCCTGGGAGCACCTCGTCCAGCGTACAAACCGTACTCACCGGCCCGATTTGAAGATCAGGCTCGCGTGTTGTTGGACGCGAAGGTACCGGTTTTCAGCTTCATCTATGGAATTCCGCCAAAAGAAATTTTAGAGGAATGCCGGGCGAAAAGCATCGTCACGATTGGCGCGGCGACAACACCCGATGAGGCTGCAGCACTTCAGGAGGCCGGGGTGGATGCCATCGCCGCTTCAGGCTTCGAAGCCGGGGGGCATCGCGGTTCATTCCTCCGGGCCGCGGAGGATTCATTGACGGGCACGTTGTCGCTCGTCCCTCAGATCGTGGACATCGTCGATGTGCCGGTGATCGCGGCGGGCGGTATAGGAGATGCACGGGGAGTAATAGCCACCCTCGCTCTCGGCGCAGAGGCCGTTCAAATGGGAACGGTATTCCTGGCCTACGAGGAATCCGGCGCCAGCCGCCTTCATCGCGAAGCTGTGCTGCGAAGAAAGGCCGGGCACACCGCGTTGACAAAGGGCTTCACGGGAAGACTCGCACGGGGAATCCACAACCCCTTGATGGAGGAGTTGAACCGAGAGGGAACCGAGATTTTGCCATATCCACTGCAACGGGGACTCGTCACAAACCTCTCGATCGCGGCAGAGGCGGCGGGCCGCTCGGATCTTCTGCCTCTGTGGGCCGGCCAAAGCGCCACTCTCGCTCCCTGCACCGATTTATCGGCTTTCTTGAACTCATTGATTCGGGAAGTTTCCGAAATCGCCGGCCCGGTCATGGAGTGGAGCGCAAACCGCCCTCAGAGACATTCAAATTCTTGATAAGGAGAGACAGAAAATGGGAAGGTCAAATATTGCAGACAAGGTCTTAGTTATCGCGAGGAACTCGGCGCTACTCTTCTCAATCGGGTTTGCTACCGGTCACCTCGAAGCCCAAGAAAAGGAACGTCCCGTGGAACACCCAACTTTTTATCGCACGACACAGATCGATGGGCTCTCCATCTTTTACAGAGAGGCCGGCCCGAAAGACGCGCCGACGCTTCTCCTGCTGCACGGACTTCCCTCTTCATCGCGGATGTTCGAGCCACTCTTCGCCCGGCTTTCCGATCGCTATCACCTTGTCGCGCCCGATTACCCGGGCTTCGGACACAGCGACTGGCCGGACCCGAAAAAATTCGCGTATACGTTCGATCACTACGCCGAGATCATGAATCACTTCACGGAAGCGCTCGGGCTCTCACGCTACACGCTTTACATGCAGGATTACGGCGGCCCCGTTGGTTTTCGCATGGCTCTGGCCCATCCGGACCGGATCGAGGCTCTCATCGTCCAGGATGCTGTGGCGCACAACGAAGGCCTGGGAGCGAGTTGGAAAACACGGCGGGCCTTTTGGGCCGATCGCGCTGCCAACGAAAGCGCGCTTCGCACAAATCTCCTGTCACTGCCGACGACGCGGACGCGCCATGTCGGGAACGATCCCAACCTGGAGCGCTATGACCCGGATCTCTGGACCGATGAATTTGCCTTTCTCAACCAGCCCGGCCAGGTCGACATTCAAAGCGACCTCTTCTACGACTACCGCACGAATGTCGACGCCTACCCCAAGTGGCAGGCTTGGATGCGTGAGAAGCAGCCTCGCCTTCTCGTCCTCTGGGGCAAATACGACCTGTCTTTCGAGCTTTCGGAACCGGAGGCCTATCACCGCGACGTGCCGAAGGCCGAAGTCCACGTCCTCGATGCGGGCCATTTTGCGCTCGATGTCGCAGCGGATCAGATTGCGCAGCTCGTCCGGCGCTTCATGAAGTAGCGACGGCGAACGCACCCGCCGTCCAGAGAAGAATGATCCCGAGTCTTACACTGACCTAACGAGCAACTTAAAACTAAACAACAAATCGCGCTGGACAGACTCTTTCAGAGAAGAGCTTACTATTGACGGTCGACCACCCTGCGATTCACTTTATCGATTCCGGTGAATCAAGCGAAAATCTTCATGTGAGATTCTTCTGGATAAATCGTGAGCGGGCACCGTCAGTAATCAGTGTAGGATGACCATCAGATGACGGTACCGTATTCGAAAATCGGTCGATGGATTGCCGAATTGCTTCTCGTGTTCGTCGGCGTTTACGCGGCGTTTTGGCTCAACAGTTATCAACAGCATCAGCAGGACGCGAAGCGGCGTGATCAGATTCTAGCATCGCTCGAACAGCAATTGCGCGAAAGTATCGAAAGCGGAAAAATCTCTGGTGCGAAAGAAGATCAAACAGCGGCGGAGTTTCGGCGCGCGCTCGACGCCGGCGAGATACCGCCGCTGCATCCATTCACGTTCACGACTGATTACAATCCGGGCGACATTGCCGCACTGCTTCAATCCGGCGGCATTGAATTGCTCGACGTGAAAACGCTCATGGCCGTGCGTGGAGTCGAGTCCGTGATTCGCTGGGGCCTTAGCCGCATGGCCGATTATAAAAAATTCAGCGAGGATCTGATCGTGCCGAATCTCGACCAGGACATTTCCTTCTTTTACGATCCGGCCACGAAGAAGTTGCGAAAACGTTTCGAAATGTATCCCGAAGCTCTACAAACAACCGCGAGTTTCGCTCATGATCTGGAGCGAGCACAAACCGAGCTGCTTAAACGAATTCAAGCCGAACGGCATCGACACTAAGCCTGGTCATTGAAAATAGTTTCGCCGACGAACTCATGCGGCATTCTAACAAACGGCAGCTACTCGAGATCGATGAAGCTCATGGCGGAAATCTACGAGAAAATCTGCGAAGCTCCTGCGTTAACTTCGATGGGACTGCTTGAGCGACCTTATTCTACGGATCTTTCATCTATCGTAAGCGGCTTATGATATGTTGAAGGCAGGAAAAAAAATGGCGGACCGGGTCCCAGATCTGCCAGTTTTCCAATCGAGAGGTGTAACCTACCACTCCGCGGTTCGGTCATAAAGAATATGAAGGCAGTCTTTTCGTTGGGCGCGACCGTTTTGCTGATCGCGGCCAGTGATCTCCATGGCGCGGACTACGATCCGCTGGCGCTCGATCCGAATTTTCACGCGGAGGTGCGCGATTTGTCGGTGCACGACGCGGCGCGGAACCGCGATATCCCGGCGCGAATCTATCTGCCGTCGAAGGACGGCTCTGCGCCGCTGGTGCTCTTCAGTCACGGGCTAGGCGGATCGCGTGCGGGTAGTGAATTTCTGGGTGAGCAATGGGCGGCACGCGGCTATGTGGCGATTTTTGTACAGCATCCCGGGAGCGACGACGCGGTATGGAAGGACGCAGCGCCGGACGAGCGAATGGCGGCGATGCGCCAGGCGGCGTCGCTGGAAAACTTTCTCTTGCGGGTACAAGATGTCCCCGCGGTGCTCGATCAACTCGAAGTTTGGAACAAGAGCGGACCGCTTGCTAGCCGAATGGATTTAACAAGATCGGAATGTCTGGTCATTCCTTCGGCGCAGTGACGACCGAGGCAGTCAGTGGCGAGGCGCTGCCATTGAGCGGTACGAAATTAACCGACCCAAGAATTCGCGCGGCGGTGATATTCAGTCCGAGCACTCCGGTATCGACGACCGCGGAACGAGCTTTCGGCGCGGTGAAAATCCCATGGCTGATGATGACGGGAACAAAGGATACCGCTCCGATTGGACCGGCTGATATGAAATCGCGACTGGCGGTTTATCCCGCGCTGCAGGGCGCGCCGAAATATCAGGTGGTGCTCAACAATGCGGAGCATTCGGCCTTCACCGATCGCGCTTTGCCCGGAGACCGTGAGCCGCGCAACCCGAATCATCATCGCGTAATCCTGGCGCTGTCGACCGCGTTTTGGGATGCGTATTTGCGCGGCGACAGGGATGCGCTCGCGTGGTTGAATGGCACGGGTCCACGGTCGGTCATGGAACCGGCGGACGATTGGAAAGCGTCGCCATAGCAGGGACGCACCGGGCGAGGGGTGAGCAAAAGTCAAAGGGCGGAAGTCAGAGACGATGATCAGCGCGTGACGAAGAACAAGGCGAAGCCGATTGCGATCAAGTCTTCGGGTAGGGCGATGAAGATGTCTTTGACGTTCAAGCCGATGACCAGGCGTTTCCGAAGTTCATAACCGGCGAAGGTCCCGATCACGGCGCCGATCGCGCCAAGCGCCGCGCCGATGGGCAACGATTGATTCGCGGATGCCCACAGGCATGCGCCACACAAGCCTCCTGTAACGATGCGCGCGGCCAACGGCCCGGGCGCAGTTCGCTTCGGTGTCTGGGGTAACAGGTCTGCCACCAGCTCGAAGATCGCCAGCGCCGAAAACAGGATGACGGCCCAGGTGGAGGCCATGAACGCAAGGGGCGAAGCGTGCAGATTCAACCATCCCAAGTGTGCCGCCCAAGCCACGGCCGCGGGCGCGGTGAGCGAACGCAACCCAGCGACGACTCCGATTCCAAAGGCCAAAGCCAGGATGTAATTCATATTCAAGAAATGTAGCAGTTAGGTTGTGACGAACGCGACTAGGTTGACTGAATCTCCTCGAACTCGCCGCGCTCGCGGTTTTTGCGGACGCGGTCCCACGGAAAGCATTTGCCGTTCATGGCGAGGTAAACACCTGGCGGCAGGACCTGCACGAATGACAACGCGCTGCCGAGATTGAAGAGACCGTCGGAGCTGCCAAAGGCGTAGGGGATCATCGCGCCGGTGAGAACCACGGTTTTCCCGGAGACAGCGCCCGCCACCGCGGCGGCCGTTTCCGTCATCGTGTCGGTGCCGTGGGTGATGACGATGCGGTCCTCCTCCGACTGAAGGCAGTTCTGCACGATGAGAGCGCGATCGGCGTCGGTCATTTCGAGGCTGTCGATCATCATCACTGTGCGGATGGTGACCTCGACCCGCGATCGTCCCAGCCTGAGCATCTCGACGATGTGGGTGTCCTTAAAAAAGAGCTGCCCGGTGCGTTCGTTGTATTCCTTATCGAAGGTGCCGCCAGTGACGAGGATTCGGATGACCATGTGAACGGATTAAAGTTGCGCGAACAAGGCGAAGCTAGCGTTCCGACGCGCGTGTCGCAATCTTCGTAGAGGAAGGAAAGCAAACGCCCAACGCCCAATGGATTTTGGCCCATGGGCTTGGCGACATTTGAGAGAAAGACAAATTGCGCGACCGCGCTATAATGCCAATTCGCCGTCATGAATAAGGCCCTCGAACTCCGCCTCGCCAAACGCATGGTGCGCCTCGGCACCGAGACCGCTTTCGAAGTTCTGGTGAAAGCGCGCGCGCTGGAGGCAAAGGGCCACGACATCGTCCATCTCGAGATCGGCGAGCCGGATTTCGATACGCCAGGCAACATCATCGGGGCGGCGACCGATGCCTTGCACAAGGGCTTCACTCACTACGGGCCTTCGGCCGGCTTGCCGCAGTTGCGCGAGACCATTGCGCAGTACGTGAGTGAGACGCGCCGGGTAAACGCGACCCCCGAAGAAGTGGTCGTTGTCCCCGGCGGTAAGCCCATCATCTTCTTTACTATTCTTGCGCTGGTTGAAGAAGGGGATGAGGTCATCTATCCCAATCCCGGATTCCCGATCTACGAGTCAATGATCAACTACGTCGGCGCGAAAGCCGTTCCGATCCAGTTGCGCGAGGAGATGGATTTCCGGCTCGACGTCGGTGAACTCCCAGGGCTGATCAATGACCGCACGAAGCTCATCATCCTCAATTCGCCGCAGAACCCCACCGGCGGCGTGCTGGAGAAGAAGGACATCGACGGCATCGCGCGCGCGATCGACGATCGCAATATTATGGTGCTGACTGATGAGATCTACAGTCGCCTCATCTTCGAGGGTGAGCACCATTCCATCATGTCGGTGGACGGCATGAAGGAGCGCTGCATTTTGCTCGACGGCTTCTCCAAGACTTACGCCATGACCGGTTGGCGTATGGGCTACGGCGTAATGCGCGCCGATTTGGCGACGCACGTCGCCCGTCTGATGACCAACTCCAACTCCTGCACCGCCAGCTTCACGCAAGTTGCCGGCGTCGAAGCGCTCCGCGGGCCGCAGGACTCGGTCACTACGATGTGCGCCGAGTTCAAGAAACGGCGCGACGTGATGGTCGCCGGCCTGAACAAGATCAAGGGTTTTTCCTGCCGCTTGCCGAAAGGCGCGTTCTACGTTTTCCCCAACATTAAACAAACTGGATGGCCATCGAAGAAATTGGCCGACGCGCTGCTCGACGATGCCGGCGTCGCCGCGCTGTCTGGTACCGCCTTCGGCGATTTTGGCGAGGGCTATTTGCGCTTCAGCGTGGCCAACTCGATCGAGAACATCGAGAAGGCACTCGATCGCGTCGGCTCCTGGGCGAAGAAAAATCTGTAGTCCGGTTCATGAATCTACAGGTATTGGTTGCAGCCGCTGAAATCGTCAGCGCTTTGGCAGTAACATTCACACTGATAGCATTGATCATCAGTATCCGGCAGAATACCAGGTCTCAGAAAGCTCTGGTAGTAGATTCCCTAGCGGCAGCCATCGCCTCAATCAATGTTCCGGCAATGGAGTCCCACGCTCTTGGATCTGCCATATCAAAAGCGACGATAAATTGGGGTTCGGCCAGCCGCGAAGAGCGGATCATGGCGCACTACTTTCTCTTTTCTTTCTTCAAGTTGTCGGAGAACGCTTGGTATCAACAGAAAGCGGGAATTCTTGATAAGCCGCTGTGGCTCGGATGGGAGACATTGCTTCGAAAATACTATCACAGCGATGGCGTGTGTCGGGTATGGTGGCCGGGTCGCCAGCACGCATACTCGCCAGAATTTCAAAGGTTTCTTTCAGGAACGAAGCCGCCGGACGAACTCGGCAACTTAAACGACTTGTTTGATTATGTTCAACATGACGCCTAGCCATGCGATGCAGCCAACTCGCGAAAGCGTTCGGAGTGGCTGATCTCGTTCTCGTTCCATTCCTTCAACCATGACTAACAAGAAACGAATCTTTGCCACCTCCCGCATTGGCGATCCGGCCGAGAACCGTCTGCGCGAACGCGGCTACGAGCTTGAGGTCTTCCAGGGCCCCGAGGCGCCGCCGAAGAAGCTGATCATCGAGAAAGTGAAGAGCGGCATCGACGCGTTGATCACCACGCTGCGCGATCCGATCGACGCCGAGATTTTTGAAGCGGGCAGAAATTCGCTCAAGGTCGTGGCGCAGATCGCGGTCGGCTTCGACAACATCAACCGCGCCGACGCTAACAAATACAAGGTCCCGTTTACAAACACGGCCGACGTGCTCACCGAAGCGACGGCCGAGTTTGCTTTTTTCATGATGGGAATGCTAGCGCGGAAGATGTGGCAGAGTGAACGCCTGGTGCGGGAACAGAAGTGGCCGTCGTGGCACCCATTCCTGCCGTTCCTTGGCGACGAGGTCACGGGCAAGACCATTGCAATCATCGGTACCGGACGCATCGGCCTGGCGATGATCAAGAAGTGTTCGGGGTTCGACATGAACATGCTGTGTTACGACCCGGCGTATCACAACGAAGAGTATATTGCCTCCATCCAGGAGTTGATGGACTTGCGGCACGCGCGCGGAATTCAAAAAGAGAAGACGTATATTAAGTACGTCGAGTTCGAGGACGCGATGCGCGGCGCCGACTACGTGAGCATTCACGTACCGCTGTTGCGCGAGGGCGAAGCCGATAAACCGACCTACCACCTCATCAACGAGAAGACGCTCAAGCTGATGAAGCCGACGGCGTATCTCGTGAATAGCTCACGCGGTCCGGTCGTGGACGAGAAGGCACTCGCCCAAGCGTTGAAAGACAAAGTCATCGCTGGCGCGGCGCTCGACGTCTTTGAGAAAGAGCCTCTACCGGCGGATTCGCCGCTCCTCGATCCCGAAATCGCCGACCGCACGAGGCTGTTCCATCACTTCGCCAGTGGCGCGCAGATCACACGGCTCTCCGCTGATCCAGACAAAGGCATGGCTGGGCGCACTGCCCAGGCAGTGATCGACGTGCTGGAAGGGAACTACGGCGGCGACCCGACCACGATGCCCTATGTCGTGAATAAGGAAGCGTTTGAGAAGTAGCCCCGAGTTTGTAGTGGGAGTTAGGTAGGCGAGATGGGTCAGATCTAATAAACGGGGAAGAGGAATAATGGGGTCGCGTCTATGACGTGACCCCGACCATATTCGCGGCGCACGGATGTCTCATTGATTTTTCGATTGTCATAACGAACGTCGGCTCCTAGCCTTCTGGTACCGACAGATGTGTGGGTCTCAAGAGAACCTCTTGTTTGGTCTAATCTCATTGGCTGTTGCGGTGCGCAATTTGGCCGATGAGGCGTGCACGCGCGCGGTCACATCTCCTCGGGAAAATAAGGTTTTGCCATGAATAATGTTTTGAGAGGCGCATTGATCATTCTCGTGCTGGTGACCGCGGTCTTCCTCGTCGGCTTGCTCTTCTGGCTCTATCACTGCGGTTGCGGTGACCGTTTCTCGCACAAGCCTCCGGGAACACAGCAGGGTAATGAAGCGACCTTCGCGCCTCTCAACGTGGCAACGGCCGAGCCGCAGCATCCACGCGGCAAATATCCGCCGTTCAATATGCACAAAGATGGGGAATTCAATAACGACCACCCGCGCATCGTTCCGACCGGACCACAGCGCGGCACGCTCGCGCCGTCCGTGCAGGGCTCCAAGCTCCTCAAGATCGAGAAGAACAAACAGGCGCTGGGCGGTGCCGGGGATCCCGTCGTCGTCACGCAATACAATCCGGAAGGAACGGGCGCCAGTGTCGGTACTCCGCCCGACCCGAATGCCGCGCGCAACGGCAACGTGATCCTGCTTTCCTACAATACGCGCGTGAAGCTCTCGACGAATGGTGGCTCGAGCTACGTGGAGCTCGATCCCACGACGATTTTTCCTTCGACGCCGACCAAGGACGCTGCGGGTAACTTGCTCGACAACGGCTTATGTTGCGATCAGATCATCCGCTATGTGCCGCAGATAGACCGCTTCGTCTGGCTCATGCAATTTTGCGGCACCGGCACGGGATGTCTCGCCGGCATCAACAAGGTGCGCATCGCCTCGGCCAGTACCCAGGACATCGTGGCAGGCGGCGGGACCACGGGCTGGACCTATTGGGACCTCGCCTCGGCGACCTTCAATCTCGGCACCACGACCATGGACTACCCCGATCTGTCGATCGGCGACAACTTCCTCTATTTCAGCGCCGACGCGGTCAGCCAGGGCTTGCTCGTGGTGCGCATCCCCTTGGGTGAGATCCGCGATAGCCTGACGATCAATATGGGCTACACGTCCCCCTCCGACGGCACGAAGACCGACGGCTCGACTGCTTACGGCTCGCATATTTCCCAGAACACCGGCGACACCGTGTTCTGGGCCGGGAGCCCGAAGAACACTCAGCTCCGGCTCTTCTCGATGGCCGAGAGTTCCAACCAATATTCCTCGCGCGATATCGATATCGACAGCTGGCCCAATGGCACGATCACGCTGAACGCGCCCGACGGGGTCGACAATTTCTCGTTCGGCTGGCCCGGCAATGCGGTGACCGGCGCGACGCGCCGCACGAACACCGAGGTCTGGTTCGCCTGGAACGCGTCGAGCAATGCGAATTTCAAGAACGCACACGTCGAAGTCGTCGAAATCAACACCTCGAATTTCACCAAGATCGCGCAGTGGCAGATTTGGAACGATGCCTATGCCTTTGTGGATCCCTATCTCGCGACAAACGGGAATGGCGAAGTAGGCATTTCGCTCGCCTGGGGCGCCGCCAGCACAAATTACATCAGCAATGCGGTGGGAATTCTAGGCGATTTCATCGTCTGGTATCCGGAACTCAGCAACGCCTCGCCCGTCGCCTCGCAGATCCGACTTGGCGACTACTTCAGCGTCTCGCGCAACCCGACCAACCCGCTGATGTATGATGCGAGCGGCTATGCCGTCCTGAAGCAGGCGGCCCCGGCGACCGGCTGGTTCTTCGATCCCTACTATATCCAGTTCGGCCGAGATTCAGTCGCGAATGGCGGCTCGTCGGGCATCCATTGATCCGAGGCCACCAGCCTTCGGCGAGCGCGTGACATTTCGGGCTGGGTTACGCTGTTTGAGCCCGGCTTATATCGGTCGTAAGGCGGAGTAGAAAGGTTGAAGTAGAAGTTTGGAGGAAAGAAAACTCCCAACGCCGAACATCCAATCTCGGAAGCTCCGCCGGATTTAGATTGTCAGCCGGGGAAGGTGATCTAAAAGATCTAAATCATGAAATTCAACAAAAACATCGGCATGCTTCTGCTCGGGGTTTACTTGATCTTCGACGGCCTTCTAGGGTTCGGCTTGAACATCGGGCCAGCCATTTTCCTGCTCTACATTGTGGCGCTGGCCGCAGGCATCTTTATTCTCATCGGCAAATAGCGCCGCGGGAGATTGTTTTCGCGCCTTCAGCGAACCGGAGCATCGTGCCCAATGGTGGGGATCGAAAGGGTTCCGAAATTTTTCGCGAATTCGATTTACGACCGGGTGGGCATTGGCGTTTCCATCATGCACGGCCTGGACGGCACCGATCACAAAAACGAGGAGAGAAAATGGGTCAGTCCTCACTCACTTTTGGTAGTCTGCCATTGGCAGAACATTAAAGAATCACTCAGTTTTCCGTATCCGAACTGCTATACCCATTTTGGGGCCGACAGGCGCGTGCGTCGGCGAGCCTCTTAAGGATCGCGACGTTCCTTGTTCGCTGGCCGCGCCGCATCCCTACCAGCGCGTAGTTTGGGAGCAAAGTGGGACTGACCTCATTTCATACACCAACTCGCACAGAAAGGAGTCCAGCGGACGGAGAATTCATGGTTTTGCTGTGCTCGATTCAGGAAAGGTTCCGGGATAGATTCGACCGATGCGCATCGCCGAAATGAATTGGATGATGGTCGAGGAATACGTCAGGCGCGATGATCGCTGTGTCTTGCCGCTCGGAAGCACGGAGCAGCATGCGTATCTCAGCTTGAGCGTGGATAGCATTTTGGCGGAACGACTCGCCGTCGAAGCCGCGGAGCCGCTCGGCGTGCCGGTCTTTCCGGTGCTGGCCTACGGAATTACGCCGTACTTTCGCGCGTTTCCGGGAACGATCACGCTGCGGGCGCAAACCTACCTGTCGATTTTGCGCGACATTCTTGACGCTATGGCGGAGCAGGGGTTCAAACGCATCCTGATCGTCAACGGCCATGGCGGTAACGCGCCCGCGCAAGGATTGATCGGCGAATGGACGGCCGAGCACCGGGATGTGCGGATCAAGTTTCACAACTGGTGGAATGCTCCAAAAGCTTGGGCGCAGGTGCAGGCCATCGATCCGGTCGCGTCGCATGCATCGTGGATGGAGAATTTTCCCTGGACCCGGCTGGCGAACACCGACATGCCGTCCGAACAAAAGCCGATGAGCGATCTCGAGTTGATCCGCCAGCTCGATCCCAAGTCTCTGCGCGCGTATTTAAAGGACGGAAACTTTGGCGGGCGATACCAGCGCGATGACGAGGAGATGATGAAGGTGTGGGGTGCCGGCGTGGAGGAGACACGACAATTGTTAAGCGCGGGCTGGGCTTGAACGAGCCATCAAAGTAGAAAGAGGAGTCAGTCTTGAATCGTGTAATTTTTCTCGTGGAGCCTCGCTTTGGCACCTCCAGCGAACTTCCTCTTCGTGATTCAGCGAAATCACTTGGAACCAGCGGCGAAAAGATGAGGATGAGGTCTTATGGGAAACAGCCAAGGCAGAGACAACGTAAAAAAACGCGCCGCGCGCCGCAAAAAGACCGAGCGCCTCGCACTCGCCAAGACGGGAACTAAGAAGAAGGCGAAAAAGTAGCGGCCATTCCTCTCAGGGCGCGCGCCGAAGAAGCGGATGGATTAATCGCGCATAACCGTGTCGATCATGGCCGGGCAAGATCGACACGGTGATTGAGTCGGTACGACTCCAGAATTAGGAGGGCAGAAGGAGAATTAAGAAGTTAATCGTATGAATCTGTCGGTTGGGTTTCGGAGATGGGATCCTCTCGTTGGCGCGCTGCCGGGTTGAAGATCGACAAAATCCTCGAATCGGTCACTCTGGAAGAATGAATCATGGCGGAACCTATGCGTAATTTCGTTGCCCGCTCGTTAGCCATCATCGCATTGCTGGCAATCTGCAACGCGGTTTTGGCCGGCGAGCGTGTCGTATCGAAGTACACCAGCACGGCACGCGGAAAGAGCCTCTCGTTCAAGGACGATAGTGATGTGCCGGAGGGAGGATTTGAGGCGCTGTTTTCAGGTTTTGGCGGGTATCAACTCCTGCATCTTGCGGGAGACGAACGGAGCTGGATTAACATCCGGTTCGGGAAACAGACGGTCAGTTTGTATCGCGCAACAATGGAAGCGGGCGGCGGAACTTTTCCTCACAAAGCCAACGACATTGTCGAATGGCGCGGGTCTGAGAAGGACGGCCGCTTCATTCCATACGCGATTATCTACCGGCTCTCAGCCGGCAACGACGAGACGCGCAAAACGCATACCCGCCTCGTCATAATCAAACTGGATAAGGAGCGGTCGGCCGTGATTGGTTATACCGAAGGCGCGAACGAAGATGCGGAAGCGAAAGAACTAGCGGACAAAGCGCGTTCGAAATGAAAATGACGACCGGCGGGAAGACGCGCGCCAGAAGTGCGGGTCGAAGAATTTGCGGTGATCCTCGCGCGCGCGGCGAGTGTCGTCACTTATGCCGAGTCGCGTCACCATCTGACCGAGGATCGCTCCTACTTTTATCGGATCGATGGGCAAGAAGCCCACGAGGATTAAAGCCACGATCGGTTTCCTATACGTGGCGGAATCGAACGAACTTGTCGCGGACGAGCTCAGCAGTTTCGTACGAGCCGCATCAGAAACATCTGCTACTTTTTGGTCGCGTAGTTTGCCGTCTTAGCGCAAGATTTCGATGATGACAGCGCGCATCCCTCTAACGCACCTTCTGATCATCGCGGCGGCGTTCATAGGCGGGGCGATAGTTGATCACGGCTTTCTCGCGAAACAGAGTAAACCATCGCCGAAACAGACAGAGATTGTTGATGCTCGTCCGCCGGTTTCTGTGTCGCCGATCGTCGAGGCACATCGGGATATCATTGCGAGCTCTCAAAAGCTCTGGTCGTCGGCGTCCGCCGTGACTTCGCAGAAGTCCCTTGATGCGATTCTCGCCGAACGCGACTCGCGGCAGCGCATGGGCGATCTCGAGGCATTTATTAGTGGCCTGCAACCCGCCGAGTATGCCGACGCGTTGAAGCGAATTCGGCGGATCCCCGGCAACAACGACCGCGAGCTCGCATCGCGACTGCTCGTTTCACGCTAGGTGCAAAGCGATCCCGATGCGGCGTTGCAGTTCGCTGCCTCGAATCGCGGGTATGAATACGTGGCCGACGATGTTTTCGAACAGGCTGCCGGGACTGATCTGCAGTCAGCACTGAGTCGCGCGATGTCGCTGCCGAACGCCGACGTTCGCTTTGCGTGGTGTGCTCAGCTTTATGGCTGACACCGATCCCGCCGGCGCGCTTCGGCTTGCTCAGACGCTCGGCGATTATCCCGGTAACGAACCGCTGAGCTCCGTGATTTATCGCCAATGGGCGGCGAACGATCCTCAGGCGGCCGCCTTGGAAGCCTCGCAGGATAATGCAGGGGGCGGCTGGCGTTCGCCCGTCAGCCAGGTGGTGCGGACATGGGCAGGGCAGGACCCGACCGCGGCGGCGAATTGGGCGCGCGCGTTGGCCGATCCGGAGGCACAATCGCGATCCATTTCGCAAGTCATGCGGCAGTGGACCCGTGAAGACGCAACCGCGGCTGCGAACTGGATAAGCGCTTTACCGCCGGGCGGCACTCATGACATTGCCGTCGCCGCGCTTGCCTATTCAATGGCGCCGACCGATCCGCAGAACGCCGTCAACTGGGCCGAAAACATCGCCGATGAAACCGCACGCAACAACGCGTTACAGCGAGTTAGTCGTGAAGTCATGTGGCGCGATCCGACGAATGGCAGCGCCATTCTTCAAGCTGCCGGCGTTCCGCCCAATCTCATCCCACCGCCCGGCCGCCGCGGACCGCCTGGTCCATAAGCGCCTTATCCGCGGCAGAGATCAGCGCCTGTTTTTGCGCGCGGTCTTCGTCTTCGCCCGGTGCGAGGAGATGGCCGAAGAGGCGGCCGCCGATGGGGAAGATAATGCCGGCTATTCCTGCTAACCCCGCGTGTAAAAGCCAAAACGGGGTCGCGGGCATTCTTTCGAGAAGGCCGCCGATCCAGTCGACCAAATTGTTCGCTGGTCAGTCGATCTCGCGCGGGATAGCAGAGCTATTTCAAATACTCGTCGAACCATGCGACCGTTCGATCCAGCCGATCGACCTGGTTCCCTGGTTTGATAAAGAGATGCCCTTCGCCTGGATATATGACGAGCTGTGTCGGCACGCCAAGGGTCCTTAAAGCATGCCAGAACTCGTAGGACTGCGGAGCCGGGCACTCGGCATCGCGCTCACCAACAATAATCAAGGTCGGGGTCTTCACGTTCTTAATGTAGTGAATAGGAGAACTCTTCTCGTAAACAGCGGGATCGTCGTAAACCGATGAACCGAAGAAGGGAATCATCCACTGATCAATCAGGTTCTGGCCATAGTAACTTTGCCAATTAGCGATGCCAGCACCCGCTACGGCGCCACGGAAACGGTTAGTCTGCGTGACAGTCCACATGGTCATGTACCCGCCGTAACTCCAGCCGGTCACGCCCAGACGTGCAGAATCGATCGGATAGTGTGCAATGGCGGCATCGACCCCGGCGAGGATATCTCGAAGATCGCCTGCGCCAAAGTCCTTCACATTAGCGCGAGTGAACTCTTCTCCCTGGCCGTAGCTTCCACGGGGATTCGGCATCAGGACGTAATAACCTCGTGATGCAAGGACCGCGATGGCCGCCCTCGACATTCCAAACGTGGCGGGCCAGTCAGGCGTTACTACGCTTGAAGGTCCACCATGGATCACAACGATCATCGGATACCGCTGGCCGGGCTCAACTTGCTTTGGAGGAAGAAGCCATCCTTGAATGCTAAGTTTTTCGTTAGTCCACTCAAGATTCAGTGCTCTGCCCCAGGCCGGAGATTGAGCGCTATTGTTGCTGGTCAGCGGGCGCCATTCCCCGATCGGTCCAGCCCAGATCTCGGGCGGCGTTTCAAAGCTGCTGCGGGCGGCGGCCGCGACTTTGCCATCCTTGGAAACGGCAAAGTTAGGGAAGTTGCCGAAGGCGTGGATACCTTCTGCGCCCTTCCAGATTGTCCGCAGGGCGTTATTGCTGAGAGCTAATTCAGAGATGGCACTTCCGCCCCCAACTGCCTCCGTGAGAAGGATGCGATCCGGCATTTGCCAGAAGAGCGAACTTACCGAGCCCTTGTGACCTAGCGTGCGATTCAATACGTCATGGCCAGTAGCTGAAATAGTGATTAGGTCGCCACCATGGAATCCCTCGTCACTCATCAAGCCTTCAATGAAGGCGACAGACTTACCATCGGGTGACCAGCGTGGAATCGCCACCTGGAGAGAGGGCTTATAGATGGATGTGGCGTTACCCTTCGCGATGTCGATCGTGTAGATCTGCGCGATCCACCAATTGTTATCGCCCGGGCCTGGAGCGGCTGTTGTTATAAACGTCTGGTCGTCCGGAGACCAGTCGTAATCGTAGATGTGGAGATTCGGTGGCGAAACCTGGCGCAGCTGTCCGGCGGCAATGTCGAGAACCGCAATCCGTTGATTATGGATGGCGGTGTCGATCACGCCGGTGGTAGCGGGCGCAGCCATTAACGGGCCGCCTCCGCCCGCGTCTTCTATATAGAGGAAGGCAATCTGCTTGCCGTTGTGCGACCAACGAGGGCGCGCTGCGTATCCCTTCAGATGGGTATGTCTTTGAGGATTGGAGCCGTCAGCATTCACGGTCCAGAGTTGCGCCTGGTCTTTCTCGCCGGCGGTGGAAAAAACCGCGAGCATTTTGGAATCGGGAGACCATGCAGGGTCTGAGTCGATCCTCTCGCCAGGCGTTTCAATGTTAACAATCGCCGCCGGCGCATTTTCTGATATTCCACGGGTGTAAGTCTGCCTTGAAGTTGTCGCGGCGGTGGACTGCACCCACGCGACATGTGCTCCATCGGGAGAAAGAGCAATGTCGCCGTACAGGACAGTTTTACCCAACTGTTCGGTCAGTTGCACGGTCTGAGCTGTTAACAACATCGGAAAGAGACAGATTAGGAAAAGTTGCTTCACGTTGCGACCCTGACAAGGCCCCGACAGATCGGCAAGGTTCAAGGTTGCCCGCTTGCGAAGAGAAATCAAAAACAGAAGGAGTCAGAGAATCGAATCAGAGTTCAGAGGGCGCGCTGCTTTCGTTATCACTCGGAGCGAGGAGATGGCCGAAGAGCCGACCGGCGACGAGGAAGATGATGCCGGCTGATCCACAGAGCGCCGCGTGTAAGAGCCAGAAGCGCGTCGCGGGCATTTTTTCGAGAAGCCCGCCGATCCAGCCGACGAGATTGTTCGCGCCGAACAGGTTCAGATAAAAGATGCCGATGATCGTGGCTGACAACGCGGGTGGCGCGACGCGCGCATAGAGCGCGAGCGAGACAGGGAAGACGTTTGCAAAACCAATGCTGTTCAAGACGTGAAAGGTGATGAGCCAGCCGATTGAAACTTTTCCTCCGGAAGTCGCGGCGATCGCTGCGCCCATTGCGAGCGAAATAAATCCGGTCACGGCGACAAGGCTGCCGATGCCCATCTTGGTAATTTCGGCGGGCTCAGGATATTTTTTCGACCAGAGTCGCCAGAACACCACTGCGCCCGCGAGAAAACTTACCGATACGATGGAGTCGAGGGTGATCAGCCACGTCGTCGGCATCTTGCGGCCGAAGAAGACGAGGTTCGCGTGGTCCTGTGCCCAGATGAGATACGCGTTGAAGATTTGTTGATTGCCGATGGCCCCGATCGTCAGGACGGGCAAGAGCGCGAGCAGCGCGATGATCGCCATTTTTTCCCGATGGGTCAGCGGCGTTTTCGCGGCGCGCTCACTCTTCCTCATAATGGCCGAATCGGGAGGAAGCCATTTCCGGCCGGAGAGATAAATCGCCAGGCCGATCAACATGCCCACGCCCGCGGCGCCGAAGCCGTAATGCCAGCCGTAGACTTCGCCGAGTGTGCCGGCGATGAGCGGCGCGGCGATCACCCCACCGTTGATAAACAAATAGTAAATCTGGAAAGCATCAGCGCGTCTGTTGTCGTTGGTTGCATAGAGCGCGCCGACCTGGCTGGCGAGGTTGCCCTTGAAACAGCCAACACCGATGAGGAGACAAGTCAGCGCGAGGAGGAAGGTCAGGTCAAACGCCATCAGGAAATGTCCCGCGGCCATGAGCAGCGCGCCGATGGTGATTGTGCGGGTGCGCCCGAGCAGACGATCGGCGATCAATCCGCCGAAGATCGGCGTGAGATAAACGAGACCGGTGTAGAGGCCGAAAATCGCCGAGGCCAGCGCCTGGACCGAGAGCGGACCGCGATAAACAATCTCGAGCAGGTGGCGAAACGGGCCGAACCCGGCGATGTCCTCGATGTGCCCGGGGTGCAACAGTTTGTTGACCATGTAGAGCACGAGCAGCGATTGCATGCCGTAGTAGGAAAAGCGTTCCCATGCTTCAGTGAAGGCGATGTAGCCGAGACCGCGTGGATGCCCGATGAAGCTGCGATCCTCAGGATTATGCATCGCCGCAGAGTGTTCGTTCCGATTGGCTTTGGCAAGCACATCGGGCTGGGTTGATCTTAAGGTCGATCACCTCGTCGAGTTTCCGACTCGTGAAAGGTTTTAAAGTTGGACGGTCAAGAATTTATTTGCGTTCCCGAAATAATCCGACTACATAGTTAACCAGATGGTTAAACATTCGTCTGCTGCTTTAAATCGCGTCTTCGCCGCTTTGGCCGACCCGACGCGACGGCGCATCCTCTCGCACCTCGCCCGCGGCGATAAGTGCGTCACGCATTTGGCGAGGCCACATGACATGTCATTACCGGCGGTCTCTAAACATTTGCGGATTCTCGAGAGAGCGGGACTGCTTCGCCGGCGACGTTACGGGCGTGTGCACGAAATGCAACTCGAGGCCAAACCGCTCAAACAGGCGGCCCAGTGGGTCGAAGAATATCGCAAGTTCTGGGAAGGATCGCTCGATCGCCTCGCCGACTACTTGCAGAAGACCACCAGGCAATCCTCAAAGAAGAAAACATAAAGGAGTAAAACCGTGTGTCCGGCGTGTATCGCAAACATCGCAGTGATCACCGCGAGCGCGGCCTCGACGGGCGGTCTGACGGCACTCCTCATGGGGAAGCTCCGGACCAAGACTGGCTGGAAGAGTTTAACAACAAAAACCAAGGGAGGAGAAAATGAAACTACCAGAGAAGAAAATAAATCCGGAAATCGTGTCGAACACTGAGTGGCTCGTTGCGCGCAAGGATCTACTCACGCGAGAAAAGCAATTCAATGTCCAGCGGGATGCGCTGAGCGCAGCGCGCCGCAAGCTGCCATGGGTTAAGATCGACAAGGAATACGTATTCGATGGGCCGAAAGGCAAGGAAACGCTGGCCGACCTATTCGACGGTCGTCGCCAATTGATTGTCTATCACTTTATGTTGGGACCAGGCTGGGAAGAGGGGTGCAAGAGCTGTTCTTATTTGGCCGATCATTTTGACGGTGCTAACTGGCACTTGCCGCATCGTGACGTCACGCTGGTGGTTGTCTCGCGAGCGCCACTGGCCGAAATCGAGCCATTCCAGAAGCGAATGGGTTGGCGCTTCAAATGGTTGTCGTCGAACGGGAGCGATTTCAATTTCGACTATCACGTCTCGGCCACGGAGGATGACAAAGCGAAGGAGAAAATGTTTTACAACTACGAAACGGGCGAACTCATGAGCGACGAGATGCCGGGCTTGAGCGTGTTTTACAAGGATGAGGGCGGCCAGATATTTTACACCTATTCCACCTACGCGCGCGGCCTCGATTTGCTCGTGGGCGCCTACAATTTCCTCGATCTCGTGCCGAAAGGTCGAGACGAAAACCCGGAGTCGACCATGGATTGGGTTCGTCGCCACGACCGGTACGACGCGGAGCAAGTTTCAGCAAAACCAAGTTAATAGAACCATTGCGACGATGAAGGGATCGGAAAAACTCTCGCTCCAAATCAAACGTTTCATCAAAGCTCCGCGCGATCAGGTCTACGCCGCCTGGACCGATCCCGCGCAATTGAAACAATGGTTCGGTCCGGAGAACACGCAGACTCACGATCTAATCGCCGAGGCGCACGTGGGCGGGAAGTTTCGCTGGGACCTCAGCAATGCGGAGGGCGAGAAGATGACGTGTCGCGGCGAGTATCGCGAACTGCGGCCGGGTAGGAAGATCGTTTTCACCTGGCAATGGGACGATGACGAGACTTGGAAAAACCACGCCAGCATCGTGACGGTGGAACTCGACGATCGGGCCGGCGGGACCGAGCTCCGTTTGACCCACGAGCGGCTGCCAAACGAAGAATCACGCGACGGACACACACGAGGTTGGAACAGCGCCCTTGATAAACTGGAGAAACTGTTCGGCACGTAGTTGTCGATCTAACAAAGGAGGAAAGTGAATACAGATGAAGTGGCAAAGAGAGTGGTGGAGCTAACCCGCAAGCAGGCATGGAAGGAAGCGCTGGAGAGTCTGTATGCGAAGGACATTGTTAGCGTCGAGGCACGACCGAACGAGAGCGGTTCGCCCGAAGCACGAGGCATCGACGGCGTTCGTGGCAAGATGGATTGGTGGCTAGACGCCATGGAAACACACAGCGTGAAGGTTCGAATCCCATCATCGGCACCTTCTGAAAACGTATTACTGGGTAATAGTTCGTAGGAAACCTTTACATTTCTCTCTCTTGCCTCCAATGCTCGCGGTGAACTTCCACAAAAAATGAAAACCATTATCCGTTTGGCGGAGTTGGGTTGATTCTGCTGATCGTGGTTATCCTTGCCCTCACCGGACGCTTGTAGCACCGTCCCTCGACATAACGCTTGCCATCCCCGGGGCTGATCGTCTGACCAAGTCGAGCCGGAGCTTCGCCGATCTATGCCTTAGCTCTTGGCCTGGTCGAACTTTTTAATCGTCTCAAGGTGCCCGCGCCGCTATTGCGGGCGGCCAGCAAAAGAGATGATCGGCGCTAGCAACCCGCCCGTTAAAGAATATGGCGCGTGGCTGTGCGATACCGAGCAAGGCACCGATACATGGTGTCAAACTGCGCGGTTCACCGACTCTTGCTGCCCCGAGAAATCTGACAATCAATTTCATCAAACGCAGCATGGAATCCGTTAGTGATTCTGTTCGAGGGGAGGGTGCCGGATCAAACGAATCTGTCTCCGGATTGAAGCACTCTGTGCCTTTTGCAAGCCAAGCCAACCTTGTCGATGCCGCACGGATTTCGTCACAGATCATCTGATATTGAAAGCCAGGATCAGGCGCGTTCATGTGCTTATCCGTAGCCCAGACTTTCAGCCTTCGCGGCTATCCCAGTCTGAGTCGAGCCTCGGCGAGTCCGCCAGAATTCTGTATTGTACGTCCTCGCAAGAAGCGCTATCACGTTCGCGCGCGATCAAGATCAGCCCTCCTGCGCGTGGGAGGAATTCCGGATAGAACTTTTTACACCGAGAATTTAACTTTACATGCCCCGACGCGCCAAATATTCTCGCCGCCGAATCGAAGGGATTTTGGAGGTACTTTATGTCATTAAAATTGCGTCGATGGATTCGTTGGATTATCGCGCCTGGGATCACGCTTCTTTTAAGTGCTGCGCCGCTTTTCGCGGCGACTATCACCGTGACCAGCGCAGACGATACCGGAGCAGGGACGTTGCGCCAAGCCATCGTCGATGCCGCTTCGGGGGACACGATCAACTTCTCCTCAGGCTTCACCACGATCATCCTGACGAGCGATGAGTTGTTGATTAACAAGAGTCTGACGATCAACGGCCCCGGCGCTAATCTGTTAACCGTGGTGCGCGGTAGGGCCCCCGGCCAACCTTTTTTTCACTTCCGCATCTTCGATATTATCGCCGGAGCCACAGTTACTATCTCCGGTTTGACGATTGTTAATGGGAATCCCCTTACCAACGACTTTGGCGGCGGCATTTTCAACTTTGGGACCTTGACAGTCGTCAACTGCACCGTCTCGGGCAATTCTACCAGTGGCACTACCGACAAGGGTGGCGGCATCTACAACGGCGGTACGGCGTTCATCACTAACTCCATTATTTCCGGCAACTTTACCGACGCTGCCAGCGGCTCCGGCGGCGGCATTTACAGCGATGGGATCACGATGACCATTACCAACTCCACCATCTCTAGCAACTCGGCCGAGGCTGGCGGTGGCATTTTCAACACCGGCGGCACGGCCATCATTAACTCCACCGTCTCCGGCAACTCGGCCAGCAGTGGTGTCGGCGGCGGCATTTACAACTTCACTGGAGGCATGCTGGACATTGCCAACTCCACCGTCTCCGGGAACTCGGCCATCACTCACGGCGGCATTGAAAACAACGGGGGCACGATGGGCATTACCAACTCCACCATCTCGGGCAACTCCGCTTTGGGGACCAACGATGGCGGCATGGAAAACGAACCCGGCGGCACGGTGAATGTGAGGAATACCATCATTGCCGGAAACACGAACAATGACTTCGTTGGCACGCTCACCTCGCAAGGCTATAACCTGATCGGCAACACCAGCGGCACGACCATTACCGGCACCACGACCGGTAATCAGCTCAATGTCGATCCGCATCTGGGCCCCTTGCAGGACAACGGCGGGCCGACCTTCACCCAAGCCTTGCTTTCCGGTAGCACAGCCATCGACGGAGGCAGTTTCATCGGCTTGCACACCGATCAACGTGGTTTCACCCGCCCGGTTGATAATCCGGCCATACCCAACGCCACGGGCGGCGACGGAAGTGATATCGGTGCGTTTGAAGTTCAAGCTACCTTCCTTGCGAACATATCCACACGTCTTCTGGTCGAGACGGGCGACAATGTTCTAATCGGGGGGTTCATTATCATCGGCACGCAACCTAAGAAGGTTATCGTGCGCGCAATTGGACCATCGCTGCCTCTCGCTGGAAAACTCGCCGATCCTGTCCTTGAGTTGCACGGTCCGGCCGGATTTGCTACGCTCACGAACGACAACTGGCGGAGCGATCAGGAAGCGGAGATCATCGCGACGGGCATACCTCCGACCAACGATCTGGAGTCGGCCATCGTGGCGACACTGCCGGCCAACGGCGCGGGTTACACCGCAATCGTTCGCGGAGTGAACAATGGGACCGGCATAGGGCTGGTAGAAGCGTACGATTTGGATAACACGGTTGATTCGAAGCTGGCGAATATCTCGACGCGCGGACTGGTGCAGACGGGCGACAATGTGTTGATCGCGGGAACGATCATCCAGGGCCCGACATCGCAGCAGGTGCTCGTGCGGGCAATAGGTCCATCGTTGGACTTGCCTGGGAAACTGGCGGATCCAACCCTGGAACTGCATGACGGCAATGGCGCGCTCATCGCCGCCAATGACAACTGGCGGAGTGATCAGGAAGCAGCAATCATTGCGACGGGCATACCTCCGACCAACGATCTGGAGTCGGCCATCGTAGAAACACTGCCGGCCAACGGTGCGTCTTATACCGCCATTGTCCGCGGCGTGAATGGCACGACCGGCGTAGCATTGGTTGAGATTTACGCGCTCAATTAACCTACCTCTCATTTCCCTGAACCAGGCGATCGGGAGCGCAAGATCGCGGATCCAGCGAATTGGGATATGACCCAATTTGACGTTGCGATAGGAATTCATCGTACCGAGAAGCATGTTTATCTCGCTAGAGCGAATCATGAAGCCCTTGAAAGAATCTCGGCGGGGTTGAATGTTGGCGAGTGAAACATCGCTTTTGCATTTTCTCGCTCGTTGTTGCTGGTTTGTGCGCTGCTGCCTTGAGTGCGGTTCTTCCCGCGGCCACCTCAGTCAACGTCACCCAGCATCANNATCGATCCCGCGTTCACGCAGGCTGCCGCCGCCAATCTGACGCGGGACACGAATTTTGACGGCACGATCGTGGGTAACGTTTATGCCCAGCCGCTTTACATCGAGGACGGCCCGGGCGGCGCGGCGATGGTCATTGCAGTGACCGAGTCGAATAATGTTTATGCGCTCGACGCTGCTACTGGCGCCATCATTTGGCAACGGAACGTCGGCACAGCCATAACCTCAGGTCTCCCGTGCGGCAACATCATTCCGATTGGCATCACCGGCACGCCAATTGTGGATCTTGCCTCGCGCTCGCTCTTCCTCGACGCGGAGACCACGCCCACCGCCGAAACGTTCAAACACCTCATCTATTCCCTCAACGTCGATACCGGCAACATCAACATAGGCTGGCCGGTGGACGTGGGTGCGGTGGTATCGGGGTTTGATTCATCGGTGCAGGGTGAACGAGCCGCGCTCGGCATAGTGGGCAACATTCTGTATGTGCCGTACGGCGGACGCGACGGCGACTGCGGAGGTTATCACGGCCGACTGGTCGGCGTGCAGATGAACAATCCTGCAGGCGTGATGGCCTGGGCCACGACGGCGACCGGCGGTGGCGTATGGGGGCCCGGCGGCGTCGCCAGCGACGGTTCTAATCCGTTCGTTGTCACTGGTAACACCTTCGGCACCGGGGGCACATGGGGTGGAGGCGAAGCAGTAATTCGCTTACAACCGGGCCCGATCTTTAGTGGCTCGACCAACGATTACTGGGCGCCCACCAACTGGCTTGCGCTTGACAACGGCGACACTGATCTCGGCGGCTCTGGCGCAATACTCGTTGATGTACCCGGCGCCGCGCCGTCCGCCTTGGTGGTCGCGCTGGGCAAGGATGGCAACGCCTATTTGCTAGACCGAAACATCCTGGGTGGCATCAGCGCGCCAGTGGCGCAGTCGCATGTTGGCAGCGGGACCATTATTCAGGCGGCGGCCACCTACCGGACTGCCCTCGGCACATATGTCGCCTTCCGCGCCAACAGCAGCACGCTCACAACTTTCCGCATTACCGCCACCAGTCCGCCATCGATCACGAGCGGATGGAGTGTGTCAGGGAGCGGTCGCGGCTCGCCCTTCGCCACTTCCACCGATGGCACCAATAACCCAATTGTGTGGGTGGTCGGCGCCGAAGGCGATCAACGCTTGCACGGCTACGATGGAGATACCGGCAACGTGGTTTACGCCGGCGGCGGCGCGAACGAATTGATGGCCGGCACGCAGAGGTACAATACCGGCATCGCGGCTCGCGGGCGCATCTACATCTCCGCTAACAACAAGGTCTATGCCTTTACCGTGCCGGCGTCGTCTACCCCGACACCGACTCCAACCGTAACACCGTCGGCCACGCCTTCGGCTACACCAACAGCTACAGCTACTGCTACTGCGACAGTTGCACCCACGCCGACACCTTCAGCGACCCCGACAGCCACAGCTACCGCCACGGCTACACCAACACCTAATCCCGTGCCTGGGCTGACTTCGCTTTTGCCCTCCAGCAAAACCGTGGGCGCAGCCGGCTTCACACTCACGGTAAACGGCTCGAACTTCGTGCCTGGAGCCACCGTAAGCTGGAACAACTCTGCGCGAAGCACAACCTTTGTCAGCAGCGTCAAGCTGACTGCCCAAATTCCGGCCACGGACCTCACCAACGCAGGCACGGTAGCTGTAATCGTCACGAATCCGGGCTCTGGCGGCGGGGCATCGAATTCGCTCACGTTCACGATCAAAAATCCACAACCAACTGTGACTTCCATCTCGCCGGTAAGCGCCACGGCTGGCGGTGCAGCCTTCACGCTCACGGTAAACGGATCGGGCTTCACCACAACCTCTGTGGTGAATTGGAATGGAACCTCGCGCCCCACAACGTTCTTCAGTAGCGCCACGCTGACGGCTGCGATTTCAGCGGCGGATATCGCCACGGCTGGAACAATCAGGGTGATCGTCACGAATCCTGGCCCAGGCGGCGGCACATCGGCCTCGAAGACATTTACCGTCACCAGCCCTTTGCCCGCGATTAGTTCGATCTCACCCAGCAGCGTCAACGTCGGCGGAGCGTCCTTCACGCTCACCGTGAACGGCTCGAATTTCGTTTCGAACTCGAAGGTACACTTGAACAATTCGGCCTTGGCGACTACTTTTGTCAGCAGCACTCAAGTCACGGCTACTGTCCCTTCGTCAGACATCAGAACTGCCGGCATAGCTTCGGTGACGGTGGTGAACGCCGCGCCCGGCGGAGGCACGTCGAACGCAATGACGTTTACCGCCAACAACCCTGTGCCCGCGATTAGTTCGATCTCGCCCATTAGAGCCACGGCCGGAGGCCCAGCTTTCACGCTCGCCGTGAACGGCTCGAATTTCGTTTCGGGCTCGGTCGTAGATTGGAATGGAGCCCCGCGCACGACAACGTTCTCCAGTAGCACGAAGCTAGCGGCTTCCATCTCCGCCGCCGACATCGCCACGGCCGGCACAGCTTCCGTGACGGTGGTGAACGCCGCGCCCGGCGGAGGCACGTCGAACCCACAGACATTTACGATTAATCCGTAGCACAGACTTCCGGCCTGTGCGGTTTGATTTCGAAGTCGTACGTCAATTGTAAGCCTGCACTACCACGAAGAATCTTTCCAACGGAACCCGCGTGGACCGTGACCGCGCGAAAGCTCTTCGTACGTCGGCAGCTAATCTCGCTCTTGCGCGCGAGGGTTTCGGACAAATTCGGACAAAGAAACTGCGTGATTCTGCGCGAATCCGGCATGATGCCCATTTGCTCAGATCACGTCTACCGCGAAATTTACCACGGTATTTGTGGCGGGATTTGCCGCAAATTCGCGAAGTCCCTAGCTTGGGTTCACGGCCCGTTCGTGGCGCATGACCGGTTCGTGGTGCAATACGATATGGATGTCACCGACACGGGCTCGAAAAAACGAATGCAATTGTCGGAAATCGGCGTCTATGCCGTCAAGGACGGGAAGATCGTGCGTGAAGAATTTTTGCCCTCCACGGGGCAAAGCTGAAGGACGGATTCAAAATTCGAAACGTCTGTTTGTCTTCAACTCTGCTGATTGCGGTCGTAAGGGATAATGTTATCCCACTCGTCGGCGCATGAGCGGGCGACAAAGGCCACAACAGGCTCCATGTCGCTCATATTGAAAACTTCGTGAGGCACGCCGGGTTTTATGTAAATGAAGTCGCCGGCTTCGTTCTCCACTACCTGCTTGAGCCCGGGTCCGAATTCGTGGCGCACCTTTCCCTCGAGAATGTAAAGGATCAGCTCGAAGCCGACATGAATATGGGCAGACGCGACGCCACCCGGAGGTATCGTGGCGATGTTGGCCGACAGCTTGGTCGTGCCCACATTTTTGGCGGACATACCCTGCTTATAGTGAATGCCGTTCCAATCCCTTCGGGCGCCGCCACCACGAATGGTTAGTATCCCATCGTGATTTTCGACCGCACTGAGTTGGATGTTGTCTTTGTCGTCGTTCATAACAAGTCATTCGAAGAAAGGTAAGAAGGCAGAATTGAGAATTAAGATACAAGAATTAAGAAATCAAAAAAAAGTAAACGGGGTCGATCTGTAAATCGTGCAATTTTCCTCGCGGTTGACCAGGATTCGGGCCCGGCGCAGGAGGCCTTGGCTTCGGTTCGTTAGGGAACTTCCTTCCCTTGATTTGGCGAAATCACTTGGAACCGGCTGCGAAAGGGTGAGGGTGAAGGTCTTATGGGAAACAGCCAAGGCAGAGACAACGTAAGAAAACGAGCCGCGCGCCGCAAAAAGACCGAGCGCCTCGCGCTCGCCAAAGCGGGAACTACGAAGAAGGCGAAAAAGTAGCAGCGTTACTCTCAAGGCCGCGCGCCGGGGAAGAGCGGAAGATTAGTTCCGCACCGACCGTGTTGAGCGTGGCGTGAAAGAGGGTTGCGCGCAGGACCCCCGAAGTCGAACCCTGTCCGGCAACATTCTTTCCGTGCTCAAGTCCAGGCCGGAAGATATTAACCGAGCCGGACTGGAGGCTAAGTAGGAGAATGATTGGAGTCGGTACGCTTGGAAGATTGTTAGATTAATGTTGATCGTGCTGATGCGATTGTGGAATTGGCTGCCCGCGGTTGTACGTGGACTTATTGCCAACGAGATCATTGTCTCGCTGGGTGCGCTCATACCGGGCTTCGCCGTAATCTTGAACTTGAAAACCTCGCCGCGCGTTCCGTGGATGGTGATTGTCACGACAGGATGGCTCTGGTTTTTCTGGTGGTATTTGAGTGGCCATGGTTGGCCGCGCTCGACGGCCGACGCACGCAGGCGGGACCTGCGCGGGGGTCCGTTGACACGTCGAAGGTGGATATGGGCGCTCGTTGCCGGCGTGCTCGGTATCGCGAGCACGATCGCGCTGGCATTTGCGACTGCGCGTCTGGCAAATCTGCCGCGCGATGCGTTCGCGTCCCCAATCAACCTGGCTAATTATCCGATGCTCACGGTGCTCTGTGCGATCGCGTGCATTAGCGCGACGGCCGGAGTCGTCGAAGAAGCGGGATTTCGAGGTTTTCTAATCTCGCCGATTCAACGCCGACATGGCTGGACGGTGGCGATTCTTGTGAGCGGTATCATGTTCTGGCTCGATCACCATTTGAGTCATGGCTACGCCACCATCGCTTTCCTTCCGTTTTTTATCGCCATCAGTGTCGTGCACGGGTTGCTTGTAAAATACAGTGGATCAATTCGGCCATCTGCGGTGTTGCACGCTATCGCTGATTTTATCGTTATTCCAACTACCTACGGGCTGGTGGGGACGTTCGTGATTACACCGTTGTCGCAAACGGGCTTTGATCGCCAGTTTGGTCTTTGCCTGGGTGTCATGCTTATTTGTGCGGTCGCCTTTGTGCCCGCCTTAAAGCAGTTAGGCGTTGCGCCGAGCGACACTACCCAAGGCTGAAACTTGTCGTGGGAATGATGTAGAGATTGAGCATCGATGTCGCCGATTGGCGTGCGCCTTGTGATCCATGATCTGCCCGACATCAAGACAGACAAGAAGGATCATGCGCGGAAACGGTCCCACCATCGCCTGGCTTAAAAGATCCTGACCGGAACATTCTTTCCGGCGGGGGTTGATTGGGGCAACGCTTCCGAAGCTCTCATAACGTGGAAAGCATTTTGTCTATCTCTGCCAGAGACGCTTCCTGCGGTGGGGTGAGAGGGGAGCCTTTCCGCAGTTCCTTCAAAATGGTGCGCGCCTGAGTGAGCTTCGCGCGCGCTTCTTCTTTCTGCGACACCGCGACGAGCGTTTTACCGAGAACACCGAGGCAGTAAGCCATGTCCGCGCGAGCACCGGTGCTGTCCAGCATTTTCCCGGCGATGTCCGTCGTCAGGCGCGCCGCCTCCCGCTGGTGGGGCAGGGCCTCGCGCGGCTCGGCGCGCGCTGTCAGTACATCGCCCAAGCCAAGTTCCGCCACGGCGAGGTCGTGCGAATGTCCGAGCGAGCTCGGTTCTGCCTGAGCCAATCTTTTTGCCGCGTCGACGGCTTCGCGAGCCGAGACGAGCGCGCCATCGAGATCGTGCTGTTCCACGAGCGTGGCTGCGAGGCGCAATTGGAGCAGGTAAAGCGCGCCAAGCCTATCGCGATTGGCAGGCTGCTGCACGAGCAGAGGACGCAGCAGAGCCAGGCCGCGACGGTAATCATCCACAGCGGCGGGAAGATCGTGCTGCGCCCGCTGCACATCCCCCAGATTCTGGTGCATAAAAGAAAGGTCCGTTTGCCAGCCCGGGTTTTCCGGAAACTCCGAGGCGAGTGCCTGGGCGATGGCCAGCGCTTCTCGGTAACTTTTCAGCGCGCCGGGCAAATCGTGTTTCGCTTGGAGGACGTCGCCGATCTTGCGGTTGGCCACGGTTACGGCTCGCCTCCGCTCCGCATTCGCGGGAGCAGCCGCCGCGGCTTTAACGGCAATCTCGAGCGACTTGGAATATTGTTCCAAAGCGTCAACCAGGTTGCCTTGGGCGCGCAACGCGTCGCCAAGCTTGCTTTCGGAAATGGCCAGATCGCTCAACCACTCGTCATTAGCCGAGTCGAGCGCCGTGAGTTTCCTGGCAATGGCGCGCCCGCGCTGATAGAGTTCGACGGCTTCCTCGATTTTCCCCTTCCGCAGTAACCGGTCGCCCAGACGGTTCTGGCTGACGCCAAGATCGCGCTGAAAGCCCGCGTTGCTCGGGTCGATCGCGGCTAGTTTTTCAGCAGCGGCCACCGCTTCGCGCTCGTTTTTCAAGGCCGCCTCCTGGTCGCCGCCGAGGCCGAGCACATCGGTGATTTTCCCGGAGAGCACCCACACCTCGCGTTGCCAGCCAGCGTTCGCCGGATCCTGCGCGCTCAGCGCGGACATTGTTTCGTGTGCAGCGCGGAAATTTGCCAGCGCTCCGGTCAGGTCTCCCTGAATGACCTGTATCTCGCCGACTTTCAACTGGCTGACGGCCGAAGCGCGGCGCCACTCGGCATTGCCCGGGTCTTCCTTCACCAGCTTCTCCGTGATCGATGCAGCTTCTTGAAAACTGCGCCGCGCCCCGTCGATATCGCCGAGGGCAGACAGCGTTTGTCCCACTTCCTCGTGCACCAGAGAAACGTTGTTTTGCGACCCGGCATCCTGAGGGCGAGAAGCAGCGATCTTCAGCGTGATTTTTAGCGCTTCTTGGAACTGCTCGAGCGCGCCTTTCGCGTCACCCGTTTGCGATTTCACGACGCCCATGTTTTCCTCGCTCATGGCGAGATAGCTCAGGCGGATGGCATCGTCCGGCGAACCCTCCAGCAGTTTCTCCGCCTCGGCTCGCGCCGCCTGATAATTGGTCAGCGCTGCTTTCAGATCGCCCTGTTCGCGCAACGCGTTACCCAGTTTGTTGTAGCTGACAAAAAGATCGTCGTGCGACTGGGGATCGTTTGGCCGCGCGGCGACGATTTCCTGCTGGATGGCGAGCGCCTCCCGATATTTCGCGATCGCTTCGGCAAGTTTGCCCTGGCCGTCCAGAACATTGCCCGCGTTGGTCATGGCGGCCGCGCGCTGTCGCCGCACGGCGGGATCCGCTCCCTCGTTGCCAAATGCCTGGTAATAGTCGTCTACCTTGTGACTAACGTCGTCCAGCAAGTCTAGCCGTCCGATCGGCTTCAGCTTGTCTCGGAGATCGAAGACCATGAACTCGACCAGCTTCTCCGCCTCGCGCCGTGCATGAGTCGCCCGTTCGGCGGCGGCCTGCGCCTCTCGTTTCGATTTCTCCGCCGCGCGATATTGCACCAGTGCGATCCCCGCCGCCGCAACCGCGAGGAGCGCGAGGATGGCAAAGCCGGCGGCGATCCGACGCGCGAGGCGGGCCCGGCGTTGTGCCTTAGCCAGCTGATAGGCTTTGTCGCGTTGCGTGAGCCGGCCCAGCGGCACACCGAGGATGCCGGCTAGGACTTTCAGCAGCATGAGATGCGAGCGCTGCCTATATTCCTCCACCCGTCGGTCGATCTCGCGCTCGCTCAGAACATCATCCCTGCGCAATGCCTGACGGTAGGCCTCTGGGCTCGTCCAGCCCTGTTCTTTGCCGAGCCGGAAATCCGCGGCCACCGGTTCCGTCATTTCACCTAGTCTCGTTCCGTCGGCGCCGATTTTGTATCGGAGGACATCGGGAAAACATTCGTCCTCCGCGTGGAATCCCATCGACTGTTTACCTGCATCCCGGCTTGCATTCGGTTCGCCCTCGATCATCACAGCGAGCACGCGATCCTCACCGCCGATCTTTTTGAAATAGAGGATCTCCTCGGCCACATAGGTGGACCCGACGACGCGGGGCGAGCAGACCACGAGGAGAAAACGACTGGCGTCTAATGCCCGATAGATCGGCGAGGAAAGATCGGCATCCGCGGGCAACTCCTCCTCGTCGCGAAACACCGGGAAGATGCGCTCTGGAATGGTGTCGCCGCGTCCGTTTTTGGATCCCGCCAGATCGTCCGGCACCTCGTAGGTTTCGATCGACTGGTGCAGCCATGTCGCCCACTGCCGGCCCGCCTTCTTGTTGTCTGCGTGCCGGTAGCTGATGAAACACCAATAGCGTGCGGCCTCTGTCTCGGGTGAATTGAACTCGGCGTGTGTCATCGACCGAGAGTCTTTTAGAGTGATCTGCCCCGGAGCGCCATCAGCGAAATTTTTGGCAGCACGCTCTCGATTGAGGGCTTAAGAAAAAGTTGAGGGTTGATCCTCCTTCGCCAAGGCCACGGCGCGACAGGTAGTTGATGTTGAGAGCCGTTCCGAGGATAAACGTATCGGACGGGAGATATTACGGAATCAAATAAGAAGGCGACCAGCGCAGCGGATCGCGAGGTCGCGAACATACCGATCCGCTTTATCAATCCCCGGCGAATCGACGCGGAGGCTTTCCCGATCGCGTCTCCATGCGTAAATTCGCCAGATGTTGCGACAAGGAACAGCGCGGAAGCCGAAAGCGGAACCGAAGCACGAAGCGTATGGTGGCCGCATCGTCCTGGTCGATCAGGAGCCATTGCGAGAGGCGGCTGCGGCCGGTTGCACGTGCGCGATGGCGCGCCTGGAACATGCGCGCGTCGGATGGCACCGTTTTGAACGCAAGGACAAGCCCGCCTTCGTTCGCTGGAGGGCGCGCGAATTCGGCGCGCTGCTCAGCACAGCAAGGGAGGTCGAGGTGCAGATTCGCGATAGCCAGGCGCTCGTGCATGAAGTCGAAATGGAAATGCGACGCGGTTTTAAGGACGCGCATAGTGCCTACCAGCGAGTGATGTTTCGGCGCGCCAATCTTTCCGCAGCGACCGAAGAAGAAACCGACGCCCCTCGAAACGGACGTGGAGGCTCGCGGAAACTCAGCGACTTCGAAAAGGAAGCGCTCTTCCAGGAATGGGTGCAACGATCGCTCGGGACGAACCCGGACAAGATGGATGACGAAGCCTACTCGACTACCTTCGAAGCTTTCAAATCGCACATGTTCCGGAGCCCGCTGGAAGAGCCGCGACCGAGGAACACTTACCAACCAGCCTGGAAAGCGCGCATCACTCCGGAGAAGGATGAAGATGCCACGGCGCCGGTAGATGCGCGCGTGAAGGAGCTTTACCGCATTCTCGTTAGGCGATTGCATCCTGATCTGCGCGCCGATGCGAGTGCTGCCGCCTCCGCGCTTTGGCACGAGGTGCAGGAAGCCTATACAGCGAGCGATGTGGCACGCATGGAAATCCTACTCGCCCTCAGCGACATCGAATCGAACAACATGGGCACCCAGACAAGCATCGGCCAGATGCGCGAGGTCCTGGCGGAATTGGAGCGAGCTTTGCGTGCGCTGGAGAAGAGCTTGCTGGAAGCGGAGGGGGAAGATGCCTGGAACTTCGCGCAGACCGGGCCGAATTCGGACTTGCGGCTGCGGGTTCAGCGAGAGTTAAAATCGGACCTCGCCGCGCGAACAATGCGTCTCGACGTCCTTACGAAAACCATTGCGGCCTGGGCACAGGGTCCCATTGCCAATCGAAAGGTCATGCCCGCGCATCATCGGCAGTTCGCGTGCTGACGGAGTGATTCGCGGGGCGCCTATTGTGGCGAGTCCCGCGATTTCTCGGCGTCACCCGACATGCGGGAGGGTCTTACGCAGGCTGATGCTGTCGCCGTCATCGCTTTTCAATTCGCGGAAGACAATGGCGGATAGGACGGTCAAGCTGCCCAAAACGAGGAAGGCCTTATGGACGCCGTGAATCATTTCCGGCGCGTTGCTCGAAAAACGGTTGGGAATGAAAAACGCCGTGGCCAGCGACGCTGTCGCCACGCCGAAGCTGATCGACATCTGCTGCATCGCGCTCGCGATGGTGCTGGCACTGCTGGCCTGCGTCTCGGTGACGTCGGCGTAAGCTAGCGTGTTCATGCTCGTATATTGCAGAGAGGTGAAGAACCCAAAAACAAAAACCTGGGCGACGATGAGCCATACCGGAGTGCCGGCGCCGATGGTCGCGAACAGGACAATGAGCAGGCCGAGGATAATGGTGTTGGAAACCAATACGGTGCGGTAACCGAAGTGCCTCAGAATGCCCGGCATCGTCATCTTGAGGCTCATGGCGGCTAGCGCCTGGGGCATCATGAGGAGGCCGGATTGGATCGGCGTAAACCCAAGGCCCACCTGGTAAAGGAGCGGAAAGAGGAAGGGAATTCCACCAATCCCCAAACGAGTGAAGAAACTCCCGCTGACGGACGCACGAAAGGTCCGAATACGAAACAAGGCCAGACGGAGCAAAGGAAACTTGGTCTGGGTCGCCCTTAATCCATAAGCGGTCAGCGAGGCGGCGGAAACTAGCAGCAAACCCAGCATGGCGCGTCCGCTCAATGTGTGCTCACCAAAAATTTCCAGCACATAAGAGAGCAGCGCGATGCCGCAGCCGAACAGGATGAGTCCGATGAAATCGAGGGGATGGGAATGTTCTTCGCGATAGTCCGGGAGATGCCGATAGACCAGATACAAACCGAGTAGGCCAATGGGCAGGTTGACGAAAAAAATGACTCGCCAATGAAAATACCCAACAATAAGGCCACCGGCGATGGGCCCGAGCATGGGGCCGATCAGCCCGGGGATGGCCACGAAGCTCATGGCGCGGATGAGTTCCGACCTGGCGAACGTCCGCACCATGGTGAGCCGGCCCACGGGCATCATCATGGCTCCGCCGAAGCCTTGCAGGATGCGGCATGCGACGAGGACGTGGATGTTACTCGAAATGCCGCAGAGGAACGACCCCAGAGTGAAGAGGCCAATCGCGGACGAGAACACCCGGCGCGTGCCGAAGCGATCAGCCATCCAGCCGCTGATCGGAATAAACAGCGCCAGGCTCAAGGTGTAACTCGAGAGCACAGCCTTCATGCTGAGCGGGGCGACGGCGAGTGCCTTCGCGATGGCGGGGACTGCCGTGTTTAGAATCGTCGTATCAACCGATTCCATGAAGAATGCGACGGCGACGAGCCACGGTAACAATCGTTTCACAGACGTGCCTGCCGCCGCGGGAGGCGCGGAGACCGCGCTGGAGTTAGCCTGATTCATTCTTGTGACAGATGCCATCGGACCTCTTATTAAGCTTGTCCATATTCAAGCGGTTAGCTGTCTTCCATTTCAAGTCCGGGAGTGTGGCGATGGGGAAGACGACCGCATCAAGATAACCGGTCGCTGATTTTAGGGTGAATGAGTGACGGGTGGAGAACGACGAAGGGAATTGGGAGTTACGAAGTGGGGAGACTGACGTAGAATTTGCTGCGGGCAAAAGCCTGAGCTCGCATTGGCCAGTCGTGGCTGATCTCGTAGGGCGTTAGCGATCTCGCATCTTTGGCGTACGGTTTCTTTCTTGGAGGGGAAACATGGTAGCAATCATCTTCGGTGTTTCTGGTGCGGGCAAGACCGTGATCGGCCAACTGCTCGCGCAAGAAGTCGGCTGGCCTTTCTATGATGCCGACGATTTCCATGCACCGGGTAATATCGAGAAAATGCGCCGGGGCATTCCGTTAACCGATGAAGATAGAGGGCCTTGGCTGGAGAACTTGCGCGAGTTGATCGAGCGCTGTCTGGCGTCGGGAGAAGACGCTGTTCTGGCTTGTTCGGCGCTAAAGGAAGCATACCGCTGGTATCTCCGAGTAAATGCTGAAGTGAAGCTGGTGTATCTTCGGGGAGATTACGCGCTCATTGCCGACCAACTTCGGAAAAGGCGCGGACACTTTATGAATCCGGCGTTGCTGCAGACTCAGTTTGCTGATTTAGAAGAACCGCAACCAACGGAGGCTGCGATAGTGATCGAGTTGGGCCGGCGTCCGCGCGAACTCGTGCAAGAGATCAGGAGTAAGCTGCGTTGGCGCTCGGCAGGACGCAATTAGACCAGTCGATAAGGCGGTTGATTCATGCAGTCGGGCCGCTGAGACCGTTCAACGCAGAATGCAGCCGAATCCTGCGTTGCCGGTCCGAGCCGGACTGGCATCAGAATCGACGTCGCTGCAGGTGGAAGAGTGAAGGAGAGCTGAAGAGTTCATTGTTCAGAGTTGAGAGTTGGATCGCGCCGGACTTGCCTGGCATCGGCGCCGAGTTCCGCGTGTCGCGGACACGTCACCAGGTGATCGTTGACCATACCTGTCGCTTGCATCAACGCGTAGCAGATTGTCGAGCCCACAAACTTGAATCCCCGCTGCCGCAGATCGCCGCTCATCGCGTCGGATTGAGCCGTGCGCGTGGGTACCTCCGCCATGCTCCGCCAGCGATTATGCCTTGGCTTGCCTCCGACAAAACCCCACAGATAAACGTCGAAGCTCTCCAGCTCTTCCTGCAACGCGAGAAACGCCTTTGCGTTCTCGATCGTGGCCGCGATCTTCAGCCGGTTCCGCACGATCCCGGCGTCGCCGAGCAGCCGCTTCACAGCGCGCGCACCGTAACGGGCGATTTTCTCCGCGCGGAATTCATGGAACGCCTTCCGATAGTTTTCCCGTTTCTTCAGAATAGTGATCCAGCTCAGGCCCGCCTGGGCGCCTTCGAGGATCAGGAACTCGAAGAGCATCCGATCATCGTGCAGAGGAACGCCCCATTCCTCATCATGATAGGCGACGGCCGGTTCAGTAGTAGCCCAGGGACAACGTGGCACCCGACGAGCATGCGCGATCGCAGCCGCAGCTCAACAGCAAATTAGCCCGCGTGATTGGAGGCGTGAAGCAACCCAGGAAGGCTGACACTACGGTTAAAGAAAGAGCTGCGCGGCCATTCTCAGGCTCTGTGAAATTGAGCTGGGGTAAACCGAAGTTTCGCACGGCCAGGGATCGACCCGCTTAACATGGGAGGAGTTTTCTGGCCGATTCAAACAACACTTTGACGATCCGGCTTTCGATGTGGCGAAACCGGAGATCGAGAAACGCCGCACGCACCTTGATGAAAGCCGTGATGGAAATGTGGGGCGGTCGCCGTGGGCCAGGCTCGAGTATTGAGGAACCGAGGCCGATAAGGTCATCGGCTAGCGCTTACGCTTTGCCGCCAAAGGTGACGTGATCGTCGAGGTCGAGGTAATCGAACCAGGTTTTCGCATCTTCTCGGGTCTTGCTCAAATCGCCGACACGCTTAGTGAAAAACTCCAGAGTTTCGACGTCGCCGTCCGGGCCGCGCTCGTTGAGGTAGGCGCTCCACTGTTGGATCTCCCACGGGGTGCGTTTGTTCGGAGCGTTTTCTTCAATCCACGCCAGCATCTCGCCGTCACCTTTTCCGGTCGCGAGCTCGGTCTTCAACGCCTCCGCCGTGATCCCGGTAAAACGGAACCAATGATGATCCATCGGGTTGTTGTATTTGTATTCGCCTGCTGTGCTCGAGTGTTCGGCGCGTCCTTTATCGAGAATGCGGGCGAGCATCACGTAGCCGCCGAGGCGCACCCGTGGACTGCGTGGCGGACGTTGCGTGAGGTTCGGCGCATGACTTAAAGTTGCATTCATGGGGTAACATATCAGCGCTGAGCTTCATCTACAAACAAGGTGTAGTCTGCTTCAGTGGGGAACGAACTCTAGCGGGCTGACCTCCTGCTTGTTCGCGGCCTTTCCCACATGATTGGCGCGCAAGACCTCTCAATGATAGACAAACTCTCGCCGCTGCGGCGTTCATTGGTGAACAATGAACGTTACATCTTTCCCTGGCTGTAAGTCACTGGCTGTTCTTACGGTCGCTGCCGTGCTGGTCGCGTGTCATCATTCGCCCAGAACTGTCGACGAAGTAATCGACCGAAACACTCAGGCCATGGGTGGCGAAAGGGCAATCGAAGCGGTGCAGTCCATCGCGGTGGAGCTGCACATTGTCGATCCTGGTTTCACGGTGGACGGAACGTATCGCGCCGCTCGGCCCGGCAGGATGCGCATCGATGTAAAGATTGAGGGCAAACACGCCTTCACGGAAGCATTCGACGGCGAACGCGGCTGGCAATGGAAAGGCGAAGGCACGACAACGGTCGATGAGTCGGCGAAGGCGACGGCGGCCTTGCGACATGGCATCGAGCTGCCGGGCCATCTGTATGGGCTGCATGAGTTACGGCAACGCGGCAATCGCATTGATCTGGTTGGCCGGGAGAAGATCGAGGGCATCGGCTACTATGCGCTGCGAGTCACGTTGAACGATGGCTACACGACAACGCTCTATCTTGACCCGAAATCATGGCTGATCACTCGTCGTCGCGATGTGCGTCCCCTGCACGTCGATATCGATCCGACCCCTACGACCATTGAGCAGTGCATGTCCGACTTCCGCCAGGTCGCAGGTGTTTGGTTCTCTTTTGCAAACACAGAGACCGATCTTACGACCGGAAAATTGCTGGAGACGACGACGATGGGAGCGATCACCGTTAATCCAAAGATCGACGCGGAAATCTTCCGGACGCTGTAGGATCCGACGGCATTAAACGTGGCGAACTTTCCTTCGCCTTGAACGGGCTCCGCCGTGGCGAGCGCTCACTTGTCTCGCCGTAGGTCGCCGCGGCGACCGAAGGAGGGACATCCAATTCAGAAGGTGATGTAATCGGCGGTCCACCGCTACAGTGGCGTTAATCCTCGTCGGGCTTGGGGAGGGGAGATGTGACGGTGATGTGCGTGATTTTCTCTTCGGGGGCGCGCGTGGCTTCCAGACGCACTTCTTGTCGCGCATCATCTTGCGTCTTCAAATAAATGATTACGGTCTTCGTGTCGTTGAAGCTGTTATTACTCCGGCCGCGGCTGATCCCTTCAAGTTTCGCCGCTTCCCAGGCGTCGCCCAACTCCGCTGGCGTGAGCGGGGACGTGCCGGCGAGGACAATGTGCACCTGTTCGGACATGATCTTTTTCGTGGCTGGACCGGCCGGCGTGAACTGCGGAATCTTCGGCATCCAGGCGGGCAAAGCGACTGGGCCCGGCGCATCGAGCTGTTTTTTCAGGGCCGCTTTCTCCTTCGCCTCATCCTGTTCGATCTCGGCAAGCTGCGGCTTTATATCGGCTACCTTAATGTTCATCTTTTTCGATTGCTCCTCGGCTTCCTTGAGAGCTTTGGCTAGGTCCGGGTCAGACTCCTGGGCGTTTGCCAAGGGCGCGAGAATGAGCGCAACAGACAGAAAAAGCGTAATCGGCACGAAGTTCGATTTCATGGTGAGAGAATTAATCATTTGGCAAAAAGATGCCAGCACGTCTTCCGAACTCCGAACTCCGAATGTCGAATGTCGAATGCGGCGTTGAAAGGACATATCCGAAAGCTCTCGTGAGTCGATAAGGCTGGAGGAGTGACAGCGCTGGTGGTAGTCAGGCAGCAGCGCGTTAAGAAGAATTGAAAATATGTTCGTCGGACATTACAGCGTGGCCTTTGCGGTTAAGAGCGAGCAGAACAAGATTCCGCTGTGGGTCCTTTTCGTTGCGGTGCAGCTGTTGGATTTCGTTTGGGCACCATTCGTTCTGCTGGGAATCGAGAAGGTGCGAATGGTGCCGGGGATCACGGCGACAAATTCGCTTGATCTCTATTACATGCCTTACACGCACAGCCTCGCCGGTGCGCTGTTCTGGTCCGGCCTTGCCGCGCTCGTCTACAAAGTCGCGTCGGGCACAAAGGCTTCACGCGCAGCAGCGTTGATCGTCGCCTTTGCCGTCTTTTCCCATTGGATCCTGGATTTGATTGTTCATCGTCCTGATCTCGCCATCTACGATGACACTTTGAAAGTCGGTTTTGGTCTTTGGAATGACCGGGGTTTGGAATTTGGTCTGGAGATTGCAATCCTCGTCGGTGGCATCCTCCTTTATCTCAAAAGAAACAATTCAGTCGCGCGTAAGGCCGGCATCGTCGCGTTCGGCGCCGTGTTGATTCTGATCCAAGCCGGGAACACTTTTGTCAGCCGGCCAGTTTCTTCTGATCGAGCATTCGCAATCACGGCGCTGATCTTCTATACGCTGTTTGCCGCCATTGCGTTCTTGCTGGAAAGGCAACGAAAATTGTAAGGCGACCATTTCAGCCGCCGTTCGGTGGCAATCGCCCAAAGGCAACGCCAACATCTCTGCAGAAGAAATCCGAAGTAAAAGGGACTTGCAGAAAACGTCCAACTCCGAAGGCTTTCGCGAACAGGCCTTCCCGGTCGACTGCACTCGAACGGGCGTTGAAGGACAAGATCGACCAGGTGGTGGACCCCGGCCGTGGTCTCTCAGCACGCCACGTTCAAGGAAAGGCGTTTTCCGAAACGCCCTGGACGGTTAGGAAACCGCCCCTCTTTGTTTGCTCAATCGCGCGAGCAGCGCCGGCCGGCGCTTGAGCTGAGCGGTCAGCGCCTCGATTGCTCGCAAAGTGGAAGGGCTGATGTGGTGTTCCATGCCTTCGACGTCATGCTCGATCACTCGTTCGTCGAGGCCGAGGAGCTTGAGGAAATCCGTCAGGAGTTGGTGTCGCCGGGCAATATTGCGGGCGAGCGTTTCGCCGGCAGTGGTCAGGACCATGCCGCGATACTTTTCGTATTTGAGAAGCGCTTCGGCATCGAGACGTTGCACCATGTTGGTAACGCTCGCCTGCGAGATTCCCAGGCTCGTCGCGATATCGACCACGCGCGCGTAGCCTTTGGTGTTGATCAGTTCGAGGATGCGCTCCAGGTAATCCTCCACCGCGGCGGAGCTGCGCGAGGCGTTCATTTTAGCGGGCACGTCGACAAGAACGGGCCGAGCGCATATTCGGTCAAACAAAAAATCATTTTCGGTTGACAGGTTAATAGTAAAAGATAATTAAGTTAGCCATGCCTAACTTGAACTCTGGCCCTATGCATACGGAAGCCGGTTTCCACTCGCAGCCGGTACTGCTAAGCTTGTCCGAGGTCCATCGCAGTCTGGTGGTCCCGTCTTCGGCGGGTTTTTTCCGCAAGCTCTTCGCGTTTGCCGGTCCGGGGTTCCTTGTTGCCGTGGGATACATGGATCCCGGGAATTGGGCCACCGATCTGGCCGGCGGCTCGAAATACAATTTCGCGCTGCTCTCGGTGGTGATGGTGTCCAACCTCATGGCCATCCTCCTTCAGGCCCTTTCACTCAAACTCGGAATCGTGACCGGACGGGATCTGGCGCAGGCCTGCCGCGATCATTACAGCCGGCCGGTCTCATTCCTCTTGTGGTTTATCTGCGAGATCGCCATTGCGGCTTGTGATTTGGCGGAGATCATCGGCTCGGCCATCGCTTTGAATCTGCTCTTTGGCCTGCCGCTTCTCGTCGGCGTTTGCATCACTGGGCTTGATGTCCTTGTCGTCTTGTTTCTCCAAAACAAAGGCTTCCGTTATATTGAGGCGCTGGTGATCGCGCTCATCTTCGTGATCGGCGGATGTTTCGCCTGGGAGCTTGTCGTTTCCCGGCCTGATTTGCTGGGGATCGCCAAAGGCTTCGTGCCTTCTGCGAAGATCATCACCGATCCCGGCATGCTTTACATTGCCATCGGCATTCTCGGGGCGACGGTCATGCCGCATAATCTTTATCTTCATTCCTCGATCGTGCAGACGCGCCGCTATGAGCTGAACGCGGCCGGCAAACGCGAAGCGATCAAGTTCGCCACGATTGATTCGACCCTGGCTCTGATGTTCGCGCTCTTCATCAACGCCGCGATTCTGATTGTGTCCGCCGCGACTTTTTACACGCGTGGCCGCAACGACGTCGAGGAAATCCAGGACGCTTACAAACTTCTCTCGCCTCTTCTCGGCGTGACCGGCGCGAGCACACTTTTCGCGCTGGCACTTCTCGCGTCCGGCCAGAACTCGACTCTCACGGGGACCCTCGCCGGCCAGATCGTCATGGAAGGTTTCCTAAACATCCGGATCCGACCCTGGCTGCGCCGGTTGCTCACGCGCGGGATTGCCATCATTCCCGCGATTATTATCACGGTCATCTCTGGTGAAAAAGGGACCACGAATCTGCTTATCCTGAGTCAGGTGGTTTTGAGTTTGCAGTTGAGCTTCGCTGTGTTCCCGCTCGTCATGTTTACGAGCGACAAATTGAAGATGGGCGAATTTGTGAATGGGCTAACGGTGAAATGTCTCGCATGGTTCGTCGCGGTTGTGATCGCTTCGCTAAATGCCTGGCTGCTCGTCCAAACCTTCCGAAGTTGGTTCGCAACCTAGAACGCGCATGTATAAGACAATCCTGGTCCCCGTCGAAAATCGCGAGACAGACCAAACCATTCTCAAACACATCCGTCCGCTCGCCCGGCTCGCCAATTCGAAATTAATGCTGGTGCATGTGGCGGATGGCTGGGTGGCGCGGAACTACGAGAACTTTAAATTGCAGGAGAGCGAAGAGATGAAGGAAGACCGCGCCTATCTGGCGAATCTCGAGCGCGAATTGCAGGCGGAAGGGTTCGACGTCAGCTCCGTTCTGGCCATGGGCGAGCCGGCCGAGGAAATCATCAAGCTGGCGCGCGCGCACCCGGTCGAGCTCATCGCTATGAGCACGCATGGGCATCGGTTTATCAGCGATCTGCTTTACGGCAGCACCGCCGACAAGGTCCGCCACAATGTGGACATTCCCGTGTTACTCTTGAAGGTGAAAAATTGAGCACACGTGCCGGTTCAATTTCATGATGTTGCGACGGACTGGAAGCCTATCTTCGAGCGGTTGCCAGCGACCATCACTCTTAGCGTTGCGGGACTTCGAACGTCGAAGCGAGATCGTCGCGTTAATTCATAGGGTAAACCTCAACGACAGCCACACCCGTCATTCCATTCACGCCGCTGACGACGGTGGAACGGAATGCGGTATTGCCAAGAAGGCCACGCACGCGGCAAGCTCGTTATCACGATAGGGGAGGAGTAGAAACGGCCAACGAAGCAAGGGATCGGTCGTTAGATCATAGATGGATCTTTCGATTCTAAGAACGACCCTGCGCTATCCTCCAAAATGGAGTTTACGGCTGGTTGCCCTTATATTCAGACACGCACCTATTATATGCGTCGTAGACGGAACACGGGATCCCTCTGTCAATAACTTGCTCAATAATAATTTCGTTTATGCGATTCCATCTCGCTTGGGAGAACCCGTCTCCCGAGACCACCACAGTGCTTTGGGGTAACCGAAGACGCCACCTCGCACCCCACCGACTTCTCATTTCTGCTTTCTCGATCTCATCCCATAGAACTTTCGTTTCGCTTCCGTTTCGCCAGGTTAACACGAGAGAAGATGGCGACAGCGAAAGGCTCTTCGGTGCACGAAGGAGAAACCTGCCGATGTAAAAAAGCAGGAAGATTACTGCGCCTACCAGGCCGGCGCCCAGAGCATACGGCAGCGTCATCCCAGGATGCGCCCAGCTCCGAGCTAGAAGAGTGACAGGCGCCAAAACAGCGATACCAATACAGACCAGCAAATCCTCTCGGAGTGCGCTCGCAAACGTCGCCTTAAAGGTTTCCGATTCCATCGAAAAGTAGGCCGGCCAATGTATCAGACTTGCCGGCGATCTAGCCACAACATAATCGCCGCGTCCGTGCAACAGCGGCTCCGAGCAGTTTGGGATGAAGACCAGTTTTCTCGTGCGATAATTGGTCAACTCAAACCGTACCGGCATAATGCAAGCGCGCGTCCACTGACTTCGAATTCACACCCAAAGCGTCCGATCGAAGGTCCGATACTGGATCGCGTCGCTCACATGTTCGGTGGTGATTTCATCACACGACTGCAAATCGGCGACCGTGCGCGACACTTTCAGGATCCGATCGTAAGCGCGAGCGCTGAGATTCAGTTCCGTCATCGCCACGCGAATCAGCTCCTGCGATTCGTCGCTGAGTTTGCAGTGTTGTTTAATCTGGCGCGGGCCCATCCGCGCATTGCAGTTGACCTTTTTATCGGAACGAAAACGCGTCTGCTGCCGCTCGCGCGCACGACCCACGCGAGCACGAATCGCCGCGGAATCTTCTTCCGTCCTGGTGCTCGAGATATCGCGGTATTCCACCGCGGGAACTTCGATGTGCAGATCGATGCGATCGAGCAGTGGTCCGGAAATTCTCTGCCGATAACGCTGGACCTGAAGCGGACCGCATCGGCATTCGCGTTTTAGATCACCGAAATAACCGCACGGACACGGGTTCATCGCCGCCACGAGCATGAACTCCGAAGGGAACGTAACGCTGCCGGCTGCGCGCGAGATCGTGACCTTGCCGTCTTCCGACGGCAAGCAGGCGAGGCAGCGTACGGATCACGCCGGGTGAGGAACGGTTTGGTAAATCTGCGTGCCATCCGGCCTGTGCGCGTTTAATAGAGCAGCGTGAAGGCTCTTTTCCTCACGAACGAGTATCCGCCAAACGTCTATGGCGGAGCGGGCGTGCATGTCGACTATCTGTCGCGCGAACTCGCGAAGGCGATGCCGATCGAGGTGCGGTGTTTCGGAAATCAAAAACTGGAGAAAGGAAATCTTTCCGTAACCGGATTCGAACTCGACGCCTCACAGTTCAACTGCCCCCAGCCGCTGCGTTCGGTCTTTGGCGCAATCCGCCGCTGCACGGATTTTAACACGGCGAATATCGATGCCGATCTTGTCCATTGCCACACGTGGTACAGCCACTTCGGCGGGATTCTCGCGAAAATAAATTACGGCATTCCTCTCGTGATCACGGTCCACTCGCTGGAACCGCTTCGGCCTTGGAAGCGCGAACAGCTCGGTGGCGGATACGACTTTACGGTCTGGCTCGAGAAAACGGCTTTGGAAATGGCGGACGCCGTTATCGCTGTCTCCGCCCAAACGAAAGCGGATGTGGAGCGGCTCTTCAAAGTCAGGGCGGACCGTCTTCATGTGATCTACAACGGGATCGATCTTGAGGAGTATCGGAAGCTGGATTCCGCCGCGGCGCTGGTTCGTTACGGGGTTACTCCGGAAAGGCCTTTCTTACTTTTTGTCGGTCGTATCACGCGGCAAAAAGGTATCGTTCATCTCGTCCGCGCGATCGAATTTATGGACACGGATTTTCAGATCGTGCTTTGCGCCGGCGCGCCCGATACGCCGGAGATCGGCGTCGAGATGAAGGAGGCCGTCGAGAAAATGAAAACCAAGCGCGCCGGCATCATTTGGATTGACGCGATGGTCGATAAGCAAACGGTGCGCGAACTGTATTCGCATGCCGCCGTTTTTTGTTGTCCGTCCATTTACGAGCCGTTTGGCATTATTAATCTCGAAGCAATGGCGTGCGAAACAGCCGTCGTGGCCACCGCCGTAGGTGGGATTAAAGAAGTCGTGGTCGATGGCAAGACCGGCTTTCTCGTCCCGATCGATCAGATGGAGGAGAGCCCTTTCGAGCCGCGCGATCCGGAAAAGTTTGCGCGCGACCTTGCAGGACGAATCAATCAATTGATCGCCAATCCGGAACTCTGCGCGAAGTTCGGACGAGCCGGACGGAAACGCGCGGAGGAGAAATTCGGTTGGCCCGCCATCGCCGCGCAAACAAAATTGCTCTATGAGCAGCTGCTGGTATCAGACTGATGGGTACTCTCCCATTCTCATAGCGCGGCACCGTCACCCGACCCGCCGAAGCGCTTTGGCGCGCAGGTGGCTGTGCGGCTCGGGATGACAAGTGGCAAAGACAATGCCAATTTGCAGGGAGGCTGCGCGAAAATTCCCCCTATGTTTGTCGATCGAATTAAAGTTTTTGCCCAGGCCGGTGACGGCGGGCGCGGCTGCGTCAGTTTTCGGCGCGAAAAATTCGTGCCGCGTGGCGGCCCGGATGGGGGCGACGGCGGCCGCGGCGGAGACGTCATTCTCCGCACCGATGTCCATACCGATAATCTTTCGAATCTTTTTTATGAGCCGATTATCAAGGCCAAAAGTGGCGCGCACGGACAGGGCAAGAAGAAGCACGGGCGAGCTGCCATCTCAAAAGTAGTCAAGGTTCCGGTCGGCACGGTTGTGTATCGCGCTGCTGCGCCGATTCCGCGCCATGATGACTTTGGGGACGCCGCCGCGTCGAATGGACAGGCTGTGGGGCAAACACACCGCTCGCCGCGGACAGAGGATTCACTTCCGGCAGGCGGCGCGCCTGCCGTCCAAGAGGAAGACGGCGCCGATCCAATCGCCGATCTCACGCACGACGGTGAAGAATTTATTCTCTGTCAGGGCGGAGGCGGCGGGAAGGGCAACGTTCATTTCAAGAGTTCGCGCAATCGCGCGCCCGTCCAATACACCGAAGGGGAGGAGGGCGAGCAAGGTCACTTTCTTTTCGAGCTTCGGACGATGGCCGACGCCGCGCTCGTGGGTTATCCGAACGCCGGCAAGTCGACCTTGCTCGGAAAAATCTCGGCGGCGCATCCGAAGATCGCGCCCTATCCGTTCACAACGCTTCATCCGGTGGTTGGAGTGGTTGATTTCGATGGCTATCGCCGCGCGTCGATTGCCGATATTCCCGGCTTGATCGAAGGAGCTCACCGCAACGTCGGCCTCGGTCACGATTTTCTTCGCCATATCACTCGCTGCCGAATTTTGCTTTTCATCCTCGACATCGCGGGAAGCGAGGGGCGGCACCCGATCGAAGATCTCCAGAACTTGCGGCGCGAGATTGATCTCTACGATTCGCGACTTTCGCAGCGACCGTGGTACGTGGTCGCAAACAAAATGGATCTTCCCGGAGCGACGGAGAACTTGCGAGCGCTCGAACAACGATTTCCCGATCTGGAGATCGTCGCGATTTCCGCGGATCGATCTGACGGCATCGCGGAGCTACGGGCAGGGCTCGAGCGATGGCTCTATAACACGGCAGAAGAATCGCCGGGAAAAAAAATGGCCGGGGCCGCGGAAGTCGTGGCCGCCGAATAACAGATGGACAACGAGCAATACCTCACGGACAATCGCGCTTTTCATGGGTAAACGAGTTGTAGCCAGTTACTGCACGACCTTCCTCAAGCGGGAGATGTTGCATATCTACCGCCAGGTCAGGTCGCTCCATGATTACGAGACGTTCGTCATGACCAAAGCGTTGCAAAACGGCGAACTGTTTCCTTTCCGCGACATCGAGATCATTCCAAAACCGCCGAGCAATCCGCTGCGACATGGCTGGCTGAAGTGGGTGAAACAACGGCCTCCGATTGTCTATCGTGGCGAATATAAGATGCTTTCGAACCTTCTGGAGCGGCGCGGCGCGGACCTGATGCATATCTATTTCGGTCATACTGGCGTGCACCTCCTGCCCTTCATCAGACGCTGGCATAAGCCGTGTGTCGTTTCGTTTCACGGCGCCGACGTGGCGGAAAAGAAAGACATTCGTGATTACGCTCCGAAATTGCGCAACCTGTTCAACGCAGTCCCGCTGGTCCTCGCGCGTTCCCGATCTCTCGCGGATCGACTTCTGACCCTGGGATGTCCGCCCGAGCGCCTGCGCATCAATCGGACCGGTGTCCCGTTGGATGAATTTCCCTTCGTTCGTCGCGAGGCGCCGAGGGATGGCCGGTGGAGATTTATGCAAGCTTGCCGCCTTATTCCGAAGAAAGGGGTGGCTACATCGCTTTGCGCTTTCGCGATTTTCCAGAAGGAGTTTCCGCATTCTGAGCTGGTTATTGCCGGCAAAGGTCCGCTCCAATCACACCTCGAAGAACTCGCGGAGGAACTCGGGATTGTCGCGAAGGTTCATTTCCGCGGGTTTCTCTCCCAGGCGGAATTGATGGAGCTCTACGCCAACTCGCATTTTTTTCTTCATCCCAGCGAGACACCGCCGGATCAAAACCAGGAAGGCGTCCCGAACTCCATTCTCGAAGCGATGTCGACAGGTCTTTCGGTTCTCGCCACTCGGCACGGAGGAATTCCTGAAGCCGTCGAGCACGGCCGATGTGGACTGCTGGTGGAGGAGCGAGACTTTGTCGCGCTGGCTGCTTCGATGAAAGAAATCGCGCGCTCACCCTTCGCCTTTCGCGAAATGGGCGCACTGGCCAGCGAGTCGGTCGCGGCACATTTTGAGCAGCGAGAGCAGATTCGCCAGCTTGAGAGTCACTACGATGAAGCGGTCGCCCTGGCGGGCGCCGAGGAGCGGGTATCGCGTCCGGCGGCAGCTGTTATCAAGGAGCGTTTTCCTGAACAAGTTCCGGTAGAATAAGCCGCGCCGCCAAGACGCGTGACGAGCAGACAAATTTCGGGAAAGTTTCTTGTCATCGTGGCAAAACACGCTTTGGTATGCGCGACGCAAGCGCCCCTTGTGTTGTGTGCACCGCTGCCGCGGCGCCGCACCTACGGGAAACATCGGGCTGCTGCTTCCAACGTAACTCAATGCCGCGTCGTTTTTCACCATTAATCCTGATCGTTCTGGCCCTTTGCGCGTGCGGCGCGGTTTCGGCGCCGGCACTCGCCGCGGAACAGGCGCAGGAGACCGCGAAGGAAGAACAGGAATCGGTTCCTCTCAAACCCGCCGTTCTTTTCCAGATTGGCAAGCTCGCGATTACGAATTCGATGTTGGTCACCTGGATTGTCGCGGCCGGAATTATCGTTTGTGCGCAGGCGGCAACGCGCACGATCAAATCAGTGCCCAGCGGGGCGCAGAACTTCTGGGAATGGCTGGTGGAAAGTCTTTACACTTTCCTTGAAAACATCATCGGCCGCGAGCTAGTCAGGAAGACGTTCTGGTTTTTCGCGACGATTTTTATTTTCATTTTGTTTCTGAACTGGTTCGGTCTCCTGCCCGGCGTCGGTAGCATTGGTTGGGGGCATCACGATGCGACGGGTGCTTTTCATGTCGATCGCCCACTTCTTCGGGGCGCGAATGCTGATCTGAATCTGACCCTGGCGATGGCTTCGGTCTTTTTCATTTGCTGGATTGTCTGGGCCATTCAGGCCAACGGCATCGGCGGCCTCATCTTGCACCTCTTCGGTCCCAAAGGCGAAACCACCGGGTTTCTAAAGCTGTTGATGATCGTCATCTTTTTCATCGTCGGCTGGCTGGAAATCGTTTCGATTTTATTTCGGCCGGTCTCGCTCAGCTTCCGCTTATTCGGAAATGTTTACGCGGGTGAAATCATGCTCGAATCGATGAGCCATATCGTTCCGTCACTTGCCTGGCTTATCCCGATCCCGTTTTATTTCATGGAGTTGCTCGTCGGAATCGTGCAGGCATTGGTCTTCATGCTTTTGACCGCCGTTTTTACTCTTTTGATTGCGCAACACGACCCGGGGCACGAAGCGCACCACTGATAATTTCGACGATCGGACCGTGGACCCCGCGGCGATCGTTGGAGAGAAAACCCAAATAGAAAATATGATAATACCAATACTCGCAGAAATAGGTGGAAACCTTCACGTTGGACTCGCGGCTCTTGGCGCGGCGGTCGGCGTTGGACTCATTGGCATGGGCGCGTCTTCCGCGGTCGGCCGGAACCCCGGCGCGGCCACGCCTATCCTGGTTCAGGCCATCCTGGCCATCGCGTTCGCTGAAGCCATTGTGTTTTACGCGTTGTTCCTCGTGAAGTAATTGCTCGGGCGCGTCTTTTTACTCGCCCGATTCAAGCCGTATGAACATCGCAATTCTTGCTGCGGCCAGCATGGGAGACATGGTCCGCGAAACCGGGGAAACCTTCGGGTTCGATGTCCGGATTTTCCTCTCGCAGGTCATCAGCTTCGTGATCGTAGCGCTGGTTCTCCGCCGCTTCGCTTACAAGCCGATTCTCCAGATTTTAGAGGAGCGCCGACAGCGGATCTCCGAAGGCCTCCTGAACGCCGAGAAGATTAAACAACAACTCGCGGAAGCAGAGCAACGCCATGCGGAGATCCTGGCCAAAGCGAATGCACAGGCGCAAAAAATGATCGATGAAGCGCGTGAAAGCAGCGCGCATATCGCCGAGCGTAAGCAGCAGGAAGCAGTCGTGGCCGCCGAACAAATCATGGCGAAAGCGCGCGAAGCGAGCGCCATCGAGCACGAGCGAACGATGACGGAATTAAAGCGCGAACTTGGCCGCCTCGTCGTAAACACGACGGCGAAAGTGACCGGCAAAGTTTTAACGCCCGAAGACCAACGGCGCTTGCAGGACGAAGCAGCACGGCAAATTGCCTCGTAGACTCAAGCAGCGATGAAGATCAACAAAGAGACACGGCAGCTTTCGAAGGGGCTTCTTCGCGCGAGCTTTACCAACGGCCAGCTCGACAGCCGACGGATCGCGTCCCTCGTGATATCGTTGATCAAAAAAAAGCCACGCAACTACATCAAGGTGCTGGAAAGCTACAAACGCTTGTTGCGTCTGGAAGTGGAGAAGCGCAGCGCCACGATTGAAACAGCGACGGAGCTGGCCCCGGAATCGAGCGTGCAGATTGTGGCAAACCTTAAACGAACATATGGCAGCGACCTCACTGCCCGATTTGTCGTGAACAAAGAGCTGCTCGGCGGAATGCGCATTCGCGTCGGCAGCGACGTCTGGGACAGCAGCGTGCGCAATCGCCTGCACCGTCTCCAACAGCAACTTTAACTTAACTATTTTATGAGCAGTATCCTCGAAGACATCGAAACGCAGATCGCCGGTCTCAAGACCACGACGAGCAAAAGCAACGTCGGCGTCGTCCGGGAAACCGGTGACGGCGTCGCGCGCATTGAAGGCCTCAGTGACGTCATGCTGAACGAGATGATTGAATTCTCGAGCGGTGTATTTGGGCTCGCGCTCAACCTCGAAGAAACCGAAGTGGGCGCGATTTTGCTCGGCGACACGACGCAAGTCATGGAAGGCGACGAAGCCAAGACAACCGGCAAGCTCCTCCAGGTACCGGTCGGCAAAGCGCTGCTCGGTCGCGTGGTGAACACGCTCGGCCAGCCGCTCGATGGCAAAGGTCCGATCAAATCGGAGACGGCGTATCCATTGGAAAAAATTGCGCCCGGTGTCATAAAGCGAAAAAGCGTTAGCCAGCCCGTCCAGACCGGCATCATGGCGATCGACGCGATGATTCCGATCGGCCGCGGTCAGCGCGAGCTGATCATCGGGGATCGCGCGACCGGAAAATCCACGATCGCGATCGACACGATCATTAGCCAGGCGCGCTTGAACAAGGCGGCCGAAGAAGGTCACCTGAAGGACCATCGACCACTTTATTGCATTTACGTCGCCATCGGTCAGAAGAATTCCAATGTCGCACGCTCTCTCGCCATTCTCGAAAAAGAAGGGGCGATGCCTTACACGACGATCATCTCCGCGCCGGCGTCGGACACGGCAACCAATCAATATCTCGCGCCGTTCGCCGGTGCGGCGATGGGCGAGTGGTTCATGGATCACGGCATGGACGCTCTTATTATATATGACGACTTGTCGAAGCACGCGGTTGCGTACCGGCAGGTTTCGCTCGTGCTCAAGCGTCCGTCTGGCCGTGAAGCTTATCCTGGTGATGTTTTTTATCTTCACTCGCGGTTGCTGGAACGAAGTGCGCGCGTCACGGAGGAAGCGGGTGGTGGTTCCCTGACGGCACTGCCGATTATTGAAACGCAGGCCGGCGACGTGTCGGCCTACATTCCGACAAACGTCATTTCGATCACGGATGGTCAGATTTACCTCGAGACCGACCTTTTCTATCAGGGTGTGCGTCCGGCGATTTCGGTTGGTCTCTCCGTTAGTCGCGTGGGTTCCGCCGCGCAGATCAAGGCAATCAAGCAGGTGGCGGGCAAGATCAAATTGGACCTCGCACAGTTCCGCGAGCTGGCGGCGTTCTCGCAGTTCGGCTCCGATCTCGATGCGGCGACGAAAGCGCGACTCGATCGCGGTCAGCGGATCGTCGAGCTCTTCAAACAGATCCAGTACAGTCCGATTCCAGTCGAGGAACAGGTCGCGGTGCTCTGGGCGATGCAGAACGGCTATCTCGATTCTGTGCCCGTCGAGAAGGTGAAGCAATTCCAGGTCAAGCTTCAGGATTATCTCCGGACGCGGAAGGAACGTCTTCTCGCCTCAATCGTTTCGAAAGGTGCGCTCGACAAAGATCTGGAAGCCGAGCTGGCTGCCGCCCTCGACGAATTCAAATCGACGAATCCTGTCTCCTAGAATGGCACGTGAAATTGTAGGGCGTTTCTGTGAAACGCCGCGGAAACTTAACGGCGTCTGACACAGACACCCTACAAACTAAGAAATGGCTAACACCCAAGACATACGGCGCCGGATCAAATCGATCCGCAACACCGCGCAAATCACGAAGGCAATGCAGATGGTCGCCGCGTCGAAGATGCGCAAGGCGCAGAACCTCGCGCTGGCGGGCCGGCCGTATTCCACCTTGATGAATCGCGTTCTCGTTTCGCTGCAACAGCGCACCGATTCAAAGCTTCATCCTCTCCTGCAAATCCGCGAAGTGAAGAAAGAACTCGTCGTAGTTATTAGCACAGACAAAGGACTCGCCGGCGCGCTGAACACGAACCTCCTCCGGGAGGCCGCGAACTTCGACGCGAACAAGACGAGTTACGTCGTCGCCGGCCGCAAGGCCCGTCAATTTCTCGCCCGGACGCGCCGGGACATGATGGCTGACTTCGAGCTGAAAGACGCGCCAGCATTTTCGGAAACAAAGGCGATTGCCAAGTTTTGCGTGGAGAAATTTCTAAGCGGCGAAGTCGATAAAGTTTCCGTGCTCTACACTCACTTCATTAACACCATCAACCAGAAGCCGGTCGTGCGAACGCTGCTTCCAATTTCCAGTTTCGAGTTGCCGAAGGCGCTGGCCGAAGGCGCCACTCCGCAGCACGGCGCTGACCCGATGATCGGCTACCTCTTCGAGCCGACGCCGGAGGGCGTGCTCGATGTGATGCTGCCGTATTATCTCCATTATCAAGTTTTCCAGATGATCCTGGACGCGCGCGCGTCGGAGCATAGCGCGCGTATGGTCGCGATGAAGAACGCGACCGACAACGCGAAGCAGTTCATCAAGGATCTCACTCTCGAATACAACAAGATGCGACAGGCCAGCATCACGACGGAGTTGCTCGAAATCTCGACCGCCCAGATGGCGGTTGGCGCCTAAATAAATTTATGAATAAAGGAAAGATCGTTCAGGTCATCGGTCCCGTGGTGGACGTGGAATTCAAGAGCACATCCGAGTTGCCGCGCATCTACAACGCCCTCGAACTCGAATACGAGGTCAACGGCAATCCGACCAAGCTCACGCTCGAAGTGCAGCAACATCTCGGGGAAAACTGGGTGCGTTCTATCGCCATGTCGTCGACCGAAGGCTTAAAGCGCGGCATGCCGGTCAACGACACCGGCGGCCCAATAACCGTCCCGGTGGGCGAGGGGACTCTTGGCCGTGTCTTTAATGTGACCGGCGATCCGGTCGATGATCGCGGCCCTGTCACTTACACGAAGCGGTATCCGATCCATCGCAAGGCGCCCGAACTGACGGATCAAGACACCGGCTCCACGATTCTCGAGACGGGCATCAAAGTCATCGATTTGATCTGCCCTTTCACGAAGGGCGGAAAAGTCGGGGCATTCGGCGGAGCGGGCGTTGGCAAGACCGTCGTTATTCTCGAGCTGATCAACAACATCGCGAAAGGGCACGGCGGGTTCTCCGTGTTCGCCGGCGTAGGCGAGCGAACGCGTGAAGGCAACGATCTCTACACAGAAATGAGCGAGGCCGGTGTCATCGATCAAAAGGACCTGAGCAAATCGAAAGTCGCGCTCGTTTACGGTCAGATGAACGAGCCTCCCGGCGCACGTCTCCGTGTCGCGCTCTCAGCGTTGGCAATGACAGAGTATTTCCGCGACGAACGCAACCAGGACGTCTTGTTGTTCATCGACAACATTTTCCGCTTCTCGCAAGCCGGGTCGGAAGTATCAGCGTTACTCGGACGCACGCCCTCGGCGGTCGGTTATCAACCGACACTCGCGGCCGAGATGGGCGATTTGCAGGAACGCATCACTTCGACCAAAAAAGGTTCGATTACTTCGGTGCAGGCGGTCTATGTCCCGGCGGACGATCTGACTGATCCGGCGCCGGCAAACACCTTTGCGCATTTGGATTCGACCATCGTGCTCGAACGCTCCATCGCCGAGCTTGGCATCTATCCGGCGGTTGATCCGCTCGCCTCGACGTCTAAGTCGCTCGCGCCCGATGTTGTCGGCGAAGAGCACTACGCCGTTGCTCGCGGCGTGCAGAAAGTGCTGCAGCGCTACCGCGATCTCCAGGACATCATCGCGATTCTTGGAATGGATGAGCTGAGTCCCGAGGACAAACTCTCCGTTTTGCGCGCACGCAAGATTCAGCGGTTCCTCAGTCAACCGTTTCACGTGGCCGAGGTCTTTACCGGCACGAAGGGTGAATACGTTTCGATCGCTGAGACCGTGCGCGGGTTCAAAGAAATCCTCGATGGCAAACATGATGAAGTTCCCGAACAGAACTTCTACATGAAGGGCGGCATCGATATGATCCAGGAATGACGCATAACGAAGTTTACATGTCCAATGAGGATCACTGAGCTATGGCGACGTTAAGGCTGGAAATCGTTACGCCGGAGACAAAGGCGTACTCTGAGGACGTGGAGATGGTCACTCTGCCGGGCGCGGAGGGCGAACTCGGGGTTTATCCAAATCACGTTCCGCTGCTGACGACCTTGAGCCCGGGGGAATTACGCGTGCTCAAAGGTGGCAAGGAAACTTTCCTGGCCATCGGAGAAGGCTTCGTTGAGATCACGGGCGACTCCGTTTCGGTGTTGACCGACATGGCACTCGAGTCTGGGGTGATCGACGAGCATGCGGCGGAAGCCGCCGTCGCACGAGCGCAAGCGGCGATGAAAGCGGATCTCGGATCCGAAGAAATCGCGGCGGTTCAAGCGTCCTTGCACAAGGCGCTGGCGCAGTTGCGCGTTAAGCGTCGCCGCCGCGGTTAAGCGTAGCGGCGCTTGTATCAAACGCCGCTCCGCCGTTAGTCTCGCCTCGTGGAAGTTCCAGACGCGCTCGGGATCATCGCCGGCAACGGAGTTTATCCGCGACTTCTTGCTGATGCCGCCCGCCGCGCGGGGGTCAAACGGATCGTCGCCGCAGCGTTCACCGATGAAACCGACGATCGCATTGCCGGTAAGGTCGATGAAATCCACTGGATGCGAGTCGGCCAGCTAGGAAAATTGATTGCGTGTTTCCGAGCCGCGGGAGTTACCGATGCAATCATGGCGGGGCAGATCGCGCCGAAGAACCTCTTCGACTTGCGGCCGGATTGGAAAACGCTGCTGCTGCTGGCGCGACTGAAACGACGCAATGCCGAATCTATCTTCGCTGCGATCGGCGACGAGCTGGCGCACGCGAAGGTCAAGCTCCTGCCAGCGACTTCCTTTCTGGAAGATTGCCTGGCGCCCGCGGGCTTGATCGTCGGGCGGAAACTAACCCGTCGAGAGGAAGAAGATGTCGCTTTCGGTTTCGAGATCGCCCGGGAAATCAGCCGACTCGATATCGGCCAAACCGTCATCGTAAAAAACGGAACGGTGCTGGCGGTGGAGGGTTTCGAGGGAACGAACGAAACCGTCAAGCGAGGTGGCACTCTCGGAGGCAAGAATGCGATCATGGTCAAGGTCGCGAAGCCGCAGCACGATATGCGGTTCGACGTGCCGGTGATCGGTGTGGAAACGGTTGGTATCGCCATCGCAGCGCATTTGCGGGTCGTCGCCATCGAAACTGCAAGGACACTCCTGCTCGAAAAGGAAGCCCTTCTGGAACTAGCCGCGTGCTCGAACATCTCGATCGTCGCGCGGTGAGGTCACAGGGGAGGGCGAGGCTCCCGCTGAGTCGAGAGCGTTATCGGCCCAACGGCTCGGCCGGAGCCTCGCCCTTCCTGGGCGCTTGTTGTAGCCTGCGCAGAACAAAGCGTTTTGTCTCGAGCGCGAAGCCCGTGCAATCTCGAACTGGCCGCGCACCATTCGTTAGGCGCGGCGTCACGACCAGATTCCCCGCTGCGTCCATTCTCGCATACCGCTTCTTGATGGAGAGCAATTCCGGCCTCGTCATTGGGACGATGGCCAGCGCATCAAAAATCGGCCCGCCGTTTGTCTTGACGAAATGCGTCCAGAACCAGAGCCAGATCCGACTCTCGCGTGAAAGATAATTTCCCGCGCCGCCACTTCTCTCGAGTTGGCGTAAATCCGCTCCATCGACCAGAAGGTGGGAACCTGTCGCGGTCGGAACCAACGTAAGCGGAATATTCGATCGCAGGACCGTGCCTGTCGCCGCCGAATCCTTGAATACATTTGCGTCGTGAATGTGGAAGGATCGGGTTGGGCCGAAGGCGAGGCTCACTCCCGGCGCTTGGCCGCCCACAAAAATGACTCGCTCAATTCGAGTTGCCATTTTCGGATGAAGCTGCAGGAAAGTGGCAAGATTGGTTAGCGGTCCAAGCGCGATGTAAGTGACTTTTTGCTTTTGTAATATGGCTGCCAGGGCGTCGCTCGCACCGCTTCGGCGACCAAGATCAGACGGCGATCCTGCACCGGCGAAGACATGGTCAACCGTCAAGCCTGCGGACCGACCGAACCGCTGCACCAGATCGCGCGCGGCGCGCGTGGTCTGGCCGAGCGGTGCATTCCCGTACGTGGTGCTCAAACCTGCGATGCGAATTTCGGGCGAATGAAAAGCGAGGACGAGCGCGAAGGCATCATCCACTTCACGGAAAGGCGATCCGATGGAAACATCGGTGTCGATCCAAACTGTTGCCGCATGGGTCCTGCAGGCCAGGCAGAGGATGGCAATGAAGACGCAAAGTTTGCGCATTCCAGAACTTACCCGTTGCAAATCGCAAGTCGGCACCGAAAATCAAGAATCCTGGCGGCGTTATAGGGAATCCCAATCAATGTCTTCCGCCAGAACTGAGGTCGCGAATCGAAACTATCGCGCAGCTTTTGTGATTATCACCTTCCTGAGCCTGGAGCTTCTTAGCGGGTGTGGGGGTGGTTGGCAGCCAGACCCCCGCGACATGCCCCACGATCAAATGAAATCTGGCATTGAGGGGAGTGGGTTGAACGGCCCTATGGAGGATTCCAGCACGCATTTGTAGTCGGCAGCAGGGTCACACCGGAGTGGGTTTATGATTGAAGTTGCCGGCGTCCGTATCGCATGATCTCTGACATGAGGCCCGTATTGCTTTTCATCGCAGTCATCTGCGGACTTTTGCAATCTGGTTGTGCATCGGGGCCGAATGATCCGGATCAAGTCCAATTGGGACCGAGCATCAAAGAACAACGGCAGGACGCACGTCAGAAAGAAGACTTTGCCCGCGATCTTCCGACGCCACACCCCTAAGAGAAATCGTGATCGGCCCGGGCGGATGCCGCGAGGCTGAAGTTCAGCATTCCGGAACTTACCCGTTGCAAATCGCGAACCGGCACTCGAAAATCACAAATTCTCACGGGGTCTTAGCTCAGTTGGTAGAGCGCCTCAATGGCATTGAGGAGGTCAGGGGTTCGATTCCCCTAGGCTCCACGGAGTCTCCGTTCGTTAGGCGATGCGCGGAGTCCGCGCCAACTACTCCTTCGTCAACTCGACACAGCGATTTTGCGCTCGTCCGAGCGGTGAATCGTCATCTGCGACCGGTTTTGTTTGACCGCAGCCGATCGTCGCGGTCAATCACGCAATTGTGTGGGCGACTCGCTCAGTTCTTAGAGACCGCCGCTACTGATCAACTCCTAAACGGCCGTTGGCGCCTACAGCCCTCGCCGTCCTCCGAAATGAATTGGGGGCGCCCAGATGAGAGATGGGTGCCATGAGCACGCGATCGGAATCAAAAATTCTTGATCGAGCTAAGACGGAATAATGCTTACATCTACTCAATGTCCGGTCGACGCCCTCTTCCCCGCCATCCTCGACAAAGCTTTCAAAGAAGAATTGTGAGCTTGAAAGAGCGGTGAATATGCTCCACTGGCTGCATTCTTTACTACCCCATATCCCTCATTACGGATATGCGCTCGTCTTCATCATCGTGTTCTTGAACAACATCGGTCTTCCCCTGCCGGGAGAAACGATTCTTTTGGGGGCCGGATTTATCTTGGGGAAAGCTGCGGGTTCGCTGTGGCAACCCATGGCAGCCGGAACGGCGGCCTGTTTCCTGGGCGGCATTTGTTCCTTTTCGCTGGGAGTGCGGTTAGGCCACGGCAACTTGGCAAAAATTCACTGGCTTCATCTGACGCCCGAAAGGGTAAAGTGGATCGAGCGATTTTTCAAAAATCGTGGTGCCAAGGCTGTTTTTATCGCGCGGTTCATCGCCTTGTTTCCGCCGGTCGCAGTCAATCTGTTGGCGGGCATGGCGAAAATGCCCTGGCGCATTTTTCTTTTTTACAATCTCATGGGGTCGGCGGCCCATGCCATCAGTTACACCCTGATTGGATATTTTTTTGGGAAGAAGTGGAAACGTCTCGAAGCCTGGTTGGGTCCCACGGCGCTCTACTTGATTCTCGCGGGGATAGCCCTCATTGTTCTAGGCGTGATTTTCAGACATTCCTTATCCGGGTTTTGGACGCGCCTTTTCTCCAAAAAACGGAAGCGCAAATAATGGATGGGAGAGAGCGCAGTTTTTTTTATCATAAATTACTTCTCCTATCTCGCTCAGCGTCCGCGGAGAAACATTCGGCTTGATACCAGTAATATTGGCTGCGTAGGGTTGCGGCATGAAACTATCCAATAAAATCGCAACGGCCGGTCTTTCGACGCTCGGCATAATCCTGATCATTCTGTTGATTCTTTTTCTCTTCGGTGGCTACGGATTTGGTGGCGGATACTACTACGGACCGGGCGGACTGCTTGTGATCATCCTTGTGATCCTGCTCGTGACCGGGAGACTTTGATTGCCCGAGAAGGCAAGCGCGCATCGTTAAAAAAAACGGATTAACGCCGGCGTGTCCGTCTTCGGAGTGGGGGGCCTCGTCGAAAAGCATGACACCCCGATGACACGTGTCACCCTGCTTCGCAGATAGATCGCTTTCTCTCCGACGTGCGAATGACGGCCGGAATGCTCACCCGACTTCATCACCGAAGTCAAACTCTCCGCTTCACTTGAGGCGCAGGTAAGGGACTGCGTATTAAGGGCCCCCATGTTGATTTGCGACTAGCCGTTGATGCCGACCGAGATCTCCTTTCTTCAGCGGTTGGAAACGAAGCATATGAGCAAAATTTCGTGAAAAATACATCTCATAATGAAATCATCGTTACCGATGAACCTAACCAGCGCTTCACTGAGGGTTTGCCGGAGAGTTGCCCGGCTTCGCCCAGCGAGTGAAAGATTCTTCTGTATCTGCCGATCGGGAGTTATTTCGGCTTTGTCCCGCTGCCGGCCAGCTTCTGGATATGGATCGCTGGATTCGTTCTTTGCTATTCGGTGCTAACTCATTCGGTTAAAGTCTGGTTCCACCGGAAATACGGAATAGATTAACATGAGAAGCCTTCTCGATGCCCTGCAGGCTGGCCGCTTGATTGAATTAGCGGACAACCACAAGATCAAGGCGCTGGAATATCTAGCTGCGCTAATTGAGGCTATTCCAGACATTGGAGTCGAAGGCGGTATCACGGAAAATGTGCTGGCGCGCGAGCACGTGCACAACACAGGCATAGGGAAAGGTTGGGCTTGTCCGCACGCGCGCGCGCCGCACGATGGCGAACTGGTTTGCGCGGTGGGCTGGAGTCCCGCGGGCATCGACTACGGTGCGCCT
>PNAS01000039.1 GCA_003169695.1 Spartobacteria bacterium
TGCACGGCCCCGGAGCATTTGTCACGGTCACCAACGATAACTGGAGAGACGACCAGGAGGCCGCGATCATAGCAGACGGCATCCCGCCGACTGATGATTTGGAATCGGCGATTGATGCTACGCTGACTCCCGGAGCGTATACGGCCATCGTGAGAGGCAAGAATGACACCTCTGGGGTGGCCTTGGTGGAAGTCTACGACCTCGACGCGGCAGCGTTATCGAAACTGGGCAATATTAGCACGCGCGCCTTTGTCAATACGGGTATCGACATTGTGATCGCGGGCTTCATCCTGGGCGACAACGGAGGCGATGACAGAGTGATCGTGCGCGGACTGGGTCCGAGCCTGGGCGACGCGGGCTTGTCTAATGTGCTGGGAGATCCAACGCTGGAGCTGCGCAACAGCGATGGGACGCTCTTGGTTTCGGATAACGACTGGCAAGACAACGCGGCGCAAGCGGCGGACATCACTGCTGCGGGTCTGGCGCCCAGCAGTAATCTCGAGGCGGCCATCGCCACGACGTTGCCGCCGGGTCTTTACACCGCGCTGCTCACGGGATTGAACAACGGCACTGGTCTCGGCTTGATTGAAGTCTACGATCGCGGGCAGTAACGAGAGCGCTTCATCACGTCCTTTCTCTGCGCCGTGTCTGTCTCTCTCTCGATGAGAGGGGCAGACACGCGCAGACGACGAGAAGCCTCGCGCAACCGATCTTCTCTCATTCGTTTGGCGCAACCCGTGCGTGAGGTGTCCCTCGGCGACTCCGAGATTCGGAATGACACGAATTTTGTGTATAAGCGCGATTCGAGGCTGATCGCACCATTCGCGTTGCTCGAGGTCGATTGCTGCTATTGCCCGGCCCGGCGCCTGCCCTTGGGCTCCTCAACGGGGCCGTTGTTTTCCCGAACGGGTTTTGGCGGTTATACTGATCTACTTTGGTCCGTTGTTGGCAGATGGAGGGTCGATGCTGGCACGACCTCATCGAGAGGGTCACAGACTGGCAGCGCAAGAAATGCCGCAAATACTTCCAAGGAGCGAGCCGGGATGGTGGCAACGATGCTTGTAAAGTCATTATCGTAATTAACCTCGTGGATGGTTCCCTCGCGATGTAACCTGGCGAGTAGATCCGCCCGCGCACTGGGCAAGCGCAGTTCCACCGTTATTGAGCCTCTCGCCACGAATTCGGACAGGCGCCCGACCAGTTCGTCCATCCCCTCACCACTGAGCGCTGAGACAGAAACAGCGTCCGGAAAATGCCGGCGTAAGGCGAAGAGCGCGGAAGGGTCGCTGACCTTGTCCACTTTGTTGAAGACAACCAGCATCTGCCTGGTGTCGGCGCCGAGATCGGTCAGGACGCTCATGGTCGTGTTGTAAAATTCCATGACTTCCGGTTGGGAAGCATCGAGCACGTGGATCAGGAAGTCGGAAAGCGCGGCTTCCTCGAGAGTGGCGTTGAAAGCCTCCACGAGCTGATGCGGCAGCTTGCGCACAAAACCAACGGTGTCGGTGAGCAGCAGCGGCTGCTTGTTCGGGAGCGCGATTTTTCGCGTGGTGGTATCGAGCGTGGCGAAAAGCTTGTTCTCGATCAGCACGTCGGCGCCCGTGAGCCGGCGCAGGAGTGAAGACTTACCAACATTCGTGTAGCCGACGATCGCGGCGTTCGGCACCGGTGCGCGCTTGCGGTCTTTACGCTGGGTGGCGCGAGCGCGCCGGACCGTTTCTAGTTCGCGCTTCAAGCGATCGATCTGCAAGCGGATTTTCCGCTTGTCCTGCTCGAGCTGGCTTTCGCCTTCGCCCTTCGCGCCAATTCCTCCACCCTGCTGGCCGAGATGACTCCACGCGCGCGTGAGTCGCGGCAGCGAATATTCCATGCGAGCGAGATCTACCTGGATCCGGGCTTCGCGCGTTTGGGCGCGCGCGCCGAAAATATCCAGAATGATTTCGTGCCGATCCGCGACGGTCATCCCGGCGAGCTCTTCCCAATTGCGCTGCTGCGACGGGCTCAGCTCGTTGTCGAAGACGAGCACATCGCAATCGAGCTTTTTCGCAAGGTCGACGATCTCTTGCGCCTTACCAGAGCCGATCAGATAGCGCGCGTGCTGTTCGCGGTGATGCACAAGCATTCGCTCGACCACGGGGATGCCGAGCGTATCGACGAGCTCTTCCAACTCCGCGAGCAAGCTCTGCGCGTCAGCTTTCTTATCCGCCTCGAGGTATGCCCCCACCAGGAGCGCACGCTCCACCACCTTATCCTTTGCTTTGATCTCAAACATCCGATCGAGAATCTAGCACGGCTGTTCAGTCGCGCCGATTGACCCAGGCGCGCGGTCAGATCGCTCTCGTTTGAATATCAATCTCGGAGCGGAGGGTGCGGTGGACGGGGCACTTGTCCGCAATCTCGAGCAGCCTCTTCTGTTGTTCTGGGTCGAGCTTTCCCACCAGGTGAATGTCGCGCTCAATTCGGTCGATCTTGCCTTCCTTTGTTTCGCAGTCCCGACAATCCGCGGCGTGGATCTTCGAATGACGAAGATTCACGGTCACACTTTCGAGCGGCCACTTCTTTGTTCTCGCGTATAGGGCCACGGTCATCGACGTGCAGGAACCGAGTGCGGCGAGCAGCAGATCGTAAGGCGAAGGCCCGGTCTCTTTCCCGCCGACCTCGATTGGTTCGTCCGCAGTCAACCGATGCGGACCGACAACGATCTCCTGGGCGAATCCCGACGCGTCGCCCTTTACAATTACATCCGTGGCAATCATGCCCGAACGTTACCTTCATCTCGACCGGCCGCCAATCGAGTAGCAGACTTTGACGGCTACTCTGTCCGCAATGCTTCCATCGGGTTCACACGGGTGGCGCGGCGGGCGGGGACGAAGCAGGAGATCGCGGCGACCAGGGTGAGGAGGCCGGCGACGACCAGGTAAATGAACGGGTCGAGCGGTTTCACTTTGAACAGGATGTTTTCCAGTGCGGCGGCCGCGACTACGCCGAGAAGGAGAGCGGCGCCGCCGGCGCCCAGCACGAGACCGATCACGAGCTGCCACGCTCCCTGTTGCATGACCATCCGGAAAATCCGCTTCGCGTCCGCGCCCAACGCCATCCGGATGCCGAATTCCTGGGTGCGCTGATTCACCGAGAAGCTCATCACGCCGTAGAGCCCGACCGCCGACAACATGAAGGCGACAGCACCGAAAATGGTGAAGAGCGTCGCGGTCAGGCGGTTGACGCCAAGGATCTCGTCGTGCAACCGCGCGGGCGTGCCGGTGAAGTAAGTCGGCAGGTTGGAATCCAATTCGGCGATCGCTTTGCTCAGGACCGGGCCCATGTTGGCCGCGTTTTGGCCGGCGCGCGGCCGCACCACCATGGTGCAGAACTGCGCGGCTGGAGTGGCCGCTAACAACGGAACATAGAAGCCAACACTATCCCGCTCCCCATTGAACGGCCCCTGCATGAGCATGTCGGGTGCGACACCGACGATCGCACGCCACGGCTCCGGCTTTGCCGGATTGAAACGCCGCATCTGGTGACCGAGCGCACTCTGGTTGCCAAAGTATTTTCGCGCGAAACTCGCGTTCACGATCGCGACCGGTTGTTTTGCGTCGGAATCTTCGATCGTGAAATCCCGGCCTTCGAGGATCTTCAAGCCGAGAGAGCTGAAATAACCGTCCGAAACTGACTCCGAGTTGCCTTGCGGCCGGTCGCGATCAGTCACGTAGGCGTGGCCGTCGACTTCGTACTGGCCGAAGTTCGCAAAAGTCATCCGGAACCGGTCGCTCATGGACGCATTCTCGAACGCCGGATTGGCGCGGAGCGATCGCAAAGCGCGGACAAAAAACTGGTGTTTCGCATCATCCGTCGGGTAATCGCCTTCCATTAATCCCATGCGGGCGCTGTAGACCGCGTTCTCGTCGTAGCCGTAATTCTGCGAGGTCTGGTTCCGGATCGATTTGATTTGCAACGTCGCGGCGATCAGCAGCGCGGCGGTTAATGCGATCTGGCCGATGACCAGGACGCGCGTGACCACATTCACCAGGCGGCTGCTATTGCCGCGGCCGCCTTCTTTCATCATTTCCGCGGCGTTCCCGCGAGCGCTCAGGATCGCGGGCACCAGCCCGGACAGGAGAGTCGCGACCACCACAATGGCCAGGGTGAAGACGAGGACTTTGCCATCAATGGTGAACCTGACCCAGTAAGGCAACGGGAACGGCAGGGCGTTAGTGGCCCGGATGAGTAAACCGACGGCCCACTCCGCGAAGAACACGCCGACTACCGCCCCCATGGCGGCGACAAGGAAACTTTCCGTCATCATTTGCCTGACGAGACGCCAGCGGGTGGCGCCGAGCGCTCCGCGGATCGCCAGTTCCTTGGCGCGCAACGCGGCGCGGCCGAACTGCATGTTCATCACGTTCACACAGGCGATGACCAAAACGAGAAGCACAGCGCCGAGCATCGCGTAGACGGTTTGGCGGAGCTGCGGACCGGTAAACGAATTCAGCAAAGACTGCACGCTGGCTGAGGTCAGGCGCTCGTTGGTCTTGGGATTGTCGTGCGCGAGGCGTTTCGCCAGCGCGGAAAATTCCGCGTTCACTTGATCGAGCGAGACCCCATCTTTTAACCGCCCCATCACGGCGGGCGCCGAGCCCCCGGCCAGGGGGTCTTCGCGAGGTCGGAGCGGAAACTCGTTGTAGAGCGGCACCCACAATTCTTCAGAGATCGGGAACTTAAAGTTCCGCGGCATTACCCCGATAATGGTGGCGGCCTTGCCGTTAATCCGGACGGATTGTCCGACGATCTTCGGATCGCCGCTAAAATCGCGCTTCCAGATTTCGTAGCCCAGGATCGTCGTCTTTTCGGCGCCAGGTTTGTTGTCGTCCGCCGTAAAATCGCGGCCCATGATCGGCGACACGCCTACGATCCGGAAAAAATCCTCGGTCACGTATCCACCGGTGTAGCGCTGTGGATTGTTGTTGTAGCTAACGTTGATCGTCGAGCCATTGAGATAGCCCGCCATCAGCGCGAAGGATTGCTGGCCGGCCTTCAAGTCTTCGTAGTCCTGGCCGGAGGGAATGTTGCCGTTCCCGAAATTGTTCTGTTGCGGCGTTCCCTGCGGATCGATCAGCCCGACGCTCACGAGCTGTTCCGGATGCGGGAAAGAAAATCCGCGCAGGACAAATGCGTTGACGATCGTGAACTGCGTGGTAACTCCGGCGATCCCCAGGGCGAGGACCAACACGGCCAGCAAACAGAACGATTTTTCTTTGAAGAGAATCCGCAGACCGACGCGGACATCCTGGCGAAAGGCATCGAGGATCATAATGGTAGTTCGACTTGGAGTTAGAGACGATGAAGGGCGCTTCGAAAGTGAGATGCGGGAGGAAGCGGCAATGGATTCAAAAAAGGCGAACGAGGCGCGGCGAACCTATGGCTCACGCTAAGTAAACGCCGCGCCGCGCGATTTTTGTCTAACCGGCCGGACTGACTATTCGATGGCATACAAATTTCCATCGGTGCTTCCGAAGTAGACGACGCCGTTCACCACCAGGGGAGACGAAAAGATCGCGCCGATGCTGAACTGGCGGTCAGTCGCGACGATGGGCGCCTCGCGCCAGTTCGAGTAATAGAGCATCGGGCTGTTGAATTTCCGGTCGGCGGTCAGCACCCAACCTTTGTTTTGCTTCGACGCCTCCGTCTGGAAATCCCAGAGCATCTCCCCGCTTTTCAGGTCGCGCGCCTCTAGGGTGCCGTTGAGCACGCCGGTCAAGACCACGTCGCCGACCACCGACGGGGAGGAAAACATGTAGGCCTTATCCTGCTGGCGCAGCACCGATTTGCCGGTGGCGGCGTCGACCACGTGGTAGAGACTGGAATCGGAAGTAGCGAAGAAGACTTTGCCTTGTGCCACGGCGGGTGAGCTTATCACCCAGCTCATCTCATTGTTGAACCGCCACTTCTCCTTTCCGGTCGCCGCCTCGAGCGCATACAGATTCGAATCCCGGCAGCCGACGTAGACGACTCCATCTACCACCGCAGCGGAGGACTGGAATCCCACTTGATTGTGGATCAGTGGATCTTCCCCGCCGTGGAAGCGCCACTTCTCTTTTCCGGTCGCCGCATCTACCGCGTAGAAAAAACTGTCCCAACTTCCGAAGTAGAGAACGCCGTCCGCATATGCCGGAGAAGCATGGACCACATCCCCCGTTTTGAATTTCCATTTCAGTTCGCCGGAGGTTGCGTCGAGCGCATAGAGGTTGCCGTCGCCGCTTCCGAAATAGACCGTGCCTTGCGCGATCACCGGGCTCGACAGGAAGACGTCGAATTGATCGGCGATGGTCTGGTTTTTCGGTTCGAGTCCGTGTATTCCTTTCGCTTCAAAGCGGCGCTCGCCGTCCGTCGCAAATTTCCACCTGATCGCTCCGGTTTGCGCATTGAGCGCATAAAACTTTCCGTCATAGCTCCCGGCGTAAACGGTCCCATTCGCTACCGCGGGCGTAGAAGGCACCGGCCCGTTGGTGCTGCGTTTCCATATCTGCCGCCCGGTTTCCGCATCGACGGCGTAGATGTTTCCATCGTCACCGCCGAAATAGAGCACCTTGTCCCGGCAAACCGGCGAAGAGACGACGCGATCGCCGGTCGAGAATTTCCATTTCACCCGATGAAACTGGCGCGGCGCCTGACCCGAATACGTCCCCGAATGTGCTGCATCGCCGCGAAACATCGACTGCGCCTGGGCGAATTCCGTGGAGGAAAGAGCCATCAGCGCAACGGCAATTCGAGAAATGCTCATGATAAAATCGTCACTGCGCGCGCCGCATCACCAGAGGCAATTCAAACGGGCCTTGGGTGAAAACGCCTTTGATTTCGGCGGCCTCTTTGCGGAAACGGCCTTCGTAAGTGATCCCAAACTCGTCGGACTTGATGGAGAGAAAATCTCCTTCCTGCGTCACAAGACTCACCGGCACGTTGTTCGTTTTCTTGCCGGCAATCACGAATTCGACGCCAGCCCCGTCCGGACCGCGATTCGCAAACTTCATTGTAACGTGACGCGCGTATCCGTTCAGTTCGTACTCACCTTTCCACTCCCCTTCGAGTTCCTTGCTGACCGCCGTGCTTCGGGGCGGGAGTTCCACCTGGGGCGGTCCGGTTTTCTCCAAAACGAACGGCGCAGTGTTTGCGCCTTGCATGAAATCTCCGACGAGATGGCCGTCCGCGCTAAGATGCGCTTTGAATTTTGCCTGCCCTCCGAAAGCGCCCTTGATGGCGAAAACGAACTCAGACTCTTTCAGCGCGATATCGCCAAGCGGCGCGCCCTTAACTCCGAACCCCGGAACGATAATGGACCCGATCCAGCCCTTTCCGCTTTCTTCCGACAGATCGACGATGAGCTTCAGCTCTCCTCCCGGAATCTGCGCCGAACCTTCCCAACGGCCAGCAGCGCTCTCCGCCGCCTGACAAAGCACGGCGGAAGCAAAAAAGATTGCAGCGAGTAATCGCAACGGAGTTCTCCTGAACTGCGTTGGTCGATTAGGCTCGCTGATGCGTGTCCGTGGAATGCGCCACCGACGTGGTGTGGATCACCGGGCTCTTGGGTAAAGCCACCGGCTGTTGCGCCACGTACCAGATCGAGAAAACCGCGCTGAAGATCAAGACGAGATAAGCAACGCCTTCAAACAAGCTGCGTTCCTTCTCTTCAGAGCGCACGAGCAACGCGTAGGTCGATTCGAAGCCTTCGACGGAGAGAGTATTCTGATTCATATATTTAGTTGGGTTGACGATGAGTGCTTATGCAAAGCCCGTGCCACGGGCGCGGAACAAGTTTTAAATCATTGAGCGACAGCTGCTTCGGAATCTCTTCCGTTCGATTGCGCCCTCGCTTTTGTTTCGCCCTCGGGAATTCCCTGTTCCGAATTTGGGACAAATCAGCGAGTGCCTATGGCTGCGTCGAATGCAACGCGGCGATCAACATTGTTGCTCGTGTCGGATCGCTCTCGACAGCAATAATCAGCGATGCTCGCCGACTCCGGCATGAGGGCGCGGCACTTCTTCGACTCGGATATCTCCGGCTCCGCGGAAAACTGTTGCTCTCATTGCGAGAGAATTTTCGTGGCGTCACTCAAATTTTCACAAGTGACGATGTTAACGCCTCCGCTGTAGTGAAAATAAGACATGATCTGCAGCCCGATATCGCGCTTGGGATCGGGAATAATCCGCACGACCGCGCTCACGCCTTTCTCATCACAAAGCTCCATAATGTTTCCGATATGAGGCATACAAGTTACGTCCATAGATTCTAGCTCTGTGAAATCGGCCAGGAGTTGAAAACCAGATCGCATTTTCGGAAGCGCGACCCGGACTTCTTCGGCGCATCGCTCCACGTCCGACGCGCCAGCGCAGCCACGGTAACGGATCACCAACAAGTTCTTCGCCCGATCGATTTCGACTGTAAAAGCCGTTGAGCCAATTCCGGGCACGGCGCTGATTCGAATCCAGCTTCGACTGTCATCGCAGGAAGCAAAGTCTTCAGGTGTGAAAACATTCGAGTCGAGCTGCTCTTTTAATTCTTCGATTGAATAGGGTCCATAACGCTGGCCGCCCTTCGAAACGTAGATCTGCATTGCGTTACAAGTCTGTCGAATGGTTTGACCCTGAACCATCAGTCAATTGCGCGCTCGCCTGACCTGTTCTCGGAGATCAGTTTGCCTCGCGCCGCTTGGAGACGCCGCACCATCACTTCGCTCATTCGTTTAAACAGTTCGTGGCTGAGAGTAAGATCTTCGTCGCGATGTTGCCGAAGCATTATGCCAGAAAGACAAATGGCGGTGCATGACTCAGTCGCTCGCGCATCAAATTGCCAGAGGTACGGCGAGAAAAGCCACGACCACCCTGGCGGTTCACCAGCACAGACAGTATCGATAACGACCGGTTCCCGATCGTTCAATCCTCCCTCCAGCGCAACGATTCCAGTCTCAATCAGATAAAACCCGTTTGCTGGATCACCTGCCCGAAGGATGATCTGGTCCGCATCGAACTCCGTCGGCATTGCGGAAAGAGCTAAAAGCTCAAGGTGGTGTGGACTCATCCCCTTTAAGAAAGGATGAGCAGCCAATCGCCGTTCAATCTCTGGATCTGGCCGGCTCATCTCGCAGATGGTTTCATTCCTGGCGCGATGTGTTCTTCATGGCTTCACTCAATCTTACCCGCGCCGCCTGAAGGCGACGCATCATCACCTCGCTCATCCGTTTAAACAGTTCATACCCCAAAGCGGGATCGTTCTCGCAATACTCGCGGAGTATTGTTCCATACAAAAAAATAGCAGTGGTCGGTTCGATTGCGCGAGCATCGAAATGCCAGACGTAAGGCGGAAAAATCCACGACCAGCCCAGCAAATCGCCGGCGCCGACCTCGTCAATCCTGACCACCTCACCGAGTGTTGATGATTCAAGCGCTACTCTTCCCCGCTCAATCAAATAAAAGCGGTTCGCCGTTTCACCTTTGTGAAAAATGACCTGCCCGGCCGTGAACTGTGAAAGCATCGCGCAATCGGCGAGCAATCGAATATGGGATGCACTCATACCAGTAAGAAAAGGATGTGTCGCGACCTGCGCTTCGATTTCGGCGTGGTTCGCTCCAACCAGATGCATTTCGTCTTCAATCATTTGCGTTTCCCCCGCGCGCGTGGCTTGGCATTACGAGGACGGGACAATGAGCATATCGGACGATATGTTCTGCCGTGCTCCCAATAAGGACATGTGTCAGACCCGTGCTGCCGTGTGTCGCGGTGACGATGAGATCAACCTCGTTATTACGCGCATAATCGCAGATTGCCTGCGCAGGCGCTCCGAGTTCGATTACGCCTTCTGCGATAATGTTCTGCGATTTTAAGCTCGAGACAACTTCGTTCATTTGTTCCTTAGCCGCTTTCTGCGCGTAATTAGTTAGAGCGGTTGAATCACGTCCGCCGTATTCGCCGTATACTGCGAACGTCTGCAGTGGCACGCAGTTGAACGTCACGAGTTCCGCGCCCCAGACCTGGGCAACGCGAACTGCAGACTCCAGCCCCGCTATTGAACAGTCGGAGAAATCCAAGGGCACAAGAATCTTTTTCCATCGGATAGCGCCCTTTAACTTTGCGGCGCCTTCAGTTGCACGCACAAATTCCCGTTCGTGTTCTCGCACTACGAGGACGCCGCAGGGCGCGTGCTGCACGATCCTTTCTGCCGTGCTTCCAAGAAGAACGTGCCGGAGCCCCGTGTGACCGCGCGTCGTTGTCACTATAAGATCAGTTTCCAGCGTCCGGGCGAGCTGGCAGATCGCGTGATATGCGCGCCCCTTCACTACGTGACAATTCTCCGGTGCCAACACAATCGCGTATTTCTGAGCTACATCCTGAAGCCGCCGCTGAGCGCGGCTCGCGATCTCCGACTCCGGAATCGCGACTGGCATCGCTGAAAACGTCGACATCGGATAATCGTAATCGAAGGCGTGGACGAGATGCAGCTTCGCGCCGAAGCGTTTCGCGAGCGGCAGAGCATATTCCAACGCCTTGAACGATGCCCGCGAAAAATCGAGAGGCACAAGGATGTTATCAGCCTTGAAGGAGTCGCGCTTGGCGCGATTCGATGGAAGCCGGGCCGGCCGGACACGGCGTTGTTTGGGAGCGGCCTTCTTTTCCATGCCTCAAAGCTAGGTCACCGGTTTAATTGCACTCTCCAATTCTTGGCCAATGCTCACCCGCCGTTGCCTCCGAGCTCCCACCCTCCTCGCGACAGTGTGACCAGAGCCTGAACCGCGGTAATTCTTTTCATGTGGCAACTCTGCTTCGGGCAGAAGTGCCTCAGCGAACAATCCCGGACTCCGTGCTGCAGTCGTCTACTTGCTAGAAGGACTAGATAGCGGCTGGCTCCTTAGTTGATCTGACTCACTCTCTGCAAGCCGCCAGACTTTGGAATCATTCGGCAAAATTTTGGCCGGCGGGGGACGAATCGATATATAGGTCGGGGTTCCGGTAAGATTGAAGTCTACAAATCGTTGCACCGGAAATTTGCGGAACTCACGTTGTGATTTCAGATAGTCACGGGCAGCGGTTTTGGCAATCTTACCAGCCAATTCCACCTTTTGAGACTCCCTTAGCGCGGAGACCTTGAGGTGTTTTTCCTTCCCGCCGGATCGTAACGCTGCGTCGTTGATTTCGATTAGCAGATTTGCGGTTGCCTGCGGAGTAACAGGTGCACGAGCGTCGATTGCAAAGGCGATGTGAGCGAAAAAGCAGTGCGGTTCCATAATGTGTGAAGGCCCTTGGTTATCTACCTCGCCGCGCTTCATGTTCCATGTCCGCGCACCACCGCAGGATGGCATTCGTTGCCTCGGCATCGCGGACTATCTCGCATTCCGAACGGCGGATACGGTAACGTCGCACGCGTTCGTGATTTCATGGTACGAAATCGCAAACTGTTTTCCAAATCACGACGACTCAAAACGACTAAACTGTCTGATTCGCACTAGGGCGGTCACCTTCTCCGACAGCTGGAACTCTTTCCGTCTCGAGTCAATATTAATAACTCGAGCCGACCTGGAGCGTTGAAGGGAGCGCCGACCTCTTTTGTTGGGAGCAACCTGACCGCGGGATCATTGATCAGGAAGGAAGCAGTTCTCGATAAATTTTCAGCAGTCTTGCGTCGCTTATGGACGAACCGTCATCACACCTTTCATGCCGCCAGCGTAATGCTCAGGAAATGTGCAGACATAATCGTACGCTCCAGGGTCCCTTGGTGCGGTGAACGTAACGCTGTCCGATTCTCCTGGCCCGAGCATCTTGGTTTTGGCGAGCACGTAGAACGATTGCTCGAATGCGATGTAGTCGGTTTCAGGATGCGGAATTCCTGCCTCGACGAATTTCGGAGCATAGGCTTCTTTTGCGAGCAAGACCCAGTTGTGCGCCACGGCTTCCTTGGGCAGCTCGCCGACATTTTTTAGTCTAACGGTCACCCTCTGTCCCGGCTTCGCATCGAAGCTCGTAACGCTGAACTTCATGAAGTCATCACCGGTGATCTCAACTACCTTCGGTGGACCGACATTGCGCGAGCAGCCGAGAAACGCAAAAGCAAACGCCAGTAGAGCGATATTTGGAACCTTCATACGCTCACCCGATCATCGCCGGAATGTCAGACATGCGTCAACGCTGAGTGCGGCCGCACACTGAGTCCTTCGTACGTTTCCCGAACAATGTGATCAACCACCGCTTTCATGTCCCGCGTGCATTCCCACACTGCCAATTGCCGATCCGCGCCGGTGCCTTCACGCATGATTCTTTCAATGTGTGCCATCTCTGCGTGACTGCCCAGTTCGTTCACTTCCGTGGCGATGAACTCAAGCATCTCGTGAAGCAATTCGCGCTCGTCCATTTCGCACTTACGGCCAAAATCGATCAGTTTTCCGTCGATGCCGTAGCGGGACGCGCGCCAGCGGTTCTCGTCAATCAAGCGCCGCGGATACATGCGGAAGCTAACATTTTGCCGAAGCAGCTTGTGCAGTTTGACGACGATCGCCTGCATCAACGCGGCGAGCGCGATGGTGTCATCGACCCGCGATTGCGCGTCGCAGATTCGGAATTCGAGCGTATCGAAGAAAGGATGCAGCCGGATGTCCCACCAAATTTTTTTGGCGTTGTCGATGCAGCCGGTGGCGACGAGCAATTTCAGGTAATCTTCATACTCAGACAAGCTTTCGAACGAATCGGGAATGCCCGTGCGCGGGAAACGCTCGAAGATCATCTGGCGATACGCTTTTAAGCCGGTGTTTTGTCCCAACCAAAAGGGCGAGTTGACCGAGAGCGCGTAAAGATGCGGAAGGAAATAGCGCGCCTGATTCATGACCGCAATCGCCACTTCGCGATCCGGAATTCCGACGTGAACATGCAACCCGAAAATAAGGTTCGCGCGCGCGATCTGTTGCATGTCTTTGACGATGGTGGCGTAGCGTTCGTCCACCGTGATCAACTGGTCCATCCAATGCGAGAATGGATGCGTGCCCGCCGACGCGATCTTCAGTCCGTCGCGCGCCGCAATCATCGCCAAATCGCTGCGAAGCTGAACGACCTGCTGTCGCGCGCAAGCTACGTCACGACAGACGTCGGTGCCCAGCTCAACTACCGATTGGTGCATCTCGGACTTGACGCGTTCTTTCAAAAGCATTTTACCGTCTGCCAAAATCTCCTGAATGTGCGAGCGCAGCTCGCGCGTCTCCGGATCGATGATCTGAAATTCCTCCTCGATCCCGAGCGTAAAAACGTGATCGTGCGCGCTCATTGGCAAACCAGTTTAGTCAAAAGTGGGGGGTGCAGACAAACCTTAGGATTATTGAGAAAGGAATCCCCATGAAATCGGAAAACAGAGACCTGGGCGCGCTCGTCGCCGCTCATCCATACCTCGCTGGAATGAGGTCGCGTCACATCCACCTCTTGGCTGTTTTTGGCGCGCGATATTTGCACTGAAAATGACAATTGGGGCTAATCGCTCTCATGGTCCAAATCTGACGAACGAGCGCCCGGGTGGTTCTTCCTGGTTTGCGAAGCACCGGGTGCGTTTTGCGACCCCGGAAAATATTGTCGGCGGAGTCGTAATTCGACTGAGCTGGACTTATGTGCCGCAAGTAACAGCCGTCCTGGCCGTATCGTTTGCCTGCCAGGCCGCACAGATTCGTTCGCGCCGCTCTGCGAGCCAGTCGGCCACGGGGCGACGTCGCACCACCGGCAGACCATCGCTCTGCCACCTGCGCATCCCGCCGGAGACGATAACCACATTGTCCAGACCCTGCCGTTCGAGATCACAGGCCTGGAGTTGCGCGAGGGCGCCGCTTTCGGAAACGAGGTAAATCGGTTCGGTTTGCAGCAGTTCCCGGGTGCAAACAAGTTTTTCGGCTGAAATCTCCGCCGAGGGAGTTGAATGCGCGCCTTCGATGTGGACTTTTTCGAATTCAGCGCGCGGACGAATGTCCAGGATTTCGACGGGCTGGCTGGCTTCAAGCAGAGCTTCGAGTTTGAGCGGGTGAATTGTTTTCATGATGTTCCTTCTGGGTCAAAACATAATGAGGCTCGCGCGCCAGCGTTAATCTTCCCTTGGCTTTTACTGCGCGTTTCTTGCCTCGAACGCAGGGAAGGCCGCCAGATTCTTTGCGCATTTTTACGGAAATTCGCGTTCCCGCTTGCTTAAGCCATTTCTTTCTTTCAACCTCAGCGGCAGCAGGCTGTGGAGATAAACCCGTCGTCATCACATGAACAGGCAGATCACGCGAAGGCCGCGGATCAAAGGGCGGCCGAGGTTGCAGCCATCAGTCGCCGTTCGTTTCTCGGTGCGCTCCTTGGATTCGGCACGGTAGTGGTGGGCGCGGCGCTTTCCGTGCCGCTGATCCGATTTGCCCTGCATCCGCTGCTGACCAAGACAACCGAAATCGGCTGGTCGGACATCGGCAAGATCGAAGAGTTTGCGTCTTTAACTGCACCGCTGAAAAAGTTAATCACGGTCGACCAACGGGATGGCTGGAGGAAAATTGTTTCGGAAAAAGCAATTTACGTTTTGCCAATCAAGGACGGCGTCTTGCGTGTCCTGTCGCCGATCTGTCCCCACCTGGGGTGTTCGATTCCGTGGATTGAAGCGAAGCAGCAATTTATTTGTCCATGCCACACCGCCATCTTCACGCTCGATGGCACCCGTGTTTCTGGTCCAGCTCCGCGACCGATGGACGATCTCGAGAGCAAGGTCGACAACGGCATGTTGAAAGTACGCTACCAATATTTCCGCCAGCTCATTCCGACAAAGGAAGTTCTCGCCTAAGGGGAATGCACCATGGGTGACGCGCAAGAACCTAACGGGAAACCGGGCGAACCGCGCTTGAACCGGCGGGAGCGCATCTACCAGTGGTTCGATCGCCGCACCGGAATCGGATCGCTGATGCACGAAGCGCTGGACGAGCCGATCCCTGGTGGGGCACGCTGGGCCTACGTTTTCGGATCGGTCCTGCTGTTTCTGTTTATCTCTCAGACCATCACCGGAGTATTTCTTTCGCTTTATTATGCGCCGACGGCCGATCACGCACACACGACCGTCGCGTACATCGTTAAAGAAGTAACCGGCGGATCGTTTCTGCGAAGCCTCCACGCCTACGGCTCGAGTGCCGTCGTGATTGTGTTGCTTCTTCATCTGACGCAGACATTTCTCTACGGCGCCTACAAAGGCCGCCGTGAAGTTCTCTGGATTTCCGGCTGCGCGCTCCTTGGACTAATGCTGGCAATGGCGTTCACGGGTTATTTACTGCCGTGGGACCAGAAAGCTTATTTTGCCACCACCGTCGGGACCAACATGGCGAGCGAAGTCCCGTTAATCGGTTCCACCCTCAAACGCTTAATGCGGGGTGGGAACGAGATGGGCACGCTGACTTTATCACGATTTTTTGTCGCGCACGTTTTCCTGCTCCCCGGCGCAATTCTTGGCCTGATCGCTGCGCACGTTTACCTCTTCCGCAAAGCCGGGGCGGCTGGTCCGCCCAGCGAGGACCCGATTAAGCCGCGACTGCCCACGGAGCGGTTTTATCCGCGCCAGGTGTTGATGGACACGGCCGTGGCACTGCTCATGATCTGCGTGCTCGGATTACTCTCACATTTTTCTCCCACAGATCTCGGGCCGCAAGCAAATCCGGCCGATACGCAGTACGTCCCGCGTCCCGAATGGTTTTACCTGCCTGTTTTCCAATGGCTCAAGTATTTCAAGGGCTCGCTCGCGGTCGTCGGCATTGTCGTCATACCGACGCTTACCGCGATCCTGATTACCGCGCTTCCATTTATCGATCGGCGTTTGGAACGGCGGCCGTGGAGGCGCCCGTTCGCCGTCGGCATCTATCTGGCAATCCTGGCGACGCTCATCACTTTCGGATGGCTGAGTAGACACGAGGATCGCCTCGATCCGGCGATCGCGAAACAGGTAGCCAAACAAACCGAAGAGACGGAGCAGTTCATGCGCGAACCGTTTGAGCCGGAAGCGGCCGCGAGCTCGCTTTCCGCGCCGGTCGTCGTTGTGCTCGATCCACTGGCCGCGGCAGGGAAGAAAATATACGAAAGTGAATCCTGCGATGCGTGCCACGGGGAGAATGGCGTGGGAACCAGTGCTGCGCCCAAACTCTCGGGTGCGACCGCCCAAAGGTCGCCGGAGGAATTGGCCAAGCTGCTGAGGCATCCAACCGAAAAGATGCTCGCGGGCGAGATGAAACCGGTCGACGTCCCAGAAGACGACTTAAAGGCGCTTGTCGCCTATATCAAGAGCTTGAAGTAACGAGACGCGCCAAAGGGCGCAGCGTTACCCTGCCGTCCTGATTATTTTTTCAGCGTGCGCACGTAAGCAACGAGCGCCTTGATTTCGGCGTCGGTCAGTTTCCCCCCGAACGCTTTCATTGTCGTCTTGCCGTTTTCCTTCACGCCTTCCTTGATCGATTGGGTGGCTTTGGCGTCAGTGAAAGCAGCCTGAACTTTCGAATCGGTAAAATCCTTTGCGTTCAATAGCTTGCCCATTTTTGTGTCGGCGGCCCCATTCTTGCCGTGACACTGCGCGCAGTTGGCATCCCAATTTGCTTTCGCGTCCGCGGCGCGGACCGACATGGCCGATGCGGCAAATAAGCTGACGGTGATGATGACGATTGTTTTCATTACTGAATCCTTTCTCGATGGAACTATTCTGACATCGTTTCTACTGCTGGTCTTGGGGGTATAAACTTCAAGTCGCGCGGCTGATCTTTTTGACGCGGCGCGCTGGTGGATGTTCGAAAACTTCGCCAGCGCTCGAGTGGCATGGCGGCGGCCACGGCCATCAACGCGAGCTGGCTGACGATGAATCCGACGAGCCAGGGAAATGCTTTTTGCATGAAGCCGTACGAATGGAGACCGACGCCAAGCATGTTCACGCCGAACCAGGAGAAGCTCGTGACCACATTCCCGAAGATCGCCATGATCATCAGTCCGCGCTGACGAATGAACCCGCCCCAGCGCGCGTGCAGAATGATCGCGCACCAAAGCACGATCAGCACGGCGCCGTTTTCCTTCGGGTCCCAACCCCAGAAGCGTCCCCACGACTGGTCGGCCCAAATGCCGCCGAGCACGGTGCCAACGAAACTGAAGAGCGTGGCAAAACAAACCACACCGTACGTCATGCGGGTGAGGCTATCGGCCGTTTCCTTTTTCAGCGAGCGGGTGAAAACGCCGCGCACGATATAGATCATGGCGAGCATCCCGGCCAGAAACATGGCGGAATAGCCCGTGGTGATTGCGACGACGTGAGTGGCCAGCCAGATGTTGGTGTCGAGCACGGCTTGCAACATTTCCAGGGTGTCCCCGCTGCCCGCGAGATGATGCGCGATGATCAGCGTGATGAAGCCAATCGCGCCGGCGCACGCTGCGCCGATTCCATCGCGAAAAATTCGTTCGAGGATCAGCGAGACGATCACCGCGCCCCAACCGATGAAGATGGCGGAGGAATAGAGATTGGTGACAGGCGGACGTTCCTGGAGGTACATCCGCGAAACGAGGCCGAACGTGTGGACGGCGAGCGTGAGGAGCAGCAGATAAAATGCGGAACGATTCAGCGGGCGGTTCCAACCCAGCCATGATCCACACGCCAGGAGAAACGCCAACACATAGAGGACCATGCTGTGGGTGAACGGATCGACCTGGTTGAACAAAAACTCGAAGGACGTGCGTTTGGTGGCACTGGCTTGTTCCTTCGCCAGCGCGTCGGCGAGAAGATCGACGTGTTGCTTGAAAAGCGACCGATTGTTCGCTCGATAGGCGTCGCCGATTTGCGCATACATTTTCGCGGCCGGATCGATTTCCCCTCTGCCAATTGATTCAACCAGACTTTCTCCGATGGAGTGCCAGTCGCCCTGCGGCTGCGGCCGAGGGACGACGAGGACGTAAGCCATCTCGGCCAGCTTCTGGTATCGCGGAATGAGTTGCGTCACGCCATCGAGTTTCGCCTGATCGAAGCTCTCGCCGGTCTCGCGTTGCCGCGCCGCTTTCCCGGCCGCCGGTAACGCACTCTCGAACGATGCCAATTCGGCCGCGAAATTCTCCGCACCCTCCGGCTGCACGCTATTCTTCAAGCGCTGGTAAAGGATCAACGCATTGCGCAAATTGAAGATCGCATTCTGATAGGCCGAGCGTTGCACGGACTGGAGCTTGTCCGATTGTTCGCCCTGCTCGTCGATCTGTTTCAAAAAGGGCGAGAGCTCGGTGAAACTGAAATACTTTCGATCGCTCTGTTCCCAGCCGAAGAGACCGAGCACTTCGGCATTCTGGATGACGAAGACCGGACACTCGTCGGCCACGGGCGCGTTGAAGAGAACATCGGTGAGCCATTGCATGCCGCCGATTTCCTTTCCATTGGCGAGCGGCACGGTCTGTTTTCCGTGAATGATGAGCAGCGAATTGCGCGCAACCGTATCGAGCGGCTTGATCCGGCCGCCGACGAGCACCGGAATTTTGCCGAAGCTGGCCAGATCGACATCGTCAGCCGCAGGTTTGGGCGGGAGCCAGCTGGAGGCCAGCCAGAGCAGAGCCAGGACGAAGATGATGGCAGGCAGAAAACGTTTCATGCCAGCGCAGTTCGTCTTCGCTTTGAAAATCCGACGAGATGGTAGCCAAACTGCACGAGCAATCCGGCGGCCACAACGATGCAGGCGATGTAAGGCGCGATGAAAGTCGGATTGTGCACTACCTGCAAGATCGTGGTCTGATCGTCTTTTTCAAAACCGGCCTGGTAAAAAGTTTCGCCGCGATAACGCAGCGGATGATTCATGTAGATCAAAATATCGCGATTCACCGAACGCTCCGGGTCAATCAACGTCACACGACTGGAAAAATCTTTGGGAATCTCGGTGCCGGCATAGCGCTCGTGCGTGAACTTTTGCAGCGTTACGCTGTACGGTTTGTAGTAGCGCGCCGGACGGAGCGCGATCTGCCAACTCCGGCCCGCGCACGAAAATGTCTGCGGCGCCCCGAGCGCGTCCGAAACCAGCCAGGTGCCGAGCGGCGGCAAGGCTGTTCCGCTGGCGAATTCAATCGGCACGATCTCGATCGCGACGCTCATTATGTCGCGATCATCGACCCCGGTGGCGCGAGGGGCCGCTTCCACCGCAATTTGCGCACCGGGTCCCTGATTTGCGATCGGCCGGGCGGCACTTCCCGCTTCGCTGAGCATATGAAGCCGCGAGTTCTGAAAAAAATTCCTGACAATGATTTGGAATGGCAGACTTCCATGTTCGATTGTTCGGCTTCGTCGCAGTACCGCTTCGGGAATCGCGGTAACTTGATCCAACTCCGGGTCGGTCGTGTCGATGACGGCGAGTTCCATCAAGCGCGAATCTTCCGAATAATTCCTGGTATCGCCTCCGCTCAAGCGCATATGGCTTTCCACCGCGAAAAGATCGGTGAACAAACCGCCGGCGAGCATGATGATAAGACCGGCGTGCGTCAGATGAATGCCGAGTTTGCGCCAGGCCCAATGGAAACGTTTCGCGTGCGCGGCGATCAGATTAATGAGCAGCACCGCGCCGATAAGATGGCCTCCCGGGAAAATTGGAATCTTGAAGCCGCGTCCCTCGGGGGGCCACCAAACAAACAAACTTTGGAAATAACGCTGCTGCGCTTCGTGAATGCCAAGATGAACCTGGGCAATCGTGCCGGCAAAAATGAGCGCCATTGCTGCGGCGAGACAAATGATCGTCAGCTTCAACGACGTGATCAGATCGACAAATTTGCGCAGCATCTTTGTTAGAATCGGACGGATTGGAGAAATTTCACGAACTTCGGTTTCTCCTGTTCCACCACAGTTTTAGGTCCGGTTAACTTGAAAAACCAAACCCGTCCATCGTGCCGGGTCCAACCAGCGACGACGCGCGCGGTTGCACCGGCCATGTCGACGGTGGAAAAGCTGATCTCGCCAGCCCGCACGGGAACCATCATCGAATTGAGAGCACTCGCCTCCGCCGGGGGCAGACCGATTTGTTGACGCCACCGGTTGACGTTATCGGCGTCGCTTCCGCCATCGCCGGCAAAGGTCACGACAGAAATGTCGGCCTTCTCACCATTTGTTTCGGAGGTGAAACTCGCATAGCGCATGGCCGACGTTGCCGCCGGCGACCAGCCTGGCGGAACTTCCCATTTTATTTGCGGCTTGTCGGAATTCGCTGGCGGCGTTGCTAAGTCTGTGGTGGACACAGGGGAATTCGCACCGCGAGACGAACTCACCCATTTCAGAAAATTTTCCTTCTGCGCGCCGACGAGCGCGGAATTTCCGCGCATCTTGAAGAACGCGATTCGGCCTTCGTCGGACGCGATGGCGCCGATAATGCGCCCATCTTTACTCGAGTCGCCGTTCTCCGGCTGTCCTGTAATATCGACAATCGCAATGTCGCCCCGAGCGGTCGGTAACTGTTGAACGGTGCCGGCCAGTTTGTCGGCGGCGATTGGCGGCTGGGCCAACTGCGCCAGCCAGCGATTGACGTTATCGAGAATGTTTCCCGCGGAAGGTCCAAGCGTGACGAACGAAATATCGGCGACCGCGCCATTTTCACCGTGCACAAGAAAACTGGCCTGCCGCATTTGCGAGAGCGGCTGCGGTTCCCAATTCGGCGGAATGATCGCGGTTATTGGCGTGAGTGGGGCCGCCAAAGGCAGGGACGACGGAGAGGATGCGTTCGTTGGCATCGTCGCGTCCGCGGAAAGTGTTGCATCGAGCGGCGCTTTGGAGACGCGGTAGACTTTGATCTGCTGGTCGCTCCTGTCGCAAGCAAACAGCAACATCGCGATAGCGACAAGAGACAGTGATGCTGCTCTTGATCCGATGACACGCATCAAAATTCGGGGGAACTAGAAGCCGAATCGCAGACTGGAAAAGACTGAATGCGCTTCGTAGTTGTTGTGGCCGCCGGAAGTCTGATCGGTGTAGTTAAAGTAACTGTATTGCACCTTTAAACGAATGTTCTTTGTAATTTGCCGGCTGAGGCTTGCCGAAACGGTATTCTCGGTCGCGCCTTCACCGAAAGGCAGACCGGCGACGGCGTTGTTCACATAGTTATCCGCGCGATAATAAGAATATTCGACACTCAAATCGGTTTTGGGATCCAAGGCAAATCCAACCGCTCCGCCCGCGGTCCAGTAATCGCTCGTAAAATCGAGAACCGTTGGGATGGTATTTGGAATGAAATTATAGTCGGCCGGCGTGTCCGTCTTGTTTAGGACATAGGAGAAATCTCCTTGGACATAAAATCGCGCTGACGGATTCCAGGTAAGGCTTTCGGTGATCGCGTGGTTCGTAATCAAAGCTGTACGCAGAGACTGGAAAGGCGGTTCGTCCGGAATCCCCCACTGACCGTACACCGAAACAGTCGCAAAATCGTAACGCGTGACCAAAGCGAGCGTGCCGAGTTTCGCCGGAATTTTCGGCCGCCAGGTAACTCGAACATTCACATCATTCGTATCCCATTCCTGGTTCTGCAGCTGTTGGCCGTCGGCGGTGGACGCATTATCGTATTGCAAACTTTTGTAAAAGTACTGCGCAGATAAATTGAGCCGGTCCAGCGGATACCAATTGACGCCGGCCGTGTACTTTTGCCAACGCAGATCGAGATTCTTGGTCCCTGGTAAAGCCTCCCCTTCGACAAATGTGTTCTCGCGGATGTCGCCGTATTCCTCCTCCCAGTCGCCCCGGGCGAAAAAGAGCCAATTGGCGACGCCGGCGTAACGCACCTCCAATGCCTCAGCGAACTCATTGAGGTTTTGGGAACTGTTGACCGCCGTCGGGATTGGGGGAATCGTGCGGAGGGTTGTATCGAGGTAGACCGCGTCGCTCTGCTTATTCTCCGAAGTATAACGGAATGCGGCGAGGACGGTCAGATTCTTCATGGGCACCCACATCGCATTGAGGTTAACCACGTATTGTTCGATTTGAGCTGAGCCCGCAAGATTAAGGAAGCCGTGGTCATTGCCCCCGAGCGTCGGTACCGGATCGCTGAAGGCCGCGTTGTAAGTGGTTCCGAAAATGCGCGTCCCGGTCAGATCACTTCCCAGCGTCGTATATGAGTACGCGGTCGTTATCCAAAGCGAATCGCTGAACCGCGTTTCAGTCGTGGCATGCCCGCTGAACAAGTCGACCTTGTCCGTCTCCTGCTGAGTGATAAACCGCTGGCTGCCCGGTGCCGGCACGACCGGCGGCAGTTGGCCGGCGCCCCGTTCGAGTTGCAGGCGGTCGTTGTTACTGTCGTGTTCGTACCGCATGCCTAAACCGACGTCGGTGTTGCCAAAGGTCTGGACCGCGTCCAGCGCGAAAGTGTCGCGCGTCTCATTGATGTCGCGGTAGGCCGGTGCGATTTTGCGCGCCGTTTGACCGGTGGTCAAGCCCGTCTGATTTGTATCGCCCCAGATGGTAGAATCCTTCTGGCCGTCACGGAATTGGTGAGAATAGTGCAAAGTAATTTCCGGCAGCTCCGGCATCCGCAGGCCGAGTTCAATCCAAGCCTCGCCCCGATCCAGCTCCATTTCCTGATTTGGCGGTGCAAAGAACTGGCCGTTGACCGGGAAGAATCCGCCATTGCCGTCATACCAGCTGCGAAACTCGGTGTAACCGGCGCGGATATAACCCAGGCCCGGCTGAGTTAACTCTACCTTCACGTCGTAATCGTGATTATCGAAAATCGCATGCCCATCGATAGAAAACTGCCCATTCTTCCCTACCGTTTGCTCGTAATGCAGATCCTGAATTCCGCCAAAGACATCGCCCGACATGCGATGCTCCTGCTTGAACTGCGCGCTATCGCCATGGATGGTCAGCCCGCCGATTCCGAGCTCGATCCAATTCTTGTAATCCGGCTCTTCTTCAGTCGTCGTCGTGCTGGCCTGTGATTTTGCATCGGAAGCCTCGCCCGCACGGAGTGAAGGACCAGCAAACATCGCGGCGCACATCAGGAGCGTGATCGTGCGCGCTAACGAGCGTGGCACTGTCGGGAAGAAAACCGAGATCATTGCCTAATACCTCAACACAGGGGTCACCTGAGAGCCGTGGATCGCTTCGTGACAGCCGGCCGACCAGCATGTCCCCTGTTGCAGGAAGCTCGAATGATCTACATCTGCGATAAAAAGTTTGCCGCCCACGGTTTGCTGCTGGAAATGGCATTTCAAACAAAGCGTTTGGTTGCGTTCCGTCAGCATTCGCTGATTGACCGAACCATGGGGCGAATGGCAGGTCACACATCCTTCGCGCATAGCCTCGTGCTCGAACACAAACGGACCTCTTTGCGCGGCGTGACACTGGAAACAGGTTTCGTTTTGGCTCAGCAACGCCATACCGCCGCCTTTGAGCGACTGTGGAAGGTTCGTTCCGCCCCCTTTGATCGCGTCTCCTTTGTGCGGGTTATGACAATCGGCGCAACTCACTTTCCCTTCCAGCACCGGATGGTGATGAGGCAAATTGAATTTCGCCCGTACCTCCAGATGGCATTGGAAACAGGTGGTCGGAGATCGTCTCGGATTGACGATCGTGCGCGCAGCGCCGCCGCTCTTCACGTGTAAGCTGCCCGGTCCGTGACATGATTCACAACCGATGTTCTTGGCATTTTCGCCTTCCGCTTTTAAACGCGCATGGGTTGCGGTCCGGAAATCGCGCGCAATCGCCTCGTGACAAGTTGCGCAGTTTTCGGATCCGACAAATTCGGCCCCGGGAATGCTCGGCGGCGCAAGAATAGCGCGGCTTGGTTCGAAGCTACTGCAAGAAAGCAGAATCAAGGTGAGCGCGGCTCCCCCCCCGACCACCCACCAGAGTTTTTCGCACTTACCGTGGATCCATCGAGTTAATCTCGGATGCGACACGAAACGGAGTCTGGTCAGAAAGCCAATCCAGAGCTATGCATTTTTACGGTAAATATTCCGGGTCAAAATTCTCCGCGCTCCAACCAATTATTGTCGGCGATGCTTCGCCTTTGTCGCACGATATTGCGTTGGCGACTTGCCGGCCAACTTTTTGAAGACGCGGTTGAACTGCGACAACGACTGGAATCCAACCGCGAACGCGATTTCGCTTACGCGAAGATCAACCTCGAGCAAAAGAACGTGCGCCTTTTCGATGCGTTGGCGGGCGACGTAATCGACAAAGTTTACCCCCGTCACTTGTTTGAACTTTTCGCTCAAGTGATTGGCGCTGATGTTCACGAACTTCGCGACTTTCGTTAGGCCAAGCTTTTCGTCCGAATGCTCCTGGATAAACTTTCGCGCTTTCCAGATTTCCACGGGCTCAGCGCGCTCTCCGTTTTGGAGACTTGGCTGCCTTATCTGCTCTGCCAGCGATGGATATTTCCTCACCCCATACTAAACCGCGACTGAGACGTTGACGCTCTCCGTCCCTTGCCAATTGCTCGTCTAATTTTGTTCGACGGAAAAGTCGATCCGGTAACGCCAGATTGGCAGACAAGGTGATTGGGAAAATATGCCGGGCGCCTTTATGGATACAGCCACTGCATCTGCCAGAGATCGGCCTCGCGCGTGTAGAGAATGCGCTGATGCCGGCGAAACGGTTTTTCGGTCCAAAACTCAATCTCTGCTGGCACGACACGGAAGCCCGACCAGAATGCCGGTCGCGGCACTTTGCTAACTCCAAAGCGAAGCGCGATTTTGGCAATTTCCACCTCCAGTTCAAAATAGTCCCGCATTGGGCGGGACTGTTTTGAAGCCCACGCGCTGATCTGGCTCAAACGTGGACGCGTGGCAAAATAAGTATCGGCCTCCCCGTCGCTCAGAACTTCGGCGCGGCCACGGATGCGCACTTGTTTGGTGAGCGGCATCCAATAAAAGCAGAGCGCCGCGCGCGAATCGCGCAGCAGCGCCCGCGCCTTCGGGCTTTCCATGTTCGTGAAAAAAACAAAACCACGCTCGTCCAAACCTTTAAGTAACACCACTCGGGCATCCGGATGGCCATCCGGATTCACAGTCGCCACCGTCATGGCCGAGGGTTCTTTCAAGCCGGCATCAACTGCTTCCTGCAGCCAGGTTTGAAACAGCGCGATGGGATCTTTCATGGTTGCGTGAGTTTTGTGAGTAACACAAACTAACACCAGCAGCTTAACAAACCGCTGGCCGAGAGCCCGGGCAAGAAGAGAAGCTCGACTTGGAAGCGGCGATTCGAGACAATTTGTGGATGCTCCAGAATCTCTATTCTCATCTGCTCGGCTTCCACGGTTTGTTCCGCTGGATTGTTCTCGCAACGGCGGTTGCGGCCATTTTCGTCACGTTCTCCGGTTGGAGCGGGACAAAGCTGCCGAGCACAAATCTTCGACGCTGAAGCGTGATTTTCGTCATTGCGATGGATATCGAACTACTCGTCGGCCTGCTTCTCTATCTCGGCGCCAGTTCCAGTCTGCGCAGTACGTTCGCCGCCCACAGTGTCCTCATGCTTCTGGCGGTCATTTGAGCGCACGTCGGCGGAGCTTCCTCGCGCAAAGCCCGCACCGATGTAATGAAATACCGCGGTGCAGCCATTGCCTATACAATCTCGCTACTCTTGATGCTCGCCGGTATTCCGTAGTGACCGCTGCTCGGACTCAGATCGGAGCAGCTGTCACTACTTTCGCGCCCCCCGAACATAAGCACGGATTGCTTCGAACTGATGGGCCCCGTCGAGGCCTGCTTCCTTCATAACCATGGCGCCGGAGCCGCTGCCGAGGAAATGCCCGTGCCGGAACGGATGAAGGGTATGGACGCGACCGTAGTCCGAGCGCACCCACCGGATCATGGTCGCCAGGGTGAAGTCGGTGATGCCCATCGCTTCCTGCTGGTGCGCCTCAGGAAAGATCCACTCCCGCTCGGCTTGCGGCAGCAGATCGAACAGCTCGGAGGATGTGATCACGTAAACATTAAGATTCAGTGCATCACGCTCGATGAGCGGCAGCGTTTCCATTAGAAAGGCGTTCGTTACGCCCGCGCCTTGGAGCACGATTGTTCCCTGTGTAAGGCCATGCGCTGTTCGTAGGCGACAAACGCCCTTCGCCGCGGATGCTGCCGAGGGTAAACCCAGTGCGGCGCGATCAAGAACGAATTCGGGTGGACGCGTGACGAATGGGGCGATGATTGCCGGTCGTTGCGCGAGAGCGGCCGAAACAAGAAACCAGATTTCCTGCGGGTCCCACGGTGTCAGCGTGATCATGGCGCCGAGCGGGAAGTTGTCCTGGAGCAATTGCAACGACTGCGGGTCGGCATGGGTCGGACCGTCTTCGCCGGTTTTCAATCCAGCGTGCGCGCACACGAGGAAAAACGGGCGGTAAGCGCCGCCCTCGAGATTCACCCTCGCTTGATTGCCGATCGCGTGCAGCCGCGCGGCGATGTGACCGAGCGGTGCGCTGAAGGCGCCGTATGACGAGCCCGCGCCAATGTGGGCGCCAAATGCGCTGATGCCCGACAGCATCGCCATCATCGCGTCTTCGCAAATTCCTCCAATGGCGAGTTCTCGCGCCTCGGGATTCGTCCGGCGATTGTAGAAGCCGCCCGGAAATTTTTCGTTCGTCTTATCGATACTTGTCGAGCCGAGCAGATCGGCGGAAGCAACCACGAAGCCACCATCGGTGGCCACGTTGTAGTAGTTCAACACGCGGCCCAATTGCTCGCGCAGCGTTGTCGTCGTCCGAAGCTTCAGTGTCAGCTCGGGCGGCGTCGTGCCATTTGCGCCATCGGCGATGACATAGGCAAGGTCGATGAGCGGCCTGTCCTGGCGTGGCTTGCGCTCACGTTTGTTCAACCGCGTTTGCGCCGCGCGCAGTTGCACACCCAATGCGTCGACGGTTGTCTCCCGCGCTTCGAGCGCCTGGCGCAGGATGCTTAGCGTTTCCCAATAGCAGTGCTCGATAATCGTCGCATCCGCCCCGCCATTGCAACGCTGGAGCACGCCATCACAACACGGCAGAGGCACCAGATCTTTTGGCAGGAGCGGCGCCATGGCCGAAAAAAATCCGCGCGAGCAGAGCTTATGACCGGCGCCGTGCGAAGCGCGACCTTCGATGCCGTATTGCCAGCCTTTGATCGTGCGATAAACAATGGCGGTCGGCTGGCCGTTATCGAGTTCGAGCGCGAGGCGTTGCGCCAACGTGATCTGCTGCCAATCGAAACCATCCGGCACAAAGATGACGTTCCAATCGTGGAGATACGCCAGCTCAGCCGGTGTCCACTGCACGTAATCGCCCGGCGTTTCCCAATCTCGACAAACCCGATTGGAGTCGATCGAGGCCTGGTTCCAATCGACATGGAGGACGACGTTGCCGAGAGAAGCCGTGCCGGCTGCCGCCAGCGCCTCCGCCACACGGCCTGGGGTCATCCCGCCTTCGCCTTCTATAATATGTACGCGCGGCGCATCCTCGCGGTAAATATCGGCCGCTCCCCAGGCTAGACCGAACGACGCGGGAATGCCCACGCCCGATGCGCCGGTGGAAAGCCGCACGAACGGCGTTGCCGGGGTGGGATGTCCATCGAGTGCTTTGGCGCGAAACTTTTTGAAGAGCGGCGTGGTCGCAGCGGGATTGCGGCGGAAGCCAAGCAAATCTTCCAGGCGCAGTTGAAATTTTTCATCCGCCGGTAACAGATCCGGCGTGGCGATGCGCGCCACTTCGTTACGCAATGCCCACATCGCATAAAGTCCAAGAGCCTTGTGCCCGGCCGCGTATGAAATGATGTCTGCATCCTGCCGGCCGGGATGCGCGAGATCATAATCCATCGCCTCGAAAAGCAGCCGCTGCACAAAACGCCCCGAGGAAATTGATCCGCCCGGATGACCCGAGAGAGGCGCGTAGTTATACATCGCCGCGCAGAGCGTGCGGTAAAAGCGGTCAAAGGTTTCGCAATGATCGAGCGCAGTCTCATTAAGAGGCTCGCCTTCTTCCGCTACGCGATCGGCTGCATTAATATATACGCCCCGCCGCGGGCCGAACGACATCGTGGTGGCATCGCTGCGACCCGGCGTGATTTGCCTGGAAACGAGAGTTGTTAACATAGGTGTTTGCCTTCCTGAATGAACTGCTGAAATCCACGAACGTCGGCGGCTGCCGCGCGAATACGCTCGAGACCGATCTTCAATTCCTCGAGCCCAGTCGCGATCGAAAGCCGGAGATAATGCAGCCCTTCAGCGCCAATGCTTCCGAACGAACGGCGGTCCATCGTCGCGACCTGGTAGCGCCAAAGCAGGAACATCTGCACGAGCGTCGATGGACTGCTGCGGTCGCGATCGGCCGTCGCCATTTTCTGGTGCGCCTCGATCGCGCCGAATGATGCCGCATCAACGCCTTCGCCGGGCAGCCACGCAATTCGATCTTTCGCCATAAACTCGATGATCACGAGTACGGTTTCCGGCGAAAGGGGGCCACACGGCTATTGTCAAAAGCGAGGCATTTCTTGCGCTGGACAATCAGCGGGATTTTGGAGCGACGCGAAAACCAGCGAAAAAGGTCGTGCGACGTCGCGATTAGCAGCCGCCGCGAGTTACACGAAATTTATCTGAGGAAAGCTATGGATTGGAAAGACCCGTTTCAGTCGAAACTGTCGCCTCGCCTGGAGTCTGCGCCAAAGCCTGCTCAACAGCACGCCAGGCGAGCATGGCGCATTTGACGCGCTGCGGAAATTTTCGCACGCCTTGGAACAGCCGAAGATCGCCCAGTTGTTTCGATTGCTCCGTTCCTTCGCCCGTCACCAGGCCTTGAAATGCGCGGAGTATTTCCGTCGCTTCTCTGCGACTTTTACCTTTCAACTTCGTCGTCATCATCGACGCCGACGCCCGACTGATGGCACAGCCATGTCCGCTGAACTTTATGTCCTGTAATGTGTCATTGGTCCCGAACTGCACGCCGAGGTGAATTTCGTCGCCGCACGCCGGATTATCGCCGTGCACGAGCACATCGGTCTTGGCCAGTTCTCCGAAGTTTCGCGGACGCCGCGAATGATCGAGAATGACTTCCTGATAAAGCTCTTCGAGTTCCAGGCTCATGTGAAAAAGCGCGCGGCGGTGCGGAGGATGTCGACCATGCGATCGATTTCTCCGGTTGTGTTGTAAAAATAAAAGCTCGCGCGCGTTGTTCCGGGCAGACCGAAGCGTCGCATCAACGGCTGGTTGCAATGATGTCCGCCACGCATCGCCAGGCCGTGCTGATCCGCGAACGTTGTCAGATCGTGCGGGTGCGCCGCGTCCATCACGAAACCAACAATCGCGCCGCGCTCGCCGGATGGTCCGAGCAACCGCATGCCGGGCAACGCAGCGAGACGTTCCATCGCATAGGCAGTAAGGTGCGCATCATGCTCGAAAATGGCCGGCCGTCCGATTTGCTCGATGTAATCAATGGCGGCCGCGAGTCCGATGGCGTCGCCAATATTCGGCGTGCCGGCTTCAAATCGGTGCGGAGGTTTCTTGAAGGCGCTTTTTTCCAGAGTAACGCTGACGATCATCTCCCCGCCTCCGTGCCATGGTGGCATCGAATCGAGGATTTCGGCACGCCCGTAGAGCGCACCGATGCCAGTGGGTCCACACATTTTGTGTCCGGAGAAGGCCAGAAAATCGCAACCCAATTCCTGAACGTTGACCGGCAGATGTCCGGCACTTTGCGCTGCGTCCACTAACGTTGTCGCACCGACCGCGCGGGCTCTCCGACAAAGATCGGCGACGGGATTGATCGTTCCGAGAGAGTTTGAAACGTGCGTGAACGCAAACAATTTCACTTCGCTCGTCAGCAATGAATCCAGTTGACTGTGAGCGAGCGCGCCATCTTCGTTCACTGGCAAGAAACGCAAGCGCGCGCCGGTGCGAGCCGCCAGCAACTGCCACGGCACCAGGTTGCTGTGATGTTCCATCTCGGTGAGCAGGATCACGTCGCTGGCCTGGACAAATTTTCCGCCCCAGGCGTGCGCAACCAGATTGATGCTTTCAGTGGTGCCGCGGGTAAAGATGATCTCTTCCGCGCTCCCCGCACCAAGATAGTCCGCGACGCGCCGGCGCGCCTTCTCGTAAGCCTCGGTCGCGCGTGAGCTCAGCTCGTGCAGACCACGATGCGCATTGGCGTTGTCATTTTCGTAATAATGCCGCAGCGCATCGAGCACGACGCGTGGCTTCTGCGATGTCGCCGCGTTGTCAAAATAGATCAGAGGAGAGCCATGCACCTGCTGTTGCAGAATCGGAAAATCCTCACGGATACGATTCCAATCTGCTCTTTCTCCCGCAATTTGGTGCACGCTTTAACCTCCCTCACGGCCCGCTCTTCGCTACTCTATTTAAAGAGCTGTCTTTTCCTTCTCCCCTGATTGAAACAAAATTGAGGGTTTCCAGTCGCCGTCGAGCAGCGGAAGGAAGCAAGTCCGGCACAGAATCGCGGCTTGGCTCAGCCACCGATTGCCGGGCTGCTGATCAGATTTCTTTTGGCAGTTCAAAACGCACGGGAAAGCTTTGCCCTGCGAGGTAAAGGCCGAGACCGCCGACGGTCGGCCTCGTTATCTGTGAGCGTTCTTGCCCCCGCGCCTTTTCCTGACTTCACGGGCAATTGTCGCGAGCTGCCGGCTCACATCTCCGCGCGGGAGCTTAATTTCGATGACCTGAACGGTGTCAGAGTTGTGGGCGCGGCGGAGAGCTGCATCTAGCTCGCCCTTGGTGGAGACTGTGATAGCCTCGCCGCCGCCGACGAGCTCGCAGATTTTGTGATAGTTCCACTGCGTGATCACGTTGAAGGAGCCGTCGCAGATCTGCCGCATCGTGCCGTAGCCGTCGTTGTTCAGAACGAGAACGATTGGATTCAGGCCAAGGCGGACCGCGGTGGAGATTTCGACGCCGGTCATTTGAAATGCGCCATCGCCGACGAGCACATATGGCCGGAGGTCGGGCCGCCCGGTAGCAATGCCAATGCTCGCAGGAACTGCGAAGCCCATCGACATATAATAGGCGGGGGCAATGAATTCTGCCTGCTTCGCGCTGCGAATTCCCACCGCGCCGAAGACCGCATCGCCAATGTCAGCCACCACGCAGCAATGCTCGTCGAGGTGTAACGAAAGAATCCGAAAAACATCCACCATTGTCAGTGCGTGAGCACGCTCCGCTTTGCCCAAAGGTTCGGGAACGGCGTGAAGATTTGGATGTTTGAATTCTTTCGGAAGAATCTTCGCCTTCGCGAGTGACTCGAGAAAATCACGGAACTCGATCGACTCATAACGATGATACTGCACGTTGACGCGCTCGGTCGTAGCCAGAACGGTCCGCTTCCGGTCGAGCTTCGCGGTGTAGAAACCCATGCTCATGTCGGTGATAAATGTGCCGAGCATCAGGACCAGATCGGCCGACTCGACGTACTTGCGCACGTGTTCGTCGCTGCTCATCGCGCCCCCGTATACGCCGAGGTAAAGCCGATGATTTTCCGGAATAGTGCTTTTGCTTAACAAGTCGGCCGCGATCGGAATGTTCATTCGCTCGGCCATGCGGAGGACGAGCGGGGCGAAGCGATATCGCGCCAGCTCGACGCCCGCGAGAATGACCGGTTTTTTCGCGGAACGGATGAGCGAGAGCGTTTCACCGAGCGCGGCCTTGAGCGTGTGCGGATCGGACTCTTCAGGAAGCGTCGGAGCGATCGCGCCCGTGGGAATTTCGCGATCCACCATGTCGTGCGGCACTTCTATGTAAACGGGTCGCTTGTGCCGCAGGCAGGCCTCGACACAGCGGACGATTTCAGACGCAGCGCGTTGTTCATCGAGCAGCACCGTGCTGGCGAGGGTCACTTCATCGTAGACCCGACGTTGCGTCTCGAACGTTTTCACTTTGTGATGAAGAAGCGGATCCTTTTCCCGGTCCTTTCGCCCCGGCGCTCCGCTCACGACAACAACCGGCGATTTCTCCGCGTACGCGCCGGCGATTGCGTTGAGAACATTGAGCCCGCCTACGCAATAAGTGACACACACCAGTCCGATGCCGTTGACGCGCGAGTAGGCATCGGCGGCGAATCCCGCGCTCGGTTCGTGCGTCATCGTGACGCTTTGGATTTTCGATTTTTCGAGCCAGACGAAGGTAGGGAGAGCGAAATCGCCCGGAACGCCGAAGCTGTGGCGGACTCCGCGACGGTAAAGGTATTCGAAGAGGAACTGCCCTAATGGCATGCTTGGCGGAAAGGCGTCGCAAAGTACGTTCGTGCGCTGCACCTGGCGTTGGCTGCGAATGTAAGAAGCCGGTGCCGTGCGCGACGCTCGGTTAGTGTAGTGCGCTCTTACGTTCTTCGTGTATTGCTTGGCCCCGATACTTTGTTCACCTCCAGAACTCCTCTTACGCAACATCGAGCAAAAGAACATGCGCCTTTTCGATGCGTTGGCGGGCGACGTAATCGACAAAGTTTACCCCCGTCACTTGTTTGAACTTTTCGCTCAAGTGATTGGCGCTGATGTTCACGAACTTCGCGACTTTCGTTAGGCCAAGCTTTTCGTCCGAATGCTCCTGGATAAACTTCCGCGCTTTCCAGATTTCCACGGGCTCAGCGCGCTCTCCGTTTTGGAGACTTGGCTGCCTTATCTGCTCTGCCAGCGATGGATATTTCCTCACCCCATACTAAACCGCGACTGAGACGTTGACGCTCTCCGTCCCTTGCCAATTGC
>PNAS01000026.1 GCA_003169695.1 Spartobacteria bacterium
TTTGAATTAATCACCATCGCAAATGAGTCCGGGTTTTGTGAAGCGCCCGCGCCCGACACAATCTTCGTCGGGATTTCCACGCAATCTTGACCTTCGCTCAGCATGCGCTTGATCGCGCCAGTCTGGCCGGCGATCTTCGCGTCCGGACAACCGAGGTGCGTCTTTCTTCCTCGGGATATTGTGCTGATGTTTGCTCACGATTACTGAGATTGAAGCGCAGTGGTGAACCAGCGATCGCTATTGTGGCAAACAGTGCTTGCATTCCGATTGTGGCCGCGGTTTCTGGTTGGCTGGGGGTCGCAGTGACTGAGTTGATCATGCGGCGGTTCGATCCCAGCAGAAAGACCAAGAATGAAGCCGGCCGACAAAATTGTCGGCATATCCAGCGCATTAGTCGACAAAAGCCGCAGGTCTTCCAATTCATATACCCAAATGAAGGCGCACTGTGGCTTTCCGCGGCCGGAGAAACGGGCAAGATTCCGGCGATGAACCCAAAACTGCTTGCATTTCTGCTTGGGTTTTCTGCAGGAAAGAAAAAGCCGCATGCACATCTTTCAAACGACACGCATCCGGCACAACGAAAACAGTGAAACCGGCACGAAATTTCAAGATAACGCGCAAAACGTCTCTATCAGCGCAGCCGAGGCTTGTCGCACCGCGAAACACAAGTAAAGATGTTGCCGCCAGATCGAGTGATGTGGCGGCAAAAAACAACGAACAACACGAAAGGGTACTATTATGGCGGACGAAAAAAAAGGCAAAAAGCCGGATGATAAACAAGGCGGAAAAGGCGGCGAAAAGGGCGGCGACTCGAGCGAGGCCGGCGGTCGTGGGAGTCAACTTCTTTACACTTGCTTCAATGACGGAGCGGGCAACTACGTCTCGGTGGGCTGGACTTATTTCACGTGCTGGAAGTGCGGCGCGTTGAACTACATGTAATCTGCCCCTCTGGGCCCGGCGGAAGCGCAGGATTTTCATATCCTGCGCTTCCATTTTCTGATTCCAGGCTGCCACCGAGTATGGGCGCGGCGGCCAAAAGAAACCGATCCCAAGGCATAGACCACCCAATCCCCGCTGCGGTTGCCAGGTGAATCCCACGCCCTTTTAACCCGAACAAGGTTTTCGGCAAGAATCACAAAATGGGCCTGGAGGGGGGTTCAACGTTCGAGGAGTCAGGATTTCTTATGCACATTTCTTGTTCATTTTAGCGAATTTGAAAAAAGGGGAATGAACCCCCTAGGCTCCACGGCGCAGCCGACCTCAGATCGAACCTATCCAGTCTCAGACTGTGAAACGTTTCGACGATGAGCGCCGGTTACTCTTCGGCTGTTGAAAAAACCGCCAGGATGGAACACAATGGAGGCGAGGTGCTGCTGATGCGGCGTGTCCCCCTGAGAGGAAAAACAAAATCCCTTGCGGTTCAGAAGAGAGCGAAAACGGGGGCGCAGAAGCCGACTGTAGTCGCTCCCGCGGGAAAACGCCGCCTGGTCTCCAGCTTCTATATCGTGGGGCTCGGGGCTTCAGCGGGTGGACTGGAGGCGCTGCGCAGCTTTTTCGAAGCGGTGCCTGCGAAGAGTGGCGTGGCTTTCGTGGTCATTCAGCACCTCGCGCCGAATCATCGCAGTCAGATGGTGGAGTTACTCGCGACACATACGCCGGCGCCGGTCCACCAGATCGAGGACGGCGTGACGCTCCAGCCAGACCACGTCTATGTAATCCCGCCGGGCAAGTGCGTGAAGATTTTTCGCGGCAAGCTCTTTCTCATCGATCCCGAAAAGAGAGCGCCGCATTTGCCCATCGATCAATTCTTCCGCTCGCTGGCCGAGGATTGCGGGGAGCTGGCGATCGGCGTTGCGCTTTCCGGAACGGGTAGCGACGGCACGCTCGGCGTCCGCGCGATCAAGGAAGCTGGTGGCACGGTGATGGTACAGGACGAAGCGTCCGCGAAGTTTAGCGGGATGCCGGACAGTGCCAGCGCCACCGGACTGGCGGATTACATTCTGCCGCCGGCTGAGATGGCGCGCGAATTGTTAAAGTTTATCCGGCATCCGTTCGTCGCGCGCGCGACGAACGTGGCGCTCAAAGTCGGCGAGACCAACCTGCGCAAAATCCTCAGCATCATTCACGGGCAAACCGGCATCGACTTCACCGGCTACAAGCAGAGCACGGTGGTCCGCCGCATCGAGCGGCGTATCGGCATCGCACAGCTCTCCGGTCCCAGTGACTATTTGGAATTTCTCCAGCAATCGGAACAGGAAGTCGTGGCGCTTGGGCACGACCTGCTGATCAACGTCACGAGGTTCTTTCGGGATGGCGAAGTCTTTGGCGTTTTGCGTAGCGAGATATTGCCGGTAATCCTGAAGCGGGCGGCCCAGCAGAAAACGCTCCGCATCTGGGTGCCGGGCTGCGCTACAGGGGAAGAGGCTTACTCGATCGCCATGCTCCTGCAGGAACTCGTGACGGCTCGCGGCGAGAAGTGGGACGTGAAAATTTTCGCGACCGATGTGGATAGGAACTCCATCGAATGCGCTAGCCGCGGGCTTTATCCTAAGAGCATTGTTGCGGACGTCGCTCCCGAGTTGCTGGCACGTTTTTTCGTGGAGGAAAGCGGCGACTTGCGAATCTCCAGGGAGATCCGCGAGCAAATCGTCTTTGCGCAGCAAAATATTCTGTGCGATCCACCGTTCACGCACGTCGATCTGATCTCGTGCCGCAACCTGCTCATTTACTTGCGGGCGGACTCGCAGGACAAGGTAATGGGGCTGCTCCATTTTGCGCTGCAGGGCGGTGGCTATCTGCTGCTTGGGACGAGCGAGACCATCGGTGATCGAGAGGATGCTTTCGATACCGTGAACGCCAAGATGCGCATCTTCAAAAAGCGCACCGACTCGACCCCCACGATCGCTGAGGCGTTGCGCAGCGCCCCGACCGCCAACGGCCCTCACAAACCCGCGCAGCTCGGACGCGTTCTTCCGGACAAGACGCGCCAGGAAAAGATTTGGGAGACGATCAGCGCGCAGCTGATGATGGAATTTGGGACGACGTGCCTCGTGCTCAACGCGAAGGACGAAATCCTGCGCAGCTTCGGCGAGCCGCAGCGGTTTCTCTCGGTGCATCCGGGTCGGGCGAGCCTCAGCGTTCTGAAGTTGCTGCCGCGCGGGTTGTCGCTGGCGTTGTCCAGAGCGCTCCGCCGGGCGGCAAAGGAACAGCAAACCGTCCGGTATTCCGGTGTGCGATTATCGGACGACGGCGGGGCTGGGGTCATCGATCTCAAAGTCGAGCCGCTGGCTGCGGAGTCAGATCACGCCGGCACGATGCTCGTCTTTTTTCAGGAAGCCAAAGCTGCCCCCGCTGCGTCGGAGCGTAACGAGTTCAATCTCTCCAGCGAATCCATTGGCCGCATCGCCGATTTGGAGGATGACTTGGAGAGCACGAAAGAGAGCCTTCAGGTGGCCACCGAGGACAAAGAGACCGCCCAGGAGGAACTTCAAGCCACCAACGAGGAATTGCTTGCCGGGAACGAAGAACTGCAAAGCAGCAACGAAGAACTCGAATCGGTAAATGAAGAGCTGACTACGCTTAACGCCGAATATCAGGAGAAGATTGCCGAGCTGATCGAGTCAAACAACGACCTCGAGAACTTTCTGCGCACTTCGGACGTCGCCACGATTTTCCTCGACGGCGCCCTGCGCCTGCGCCGGTTCACTCCCGCGGTGGCCCGCGAAATTCCACTCCAGCAGCACGACCTTGGCCGGCTGCTTACGGAGTTCGCGCATCCGCTCATTGCGGCGATCGCCGAGGATTCACCGGGCGTTGCCGCAAGTGGCGAGGCGATCATGAAGACCGTCGAGACACGCCCCGGTGTCTTGCATCTCCTGCGCATTACGCCTTATCGCCGCGAAGGCGCAACTGATCGCGGCCTCGTCGTCACCATCCTCGATGTCAGCGCGCTCCACAGGGCAAAGAGCCCTTCTGGCAAACGCGAGCTTTCCGCGGAATAAAACCGACTCGGCGACGCCACCAGCATCGAAAGAGTCTCAATCGGTCCCGTCGCTTGCGGTAATCAGATCGACAATGTTGGCACGGTCGTCCTTTTTTTGAGGCTTAGGCTCGTTCATAGCATGGTTTTTGCTCTGAATTGAGACCTTCGCCTATTTTCTGAAGCTCACGCTGGGTTTGGATGGACTTCACGGAAACAGGCGCAGACTGAAAAAGCGAGCGCACATGAAAGCCACCGCGTTGAAGCTCACTCCAGCTTACAGAACGCTGCGTTGCCGCGCGGAGCAGCGTCTGCGCGTCGTGCGGCCCGCACCCAACGAGTCGCAAAGCGTACAAGATCTACGCTCGGCGGTGGAAGAGCTGCATATTTTCGACGCCGAGCTGCAGATTCAAAACGAAGAGCTGCTCGATAGCCGCGCGCAGATCGAAGAATCGCAGAAGAAATATTTCCGCCACTTCGATCTGGCACCCGTCGGCCTGATCCGGCTGGACCACAAGGGCCTGATCCTCGCCGCCAACATCCTCGGAGCGCAGATGCTCGACGTGAATCGTCTACAGCTTCACGCACTGCCTCGGCTATTCCTGGCCCACGTCGCCCCGGATTCGCTCGCCACCTTCCACCAGCACCTCGAATCCGCGCTCGCCTCGGGCAAAATGGAAACGTGTGAACTCTCGCTCCGGAACGTCGCCGGCCACGAGACTTTCGTGCGCATGCAGAGCGTGATCAGCCACGGCGAGCGGGCTCAGTTGGATTACTATATTACGCTTACCGACCTCACAGAGCGCCGCGAGATCGAGCAAAAGCTCGAGCTCCAAAAGGTTCTGGCTGAAGCCGCCGTGGCCTCCAAAGAACTTTTGTTCGGGATGCTTTCGCACGAGTTGCGCACCCCGCTCACGCCACTGATTGCGCTCCTTCAACACCTCGCTGCCGACGAACGGCGCTCGGTGGAGGATCTAGAGACGTTCGCAATTATGCGCCGCAATCTTGATTTGGAGATCCATCTCATCGATGACCTTCTCGACGTCACACGCATAACCGGCGGCAAGCTCCAGCTGCGTCGCGAAATCATCGATGTGCGCCTGTGTCTCCAGCAGGCGATTGGAATCTGCCAGGCCGAGATCCACGGCAAAGGACTCCAGCTCGCGATCAACCTCGATGCCCCGCGCCACTTTATAAACGCCGATGCCAGCCGGCTTCAGCAGGTCTTCTGGAACCTGATCAAGAATGCGGTCAAGTTCACCCCCACGGGTGGTCAGATCACCATTGAGACTCGTTGCGACCACGCTTCCAATCTGACCGTTGAGTTTCGCGATACAGGCATCGGAATTGAGTCGTGGCCATTGGGGCGCGTCTTCGATCCGTTCTTCCAAGTGGGGCACTCGCTCAGGCAGCGGACCGGGGGCCTTGGGCTCGGCCTGGCGATTTGCAAAGCGATCACCGAAGCGCACGGCGGCACGCTCACCGCCGCCAGCGCTGGACTGGGCAAGGGCGCGACTTTTCGCCTTGAACTCGCAACGGTCGGCGAGCCCGATGTGAAAATGGGCGCGCTTGCCACCGGCGCTGCAATTCCGGCACGACGCGAAGGCCTGCGGCTGCTCCTTGTGGAGGATCATGACGACACCCGCGAAGTTCTCGCGCGGTTGCTGAGTCGGCGAGGATACGAAGTCGACGCAGCCCGGAACGCCCAGGAGGCGCGCTCGCTTTCCAGCGGAAAAACCTTCGACCTGCTCGTAAGTGACATCTCGCTGCCGGATGCCACGGGTTACCAGTTGCTCGATGAGTTGGGCGCCCGACATGGGCTACGCGGCATTGCGATGAGCGGGTTCGGCTCGGACGCCGACTTGGCTCAGAGCAAGGCAGCCGGTTTTCTGGAACACTTGATCAAGCCGATTGACGCGAAAGTGCTGGATGCCGCCATCCAGCGTGTTGTCGAGAATCAGTGCTCAAGTAGCGTTTCGTGATTTAGCGGTTCAATCACCGGTTCACTTAGTTAAGTCGCTAAGTGATCTAAAACGGAGTCTGCATCTGCAAGTTCTTCACTAGAAACGCCCACTGGTCGGTCACTTCCTCGATGACCTTGGAGGTAGGCTTACCCGCACCGTGGCCGGCGCGCGTCTCGATCCTAATCAAGATCGGTGCTGGTCCTGCTTGGGCGGCCTGTAAAGCGGCGGCAAACTTGAAGCTATGTCCTGGGAACACGCGATCGTCGTGATCGGCTGTCGTGATTAACGTCGGTGGATACCTTGTCCCTGATTTGATATTGTGCAGCGGCGAATACTTGTAAAGCGCGGCGAATTCGTCGGCCACTTCAGATGAGCCATAATCCGAGGTCCACGCCCAACCGATCGTAAATTTCTGAAATCGCAGCATGTCTAGCACACCCACCGCTGGGAGGGTGGCGCCCCACAGATCGGGCCGTTGCGTCAAGGCCGCGCCGACGAGTAACCCGCCGTTGCTGCGTCCACTGATGGCAAGTTTCGGCGTGGAAGTGTATTTATTCGCGATGAGCCATTCGCCCGCGGCAATGAAGTCGTCGAAAACGTTTTGTTTACGCAGTTTAGTCCCGGCGAGGTGCCATTCCTCACCGTACTCGCCGCCGCCGCGAAGGTTTGCCACCGCATAAACGCCACCCATTTGCAGCCAGGCGGCAATCGCGGGAGAGAAGGAGGGCGTGATGGAAATATCGAAGCCGCCATACCCATAAAGCAGAGTCGGATTGTTGCCATTTTTCTCGAGGCCCTTCCGATACGTCAGGAACATCGGCACGTTTGTCCCATCCTTACTCTGATAAAAAACCTGCTCGGAAGTGAACTCATCCGATTTGAAATCGACTTTGGAGCGGAAGAGGACAGCACTTTGGCTGGTCTTCACATCGTAGCGATAGACCGTCGGCGGCTCGGTGAAGCTGACATACGAGTAAAACGTCTCCGTGTCCTTGCGTTTGCCGGTGAAGCCGCTCGCGGTCCCCAGCCCGGGTAATGGAATTTCTCCCGCCTGTTTGCCCGAAAGCTCAAACAGCCGGACGACCGAATGTGCGTCCTTCAGGTAACTCGCTATGAAGCGATCGCCAACTAAATCCACGCTTTCGAGTTTATCGGCTGCTTCCGGCACCACAGTCGTGATGCGGTCCGGCTTAACGGCGTCGATCGCGACGATGCGGCCTCTCGGCGCGTTCAGGTCAGTCGAAAACCAGAACGCGTTTCCTTCGTAACCGATGAACTTGTAGGAGGCGTCTTGTTTGTTTAACAGCTCGACGACCTTTGAGTTCGGGCTTTGCAGGTCCTCGTAGAAGATTTGATTCTTCGGGTCCGTTCCCTGGGAAACAGTGATAACGAGAATGCGTCCGTCCTCGGTAACTTCGGCGCTGAAATTCCAATCTTTGTGATCTCTCCGTTCATAGATCAACTCGTCCTTCGACTGCGGCGTTCCGAGTTTGTGGAAGTAGAGCTTGTGAAAGTAGTTCGCCAGTTTCAGCTGATCTCCAGAGGCGGGCGCGTCGTAGCGGCTGTAAAAAAATCCGCTCCCGTCGTGCTTCCACGAGGCAGCTGAAAATTTCACCCACTTCACGTCATCGGTGAGATCTTTGCCCGTTTCGATGTCGCGAACTTTCCATTCCTGCCAATCCGAGCCGGCGTCCGCCAATCCGTAAGCCAGCAACCGGCCGTCGGCCGTCACGTCGACCCCGCTGAGGGCGACGGTGCCATCTTTTGAGAGCGTATTCGGATCGAGCAACGGCTTCACTTCGCCCGGTAAACTCGGCCCGGTGTAGAGCACACCCTGGTTTTGCAAACCCGTGTTCTTGGAAAAGAAATAGCGACCGCCGTCTCGAAACGGCACAGTGTGCTTCTCGTAATTCCAGAGCGCCGTCAGTTTGTCATTGATTCGTTTCCGCTCCGGAGTGCCTGCCAGATAGTCGAACGTAAGCTTATTCTCCGCCTCGATCCATTTCTTGGTCGGTCCGGAGTCGGCGTTTTCGAGATCGCGATAGGGATCGAAGACTTTCGTGCCGAAATAACCATCGACCTGACCGCTTTTCGTCGGCTGCGGATAAGCGAAGTGGTCGCCCTCCGCAGCCGCGAGCGCTTGTAGGCCAGCGAAAGATGCGGCGAGAAAAAAGGACGGCGAGAAGCGTTTCATAGAGACGACGGATAAGACGCTTCGCCGCTGTGCGCAACGTTCTTCAGAACGCGATCGTGATCAGGCGCGGTGGCGTTCTTCTGTAGAGGCGGTGTCGCCGTCGCTAAGGAAATTGGAAATCTAGCGATCTCCTTCGGTACCGCCGGCGGGCAAATGCGCCGCCTTCCAATCCATCGCCATCCGGATGCGCGCGCGACCGCTCGGGTGATCGAAGAAGATGAATTCTTCCAGCGGGGTTGGATCTAACTTGCGGTAAGCGCCCAGCTTCAGAGCGACCTTCGCCATACCGTCCGGTTCCCGTGATGTATTAATGCTGAATGCATCCGCCTCGCGTTCGGTCACCCGCACCGCAGTGTTCGAGACGGGCGTCAGCAGAAAAAACACCGTCGCGAAGATCAGGGAGAGGACGGGAAGGCCGGCTGGGTCGGCAACCCCACGAACCCCCCAGCGATCGCCCCAACATCGCACCGCGATATCGAAACATGCTTTGGCGACCGCGAACCCAATCAAAAAGAAAAGGCCGGAATACATGACGAGTTTTACGCTGTGATTCAGGATGTAGTGTCCCATCTCGTGGGCCATGACTTCGCGAATTTCAGGAAGCGTGCATTGCTTGAGCAAATTATCGTTCAACGCGATTCGAGTTGTCCCGAGAAAACCGGCGACATTCGCGCTTACGCGATTCGATTGGCGCGAGGCATCGACCTCGAAAACTTGCGTGACCGGAATTTCATTCGCACGGGCCAGCGCGAGAATCGGTTCGCTGATCGCCGGATCGTTGAGTGGTTTGTAGGTGTTGAAGATTGGCTCGATGTAAACCGGGGCGAGCATAGTGCCGAGCATGTCAAAGATTATCGAGACGATCGTGCCCCAGATCCACCAAGTTCGAGTTGCGCGACGGAACACCGCGTAGAGGCCGATGAGCAACAGGCAGGTGACGATCAGCTGCACCGCCAGCGCGATCAGCTGCTCCCGAAACCACTGAGAAAAATTCTGCGTCGCCAGCCCGTAAGCGTGTTCACGAAAAAAATGCTCGTACACGTTTAAGGGGAATTCCAAGAGCGCAGTTACCAACACGAAAGCAATCGCGTAGAGTGCGACCTGCATTGCTTTGAAGCGCGTCTTTCGCTCCGCAAAATCACGCATTCGCGCCGAGATACGCGAGCCCAGCAGAAAAAGGGAAATCGCCACCGTTAAGAGAAAATTCCAGAGGATCAGCCAGTAGCCGCCCTCGAAATAGGCGTCGGATTTCGCCCGTTTCTCCGCGGGCACGGTGTCGAGCCAGGCCCGGGTCGCCGTGGCCGGATCGGCGTTTGGCGCAATGGAAGGGGCGGGCGCGGAGATTGTTGGCGCCGCGGAAATTTCCTGCGCGGAAGCCTCCGCGCAAATTCCCAGAAAAAACGCCACAGCAATCGAAAAGACAGCGACGGAAGATTTCATGATCGGGCGAGCGTAGAGGATTCCATCCAGAAGGAAAGGCGCTTGATTCGGCCCGCCTTCCTCCGAAACGGCTGCGTCGTCTGCGAAGCTCGCTCTCGCCTGCCGCAACTGACCTTGTGCTCGTTAGGTGTCGCTGCGTATCGTGAGCACCATGGCGTCAACCTTTCAACTGGAAGCGCAGCTCCAGCACTTCGATGGCAAAGATACGGATTCCCTTCTGCGTGTCGCTGCAACGCTGTTGCCGGACGGCTCTACAATCGACCATCTCATCTCTCTCGCCGAGCGGTCGGACGCACCGATGCAGACGGCTGCCACCTGGCTGTTGAAGCACTTTCAGTCCAGAGACGTCAGCTTCACTCTGGCCCAGGTGACAAGGCTGGTCGAGCAGCTTCGCTGTGATAGTCCGTGGGAAATCCGGCTTCACCTTGTGCAGATCCTACCGAACCTCGCCCTTCCGGCCGCGTGCACCGAGCAGCTTTTTCAGTCGCTTGTCGCTACTCTGTCCGAACGCAACAAGTTTGTCCGCGCCTGGGTGTACACGGCGCTTCACTCACTCGCATCGCAACACCGACATTATGCGCCGGAAGTCGTTCTTCTTCTTGACCAAGCTTCGCGCGACGAAGCGGCCTCAGTGCGCGCGCGGCTTCGGCAGCTCGAGCCGTTAGACATAGATTCAACCTCAAGTGACAGACTCGGCGATGCCTAACCAGGAGATGCACATCGAGTATCTGGCGGGTCGACCGGAATTTATCCCGACTCTCGCCCGATGGCACTATCAAGAGTGGGCGTATCTCAGACCGGACGATTCCGTGGAGGCTCGGATCGCAAGCCTTCAAGGGTCGTGTGGCCGAGGAGAGATCCCTCTCACGTTCGTTGCGGTTTCCGATGGAGAGTTACTGGGATCAGCTAGTCTCGTGATGCACGACATGGACAACCGCCCTGAATTATCTCCATGGCTTTCCGGCGTGTTTGTCAGGCCCGAACGCCGCCGGCAAGGCACTGGAGCTGCCTTGGTGCGTCGCATCATGGGTGAAGCAACGTCACTGCATGTTTCCAAGCTTTACCTTTACACCGTGGACAGCACAGCATTCTACGCCAACCTTGGATGGTCTTTGCTGGAGCATACCGCCCACCGCGGCAAAGAGATTTCGATCATGTCCTATTCGACCATCGCAACCACGCCATGAAAGCTGCGGATTTCCGACGCATCGCTCTTAGCATGCCAGGGGCATCTGAAAGCGCGCACATGGACCATCCTGACTTTCGGGTGGGCGGGAAGATTTTCGCAACGCTTGGATACCCAAATAAACACTATGGAATGGTTGTGCTATCGCCGGAAGAGCAAGAGAGATTTGTTAAATCCGATTCCGCGGCCTTTACGTCGGCGAAGGGAGGGTGGGGACTTCGAGGCAGCACATGCGTTCGCCTTGAGGACATTGATGCGCCGACATTGCAGCGCGCCGTGGAGATCGAATGGCGCAAGAGAGCACCGAAGCGCCTGATCAAACAACAAACAGAGCAGTAGTCATCTCAGATCAGCGCGCCGCCGCAGCTCGAACCGGCTCCCGCCGTGCAGCCGAAGCAATGATTGCCGGTGAGGATCTTGCGATTCTCAACTAGAGCTGGATCGATGTCCCACAGATGCATCCCTTGGTCACTGTCGCGCCATTGCATCTTGAGCATCTGGTTGAAGTCGCAGTCGAAGACTTCACCCCTCCAACTGACGTTGATTGTGTTGCGGCACATCAATCCGTTAACCGTGCCTGGATTGAAAGCGTCATTTAGCAGCGCCATGTAATCGGCGAGCTTGTTGTTGTTTTTCAAGTAGGAGGCGAAGCGCGCGATCGGAAGGTTCGTGATCGTATAGAGCCTGTTAAAGACGATGCCGAAATGTTCTCCTAGTTCGCGTTTGTAATCGGCCTCCAGCTCCGCTTCCGGGCCCGGCAGGAAAGCGCCGTTCGGATTGTAGACGAGATGAAGCGGAAGTGCCGGTTCGATGCCATAGCCTAACGAATTCAAGAGCTGCAATGCCCTGATGCTTCCGTCAAAGACTCCGTTGCCCCGTTGCGCGTTCACGTTTTCCGGCGAATAGCATGGCATCGACGCGATAATCTCAATCTGATGGCGGGCGAGAAAATTCGCGTAATCCTCGTAGCCGGGCTCGAGCAGGATGGTCAGATTGCAGCGGTCGATGATGTGACGCGGCGGTGTGAGTGCCTTGAGCCTCTCCACCAGGTAGCGAAAATCTGGAATCATCTCCGGCGCGCCGCCCGTCAGATCGACAGTCGGGATGTCGGTCTTCGCCAGCCAATCGACGAGTCGATCGGCGGTGGCGCGCGTCATGATTTCCTTACGTTTCGGACCGGCATTCACGTGACAATGCACGCAGGTAAGATTGCAAAGCTTGCCAACATTGATCTGAAGGACTTCGGTTTTCGTGTGACGAAGCGGCAGCGCATGTTCGAGCAACTTCCGCGCGAAAGTATTGTCGGCAATCAGGTTCATAGATGTCGAAGAGCAGCGTAGGCCGCGCCGGCGATGAGCGCGGCACAGGGCAGAGTAACGATCCAGGAGAGGAGAATGTTGAACATGACTCGTGGATTCGCTTGTCCGGTTGTGAGGCCCATCCCGAAGAGCGCACCGACGGAGACATGGGTGGTTGATACTGGCAAGCCGAAGAAGCTGGCAAGAATAACGAGTATGCCGGTGGTGAGGTTGGCCGAGAAACCCTGTCCATGATTCATCGCGGTGATTTTATGGCTCATCGTTTCTGCCACTTTACGGGCATTGAGCAGCCCACCAAGAGCCATTGTCGCCGCAACGGCGAAAAAGCCCCATCGAATATCGAGCCATTTCAGAAGGAGCAGCATCGCGACGATCTTGGGTGTGTCGTTCAATCCGCGGGCGAAGCTGACCACTCCGGCGCTGAGGAAATGCGCGCCATCCATCACTTGCTGCGTACTTAGCCCAAGCATCGAGCCGGCATAGCGTTCCCGGCAATTCTCCTGCTCGTCGATCGAAAGCGTGACGGGTCCTGCGACACTTCTCAGGGAGAGGATGGAAGCGGGCTGCGGAAGCGCTATGACGCGATCTTCTGAGCCCACACAGACGCACCATTCCTTACGCACTCCGCAGAGGATTCGCAGACTTCGAAAGATGAAGTAAAGCAGACTTCCCAGCACGATCGCCAGAATCGGGCTGAGCAAAAGCGGGAGGACAAATCCTTTGCCGAGCGCCGCGAAATTTACTCCTTTACCCACGGCGACCAAACCGCAGCCGACGATTGCGCCAGTGATGCCGTGCGTCGTCGAAATGGGAAAGCCGAGAGCCGTCGCGAGAATTACCGTGACGGCCGCGCCGAGGGCCACCGCGAGAAGAAATTGTTCCGAACCAACAAGCGTGTCGGGCACGAGACCTTTGCCGGAGAATTTTTTCAGCAAAGCCTGCGCGAGGAAAATAGAAGTGATGGAGCCGGCAAAGGTCGTGATGGTAGCCCAAGTAATCGCCGTTCGGTAACTCGCCGCGCGACAGCTGTAGAGAGAGGCGACGCCTTTGAAGTTGTCGTTGGCGCCATTTGAATAGGCGAGGAAGCAAGCCGCGAGGAAGAGAAAGATGAGAAGCATAAGATCGTTCCTTTTATTTAGCAGCAAGTTCCGCCATCGCAGCATTGGGAGGCATCGGTCGTGACATTGTAGTCCTGTCCTTTGGTCTCCCTGGGATGGCGCAACGACGTGCGCGAGCAATCGAACGGCTTGGCTTCTTCCTCCGGAATGGGCGTCAGAGGTTCGATGAATTCGAAAGAGGCGGAGTAGGGGACCTTGCGATAGATGTTGTAGGTCTTGTCGCAAACGGCGTAGCGCTTACCACGCTCCATTCGATGGTTGTCGTCATCCAGGACTTCCTTGAACGGTCCCTTGTAGATCACAGCCTGGTTGCGCTCGACGCATGGCCCTTGTTTTCCCTTGAAGGCTTCGATAGTGACCGAACGGAACTCGATCCCTTCCACCGTCTGCCATGGCTGATCATCGCGATTCAGGATCTGCACGCCATAGAAACCGGCCGCGGCGAAAGCCCCGAGAAATCCTTCTTCTGTCAGCGCGCCGGAAATGCAACCGCTCCAGAGCTCCGGGTCGTCTTGCAAATGCCCGGGAACCTCTTCGTCACTCACGATATCCGAGATGACTGCGCGTCCCCCAAGCCTGAGGACCCGCAAAATTTCCTCGAAGAGCTGCCGCTTCGCGTGCGCTTCCACGAGGTTCAGGACGCAGTTCGAGACGACGACGTCGATCGAGTCGTTCGCAATCAGCGGACTTTTCACGCGCAGCTCCTGTGCAAGCTCGTCCGCGGCGAGAAAGGAGGCCGCGTCGCTAATCGGACGCTTTTTTAGTTCCGCGTCGAGCAGATCGACATCGAGGCCAAGATCTTGGATCCGGCCCTTCCGGAATTCGACATTCGAATACCCAATCCGTTCCGCCACGATCGGGGCGTTTGTCCGCGCGACCGCCAGCATTTCGTCGGTCATGTCGACGCCGATAACTTTACCTGCGGGTCCAACGACCTGCGCGGCGATGAAACAGATCTTTCCGGTTCCGCTGCCCAGGTCGAGGACTATTTCGCCTTTGCGCAGATATTTGCTCGGATCGCCGCAGCCGTAGTCGCGCTCGATCACTTCCTGCGGGATGACTTTCAGATACTCGGTGTTGTACTCGACGGGACAACAAAGCCTGGCTTCGGCTGCTTTCGCGCCGGCGGCGTAGCGTTTACGAACTTCGGATTCGGCGTTGATAGTGCTCATAGTTTAAGGCGTCTAGATTTTAACATGTGGATAGGAAGCGTGTGGGGTCGCAACGAGCCTCCAAAAGCGAGACCACGGGCAAGGTGCGACAACGCGAGCGTTCGGGGGCTCGCGGAGGGGCCAGACTTAAGCGGCGAATGCCGGGGGCGGCATCTGCTGACGAACGCGAACTCGCTGCCACGCGAGATCGACGAAATGAGTGACGGCGACGTCTAGCCCGCAGACCACTCTGAGTAGAAATGAAGCAAGCCGGGCGAGGGGATCACCGCAGCGAGCAAAGAGTCGGATGTCGGCCCAGGAATCGAGTTCGTGTTTGAGGGGCAGCAAGCAAACTTGCGAGGGCATGCAGCGGTCGCGAAGCTGCGCACAATCGGTGTGTCGCTGCCAACGCACGCCGCAGAGCAGATCCCGATCACGCAAACGAAACGCGATAAGATAGCAGCCACCACGATGATCTGGTCCGAGAACAAGTTTTCTTGACCTTAATTTTCCAAAGGCATGTTCGATGTCGATCGGGCGAAGACTGGGGCAGTCGCGGCCGATGACAACAATTTCGTCGTACCTGAGCTCATTAATTTTCTCGATCGCGTTTTCCAATCGGGCCGCGAAGTCGTGCCCAGCCTGCCGGTGGATTCGAGGTCCGTATGGGATTGAACCACGGCTGGAAGTAAAAAGATGAACATCTATCCCAAGCGCAAGCTCCGAGCCCAAGGTGGGGAGATTCAGAAGCGGACGTGCCGCATTTGGCAAAGCGCGGCGTGCCAGCTCGACATGCGTTTCCTCGGCAAACACTAAAACGGCGCGGCGCGATGGCCGTGTCATAATTCGCGATCCATTTGCTGTTGGCGTTTTTTGCACCTTCTTGATCAACCTTGGATACGAAGCCGACCGGCAGCGCACAAGTATTTTTCACCGGAAAGTTGCCCGGTGAGAAGATGGCCGTGCTGTTTCCCCCTTGCTCCTTCGCGTCGTCTGGAACCTATTGAGCATCCGGTGAAAACTCTTCGACTCGGTGTAAATATTGATCACGTCGCAACGTTGCGGCAGGCGCGTTATGCTGCGATGCCCGATTCAAAAAACGCGGAGCCCGATCCGATCGCAATTGCGGGGATCTGCGAGCGCGCCGGTGCACACAGCATCACGGCACATTTGCGCGCCGACCGCCGTCATATTCAGGACCGCGATCTCGAACGCTTGCGAGAGAATATCGTTACGAAGCTGAACCTTGAGATGGGGAACACGCCGGAGATCGTCGACTTCGCGTTACGGCTTGTGCCGGATGAAGTCTGTCTGGTCCCTGAGAACCGCCAGGAGATCACGACCGAAGGCGGCCTCGATCTCATCGTGTCCAAAAAGGAACTGACCGGGACAGTCAAACGATTGCACGCCGCGGGCGTTCGCGTGAGCATGTTCATCGATCCTACTCGGGCGCAAATTGACGCCGCAGTAGCGCTCGAAGCCGATATTGTCGAACTGCATACTGGGAAGCTGGCCAACGCCTACACGGAAAAAATCGAGCAACAGGAACTGGAGCGGCTGCGGGACGCGGCGACGCGGGCCACGAATTTTAATCTTCAGGTGAACGCCGGCCACGGCATTAATTATCGGAACATCGCTCTCATTCACAAGATCCCGCACCTGGTGGAATTGAATATCGGCCATTCGATCGTGGCGCGCGCAATTCTGGTCGGTTTCGAAACGGCCGTGCGTGAAATGCTCGCGCAAATGAAGAATTATCGCGGATGAGCGTGCTCGGAGTCGGTGTCGACTTGGTCGAGAACGTCCGCATCCAGCATTCGCTCGATCGCTTTGGCCAGCGGTTTCTCCGCCGCATTTTCACGGCGGGGGAGATTGAATATTGCCAATCGATGAAATTTCCGACGCGTCATTTCGCTGCGCGTTTTGCGGCGAAGGAAGCCGTCTCGAAGGCGTTCGGCACCGGCATCGGCAGCGCCATGGGATGGAAAGACATCGACGTTCGCCGCAAACCCAGCGGAGAGCCATTTGTCGTCCTCGAAGGCGGTGCGAAAGATCTAAGCGAAGAGCGCGGCGTAACTGCCGTCTGGATTACGCTTAGTCACACCGAGCATCACGCGATGGCGATGATTGTGGTGGAATCGGATTCGGCCTAGCTGCGGAACTGCCATCACTAGCTAGTCATGCCCGCGGAAGTCGATTTGAATTAGCAGGCGGTCGCTTGCACGAAGGCAGCGACGAGGGAAGGGGGTTTCCCCGTCAGAGCCGCGCGCTCCGGGAGCTGTCATTCCGCCCGCGGTAAAACTTCTCTCGGAATGAAGAACGCGGGCGGCTCAACTATTGGGCGCACTCTTCAAAGGCGGCTATGTCTCCGCCGAGCGTCGCGAGCGCTTCGCCGGCGAAATGCAGAGAGCCGGTAATGAGAATGCGCCCGCTCTCGGCTTGTGCCTGGTCGAACGCGTCACTGAACGACGCTGCAATGGAGATTGAGAGTTGTGGCGAAACCTCGCGTCCAATCCTCGCGAGAGGACTCGGTGCGAGCGCGCGCTCGCTCCGAACATGCGGAAGAATGGCTCGGCGCGCGATCGGCGCGAGCGCGCGCCAAATGCCGGCAACGTCTTTGTCATTTAGGACCGCGAGGATAATCGTCGCGCGCTCCGCACCGAATTGTTCCCGCCAAGTTTCGGCAAGCACATACGCACCACTCGGGTTGTGCGCACCGTCGATGATGGTTCGTTCCTCCCAGCGTTGAAACCGCGCGGGCCAGTGCACGGTCGCCAAACCGCGGGCGATCGCCTGCTCGTCGACCGCGATCCCGCCGAATTGCAAAGCGGCGATCGCGAGCGATGCATTCTGTTTTTGGTGCGCACCGGCCAGGGCGAGGGGGGTTGTCGTGTAGGGCCCGCTTACGATTTGGAGGGGCGCTTCGCACCCGGCCGCGCGCGCACGCAGCACTTTCTCCGCGGTGGGTTCTTGCGCAGCCGAGACAACGGGAACGTGCGGTTTGACAATGCCGGCTTTTTCGCCGGCGATTTCTTCCAGACTGCTTCCTAACCAGGATTGGTGGTCGTAACCGATAGGCGTGATTACCGAGACGACTGGCTCGACGGCATTGGTGGCATCAAGCCGGCCGCCGAGACCGGTCTCGAGCGCGATCAGTTCGCTACCGCATTCCTTGAAGTGCATCAGCGCTAGCGCCGTCGTGATCTCAAAAAATGTCGGATGCGGCTCCCAGTCACTGATCAACTGGCGGATCGTCGTGAGACCTTCCGCTACTTTTTCTTCGGTGATCATTTCGCCATCGACCTGAATGCGCTCGCGATAAGTGACAAGGTGAGGGGAGGTGAAGAGGCCGGTGCGATAACCTTGCGCGTGGCAAACGGCGTCGATCATCGCGCAAACGGAACCTTTGCCGTTCGTGCCGGCGACGTGGACGACGCGTTGTCCTTTCGCGGGAACATCCAGCTCGCGGAGGAGGCGTTGAATGTTTTCCAGGCCCAGCTTGATCCCGAAACGCTGCGTGCCGTAAAGCCAGGCGAGCGCATCCTTGTATGGGGAAGAGAGTCGCGGCACCCGTTCGACAGGCTCAGGGCAAGCTCCGGCCTCTCCCACGTTCACTGCGTGGCGGAAAAGTAAGTAAGAAACTGGCTGATTTGCGCGCGCATTTTCTTGCGATGCACGATGAGATCAATCAGTCCGTGTTCTTCCAAAAACTCCGCGGTCTGGAAACCTTCCGGCAAATCCTGGTGCGTCGTTTCCTTGATGACCCGCGGTCCCGCGAAGCCAATCATGCTTTTGGGCTCGGCCAGAATGACGTCGCCTAACGAGGCGAAGCTGGCCATGACGCCGGCGGTCGTGGGATTGGTCAGGACGGAAATATAAGGCAACCGTTCGACAGCATGCCGCGCGAGGGCGCCACTCGTTTTCGCCATCTGCATCAAGCTCAGCATCCCTTCGTACATCCGCGCGCCGCCCGAGGCGGAAACAATAACGACCGCGCAGCGGTTCGCCGTCCCATACTCGATCGTGCGGGTAATGCGTTCGCCGACGACTGAGCCCATCGTGGCAGCGAGAAAGCTGAAGTCCATGACGGCAATGGCTACCTTGTAACCTTCGATCATTCCGTAGCCGCTCAAGACCGCATCCGTCAGGCCCGTGAGGTCCTGATACTTCTTGAGCCGATCTTTGTACGTGGCCATCCCCTGAAATTGAAGTGTGTCCACGGAGCGCAGGTCGCCATCGCGCTCGACGAAACTTTCCGGATCCAAAAGGTTTTCGATTCGCTCTTTGGCCGATTGGGCGAAATGGTAATCGCAGCGCGGACAGACTCGCTGATTCTGCGCGAGCTCGATTTCGTGCACGACCTCAGAGCAGCCCGGACATTTTTGCCAAAGACCTTGCGGCATCTCGCGTTTTTTCCGGCTTTGCGCCTTGAGCGCGGGTCTTTTGAAGATGGCCATGTTTTATGCGCGGGCCGCGGTCGCCGCGTAAACTGATGTTGCGCCAGCCTCTTTAAGGATACGGGCGCATTCGCTCAGCGTCGAACCAGTGGTTAATACATCGTCGATCAAAAGCACGTGCAACTCTCGCACGTTCGCCTTTTTTCGTAAACGAAAGGCGTCGTGCAAATTTTCCATCCGTTCGGCGCGATCATAGGCGGTTTGCGTAGTCGTGTAACGAATCCGCTCGAGGACCGCGCAAAGGGGCACGGTGAATTGGCGCGCGAGTAGCTCGGCCAGGAGCGTGGCCTGATTGAAGCCGCGCTCGCGCTCCCGCGCGGGATGTAACGGGACCGGGACGATCAAGTCGAAGCGCTGGGCGCGCAGCCGCGGATCGCTCATGGACTCGCAGAGCCATTCCGCGAGTGGGTGCCGCAGGTGACGTTGATGCCCGTACTTGAATTCGTGCACAAGCTTGCGGACGAGTCCTCGGCTCCGATACGCAGCGACGGCCGCATCGAAATGCAGAATTCGATGCGCGCAATTCGCGCAGCTGAACGTTTGCGTGATCGCGCCAGAAAACGGCTCGGAACATTTCGCGCAAAAAGGCGAAGTGATCCGCGGTGCTCGGCTTCGACAACTCTCGCAGAGATATTCGCGCCCATCGACGTTGCTCGAACAGACGACGCACAGCGGCGGGTAGAAGAGCGAACTCAGTGCGCGCAGAGGATTAAGTTTCGCGACGGCCCACATATTTTAACCATTCTCGCAGCAAGACCCAGCTTATGAGACACACACAAAGGGGGACGATCCCAATGAGCAAACTTTTCCCCAGCCACGGCAACGCCACGATTTCTCGATGCGCGATCTTGTTGAATGCGCCGCTCGCAAAGATCCAGCCGGCATGAAGGCCAATCGGCAGCCAGAGCGACCGGGTGTGCAGCCGCGCGTGAGCCAGGATCACGCCGATGAGAAATAATGTGGTGAAGCCCGCCAGGACAAGCATCGGCTCGGTGAACTGGTCAAAGGAATGCGCGAGAGAGATGAATCCTGACGTCCAGCCGACCGAAGTGGTCGTTTGGTCCGGTGCCTTCAGAAAGTGTACGATCGAGAAAATGCCCGAGCTCAGCAGCACCGCCGTCAATGGCCGATTGCTGCGAAGCAAAACGCCCAGGAACAATCCACGGAAAAGTGTCTCTTCGATGAACGGCACGACTGCGGCGGTCAGCGCCACAGCCGCGACGGCATGCCCTGCGACGTGGGTGCGCATCGTGTAGTTGCCCAACGCCACAAGAAAAACTCCACAGCCGAGGACCGGTATTGCCGAGATGAGAAATCCGATTGCCACGTCGCGTCCCCACCGCCGATTGCGTGCGAGTCCAAGATCGCGCGGACCTTTGATTCGAAGCGCCCGCAGAAACGGCCAGAGAAAGAGAAGCGCTCCCAGCATAAGCGCTCGGTGGAAGAACGCCTCAAAACCAAATTGCGCGAGCCCGGTGAAAATCCCATGCGCCGCAAGCCACCGCGCTGACCAGAAAAGAATTGGGGCGGCAACGGTCCCGAAAAGAATCGTGGCGGCGAAATAGCCGAGCAATCTGGCTGCGTCCTTCAAGAGGCTAATGTAAGATTCCCGCCGGATGCGGAGTCAACACATATGGACGGAGCGGGACGCGGAAGGACGAAAGCGCGAAGTCCGTGTAACCAAGTTCGGAGGCGTGTGGCGGTTCCAGGCGAAATACGCCGACGAATCGGAGTGGACATATTATGAGCGTCCGCTCCTGGACGATCTTCAAACGCTGAAAGACGTCGTCTTTAGGAAGTATCAGCGGCGCAGAGCGTCGGCGGAAGACGTCGATTCGATCGAAAAACTGCTTCGCCAGTACGCCGCGCATGAATGATTGGAATACGGATGACCTTGTCGCGGCGGACAAGAGGTATCTGTGGCATCCGTTCACATCGATGCACGATTGGTGCGCGCCTGACCACGAGCCGCTCGTCCTCGTCGAAGGCCACGGTGCTGTGTTGCGGGACAGCCGTGGACGCGAATACATCGACGGCAACTCATCGATCTGGACCAATATTCATGGGCACAATCATCCGCACATAAATGCTGCGATCCGCCGCCAGCTCGAGCGCGTGGCGCACACTTCGTTTCTCGGTTTCACGAATCCTCCGGCGATAGAGCTCGCGCGCGCCATCGTAAAATTATTTCCGGCGAATACCCTCAACCGTGTGTTCTACTCCGATGACGGATCGACCGGTATGGAGGTCGCGCTCCGGATTGCTGACCAGTATTGGCGATTGCGGGGCTCGGGACGCGATCGATTCATCGCTTTCAAAAACGCCTATCACGGCGATACCGCGGGTGCAGCCAGTCTCGGAGCAGCTGCCATGTTTCGGGAGGGCGTCTCAAACTGGAATTTCCCGGCGCTCCAAATTTCAAGCATGACCGAACTGGAGGCCTTACCGGCCGAGGAGGCCAGCCAGATCGCGGCGGTTGTGATCGAGCCCATGGTGCAAGGAGCGGCAGGCATCCAGCTTTGGCCCGCCGGCACTCTCACTGGTGTCCGAAATTGGTGTGATCGATCTGGAGCTCTGCTGATGGCTGATGAAGTCCTGACCGGATTCGGGAGGACCGGCAAAATGTTCGCTTGCCAGCACGAGAACGTATTTCCGGATATTATGATCTTGGCTAAAGCGCTGACTGGAGGGTATCTTCCGCTGGCAATTACTTTGTTAACAGAACAAATTTTCTCAGCGTTTGCAGCCTCTTCTGAAGCAGAGAGCACGCTTTATTACGGTCATAGTTATACGGGCAATGCCTTGGCCTGCGCCACAGCGAACGCCAGTCTGGAGATTTTTGAGAAAGAGAATGTCTTGGAAGCGCTCGTAGGAAAGATCGATGCGCTGCGCTCCGAGCTGGCCTCAGTGCGGGAGCTGCGTTGGGTCGAGAGTGTTGCGGCAGTGCGGATTGATTGCGGGAGTGGAATTGCGAACGGATCACGACGCAAAACTTGGAGCCGCCGTGTGCCTGGCCGCGCGCAGCCACGGACTCCTAACGAGACCGATCCGCAACGTGATCGTCTTGATGCCACCTTTCTGCATCACGCTCTCGCAGTTGCACCAGGCCGTTCAAGCCATCGCGTCCGCGATCGCAGAGGTTTGTGGAGGAAGAGAGCCTGCCAAAAATGGTAAAGTCTAAAAAATGCCGTCTGGATCTCTTCCTCGTGGAGCAGGGGCTTTGCGCTAGCCGCGAGCAGGCGCAACGCGCTGTCATGGCCGGCGAAGTGAAAATCGGCGATCAAATCATCAGCAAATCCTCCGTTATGGTGGAACCAGGAACGGCCGTATCGCTTCAGGCACGTTCGACCTACGTCGGTCGGGGCGGCACGAAACTCGAAGGCGCGCTTGATCACTTCGAAATCTTGGCGCAAGGACTGACCGCGCTCGACCTCGGCGCTTCCACCGGCGGATTCACGGATTGCCTGCTGCAACGAGGCGCGGCCAAAGTTTACGCGATTGACGTGGGACATGGGCAATTAGCCTGGAAAATTCGGAATGATCCGCGCGTAGTCGTTCGCGAGAAATTGAACGCACGATACCTCACGCGCGAGGACATTCCTGAAAAAATCGACCTATGCGTGATCGACGTTTCCTTCATTTCGCTGACTTTAGTCTTGTCGAACGCTTTCGACTTGGTAACTCCCAACGGTGTGATCCTTGCGCTGATCAAGCCGCAGTTTGAACTCCAGGCGGCGGACGTTGCGCACGGCGGGATCGTTCGTGATCCAGCGCTCCACGAGAAAGCGCAGAATAAGATTCGCGACTTCGTCGTTAACGCCGGTCACAATGTAACTGGCATGGTTCGCTCCGGGATTACCGGCGCTGACGGCAACCAGGAATTTTTTATATGCGTCCGGCGAAAATCGGTCTAATCGCACATACGGGGAAACCCGGCGTGGCCGAATTGATCCGGGTGCTAGGCGCGGAGTTCGAGCGTTTCAAGCTGCCGGTCTTGCTCGAAACGAAAACGGCCGCGCTTGCGGGTCTCGCTTCAGATTGCACGATCGATGATCTTGGCCGTCAGGCGGACCTGCTGGTCGTGCTCGGGGGCGACGGAACGATTCTTGATGTCGTCGGACAGCTTGGCGATCTCATCAAGCCGGTCTTCGGGATTAATGTCGGTTCGCTTGGATTCCTGACCTGTGCAAACTCTTCGGCCTGCGCGGAGGCGGTTGAGTGCATCGCGGCCGGGAAAATGGTTTTCAGCGATCGGACGTTGCTCGAAGTAACCGCGCAAGTCCCTGGGAAAGCGCCCACCACGATGACCGGCCTGAACGATGCGGTCCTCAGCCGCGGCGAAGTGTCGCGCCTGGTCCGGCTGAAGACGCGTGTAAACGGCGAACCACTTACCGAATTCAACGCGGACGGTTTGATTGTGGCGACACCTACGGGATCGACGGCCTATTCGCTTTCCGCCGGGGGGCCGATTCTGGCGCCGGAGTCAGGCGCGCTTGTGATCACGCCCATTTGCCCGCACGTCCTTACGAACCGCTCAATTATCGTGGGCGAAAACGCCGTCATTGAGATCGAAGTGAGCGAGCGAGAATATCCCGTTTTTCTCACTGTCGATGGACGAGAGCCGTTGCATATCGAAGCTGGCAGCAGCGTCGTAATCAGGAAGTCACACCGTGTCTTGCCGCTGGCGTCTCTCCCAGGGGTTTCGTTCTTCGGCGTGGTTCGCCAGAAGCTGAAGTGGAGCGGCAGTAATATTTGAGAATGTCTGGCGTGATGGCATCCGCATTGCCGACGCGTCGAAATTTGTAGTCATGAGCAGGCGCACTCTGTTTCTCGGTTTGAGCAAACTCTCGCCCGAACTTAATCGTCCGCCTGGAATCACGGCACTCACCCTGCCCATGGAGAGGAAGTGAAGTTCTACGATCTCTCCGCAATCCGCCTCAAGACTGGAACCAGATCGATCATCCGGACGCTTCGTGACAATCCGATCCTCGCTGCTTTCCTGGCCCTGGCTCTCGTCGCGAGACTTACATTCTGGCTCTACACGGGTCGCGTTTGGGAAGACGCGCTTATCACGATAACCGCCGCGCGGAACGTGTGGGAAGGGGTCGGGCTTACCCACCACGCGAGCGAGCCCTAATGTCCAGAGCTTTACGTCTCCGATTAGCGTTCTGATCCCGATCCTGGGAGAAAGGTGTCACGCCGGGTTGCTTGTCCTGCGTCTTTCCAGTCTGGCTGCGTCCGTTGCGACGATTTACTTTGCCTATCGCATCGGTGTCCTGCTCGGGTTTCGATGGATCGCGCAGATCCTCGTGCTTACCTACCTTGCTTGCGATCAGCTTCAAATTTTCTTCGGCATGGGTGGTATGGAAACGCAAATCGTTACCGCGATCGCGGTAGCAACCCTATATTTCTACCTCAACGGCAGTTGGTGGTCGCTGGAACTAGCCTGTGGCTTCGCTACCATCTCGCGGCCGGAGTTTATTATGTTCCTGCTGCCTTCGGTCGGAATTGCGCTGCCGCTCTTTCACCGGCGTGCCCTTCTGAAGGTGGCCGTTCCTAACTCTGGCACTAGCTTTGCCTTGGTATGGGTTTGCCACTCTTTACTACGGCTCACCCGTACCGAATACAATCGTGGCGAAGTCGTGGTCGTATCAAATTGGAATGTTCTCCGCCTCATGGAAAGAGATGTGGAACTTCACGCTTATGTCGTGGCGCGATTACGCCCCCTTCAAGGAGTTCTGGCTTTCCGATGAGGCTCCTCTGCCGGACATTGTCGTACAGGCGATCGTTGCTCTCGTTCTGCTGCTTTTCATTGGCGGACTCGTAATCTCTGTTAGGCGCAACCCCGGGCTGCTCATCGCGGGCGTGGCCTTCATTGGTTTCGTGGTTTATCTAAATTCGACCATTCTGCACAGCTACTTCATGCGGTACCTGCCGCCCTTCACGGCATTGTTTTTCATTGTTGCCGGTTACGGCCTGTCCGAACTAGCTGGAAAGGCACCGCGGCCGGCGATCGCGCTGGGGATGATCCTGGCGCTTTCCTATGGGTTTCATATTCCGTTCTCGATGCCGCTCGACAAAAAAGTGCAGGAAACGCGGCCGCGAGCGGCGCCGAGCCTGGCCTTGCGCAACGCATTGTCTGATCGACAATGACTTCCGCATCCTGCGGCGGACTCGCGACTTCGACCAGGTGGTGCATCCCTGACCCGAGCCTGCTAACGCAAGGCGATGTCCCGGGGGCCGGAGTTGGCTCCGGTCAATCTTCGCCGTTTTCTTTCCACCTAACGAGTGATCGGATCGTGGCTTCAAGCCTCACCATCACTCATCCGAGATATACCGGGCGACCGGAACCGAACCAGCCAAACAGGACTTGATTGCTATTGCAGGTTATAAACCTCGACCAGTGCGGTACCGGGCATGCCATTGGCGCTGGTGACGATGGCGGTATAGGCACCACCCTGCAGCACCAATTGGAGCGCCGATTCACGGGGGTCAGTGGGCGCAAGGGTGCCCCCTGCGCGTTGCGCGATCGGGGCGTCTTGCCAGTTGTCGTTGAAAGCAATGAGAGTGCCGTTCGAGTCGCGTATCCCGAGCAGTGGATCCGCCAACGGATCAACAACTCCTGCTGCAGCAAGCGAGGGGCCGAGGGCTCGCACGACAATGGTTGTGCCGATCGGCCCGCTTCCGCCAATGATGAATCCGGCGATGAGAATGTGATCACCACCCTCAATGAAACCGCGGGTGCTCATATTCAGAAGCTGATGAGTCGCGGGCTCGATGGCGACGAATTGTGGGGTGTTGAAGTCGCTGTTGAAAACGGTGGTTCTAACTCCGGCGGGAGTGAAACTGAAGGTCGAGCCGTTGCCATTATCCGACACTACGAGATTCCCTGAGGCTTCAAAGGCCAGCCCAAAAGGTCGACTCAGCGCCGTGGCGAAAGTGGTCTTGGTCCCATTGGGAGCGAATTTGAAGATGGAACCGGTGCTGGAATCTGCCTCAAAGAGATTGCCTGTGCTATCAAAGGCCAGACCCGCCGGGGCGCCAAGTCCGGTGGCAAACGTAGTCTTTGTTCCCGCAGGAGTAATTTGGTAGATTATCCCGCCCGCAAAGTCCGCTACAAAGAGATTCCTGCTCGTATCGAAGGCCAGGCCAGCGGGTTGACCCACTCCGGTGGCGAAAGTGGTTTTGGTTCCATTTTGAGCGAACTGAGTGATGTTGCCGGTACCGGACTCTCCCACGTACAAAATGCCCAGCGCATCAAACGCTAGGCCCACAGGGGAGCTGAGGCCTGTGGTGAATGTGCCGGCCGTCCCATCGGGCAGGGTGAAAAGCATGATCGTGCCGGCGCTGGCATCTGCTACATAAAGCCGTCCTATGCCATCAAAAACGAGGCCCTTTGGATTGGATAGTCCTTGGGCGAAGGTGACCGGGGTGATTCCGCCCACGGGAAGCATCCGGAGGACCATACCCAGGTTCGTTTCGTAAATATCGCCCGGGTCGGCGCGCGCGCTGACGGCGATCAGAGATAGTGCCGCGAGGGTGGCAGCGGTGAGCAGTTGGTGAAGGCAGGTCGTTTTTCTCATAAATGTGGATCTTTCGGTGTGGGGCTCCAATCTCCTCGGCAATCGGTTTTCGTCAACCGTTGCAAATAAAACACACGTCGGCGCTAGTCGTTGCGGTCTGAAACAATCTCATCTGTGATTCCAGTCGACGGTCGAAAGGCCATATTTTCCCGTCCTCGTTAACGTGGACCTACGTTTTTTGTAAAAATACCGTTAGGGAGTGCTCAGGACCGTGGCATATTGCGGGTGACGATCCTTCCTTTGGTTTATGTATTCACGCATTCCGTCCGATGAACAGGCGGTGAAAGCGTGGTTCCGTGACTATTCGAGCGGCCTTGCGTCTGTCGGCATACGCCTTGGCCTGACCCCGACGCAGCGATCCGAGCTGGAACACCGGCTTCTCGAGGTTTGCCAACGTTCTAGCACGGTCACTCCGACCAAAGGAAGCTTCAGATCCGACGCCGGCATCGATCGGCCAATGGATCCGATTAGAAGCCGATGGCTTGACGATCACGTATCTGTCCAGGGCGATCCTTGGACGAGCGTGTGACTAGGACCGCCCAAAAAAATCCCAGAGGGCGTTGAGCAGGCCAAACGCTGCTACTTTGATATGGCATTATCGTTCATGTTTCTGCCGGAGCAGATGCCGGTTGCGGCTTTGGTGACTAACACGCTGAATAACCGTCGAAATTGCCGGCATGATCACATGTTCGGCGGCTAATCATTTCTCTCGAGAGAGAGCAGGGTCTGTTATGCGGATCGCTGCAATCTATGATATTCACGGCAACCTCCCCGCACTTGAGGCTGTCCTGCATGATATTGGTCAAGCAGGGGTAGAACATGTAGTGGTCGGAGGCGATGTGTTTCCGGGCCCGATGCCACGTGAGACACTTACATGCTTGCTGGAGTTCAGTATTCCAGTCCAGTTTATCCAAGGCAATGGCGACCGTGAGGTGCTTGAACGGATGAGAGGCACGGAGACAGGCGCCGTCCCAGAACAGTTTCGAGAGGTCATGCGCTGGAATGCAGAGCAGCTTCATCCTCAAGATGAACAATTGTTAGCCGGCTGGCCTAAAACACTCAGGGTCGAGATTCGCGGGTTGGGGGAGGTGCTGTTTTGCCATGCTACGCCGCGAAGTGACACTGAGGTATTTACCCGTCTTACGCCTGAAGACCGCCTCGTACCAATCTTTGAAGGACTCAACGTACCTGTGGTCGTCTGCGGTCATACCCACATGCAGTTTGACCGAACGATCGGAAAGGTTCGAGTTGTGAATGCTGGCAGTGTGGGAATGCCGTTTGGGGAGCCAGGTGCCTATTGGCTCTTACTTGGACGCAATGTTCAGTTGCGGCATACGCCCTACGATCTCACGGAAGCTGCTCAGTGCATTCGAAACACGAATTATCCACAAGCTCAAGATTTTGCGGCACATAACATCCTGCAACCCCCCTCGGAGGGAGAGATGCTTGAAGTATTTACCAGGGTTGAATTGAGGTGAAAGTAATTACAGCGAGATCGCTCACTAGTCGGCGCTCGGGCAACCCTAAGTCCGCGACGACAAATACGTGATGATCGCGTCGCAGGACATCGGAACAGCGCTGACCGGGGTTGCGCCTACGCTTGGGCCTGCTGGGTGGTGCGCAGCAAGCGCAGCCGCTCCAACCCTTTCTGCAACTCGATGCGCACGAGCATCAGCATTTGGAGAAGCTGCCGCACGCGCGCTAAAGCTTCGTAGCCGTCTGGCGGATTATATTCATGTCTGGCGAGGACAGCCGCCGCAGAGTCCGCTAGATGTTCCATTTCGCCGATCGAATCCCGCAGTGACTCTCGTGCGTCTGTAGTGTTGCTCTGCTGGCCCGCGTCCGCGGAAGTGGCCCTCCGTACATCGAGAATCGTGCGAAACGAGCCGACGACCGCAGCCACCCGCACCGCAACTTCGTTCGCAACCGTAGCGCCTGCGACCAGTTCGCTGGGTGCGACAAGAAGCGCGATCGCCTGTCGAGCATCTTGTGCAAGCCGAGCGAAGCGATCCAGGTAATCGCTCGAATATCGTCGCACCAACACAGGGATCAACGCGCTCGTGTCCGCCCGTAAGTCAGCATCTGAGATCACACCATCCGGTCTGTCGATTGCCCGATATGCGTTCGGGCCATCGCCGATGAACTCGGTCGCCGCGTCTTTCACAGCGCGCGTGGGATCAATCTGCAGGAATCGGCAGATCAGCTCGACAGAGTCCGCCGGGTGCATTTTTAGTTCAGCGAACGGAACGATTAGCGCTGGGCATGGCCACAACCGAAGCCGATCAGTGATGACGTTGTACACGGCCGCGGCCTCATACAGCACTAAATCGGGAGGGATACCCATATAGCTTTCGCCTGAGAGAGCGACCTCCGTGATGTCGCGCGTCACCATCACAAATCCCGGCCTGCGAAGCAGTGCTAGAATCTGGTCGAGTACAAAAATGTCGCGGGGCGATTTCCATCCCCAAATGGCGTGCTTCTCGTCCATGTGACCGATGTTGCCGGCGGTGACATCGGCCAGCAGCCCTTCTTTGTCTGAATAGGCGACTGGCGACCACTCGTGCTTTAGCGGGTGCGGATCTTCACCCATGCAGATGCCAAGCGCACGCAGCGTCCCCGCCACACAAGACGTTCCGCCGCGACCGACTCCCAACACAACCACGGTTTGCACAGGCCCGAATTCTCGATTCAGGAGCGCGTGCTTCATGTTGCTCTCAAAGGAGCATCGATCGTCGAGACCGTCTAGCGCAACGGAAGATAATTCGGCGCCAGAACCCGGCTCCGCCTCGGACTGCCTTAGCCGGGGGAAGCTTTCACATATCAAAGAACGCGAGTTTCTCGACGCGGCGCGCAACTCCACCTACTTCTGCACAGCAAGCGTGTGAGCCGTCCGCCAAACCAGCAGGGTCTGCCCGTGCGGATCTAATCCGCTGGAAAAGAGCCGGGCACCGCGCCCGAGAGCAACGGTGCCCGACCTTTTTGTTCCCCCCAGAACAAGCCAAAACGATTAGCATTTAACATATCGCGAGGGCAAGCCCAAATCGCCAGAGCAAATCATAGCGCTTTTAGCCAGAAGAACGGCCGTCGAAATGACCGTCGAATACGTGAGGCGAAAAGAGGATGCAAAGTTTGAATGGGCGTTTGCTGAATTAGGCCAGGGGGCTCAAGACGTGCTTTCTTTTGCGGTGAGAACGAGATGAAAAAGCACCAAAAACTCACGTGCGAGCGCCATCTCACGGTCGAGCAGCGAGAAGATATCTCAGCTGGCTTGCAAGATTCGATGGCAGGACCGGTCTCGATGACGGCGGCTGCATCCGATAAAGAAGCAGTTTGTTATCAAGGCGAAATCGCGAGCGTGCTCGAGGACATGGGATGTGAGGTGGAAATTGATAACGCAAAGAAGAAGCCGCCTGCGCAGGAGACACCGACGGGCGTTGAGATGACAATTAAGGAGGAAACAGTTCGGCCAATCCATGCCTCTCGGATTGTCCGCGCATTTCGATGCGCCGGAGTAGTAATCGCAACCAAGATAAATGCGAGGCGACGGCAAAATGACACTCTTTACATCACGGTCGGCCCAAATGATGCGCCAGTTCCGCCGAAAATTCGGACGGCAGCTGCATGGCAATGGAAGTCCCTGGCAACTGTGCTCTCGAGGTGGAAAATGAAGTTCACGTTGGGCCTGTAGTGGCCTAAAGCGTGGTGGTTCTGCTAATTTCCAAACCGAACCGGCATCAATCCAGGAAAGAGAATGCCGCGTTTGAAGCGGCCCTTGTCGAACTAGACCGCTAGTTTTCTAAATGTGACGCGAATCCCAGGGTCGAGAATCGTTGCTGACCAGCCGTTTTTTTCCGCGAAAGCCTGAATCGACTTTGCGCGTTCTTCGTGGTGCATCTTCTCGTTAGGCAAGATTGGTTCCAGTTCGAGGTCAAAAGCGGTGTACGATTTGGCTATTTCCAAATATTTACGGACGCGCTGTGTAAGAGTTTCCAGACACCGAGTATTGCCCATATTACGGCATAATGGGGATTTATTTTAAATTACCATAATAAATCGGCACCAATCCCAGTGACTTTGTAGTCATGTATGGTCGAATATTTTTAAAACTTAGATCCCCTTTAAGATGCTCGACTCGTTGACTTAGCGACTGTGTGCTTGGGCCGAACCCGGTTCCGAGTTTCACCTGAAACATATGACAAACTGTCTTTTCAGATCATCGCGATTTCCCTTGATCGGGCCGCAATTGCCGTCGCTAAATTGCGTTGGATGAGCCGACAATTATTGCTATAATTAACCTCTCTCTCGACGATCACAGGTAAAAAAATGGCATCCGAGAAGGATTCTCCGAGGCAAAGCGAGCGCGAAAAAACGGACGTAGCGGGGCGCGTTAAGGCTGACGCGCCGCTACGCGACTCGGATTTAGCCTCTGAGCAGCAAGCGGACCTAAACCGGGATGCTGAACGAGTCGAAGCAGACAAGGCTAAGGTGCAAAGTCGAAGCGATTCAGACGCTTCTCGTGATCTGGGGAGAGCGGACATGGGAAGAAGCGGCGCAGAACGCCAGGCTGAAGGAGATGAAAGACTGCGCGTAGAAAGAGAAACAACGGACGAAGCGATCGACGCCGAACGACTCCGAGCTGACGTTGCTACAGAAATGGGACGGACCCATCATCAGGCATCCGCCAAGTCTTCCGCTGAATTGTTATCCCAGGAACAAGAGAGTCACCAAAAAACCAAGGCGACTCTTACTACAAGAGAAGAATTCCTCGCTATCGTAAGCCATGATTTAAGGAACCCCCTCAATAACATATCAATGGCAGCCCAGAATCTGTTAGAAGAGCCGAACGATGTAAAAGAGCTCGCCTCGTCAATAAATAGAAGCACTGGCGAAATGCTCGGGCTAATTCAAGATTTGTTAGACGTTGAAAGAATAGCCGTAGGCAAATTGACACTGCACATCGAGCAGCATGACGTTAACGAAATAATAAAACAAGCCGTAGAGCAACTACAAGGCGCCGCCGCTTCCAAAGGAGTAACCTTGGAGGCAGAACCTCAAGACGTGTGTGGCTACGTTGTCTGCGACCGAAGCCGCGTCAGGCAGGTGTTGTCAAACCTGATCGGAAACGCGATTAAATTCACACCGGCTAAAGGCCAAATTTGCGTAAGCTGCCGGAGAACCGGTCCTGAAGGCGAAAAAGTGCAAATTTCAGTCAGCGATACTGGGGAGGGAATCGCCCCGGAGAAGATTGAAACCATCTTCGAGCGTTTCTCACAGATACATAACCAGGATCGTCGCGGTATAGGACTTGGACTCTACATTGCAAAAATGATGGTTGAAGAACATCCGGGAAGAATATGGGTCGAGTCGAAGCTAGGAGAGGGCAGCACGTTTCACTTCACTCTTCCTCTTCGTTCTGGTGCGATCCATGAAGCCAAGCCACAGTAATGGCCTCGTGTCCGTCGCCTAACGAGGCGATCCGGTTGAAACGGTTTTTATATCAATCGTGATTTTTACGCTGCAGATGCGGCTTGCCATTCTTGTCGGTTAATGCGCTGGATCACCTTGGATTTATGACATACATCCTCGGCGTTGCGAAAGCTCACGATGGGTAACCGCGAGGTTCGGGCTGAAAAGCATTGTTATTTGTGCGGCTCAACGAAAGGGTAGCTCTTTCGGAACGAAGATGCGGTTTTCGAGGCCGCGTTCGGGGAGTGGAATTACTAGGTTAGGACCGGTTTCGGCCGCCGCAGATCTAAGGCGAAGTTGGTGTTCCACTTTTTGAGTACGGCAGCGTGAGAAATGGCTAGCCTTTCAATCAGTGATGGCGGAATCGACGGTTGTGCGGGAATTAGATGATCGTCGGAAGTGCGCACGGTCGAAGGAATCCCCAGTTTCTGGGTGTTCATGCTTATCTGTTGGAGCATTAAGCGTGCGGCAATATCAGGTATTATTACGTAATGTTTGATGTGGCGGTGCTCAAATTACCATGCCGAATCAGACCCAACACCAGTTGCCAGGTGTAGGGTCTGATTGGGTTATGGACCCGGTAAGGTTTGTGGTGGTGGCAATTCGAAACGCAGTCCGGCCAGCGACTTGCGTCATAACCGTGTTAGCGGCGATCAGTCAGTTAGGTTCCACGAATCGAAACGAGCGCATCAAATCGCGTCCAAAATTATGTCGCGGCCATTCTCTTTGGGGCCGATTCGATATATTTCACTGTCCTCCAAGCCGTAGAGCGGTCCGGTTCAGATCGCGACTGACAGTCCCCGCCCTTATCCGTTCCACATCCGTTCGCATTTCGGATACGGGGTTAACAGCTAAGGAACCGAAACACAGGTATTCGGCGAGCCGCAATCTGCCCGATGGCATGCTGGCACGTCTTGGACGCAACGAAGGCGTCCGAAAGATGGTGACAGCGGAGCGCGAAGCGGTGGTCGGCTCGCCAGATTTAGAAAGCCTTACCACGAGCCACATCGAGCGGGGGATTCTTGACCGTTCGGCCGGAATTGAAGCGGTATCAGCGCAAGGGCTGGGCTACGGCAAAGACCTCAAGACGCACAAGCTGGCCGTCGCGCAGCATTTCGGTGTTACAATTTCGTTCGCAAACACGCCACGCTCGGAACGACGCCAGCCGTAGCCGTGGGCCTTGAAGAAAAACCATGGAATTTAGAACGCGTTGTGGACTCGACATCCGAATACTCACGGAGAAAAGAGGACGCGAGGTTCGAAGAAGCCTTTGCGGAACTGGATGCGAAAGCCCGAGCATATAATCAGATCGACGAAGAAGGCGACTAAGAACGCTCTCAAGCGAGCCGCCGAAATGAGGGCCAACACCAAGCGCAAGGTTGACGAGACGCAGCAAGTAATCGCCGATAGCAAAGCGTTGCTAAAGCGGATTAACCGCACGCGCAAGGGCCGTTCTGTGAGGTAGATATGAAAACCGTAATCAATCAGAGGCAACACCTAGCAACTTTATATGACATGCGGGTTCCACCACCTCAGCGTTTGACCTTTAACGTGACCGCACGAAGTCAGTCGTAACCGACGGTCGAAACAAAGCCCTCAATGCGCAGGCTAGTAGGGATATTGATTTTGGGCTGCTGCATCGTAGGTGGAGTGATGCATCGCCTGCTGTAGCGGGGTTTGGCCGGAGTATTCACTGCTCGCACAACCCGGCAGAAACGCCAGAACTGCGGCGGCAATTAGACTGATTGACAATAGCTTCATGGAAAATTCTCCTCGGCTTAATTTCTTTCACTCTAAGCGGGTGTCAACCGAAGATCGCAAACTGCCTGAACCGCTTCCCACCCAGGATGAGTGGTTAGGCCATTCCACGATCAAGCGGTAGGGGACCGCCGGCGTCGATCTGATCTCCGGCGCGCCGGGCCGGTAGCTGACATCCCAGCACTGATCTCCCTCGACGAGGGTGATTAGAAGTCTATTACTAGATCCTCTTCGCAAAAGTCGAACCTTACAGCCTCGCCCACCGACTTGTCGGCGTACACCGCCTTGAGGTACCACTTGCAACCCGATTTGTTGGTCGATTTATCCCAGTTGACCTTCACGGTCTCCCCGACATCGATGCCGTCTTTGCCGATATCGAACTTGACGTAATCCTTGCCGTCTTCCGACGCGAGCAGCTTGGTGATCCTTTGGACATTACCGTTGTGGACCTTGAATGTATACTGCTCGTCATCGGCTGCGTTCACATGCCGGGCGGCCATGGTGAAAGAGGTCAGGGCGAGAGCGACAACTGCGGCGATTTTGAGGTAGTTTTTCATTGGGTAGCGCAAGAAAACAGGAGAAGCTGCCTTTGTGCAAGCTTTGATATTGCCCGACAGCTAGCAACGTCGACGGCTAATGACGACCTGATCGATCACGGTTGACGACTTTGCATGACATATATCAACCGTCATTCATGAATACCTGATTGCCGCACTTTTGCAGTTACTTGTTGCTGGATATTCGGGGAATGGTCAGCATGATCGCGTGTAGGGCCTCATGCACGAATTGGTTCGCCAAAGCCTTGTGAATATCTGACAATATTTTTCAATGACAGAGGCGTCGTTACCTTGGTACCTGCACGCGAATTTTCTTCCTGCCGCTTTTGGTTTAATGGGCGTGATTGTGGGAGGCTTAATTACCGCAATATCCAATTATTTTTTGGAGCGAAGCAAGGAGAAGCGCGTTGAGCTACGGGATTTGCGCCGAGCAGCCCGCCTCATGGGCGCAAATCTCTCAATTTTTCATGGTGAGGTTGATAGCGCCCGGAACACAAAAGCTTGGCCGCCTGACCCTGCTTTGGTCGAGTATCCATCTGCAATTTGGGTTCAATGCCAATCCTCTTTAGCGGGGCGGCTCTCGCCTGCAGAGTGGCGAACGCTAGTGCATGCCCTGATGGTCGTAGAATCGTTCCATCGGCTAGTAAAAGAGGCCATGCCACTTCCCCGGGACAACCAGGCAATCCCCGAGGCAACCCTGGAATATTTCAAGCACATTTCCGACAGCATCGCAGCTGCCATGGTTTGCTTGGATGAGTTTATTCTTACTCTGCGCTAGAATTCGTCGAGATTTCGTTACGGCTTGTGTGTAGGTCATTTTATATGGCATATATCAATCGTGATTTTGCGGAGGGGTGATAAGTTGCAGCTCGAATGACGTGGCCAGAAGTTACCGACACCGCCGTTAAAATTGGACTCCCGACAACGCTAACGGCCCTCACAGCAATTTTTCTCGCCAAGTTCAGCCATTCGCACGATCTGGAAAAGGAACGTCGGAAACGCAAGCAGGATTTCCTTGAGAAGTTGGGTAGCGACTTCGATGCGTATGATTCTGCACTTGACGCAATGCGTTCAGACGATCAGGTGGCGCGGCGATTGCCAGACTCGCTCGAAGCCCAACGATCATTACTGAACACATACAGGGCCGTAGACCAGGCTGAGCGGGGTCTTTCGCATCTTCAATCCCGGCTTTTGATGTCCGGCTTTCCTGCATGCTACGCGAGGCTTCAGGAATACGAGATGGCAACTACACTCCTGAAGGCCGCCGTCTCAAAACAGGTTGGTGAAGACATCGAGCAATCGATAATCAGGGAAGTGGTTGCGGTAAGCGATAGTGCGGATGCCTTTCGGGAATCCCTGCGGGACGCGTATCAGGGCTTGTGAAGCCATGCTTCCTCGCGGGTGTCTTGCGCAGATGACGACGCCTCTGTATTTGCATAACATGAAACAAATTTCTGTTTGGGTGTAGCGTAATCAATGTTAGAAAAAGATAAGCGTTATAAGGCAGTTCTTCGCACCCTAACGGGAATTAGCACCGTAGGTTTCTTTGAGGACGAAGACAAAGCCCATCGATGGATTATGGCTCGGATGGAAGAGTCCGCTTCTGCAGAGCGCGGGGTGAGAATCTATGATCAGCGGGAGAACAATAGGCATGCATTCGAGATGGACCCTCATTTCTTATTTGTGGGTCATAATGATCCCGAATAGGTGGTTTTGTTTTGTAGCCGCTTCTTGGTAGAAGTTTTTCCCCTTGTTCCGCCCTAGAGAGGGGGTTTGGGGGCGGGGCAATGCCGCCCCCACCACGTTCCCGAGCATCGCTTTGCGATGCTCTCATCTTGTAACTAATCCCTCTTTTTCCCCTGTCCAGAAACTCCGTGGGAACCGTCGAATTTTGCGGGATTAAGTGTACGACAGAGTAAAGCGTAAAAAGATATATAAAAGACTTGACAAGATATAGATACAGTGATATGCTGTAAAAATATTGGGCTTCTCCTTTTGTGAAGCTATGAACGGTGAATGGGAAGGGGGGAATTCGGTGCGGGCGGCTGGTTCCCCCCAGTCGAGGACGCCACTGGTTGCTACTAGTTACTGCCGCGCGGTTTCCGTGCTTTGGGTTGCAGGACTTCCAGCCGGTGGCGCCCCCTTTCGCTTCTCAATGGGGGATGGCTAATCAGTTATGGAATCCGCAACCGAATATCAACTCAAGCTTCTCCACTGGCAGTTCTTTGGAACTGTCACGTGGTCTGCTTCAACGCTTGGCGGCGTTCACAGTCGGGAAACCGATTTGTGGGAGTTTTTCCGCAATTGGGCTATTCGCGAGAATAGCAAGCTGGCACAGTTGCCAATTGCGATTCGGTGGGAACGGGGCGAAGTCGGCGGACGGCCGCACGCTCACTTCCTGATGGCGGGACTTCCGACACGGTCCGTGTCCGAAAACAGCAAATGGCGGCAGCAACGCCTTTGGGAAGTCAATGGGATAGCTCGCATTCGTTTATACGACCCGTTCGAGGAACAGGGAGATGCAATGAACTACCTATGCAAGAAGTCTGAACATGCCCGACGGCATGTCAGCAACGCGAACAAATACGAGTTAATGAAATACTCGCACGCCGACCGGCTCGTGATTAATCGGGCCGCGTGTGATAGGATGCTTCGCGCTTCAGGGGCGGAAAATGTTCCGCAACTTCCGACCGCCTAGATCCAGAGGCCACGCCGGAACGAGACTCAAGGGGGCACCCAAGCCGAAGGCTTGGGGCTGCTTGAGGAACAGTTATGCCGAAATTCGAACGATATTCGACTGTTTCTTCGAGGCATGCTTAGCCTTGGGTTTCTGATCGACGGTGGACTGCTTGGCAAAGGAACGTTGCCCCTCACGGTGAAGATGCAGGAGGACGCGCAGATCTTGCTCAATGCGCCAGACACGATCAATGGCGCTTTGCAGCGGTGAACGGGTGTCGGGAGTCGCGGGGATCCGCAGTATCATTTCCCGCATGCCGGCTAATTCTTTCAGGAGATGCTCCGAATCGTATAGCCATACATCAGGCAGATTGGCGTCGATCGGGAGTTGGGCCTCGCGTCGCGTTTGGGCGAGCTCAGCGCGAATCTGCGACCAGAGCGCTTTCTCTTCGGGCGTTTGCCCTTCAAGCTTAGCTTTCTCCTTCTCTCGGTGCCACAGCCGGGCACCCACGGATTTTTGGTTCATGTCGTCGTTCCTTTCGGGTTGAAACGGCGACCCGTGCGTTCATCCGCGCACCGTCGCGAATGGATGAACTGGAAAGGGACTTTAACCCCGACCTGCCAACACTTTAAGCACAAGTTTGCGATGTTGTCAACATCTATTGGCGATGAACATATGTTCAGACTTGTGATGTTGACATCACAAACGCCGAAGTTTGCACCCATCTCCCAGTATTACATTGGTGTTGGGTCCGATTGGGCGGCCCTCAGTTCCAATGACTTGCGTAAGGAGGCCCGATGAGGCCCTTTACACATCTCGCTGCCAGAAAACGCGCTAGCCGGTCAACTGCTAAACCGCCATGCTATTTCGGCACCCGCTGGGCACATGTGGATTCACCCCCGCGCAGCCTGTCTGGAGTTAAACTAGAAGGAACGAAATTGTCGCGGCACATCTATTTAGACGAAAGCGGCATCTCCCAAGACAGGAAAATTCTAGTCGTCGGCGGGGTAATCATCGACCCCGACCGCGAATTTACAGCTCTGGAGCAATACTTGGATGCTCTCGCCAAGGTTTACGTGCCGTCAGAGCGTTACTTCCCCGGCTTTCCGCTCCACACGAAGGATTTGTTTCACGGAACTGATGTTTGGGACAAGCGGACGTATCCCCGAGAAAAATCAATCGAACTCCTCAGGGAGCTGGTTGGACTTCCAGCGAAGATCGGATTGCCGGTGGTCTGGGGATACATCAAGACCCCTGAATTTAAATCTACCAATCCTGACCGGAAACAGCACATGCACACGGCCCTTAATCACGGCTTGGCATTTTCGCTTTGTTTGGTGGCGGCGGAACAGTTCATGCGCAATTACGTCGATCCAAAAGAATACGCTTGGCTGTTCGTCGAGAAAAATCACTCGGAGAAGGTATTGGAAATAGCGTTTCGGTCGCTCCGAGGGCAATACGGCTCCGATGAATTGTTGACGGTGCCTGGGGCTGTCGAATACCTGCCGCTCAAGCGAATAAGAGAATCGGCGGGTATGATCGCGAAGCGAGATTCCATTGTGCTGCAACTGGCTGATATGTGCGTGTTCATCCTCCGATCTTTCTTGGAGAGTCGAAAAGGTTGCGAAGAACTCTTTGAAATCTTTTCCAGAAACACCGCAGCTAGACTGCCGAAGACCGGGCCGGATGATATTGCTGGCTTCCACTCGATGTGTTTTACGGACCCGTTACCGAAGGGAGTGCAGTCTTAGGAGGACGAGTCCGTGAAGCTTGATTTCAAAGCTCTTGAGCAACTTTACGGCGAGGCCCTAATTGCTGGACATGGCAAGCATGAGCGCATCAAAAAACTCAGTCCGGCTCAGTTGCGCGATCTGATTGATTTTAACGCTCGCGGGAAATTTCACAGGAAGACTAGACAGCTCCAAAACGTTGGGGTGCGAAAGCGAAAACCGAAGCGCGAAAGTGCGCATTAGCGGAGTCATGACGTGATACAAATCTTCAAACATGTAAATGGCGTCGATTATGTATATCTCCGCGATCATGGGGGCATAGATCAGCACGCGGTCCGGGTCCCTATTGGCGTGCTTGAAAAAATTTTGCGCGCCCAACGCTCGTTTTTGGAAGGATGCCGGTTGCGACTTCAACCAGGTAACGGTTTTCGACGGCTTACCTGCCTTTGCTCCTATGTGATGAAGGAGCGTCTGTGCGGCGACTATCAGCGTGTGAACCGAAGCAAAATCTTCTTGAAGAAACCAAAGCAAAATAGCGCCTTCAAGTTGACCTCTGGCGGCGGCCTCGCGTGTAATTCTTACGAGCCCCCCTTTTGGCAACGGCTTCTCTGGATTAGACGCGCTCAAGGGAGGGAATTCCTATCTTCAGTAACGCTAATGGGAGAAGTGTCCGTATATGATCAGTGCAGCGCAGCCAAGCGACGTGACTACGAATGCCGTAATGGTCTCCACTCTGTCCAGCCGTCTTCCGATGATCCTACAAAATAGCATTACGATTCCTGTGAGCGCCGCACCCACTAAGCAGGGAGCTAAGATGGTCCCTATTGCGTGTCCTATCACGTTTTCCATATAACTTTATCTATGCTAGCAATGTTCCACTTGTTAGAATCCCGGTGGCCTACCAACGCGGTTTCCTTGCTCCGCACTGGAGGAAAAACCTTCTCCTTTTGCGTAGTCCGTAGCCTTCTGGAAACGCGCTATCTCTGCCGCATGTTCGTTCTTCAACTGCGTTATCGCATCCGCCTGCTCTTGCTTGAGTCGCGCAGTTTGGGATTCAAGCTTCGCATTGGCTTGCTCAAGCGCGAAACACTTGCGACCAGATTCCGTCGATTCTTTTTCGGCTGCGAAGTATGCCGCCTGCAACGTTTGAAAGAGAGTCTGAATCTCCAAAACGATTGCCGCAGTCTTGGCGTCTTTAACCCTCGCAATGAGCTTGGTTATGAGAGCAGCGATTTGCGGAATAACTTCGAGGCCGGTCATGGGGATAACGATGCTCTGTAATATGCGGCACTTGCGCAGACTCGATATATCAGCATCTTTAGGGCCGTGGAAGAGCTTGACGAGAGCCAGGAAGCGGTGCGCAACGTTGAACGGATTACGGATTCCGAGCCGGTTAACGGCGAGGACCTTGTTGAATCCGAGGACCTCAAGCGCCAGTTCCGCGAGGCCAAAGAGCGCCTTAAATCCGAGTTACCCTAGCGACTCCGCTAGCAGCCGGTCGAGCAGTCTGGAAAGATTCGGGTCCCGTTTCTTCGACCGCTTCACGTTCTTTTCCGTGAGCGTGACGGAATACCCCTTTTTCCCTTCCGGCTTCCGGCCAGCGCCTTTCCGTTTCCCGCCTCGCTTTGAAATAATATCACGTTTTCGTATTGACATATCATTGATAATATATCATTCTTTCAATCAAGCAAGAAAGAATATGGCAAACAAAAGACTCTCGAAAGAAAAGCAGACTTTAGTCCTGATGGCGCTCTGTGAAGGGATGCCAATACGGGCTTGCGCCCGCATGTATAAAGTCGGCAAGAACGCGATTCATCGCCTGATTTGCGAAACAGGGGAAGCGTTCGCCGATTACATGGACAAGGAACTGCGCGATCTTCCTTGCCTGCGAATCGAGCTTGATGAGCAATGGCAGTATGTAGGCTGTCACGCTGGCCGGATGGTAAAGAAAGAAGCAGGGCGCGGCGATTTCTGGCTATGGGCTTGCATCGACGCGGACACGAAACTGATTTTGTCGCATCGGGTCGGCAAGCGCGACTGGTCAACGGGGTATGCGTTTGTCGGCGACGTTCGCAAGCGCGTGAGCGGTCCCGTCCAGATCGCGACAGACCAGTTGCCCGCATACGCTGGACATATCCGAATGCATTTCGGGTATGAGGGCTACAGCTACGGCACAGAGACAAAGACATTCGGCGAGCCGCACCTACCGGACGGCACACTGGCGCGTCTTGGACACAATGAGGGTGTCCGCAAGATGCAGACAGCGGAGCGTGAAGCGGTAGTAGGCTCGCCGGACTTAGAAACCCTCACGACTTCGCACATTGAACGGGCATTCTTGACTGTGCGGCAGGAATTGAAGCGTTTCCAGCGCAAGGGACTCGGCTACAGCAAAGACCTCGAAACGCACAAGCGAGCGGTCGCGCTGTTTCTTGGCGTTTACAATTTCGTTCGTAAACATCACAGCCTCGGCACAACGCCAGCGGTCGCGGCGGGATTGGAAGAAAAGGCGTGGGGCTTAGAACACGTTGTGGACATGACAGCGGCCTATTTTGAGCGCAAAAAGGCTAACGCTGAGACAGTTGCAACCGCAGGGAACCTCTAAAATGAATCGGACCCAACACCTATAAACTTTATATGACATATATTGTATGATGTTATTGAGGCCCACGGGCGAGCGCCCTGGCGAAGAGATAAGCCAGTCATCACTCGTTTTTGCGATGGCATTGTCCAAACTTCATTCACAGCCTTGGACCGCCGCTTCCCGCCCGCGGCGCCTTTACCTCTCTCCGGTCTGGCACCAAGGCTGCTAAGCTGATTGACATCTACGAATGGAAGAGTCCCGTGGCCAAACTCTCGAACTACAAGCCATTCTTGTGGTCGATGACGATGTGCAGCTTGCGACCGCCTTGCAGTGGATCCTGGCGGACGAGAAGTTTCTCGTCGATGTCGCTCGGAATGGTGAGGAAGCGCTTCTCAAGGTCAAGGCGCACGAGTACAACGTCGTCATCTGCGACATGAAAATGCCGCGGATGCGCGGAGACGAGTTTTACCTCAAGGCCAGGGCGATGCGCCCAAACGTCGCAGACCGGTTCATCTTTATCACCGGCTTCGCGACCGATCCGCACATCACCTCGTTTTTCAACCGGCACGAAGTGAAGTATCTGGTCAAGCCTTTCCCCATCGAGGGCTTGATCAGCTGCGTCAAAGGCTTGCTCAGTTGATCTGCCCTCGGCAGCAAAGCCGCGCAACGGTTGGCTAAAGAGTCAAGAAGGCATCTCCGGCGAAGATTTGCATTGCCGGGCGGCTCGTCGCTTGAAAAGAATGACGCCGCGAATGGCGACCCTGATTATTGAGATCAAGCCCTACGGTGGCGGCGGTTGGCAGGTGTTTGCGGAGCCCGGAGTTGCTCCGTTCTGGACCGGAGACAAAGCTAAGGAGTCGGTGGTCGAATACGCGATGGAGAAATGCAAGAGGCACCGCGGTGAAATTCGCCTGGTCAACGCGGATGGTGAAATCGAGGCAACGATTCCGTTCGATGATAGCCGGGCAAAGGCGGGATGACCTCCCAGTTCTCAAGAAGACCTGGATTTGCGAGAGCGCGGTGACGCCCCGAGGGCTATAGCACTCTTTTGGCTCACAAAGACTCCGCGTCCGAGGTATTGATCCCGGGCAGAGCTCGGATCGATTTGCTCGAACAACGTCTCCTCGCGTCCGTCCATGTCTGCTTAATGGCGATCACCATTCCTATTCTGTTCACCGCCAGACACCTTAGACAGTTCTTACGTTGTTCTGCTTGTAATTATCCTGACGCAATCGTGACCAGATGTCCGTCCGAAGCTCAGTGGCCGGGATCATTCCTCTTCGGTCAACGGCGACTTTTGGGTCACAAATTTAGCCAAGCCGAATTCTTGGTGGGTAAGTCGGGCTGCACGATCGGCGTCCTGCCCATCAATCACAACGGCGATTTTGATTTCGGAGGTTGAAATCAATTGAATGTTTATTCCGCCCTTGCCCAGGCAATCGAACAGCCGCGCGGCCACCCCCGAGTGCGACCGCATCCCGATCCCAACCACGCTCAGTTTGGCCACTCCGCTTTTTGTGATCAATCCCGCGGCCTGAACTTCCTTTACCACCGGGGTAAGTAACTGTGTCGCCGAGTCCAGGTCGTTTTCATGAATCGTAAAGGAGATGTCGGTCGTCCCATGCTTGGAGACGCTTTGCACAATCATGTCGACACTGATGTTGCCGCTCGCGATCACGGAGAAAATCCGCCCGGCGATCCCCGCTTCGTCGCGCACGTCATCGACCGTGACCTTGGCCTGGTTGCGATCAACACTGATGCCGCGAATGACCACGTCTTCCATGCTCGCGGTTTCCTCTTTCGCGGTCGTCCCCACGTCGCTTTTGAAACTGGAACGAACTTCGAATTCGACGCCGAATTTTTTGGCGAACTCGACCGCGCGCGATTGCATCACCTTCGAGCCCGCGCCAGCCATTTCGAGGAGCTCGTCGTAGGCAACTTCTTCGAGTTTCTGCGCGTCCGTCACGACCCGCGGATCGCAAGTGAAGACACCGTCAACGTCGGTAAAAATCTGGCAGGCGTCGGCGTTCAGCGCGCCGGCCAGCGCGATCGCAGTCAGATCCGAGCCACCCCGGCCGAGGGTCGTGGTTTCGCCGTCGGGATTTTGGCCCTGAAAACCCGCAACGACGACGATGTAATCATCAGCGAGCAGCTCGTGGATTTGTTTTGGGGAGATATTTGCGATCTTGGCCCGGGTGTGGGCGCGGTCTGTGAGGATGCCCGCTTCCGCACCGGTCAATGAAACGGCTTTCCCGCCGAGGGCATTAACCGCCATCGCGATCAGCGCGATTGCGGCCTGTTCGCCGGTGGCGAGCAACGCATCGAATTCCCGCTCCTCCGGCTGCGGCGAAGTCTCACGCGCGAGCTTGATCAGGTTATCGGTGACGCCCGCCATTGCGGAGATAACCGCGACGACTCTGCACCCGCTCTGCTGCGTTTCGATCAAGCGACGCGCTACATGGCGAATTCGCTCGGGAGTTCCGACGGAAGTGCCGCCGTACTTTTGGACGATCAGGCGCATGGCAGGGCCGGGCCAGGATGAAAGCGAAGGATCACGGAACGGGATGGTTTTCGCTTATGTTCCGTCAGTGTCAACTTGCGAAAGCGTTCGGAATAAACTGCGGGTTGCATGAGAGGCGGTTTCCAAAAATAAATTTGTAGGGCGTTTCTGTGAAACGCCAATCGACCGGGATTAGGAAGGCGTCTGACACAGACGCCCTACAATGGCGGAAAGGAATTCAAGACGCTCTTAGAAGCCGATCGCGCGCAGGACCTCCTGTTCGTTTGGCGCCACGGCCGTCAGCTTCGTTGCGCGATCCACCATCACCTCCGGATCTTTCAATCCGTGACCGGTGACCGTGCAAACGATTCTGCTCCCTTCGCGAATCTGCGTGAACGGATAAACGGGACCGCGCACCGGTTCGCAGCAGTTGAAAAGGCCGGCAATTGGGGCGGCACTTGCGGGCTCCACAAAAATCCCCTCGTGAGTGGCGAGCCATCGTTGCGCTTCAAGAATTTCGTTGTCGGTCACAATATCGACCGCTCCGCGGGAATCCTGCACGGCGCGTTGCGCTGCTTCCCAACTGGCCGGGTTCCCGATCCGAATCGCAGAGGCGATTGTTTCCGGATTTTCCACGACTCGGCCATGGAACATCGGCGCGGCTCCCGCAGCCTGAAAGCCAAGCATGGCGGGCAAGCTGGTGCAGTTTCCCGCATCGCGATACTCGCGATAACCAGCCCAGTAAGCGGTGATGTTCCCGGCATTCCCGAGCGGGAGAAGATGGAAATCTGGGGCATCTCCCAGATCGTCCACGATTTCAAAGGCAGCAGTTTTTTGACCGGAAATCCGATCGGGATTGATCGAGTTCACGATCGCGAAATCGTCGCGCCGTCCAAGCGCGCGAACAACGAGCAGCGCGTCATCAAAGTTGCCGTCGATCGCGACGACTTTGGCGCCGTAGGCGAAAGCCTGGAGCAATTTCCCGCTCGCGATTTTACCGGCGGGCAAGACGACGGCACATCGAATCCCGGCGCGAGCGGCATATGCGGCCGCTGACGCTGACGTGTTTCCGGTCGAAGCACAGATCACGGCGACGGTTCCGCATTCGACGGCCTTGGACACAGCCAATGTCATCCCGCGGTCCTTGAACGAGCACGTGGGATTCAGTCCTTCGTATTTCAGGTAAACTTCGCAACCGCGGCCGACGATGGCGCTGAGACGCGAAGAAAAAATCAACGGCGTGCCGCCTTCGCCTAACGAGATAATAGGTGTCGATTCCGAGACCGGAAGATACTCCCGATAGCGCGCGATCACTCCCCTGCCCCTGTCTGGAGTTCTTAGAACTTCATTCGATTTGGTCACTCGAAGAAACAAGTGTCGTAAACGAACCGTTTTTCCAATCTCGAAATGGAAGATGCGCTAACGAGAAGGCAGGTGGATCGCGCGCTCCGTCGCGCGATGTCGATATCTTGCCCCGAAAGCTTTCGGGGTCACTTTGTCATCGCGCGACGGAGCGCCCGATCCACCGGACACTGTCGTCGCGCCTTTGCCGTAGAGAAGAGGTTGATGGTTCAACGAGGAGAGTTGAGTGTTGGCCCGTTTCCAGCAACCATCCACGATCGACCATCAACGCTTCCCAAATGCCCGAGCTGAGTAAAAAAGACAAACTCCGACTGCTGACAACGATTCTCGAGAGCCGGCACGGAGATCTGCGCGAGCAGAATCTGAACCGGCAGGGCAAGGGGCATTTTCACGTTTCCGGCATGGGGCATGAGGCGCTCGCCGCGATTTCATTTTTGATGGAGCCGGACGATTACATTTGTCCGTACTACCGGGATCGGGCGCTGGTGCTCGGTCGCGGCGTCGCTTCGAGCGAGCTCGCGCTGGATTATATGGCCAAGCGCAAAGGCCAGAGTGGCGGGCGCCAGATGCCGTCGCATTATAGTTACGCCGATCGCCACATCTGGAGCGTGCCGACACCCACCGGCGCCCAACTCCTGCCGGCCTGCGGCATTGCCTGGGGCATCAAGCTCGATGGAAAACCAAATTTCGTCGTGACGACGGTCGGCGATGCGGCGACGCGCCAGGGTGATTTCTTCGAGGCGGTCTGCTTTGCGAAAGAGAAGCAGCTGCCGGTGATGTTCGTGGTGGAGGACAACGCATACGGCATCAGCAGTCCGACGCGGAAGATCAATCCGCTCGCGCTTGGCGTTCTTCAGCCTAACGACTGGGTCGAAGTCGATGGGACAAACGTCCAGACTGTGTATGACGTCGCGAGCAAAGAGATCGAAAGGCTGCGCGCCGGAAAAGGGCCCTCGTTCTTGTGGGTAAAGATGGAACGGCTTTCCAGCCACACGAGCACCGACGACCAGAAACTTTATCGCAGCGCCGACGAGCTTCAGAACCTCGAGGAAGGCGATCCGCTCAAGCGATGGAAAGATCAGTTGATCGCTGAAAGCGTGATGACGGCGGAGGACTACGACAAGCTCGACAACGAAATCAAAGAGCGTGTCCGGCAGGAATTCACCGATGCAGATCGCGAGAAAGATCCTTCGGCGGACGAGCTGGAACTTCAGGTTATGGCAGAGGCGCCGGAGTTGACTGACGACGTGCTCCCTGCGGGCAAATACCGCATTGGCGACACGATTAACAAAGCCTTGCGGGCAGGCCTCGAGAAAGACTCGCGCCGGATCATTTTCGGCGAAGACATCGAAGATCCGAAGGGCGGCGTCTTCCGCTTGACGCAAAAGCTTTCCACCGATTTCCCGAAGCAGGTTTTCAATTCTCCGCTCGCGGAATCGACGATTCTGGGCGTCGCCTGCGGTCTCGCCTCGTACGGGAAGCGACCGGTTTTTGAGCTGCAGTTTATCGATTTCATCAACCCGGGCTGGAACCAACTCGTCACCAATCTCTCGACGTTGCGCTGGCGTTCATTTGGCACGTGGAAATGTCCGGCTGTGATCTACGCTCCGTATGGCGCGTACCTTCCCGGCGGCAGCCTGTGGCACAGCCAGGCCAACGAGGGGGCGCTCGCGCATTATCCCGGAATCAACATCGTCATCCCGAGCACGCCCGAGGATGCGGCCGGACTTCTCTGGACGGCAATGCATTGTGAGGACCCGACGGTGGTGCTGATTCCAAAACATCTGCTCTGGGCCGAACATGAATCCACGGAACCGATCCGTGCCGTCCCGTTGGGCAAAGCGCGCAAACGCCGCCGCGGCTCGGATGTGACATTGGTCGCGTGGGGAAATACGATCGAAAAATCACTCGAAGCGCTCGAGAAGATTGGGGGCGAAGCAAGCGTCGAGTTGATCGATCTTCGCTCGATCGTGCCGTGGGATCGGGCCGCGATTGAGGAATCTGTCCGCCGCACTGGGCGACTGATCGTGGTGCAAGAGGACACGGAGAACTGCAGCGTCGGCCAGATGATCATCACGCATATCACGGGTCAGCCGGACATTTGGAACGAGATGGTTAGCCCGCCGATTTTGGTGAGCAAAGGTAACGTAATGATTGGTTACAACCCGATCTATGAATATGCTGCGTTGCCGAATGTGGAGCGAATCGTCGCGGCGGTCCGCCGCTCGATGTCGACCCGGGGCGAACGCGTGGCCGTCGCGCCCATGCAGCAACGCGTGGAGGCCGTCGCAGCCAAACCGGAAGTGGCGCAAACAAACGTGAAATCGACCAAAAAACAAAGTTCACAGAGGATTACGATCCCGATCATGGGCGAAGGAATTCGCAACGCCAAAGTCGTTTCGCTCTTGAAGAAGCCTGGCGACACGGTCGCGCTCGACGATCCGCTTTGCGAAGTCGAAACCGACAAGGCGGTCTATCCGATCGAGTCTTCCTTTGCTGGCACGATGGGCGGATGGAAAACGGAAGTCGGCGCGACGGTCGAGATCGGACAGGAGATCGGAACCATTCTGGCCGAGGGAGATTCGTTCGCGGATCAATTCGAGACGGCGGCTGAGGTTTCTCCGCACAACCCAAACGGTGAGGTGGCAACGGTTTCAAGCGCGGGATCAATACGCGAGACTGCCCCAGCCACGGCGCGTGAAAGGACCGCGATCGAGCCGGCTCTCTCGCCCACGATCATTCGCCGGCTCGGCCGCGTTGTGCCCGCGAACCTCCAGATCGATGCGCGCTGGGACGCGATTCGCAAGGCGCGCGAAATCGCGAAGAAAAAGGATGGCAAGAATGCCGCGTCGCCCTCGGTCATGATCGCTTGGGCAGTCGTTAGGGCGATGGAGAAACACGCGCCCTTCCGCCGCGTTATTCTGGACGACGATTGCATCATCGAGAACGAAGAGTTCGATCTCGGCGTCGCAGTGTCACTCGACGACGACCGATTGGCGACAGCTGTCGTGACGCATGCGAACAAGCGAGACTGGCCGGATTTTGTGCAGCGTTACAATCAGACGGTCGAGGAAACTCGCGGCGGCCGAGTGGATGCGGTGAATGCGCCGATCGTGATCAGCAGCCTCGGCGCGTTCGGTGTGCGGGCAGCGGCGCCGATTGTTGTGCCACCATCGGTCGGAACTCTGTTTGTGGGATCAGCACACTACGAAACTTTCGGTGACGGAAAGAAGAGTCAGGCGGCCGAAGTCATCACCCTGTCGCTGACTTTCGATCATCGCGTAGTGAACGGCGCGGGCGCCGCGAGCTTCGTCCACGACATTAAAGAATTAATCGAAAGCTTTGCGATCCCGGCTGGGGCGACCGCGCGAACGAAATAATCGCTCGTTGAAATCCAGATTTCGAAAACTACCGTTTCGTGTGCTGAATGTACGCGGTCACCTGCTCCTCAAGAATCTCGAGAGGCAGTGCACCATTCTTGAGCACGACGTCGTGGAATTCGCGCTGGTCGAACTTCGGCCCCAGTTCCGTTTGCGCTCGCGTTCGTAATTCCTGCAGCTTCAGCATTCCGACCTTGTAAGCGCACGCTTGCCCGGGATTCACGATATAGCGCTCGATCTCCGCTGTTACTTCCTTCTCGCCCATGCCGGTCTTGCCGCGCATGTAGGTAATCGCCTGTTCGCGGGGCCACCGTTTCGCATGGATCCCGGTGTCCACGACGAGTCGCACCGCGCGAAAAAGCTCAGCCTGCAAACGTCCGAGATCGCCGAACGGATCGCCCTCGTACCAACCCGCCTCTTTCGCCAGCCATTCAGTGTAGAGCGCCCAGCCCTCTTGATACGCGGTAAAAGGAATCAGCTTTCGGAATTGCGGCAGGCCCTTTAACTCCTGCGCAGTGGAAATCTGCCAGTGATGCCCCGGAACTCCCTCGTGGTAGGCCAGCGTTGGCATCGACCACTTCGCGACTTCGTTCATGTCGCGGAGGTTTGCGTAAAAGACACCGGGCCGGGTCCCGTCCAGCGCCGCCCCCTGGTAATACGCTCCAGGCGCCGTCGCCTCTTTGAATTCCGGCACGCGCCGCACTTCGATCTTTGCCTTGGGCACGGTCAGGAATAACTGCTTCGAGCGCTCGGTCGCTTGCGTAATCAGGCGCGTGTATTCCGCGAGCGCTTCCGTCCGGCCCTTGTCATCATTTGAGAAAAGGAAACGCGGATCCTTTCCCAGCGCGTCCATTGCTTCGCCAATCGGCCGGCCGGCGAACTTATTCGCGTCGAGAATCGCGCGCATTTCCGTCTCGATTCTCGTGACCTCGCGCAACCCCAGGTCATGCACCTCCTCCGGCTTGAGTGTCGTCGTTGTGCTTTTGCGCAGGGCATACGCGTAAAAGGCGTCGCCGTCCGGCAGCTTCCAGACGCCATCGTCAGTCGTCGTCTTGGGCAAGAGACTGTTGAAATAATCGATCAATTTCTGGTAGGCGGGATAGACTTGGTTCGTCACCGCCGCCTCCACTCGCGTCTGAAAATCGGCGCGTTGGGCGTCGGTTAATTCCTTGATCGTCGCCACACGAGTCTTGAACGAGCTCGCGAGAATATTTTCCGCGGCCGGTTGCGCTACAAAGTCATTCATCTCCTTCAACACTTTCTCGACAACAAAGCGCGGTGGCACGATCTGCTTTTGTTGGCGCACGCGCAGGCTTTCGAGCAATTGATCGAACTTCGTGGAAACGGCGTTGAGCCGCTGCAGGTAATATTCGCAATCGCGCGGGGCCAGGAGCCGATGCGTGTTAGCCATGAACGAGGGGAATTCGTTTTGCACTCCGAAAAGCTGGTTCACCGGATAGTTGTGCCATTGATATTTCTCACCCTCGATTTCGCGGTCGAGGAACCAATCCAGGATGTGAGTGGAAAGCCGCTGCGACGGCGTCTGCCGATCGAGCGAGTAGGCGCGCAAGTCGGCCAGGTTTTGTTTCCAGCGGTCGAATTCGTGTTGCTGATGCGCGGGCGACTCGTCGCCGAGTTTCCCGTTGTGGCTGGTTATCCCAAACTGTTCGACCAGTCCGAGCGATGAGAGCAGCTCCGGCTCCTCGAAGAGCACCTGCGCGAAAACTTTCTCGTAGAAAAGATTGAGGCTCCAGGGACGGAACCAGATGAGATTGACGAGGAATATTGCCGCCGCGATGAGCAGCACGGCTACGATCCGGAGAAGCCACTTCAACGCTTTTCTGAACATGCGGAAGTCTTGCCTGGTCGCCCCCCTGGTGGTCAATCCAAACTTGGTGGATCGTGCGCGCCACCGCGCGATGTTTCTATTTGCCGGCTCCGCCGGCATTCTTTGACATCGAGCGCGGAGCTGCTCGATCCACCAGCTCGATAAAGTCCTAGCGCGCAGCTTACCTGCAGGATGGCCACGTGTGGCGCTGGCTTCCTTTGACCTCTGCCGTCGTTTCGCCTCCTTTGATGCGCCTCCTCGACGCATCGGCTACGATAAGAGAAGACGATGAACAATAATGTGCGCTCCGCTCAGTCGACTATCCTGAACAAAGTTCCCCAGGTCACCTTCGCGTTTTGGGTCATAAAAATTTGTGCGACGACTCTGGGCGAAACGGGCGGAGACGCTCTGTCGATGACGCTAAATCTTGGATATGCTATCAGCACCGCGATCTTTTTTGGCCTTTTCGTCGTGACCGTGGCGGGTCAGGTCAGCGCACGATCGTATCACCCGTTCTTATATTGGGCCGTTATAATTGCCACCACCACCGTTGGCACCACGATGTCGGATTACCTGACGCGCACGGCCGGGCTCGGTTACTTAAGAACCTCTTTGCTGCTGTTCGCCATCGTGATTGGTGTTCTCGCCGCCTGGTATTTCACTCTGGGTTCCGTTTCCGTGAACCGAATCACAGACCGCAAAGCCGAAACGTTCTATTGGACTGCAATCCTTTTTTCCAACACGCTTGGCACCGCTCTGGGCGATTGTCTAGCTGACACGTCGGGTCTCGGCTACGTAGGCGGCGCGGCGGTGTTTGCGGGGGCCCTGGCCCTGATCGCGGCCGCCTATCTTTTCACGCAAATCTCCCACACCGCACTCTTCTGGATGGCGTTTATCCTCACTCGGCCACTTGGCGCGACCGTTGGCGATCTCCTCACCAAACCTCATGCCGATGGCGGCCTTAATCTGGGCAGAATCACTTCTTCGCTGATCATTGCCGCCTTGGTCATCGGTGCCATTCTGTTTACATCCCAGAAAGCTGGGAGCCATCCCGGCGGCCGTGAGAAAATCTCATGACGCGATAGAACGCGTCCCGCTTACGGCTTCGCCGATTCGCCGGGGCCGTAAACGAGCAGCTTCAGAGTGTTCGGCACAATCGTCGGCCGCCCCGGCGAAGCACCTGGCGATGGGGACGGCAGAGGTTGGAATTGGGCGGTGGGCAAATAGATCCGATGGGTCTGAGGATCGAGCGCCATGGTTCTCGCGCGAGGTTCTGTCTTGAGCGTTTGAACGACTGCCAGCTTCTGCGGTGTTTCCTCTTTCGCGATTGTGGTTGTGCCTTCGCCACAGGACGCGAACGCAAGCTGCGTCGCATCGTCAAACGCACAGCCATCCACGCCGGCGCCGATCGGCACAGTTCCGACAACCTTGCCCGTTTCGGTGTCGAGCATCGCCAGTAGCTTATTATGACAGGCCACAAACACACGATGATGCGTTGCGTCGCAGGCGATGCCGGTGGGTTCTTCGCCAGGCGCGAGCGGCCAGCGCGCGACAACCTCATGCTTTCCGGTGTCGATGACCACGACCTCGCTCTTATCTTCGAGATTGCAGTAAACGCGTCCTGCTTTGCCGTCCGCGGCAGCGAACTCCGGACTCCCACCGAGCGGGATTGTGCTAACGACCTTCGCGGTCTTTGCGTCGATCACTGTCGCCGACTTCCCAGTGTGATTGAACACATAAACTTCGCCGCGACGCGGTTCGTAAACCAAGGCGTCGGGATTTTCGCCGGTTTCCACTTTTGAGATCGTGCTGAGCGTTTTTAGATCAACGACGCTGACCTTCGCTTCCTTGCCGTTCGTAGAGAAACCGCGTTGCAACTCCGGCGCTACGGCAAACCCGTGCACGCCCGGTGTATCCGCAATCTCGCCAGCGACACTGTTCTTCTCGAGATCGACCACGACCACTTTCGTCGCGTGGGAAAGGTAGAGCCGGCGCGCAGCTGAATCGATTGTGAGGATATCCCAGCCACCTTCGCCGCCGATTGGAATCTCCGTGACGAATTTGTATTCCCCCTCACCGCGCACGGCGCTCGCGAAACAAAGAACCAACGCCGCTACCCAACAGATTATCGATTTCATGGGAACGACCCTACGCTGCACCTGTCGGCCTGTCACCCCGGTCGCCACCGGGCCTCCGCCTCCCTGGCCAATCGAAAGGTGGATCGAGCGTTCCGCCGCGCGATGTTTCTGTTTCCCGGCTTCGCCGCATTTTGACATCGAGCGCGGAGCGCTCGATCCACCTGCCCGTCGCGAAGGGCGCGGTGCCAAAAATGAAAAAATATCGCAACTTCCCGAATTTCCTCGGGTTACCCCCTCACAACAGGCGCGCTCGTCGCGCTGACCAAATAAGGAGAACAACAAATGAAACTTAGACTACTCACTCTTACCGCCGCGTGCACAGCCGCGCTGGCCACAACTTCAATCGCCAGTCCGCAGGATCCGGCCGCGAAGGATTGCAGCGGGAACAGTCCTCGTCATCATCAATGGGGCGACGGGCTCGAACACATGACGAAAGCCTTCGACCTCACGGCCGACCAACAGGCGAAGATCAGCCCGATCCTCGAACAGGCTAAGCCGCAGATTGCGGCGGCCCGTCAGGAAGCGAGGCAGGAGATGACGGCGATCCATGATAACACCAGGTCGCAAATTCGTCCGCTCCTGACGGCGGCGCAGCAGACGAAACTCGACGCGATCCAAAAGGCGCACGATCCCGCTGCGAACGATTCCCGCGGGAACTGGCCTCGCCATCGTCATTGGGGCAACGGGCTCGCACACATGACGAAAACCCTTGACCTTACGGCCGAGCAACAGGCGAAGATCGCTCCGATCCTCGAACAGGCCAAGCCGCAGATCATGGCGATCCGGCAGGAGTCGGGGCAGAAAATCAAGACGATCCGCGATAGCATCAGTTCGCAGCTTCGTCCGCTCCTGACGGCGCCCCAGCAGGCGAAACTCGATGCGATCCAGAAGGCGCGCGAGGATATGCGCAAAGCCAGGCAGGAAATGCGCGAAGTGGCGAAGCAATAAATGTTAGATTGACCTGGAAAGGGCGGCGGTGATTGTCTTGAGGTCGCCGCCGCCTCTGTTGGTAGCGCAGGCTCCCAGAACGCGTCAGGGCAGGGCTACCGTGCGTCTCGCCCGGTGATTCGAGCGCCAGGCCCGGCAGGATTACGAGCCCCCACAGCTAGGATAGCTATGCTGTGGCAGTTCAGGATTGCTTGGAGCAGGGACGGTGATTACGCTATGGGGCATGGTCGGCATTTTTTCGATCTTCACCCCGGCAGGCGGGTGGATTAAATCTAATAGCTCCGCCTTTAATTGCCGAATTATTCGACCGGGATCTCGTTAGGCGACTCAAAGCCTCAACACCCTTCAATAGCTATCCGAACCCTCGAACCAACCCGCCCGAGATGAAAACCACCATTATCAGTTCCCTATGCCTTTTACTTTTCGCTGGCACCGCTCTCGCCGGTGGCTCCTTCAACCTTTCCGACATTCAAGATCTGCTCAAGCAGCAATCGAAGCAGTGGACGGAAGTCCGAAGAGCGTATGACGTCGAAGAGATTGGCAATGCTCGCCGTTTCGGACGTCAGTGGGAGCATCTTGGAGGTGCACGCTGCGGGCCTTATGAGCTCAGAGCTCGGAAGAAGGGTTCGTCTGGCGGCTACACGCACAAAATCACGATTAATACGCAGGCAACTTTCTATGACAAACAAGGCAGAAAAGTCGCCGAAAGCGTAGATGAAGCTCCTTTCAACTCTTACCGAGTCAAAGAGATCGTAAAGAGCATCCAAGTCTCACCTCTACAGTGAACGAGCGCGAGTCGCCTAATCCCAATGTAGGTTGTGAACGGAGGATGCCATGTTTATGGGTCGGTGTCAGTTTACATGCTAAGAGTCAGTGCGATGAATATGACGCAATTTCTCAAACATGCCCACTAACAACGAGTTTCCATTACGCCTTTCGGCACTTCTAGCTCTGCTCATCGGTCTCCTTCTAGTTGTGCAGGGGATCCTGGGCCTCATAGCTCCGGACGTGTTTCTGAGCACTACCCGTTTCATTCAAACGCCTCCGGTGATGTACGTGGCGGCGATCCTGCGCGTCGTGTTCGGAGTTGTGCTCGTTCGTGCGGCGCCGGGCTCGCGCGCAACCGAGTTTCTCCGCGTTTTCGGATTCATCATCGTCATCGGGGGTCTGCTCACGCCGTTCGTCGGCGTTTGGGCCTCTCAACACATACTTGGTTGGTGGTCGGCCAGTGGATCAGCATTGGTGCGTGTGTTCGCGGGAGTTTCCCTGGTGCTCGGCCTCCTTATTGTCTATGCTGTTGCTTCCCACCGCCGCGGCACTTTAACGTCGTAATCATTTTCACGATCGGCCTAAGGCTTAGGTAGGTTGCGGCGATCGGAGAATCAGCGCCGTCTACCTCTGCCAGCTCACCGCCCAATCAGCGGTCATGACTTTGATCTACCTTCGCACCGGCGGGAGTATCCTTATGGCCGTTCTTACCCATCTCGCGTTCAACACCGCTGGGTCCATCGTGTTCGCAGGCTTGCCGCCGTTCCCGATTGATCAGATTCGGCGGATCTATCTGGTCAAGGTCGCGGTGCTCGGGCTCGTGGGATTCGCGTGCCTACCATGGGCGAGTCGGAGCACCGCCGACAGACGAGACTAACCCCTATATAGGTTGTCAAACGTGGTGAGTGAGGGGTGGGTAAATAGTTTAGCTTATTGGTTGCAGTAGTTTCCGAGTGCTTGGAGCGGGGATGGTGATTACTGCTGGTGGCATGGTCGGCATTTCCCCGGTCCCAATCCCAGAACGCAAACGGATTAAATGAAGACGGTCTGCGTAGTCGTAGTTCTGACGCTATCCGGCAGTCTGCGGTAGCTCCTCCTGACGCCATTCGTCAGCACTATCCTGAAGATGATGTCCGAAATTCGTCTTACCCGGCACGTCTCGCGAAGCCATCATCGAGGGCTTTGGAGATCCATTACACGACATTCTTCGTCAACAGTGCTAGGCACGCCCAGGACTTTCTTCGGAGCTTCCGCATTCAATCACCCGATGCCTAACCCAGACGAAGCAGCCCCGAAATTCTTCGGAGTGTACTGAAAGGTCTTCAATGCGGCCTTGCAATGAAGGCTTTCGGGGCTCATTCTCTTTTCGTCAAAGCTCATGAAACGAACAAGCGAAGAAGTTGCGAACACCATCGACGGGTTCATTAACGGCACCGGGCGGCAATGGGACTGGGACGGCTTCACTTCAATCCGGATCGACGATCCGGAACTGGAAGCGATTCGGCAGAAATGCGTCGCGATCCCTGCCGAGTTCCCGCCTTCCACGAAGACTGCATATTGCGGTGACGCCGGCCTTCAGGTGATGCGCGATCTGGTCAAGGGGTTACGGTCAGGCAGCTGACGAAACGTTTGTAGTTCACAGATTTGTAGGGCGTTTCTGTGAAACGCCAATCGGCCCGTCCCATGGAGGCGTCTGACACAGACGCCCTACAACGGCACGCGGCCATTTCAGGCGGCTGAAGCTCCGATAAGCTCGCAAAACTTCCTCAGATCGATGTTGCCGCCGGAAACGATTGCGACGATCGGGCCCGGGCCGGCCTTCCCGGTCAACGCGGCCGCGAGCGGCAATGCCCCCGCGCCTTCGGAGATAATTCGCGCCTTTTCCGCCATGAGCCGCATCGCGTTCTTTGTCTCCTCCAGGCTGACCACGATGTAGCCGTCCACCACCGGTTTCATCCGCTCCCACATGCGCGGGAAGACGCTCTGGCCGCCGGCGCCGTCCACGAACGAATGCTTCCAGTCCTTGAACAGTTGCGGAGATCCCATCGCGAACGAGAGCGCCGCGGGCGCGGCCGTCTCCGGTTCAGCGCCCCAAACCTTGATCTCCGGCTTGAGCGCTTTGATGGCGCTGCCGACGCCAGAGATGAGTCCCCCGCCCCCTATGCCGGCAATGACCGCGGCCGTGTCCGGCGCGTCTTCAAGAATCTCCAAACCCATCGTCGCGTGACCGGCGATGAAATTGCGATCGTCGAACGGATGGATGAACGTCCCTTCGACTCCGGGAAACGAACGATCCTCGAGGGCTTTCCACGCGACGTCGTATGGCACCGGAATGAGTTTCGCGCCGAGCGCCTTCATTCGCTCGATCTTCGAGGCCGGCGCGCTCTCGATCACCACGACTGTGCAGGGTACGCCCGCTTTTCTCGCCGCGTAGGCGACGCCCTGTCCTGCATTTCCCGCGCTGATCGTCCACACGCCGCGCTTGCGCTCGGAGTCGGGCAGCATCGCCACGGCATTGGCGGCGCCCCGCAGCTTGTAGGCGTTGATCGGTTGGAGGTTCTCGAGCTTGAGCCGAATATCGGGGTAGCCCAGCCCCAGTTCCAGGCGGACCAGTGGCGTGCGCACAATGGTCCCCGCGATGCGCTCGCGCGCCTCTCGTATCTCGGCCAGTTCTATGGGGCGGACAGTTTCAAGCGTCGCGGGCATTGTTGTTTTTCCTTCTAGCCGCAAATGAATTCACAGACCGACATTAGGCGACGCGATGCCGAGGATCGAGAGCATTTCCACTCCCGCCACGCAACGGACACGGTCAGCGTTCCGCGCATGCAAGCGCCCCTGCGATTTCCATTCTCAGCAGCGGCTATTTTCTGGACGCGAGCAAGAAGGCGTGACCTGAATCGGTCACACGGTTGATCACGGCAAACGCGACGGTGCCGGCGTCCCCGAGTGAGGCGTCCACCAGTCCGGCTGCTTCCATCCGTTCTACTTCGCGGACCTGGTCGGCGCCACGGACGTTGAGGAAACCGGAGGATTGCTCCTCGGCCGCCGCGAGAAGTATGTGGACCAAATTGATATTCACCATAGCTGGCGGCTCTTGTGCCGCCACCCCACTGTATGAATCGTGCCGGCCAGCCCCGACAGATGTAACTACCTGAAAGTAAAATCCACAGGCCAGCCCACTGCGGACACGCGCCACCTAGACGACGATGGTTTCCCCGATCGTCGGCAGAAGCAGCTCTTTTCCCGCTGTGCGCGCTGCCGCGAGTGCGGCTCCATGATCGAGCTTGATCGGCGGGAACGTATCGTAATGCACGCCAACAAATTTCGAGACGCCGAGGAATTCAGCCGCCCGCAAAGCGTCCTGGATTCCCATGGTGAAGAAATCGCCGATCGGGAAGATGGCGAAATTCAGTTTGGTCCCCTCCCCGATCAACTTCATGTCGTAAGTCAACGCGGTGTCGCCGGAGTAATAGAAGTTGCCGTCGCTCGATTCCACAAGAAAGCCGCAAGGATTGCCACCGTAAGAGCCATCCGGCATCGAGCTGCTGTGGATCGCGCTCGTCAGTTTGACGCGGCCGAAATCGGTCTGGGCCGCACCGCCGTGATTCATGGACTGGACATTCTTAACGCCCTTCTCTTCGAACCAGCACCCGACCTCGTATGGAGCGATCACCGTTGCGCCGGTTCGTTTGGCAATGTCGATGAGATCCGCGTTGTGATCGCCATGCCCGTGTGACACGAGAATAAAATCCGCCGCGATTTTATCGGCATTGATTTCCTTCGCGAGCGGATTGGGCGTAATGAAGGGATCGAAGAGCAACGTCTTGCCGCCGGCTTCCACCGAGAAGCAGGCATGGCCGTAGTAGGTAAATTTCATGGCGAGATAGATGAGCCACATATTTTACCGATTTGCACAGTTTTTTTCCTGCTCCTAGCGCCCTCTACAGGCAGTGGAAGTGATGCGTGCTCTGAGGCAACATTCCAGTGTGGCATCAGAAACAGAGCAGCGGGCGATCATCCATCTCGACATGGATTGCTTCTATGCCGCGATCGAGGTGCGCGATCAGCCGTCGCTGAAAGGAAAGCCGGTGGGCGTCGGCGGTGCACGTGATCGGCGAGGTGTGCTGACCACTTGTAACTACGAAGCGCGGGAGTTCGGTGTGCGCTCGGCCATGCCGACCTTCATGGCGCTCCAGCGCTGTCCGAATCTCATTATTCTGCCGACGCGCTTCGATGTTTATCGCAAAGAATCCGCGGTGATCCGCGAAATCTTGCATCGCTTCACGCCGCTCGTGGAACCGCTCTCGCTCGACGAAGCTTATCTCGATGTCACGGCACATCCGGGCGCGCCCGGGCCATTGGCGCAGGTCATCCGGAGGCTGATTTTTCGCAAGACGAAGTTGACCGCGTCGGCTGGAATCGGCCCGAACAAGTTGGTCGCCAAAATCGCCAGCGATCTGAAGAAGCCGAACGGACAGTTCGAAGTGAAACAGGAAGAGGTGCCGGAGTTCATGGAGAAGTTACCGGTGCGCAAGCTCTGGGGAATCGGAGATGTGACCGAGCAAAAACTGGAGCGACTCGGAATAGCGACGTGTGGCGAGATGGAGCGATTGTCGCGGGCGGAGCTGCAGGAGCACTTCGGCAAATTTGGGATCGAGCTTTACGACCTCTGTCGCGGCGTCGATCAACGGCCGGTCGAGCCGGATCGTGAAAGAAAATCCCTCAGCAACGAAGAAACATTTTCGACGGATCTCGAAACACTGGCCGAATGCGAGGAAAAGCTGCCGGAGTTATTCGAGGAATTGATGGCGGATCTCGACCAGAAGGAAGCGACTCGAATGGTGACGAAGATTTTCGTGAAACTAAAATTTCATGACTTCACCCGCACCACAGTTGAGCGTGCGGGGCTTCCCCCGACCCTCGATCAGTTTCAATCCCTACTGGCTGAAGGCTTCGCACGCACGCATAAAAGTGTGCGCCTCATCGGACTCGGAGTGCGCTTTGCCAGCATGGACACACCTGACGCACAGTTGCCCCTGCTCTGATTTTGGCCGTTCGTAAGACACTCGAGACAAACGGGCTCATGGCCAAGACTGGATCGCGAAAGAAGAGATGGCTTCATTATCATTCTTTAAGCATCGTCAGTGTGCTGCTTTTGCTAGCCTGGATAATCGGCTATCGCTGGAGCGATCCAACTACTCACCTCGGCGCTTTCTTTGGAAACGCGATCGCGGATTGGAGCGGTTCGGTCGTCATAATTCTTGGCACGAAATTTCTCTACGAGTCTGGGTCCGTCGAAAGCCGACCGGTCGGCAAAAGGAAAGGCGGTCGTTGGATCGATCTTTTGCACCAGCATTCCCTTCTTGTGTTTCTCGCGGTCACCGGAATCGGTTGGCTCGTCTTGTATCTCCGAATGAATCCGCAGGACAAGTGGGGCCAAGTCGTCGGCAACATCGTCTCCGAATGGCTGCAGATGGCAGGGCTAGTCTATCTTACCAAGGGCCTGATTGAACGTGGATCGAAGGAGAGCCGCTGACGCATTCACGCGAAATCCCGGATGGCCGCATATGAGTGAAGCTTACCCAGTCATTCTTTTTTATAAGTACGTTCCGATACGAAACGCTGAAGTCTTTGCCGCCCATCAACGCGCGCTTTGCTCGTCGCTCGAATTGAAAGGCCGGATTCTAATCGCGTCGGAGGGAATCAACGGAACGCTCGCAGGACCAGTTGAAGGAGTGAGCCGGTATGTTGCGCTCCTCAAAACAGATACACGCTTTAGTGACATCGCGATCAAAATCAGTGCGGGGGACGCTGGGACGTTTCCAAAGTTGGTGGTAAAGGTCCGCTCTGAAATCGTGACTCTGAACGCCGGAGCGATCAAGCCCGATAAAGATAATCAGCTGAGTCCAGCCGATTGGAAGCGGATGATGGAGGAAAATCCGGACGCAGTGCCGCTCGATATTCGAAATCGATTTGAGTCGGCCGCCGGGAAATTTGAGAACGCCGTCGTATGCGACATCGAACACTTCCGCGAGCTGCCTCAATACGTAGATCGTTTGCAAAGCTTGAAGGACAAGACGGTGCTGATGTATTGCACCGGAGGAATTCGCTGTGAAAAAGCGTCAACGCTTTTTCGCAGCAAAGGATTCAAGAACGTCTTCCAACTTCACGGCGGGATCGCAGCCTACCAGGAGCAATTTGGGAACGAACACTGGCAGGGAGAGTGTTTTGTTTTCGATCAGCGGATGACTGTCCGTGTGGAAGAAGGGCTCGTGCACATAGGCCGCTGCGCGCACACCGGACGGGCGACCAGCCGGTTCGTCAACTGCCTGCACGATCCGTGTCACACGCTGTTCATCTTATCGGCGGAAGCAGAATCGGAGAACCGCGACCATTTGCTCTGTCCGAAATGTCTCGCGGCCGGGATTTCCTTCGAAACCGCGGAATACTGATGGGGATCAAGTCATCCGTCATCCCGAGCCGCGGCGACGGCGACGGACCTCTCAATGGTTCTTAGATCACCCAAGCCGATAGCCGCGATGTTCAACGCCAATGCTCCGTGCTTCGCGAAGCGGTGACTCGAATACGTTCACCTCGATTGAGAGGTCCCTCGCCGTCGCCGCGGCTCGGGATGACAGCCTTTTCCACCTGCTCTCTGCTGCATCCGCCTAGCCCGCCCATTTCGGCGGACGCTTTTCAAGGAACGCGGCGATACCTTCTTTCGCCTCGTCCGATTCCCGCGCCTCCATGTGATGGCGGAGAGCGAGTGCGACATCGTCCGCGACCGATGACGACCAAAGCTCTTCAATCAGTCGTTTGGAGTTCTGAATCGCGCCGGGAGCGCCTTGCAATATGGCAGCCGCGATTTCTTGGGCGGCGCTGTCCAACTCGTCAGAAGGGACCACTCGGTTGACAAGGCCCATTTCCAGCGCGCGCTTCGCATCGATCAGTTCGGACATCAGGAGAAGTTCGCGGAGATCACGCTCCCGAAGCTGCCGCCGGAGGAACGTCATGACCAGGCCGGCCACAAGTCCGCGCCTCACTTCGGGGTAACCAATCTTGGTTCGCTCCGCCGCGATGACGAAATCGCAGGCGGACATGATTCCCGCGCCGCCGGCGACGGCGGCTCCGTGAACGGTCGCGATCGTGACCAGCCGCGTTTCGGCGAGGGCGAGCAACAAGCGCGCGACCATTTCCGCGGTGGCGTGCGCCTTCGAGCTGTCGGCGGCTGCCTCCAAATCCAAGCCGGTGCAAAATGCTTTGCCGGCGCCCCGAAGAATCAGGATGCGTTGCTTTGGATCGGCGGCGGCGTTTTCGATCGCGGTGATCAACTCGGTCATCAATTCGATCGTGAGCGCGTTGCGGCGCTCGGGCCGATTGAGCGTGATGACGGTGATCTGCGGCGATTGTTTTTCGATCAGGACGACGGGCATGACTTACCTTATTCTGTCAGTAACGTCCGTCACGATGGAATCCGTCAAGCTCATCGAATGTCCGCGCGACGCCTGGCAGGGGATGCCGCGCCAAATCCCCGCCGGCCGAAAGGTGGAATATTTGCGCGGGTTGGTGGCGGCAGGTTTCCGGCATATCGACGCGGTGAGCTTCGTCTCACCCAAAGCTGTGCCGCAAATGGCCGACAGCGAGGCAGTGCTTGAGCAGCTGGGCGGACTCGACGGTGTCGAGATTATCGGCATCGTCGTTAACGAGAAGGGCGCCGCGCGCGCCATCGCGACCGGAACCGTGAAGACGCTCGGCTACCCCTGCTCCGTTTCCGAGACATTCCTGCGCCGAAACCAAAACCAATCGCCGGAGGAAAACCAGTCGGTGCTGAAGAGGATTAAGGAGATGGCGGATGGATCGGGGTTGGAGATGGTCGCATACATTTCAATGGCATTCGGTAACCCGTACGGCGATTCGTGGGACGAAGAGAAGGTCGTGGAAGCGGCGCGAGCGATCTTCAGCATGGGAATTAACGCAATTTCTCTGGCGGATACTGTCGGAGCTGCGGAGCCGAAACGGATTCATCGAGTCGTAGCGGCGGCGTTGCGTGGCTGCCCAGAACGCGAGGTAGGAATTCACATGCACAGCGCGCGCGCCGCAGCGGGTGCGAAGGTGCTGGCTGCGTTCGAGGCTGGGTGCCGCCGCTTCGATTCGGCCATCGGTGGACTGGGCGGATGCCCGTTCGCGCAAGACGTGCTCGTCGGAAACATTCCGACGGAGGAAGTCGTTCGCGCTCTGGAGCAGCGTGGCCTGAGGTTGCCGATACGGGATTCACTCACCCACGTCATGGCGATGAATCGTGCGATCGGCGACGAATTCTCGGCTGCGGATGCAGCCGATCGTTAGACTTGCACGACACTGGTATGGAATCGTGCCTTTGGCATTGGACGGGAACGTATTGCAGCAGCTGGGTGAGGACTTCACGTGTTTCGTGCGGTTGAATGATCGCGTCCACCAGCCGCGCGCGGCGCCGTAACGGATATCGGTTTGTTCTTCGTAATTCTTCTTAACCGTCGCGCGTCGTTCTTCGAGTGCTTCCGGCGATGATTTCTTGTCGCCCCGATCGTGCGCCCGAGCCAGCACGCTGAAGATGGTGTCGGAAGCCTGGGCAGCGCCCATGACGGCGTAACGCGAATTCGGTCAGGCCAGGATGAAGCGCGGATCGTAGGCTTTGCCGCAAAAGGCATAGTTCCCCGCGCTGCGCAGAATCAGCACGCGCTGGAGTTTATCGGCCGCGGCTTTTTCAATCGCCAGTTCGGCCGTCAATTCAATCGTCAGCGCGTTACGGCGCTCGGGACGATTCAGTGTTACTATGGAGATCTGCGGACTCTGCTTTTCGACTAAAACGAGAGGCACGATTGGACGTTGAAGCGTTAAAGGGTTAATTCAAGGATCGCTTGGCCCAGCGTTTTACCTTGGGCGTCGATTCGGAGCGAACGACTGCCGCCCTCGCCCAGGATTCCCTCAAGGAGAAAATTCAACGCATCTAGGTTTCGTGCTTCGTAGCGGGTGACTTTTCGAACTCCGAGCGGGTCGAAGAATTTCTTTACGACATCTTCGGTGAGCTGCTGGCGCAATCGTTCGTAATCCTCGGCTTTGCGCGCAAAGACGGCAACGTTCGCGCTCGAGCCCTTGTCGCCGCTGCGGGCATAAGCGATTTCGCCGAGGCGAATTTTAATGCCGCTCTTCTTCATGCTGCCTCCGCCGCGATCATCTCAAACTCTTGCTGGACGAGATTCTTGTCGACCAGCGTAGGCCAATAGCCGAAGACCGCCTGCACCTTCGGCCGGCCGGCGGAGTAATCGGTCACACCCTGAGGTCCGGCTGTAACGAGTGGAGCAATCTGTCTTGAAAAGCGCTCGACGGCATCCCGACGCGGATCAGCGACGCTTACGCGCAAAACTGTCTCCAAAAGATCGGCCGAATGGTCGGGAATTTCCACACCGCAAACCGACGCTCCACTGCCGAGACATTCCACGAGCGAACGCTCGAACTTGATGCCAACCTGCTCGAGTTGATGAAGAATATTCTCACCGCATTTGCGCGCCTTTAGCACGGCGTGACGTCCGAAAATTGTGATAATGGCGTGCGCTTTATAGCCATCGCGGTAGGTCGCGCTTACTTTGTATTGTGAAGTGGGCGGGCGCCCCGTGGCTCCCTCAATCAAAACACGATCTTGTGCGAGTTGGTCCAGACGAATTCCGAGCAACGAGACGGTCGCGTCGGGGGAGATGTAGTTTCCCGGATCTCCGATCTCGTAGAGAAGCTGCTCCTTCACCGTCCGCAGGTTCACGCTGCCGCCCGTAAGGTGAGGCTTGGTGACGATGCATGAGCCGTCCTCCAGAATCTCGACGACTGGAAAACCGATTTCCGCACTGTGAGGCAGTTCCAGCCAGTCGGTGGAGAATCCACCGCACGCCTGAGTGCCGCACTCGATCATGTGGCCGGCAACCGTCGCGCCCGCGATCCGGTTGTAGTCAGTGGGCTCCCAATCAAAATGAGCGATGGCGGCGGCGGCCGTCAGGCTTGCATCTGCCACGCGACCGGTGACAACGATGTCCGCTCCGGCGCGCAAGGCACTGACAACGCCGTCGACACCAAGGTAGGCATTTGCAGTCGTTAGGCGATCTCGCACCGTGGAAATCGGCGCGCCGGTTTCCCAATTTGCATATCGCTCATCGGACGAATTCTTAATGATCGGCAAAATGTCGTCTCCATAAACCGCCGCAACTTTCAATCGCCCCAATCCGAGTTCGGCTAATGCGGCGACGCAGGCGTGGCCGCACGCGACGGGATTCAATCCGCCAGCGTTGCTGATGATCTTAACCCGCGAGCCGTCGCGCCATGACGAAGCCAGGCTGCGCAGAACTTCGACGAAATCGCGGGCATAGCCGCAGGTGGGATTTTTTTCGCGCTGAATCGCCATGATCGAAAGCGAGACCTCGGCCAGGTAATCCAGTGTCAGGAAATCGAGGTCCGGCCGTTGCCTAACGAGTCGTGCCGGAGCGTCGGGATCATCGCCCCAGAAAGCTTGCGCATTGCCGACAAGAAGCGGTGCTCTCGCCATGACTCAGACTTGTACGACACCAGTGTGGAATCGCGCCTTTGGCATGGGACGGGAAACGTATTGCAACAGGCGCGTGAGGACCTCACGTGTTTCGTGCGGTTGAATAATCGCGTCTACCCAGCCGCGTGCGGCGCCGTAACGAATATCGGTTTGTTCTTCGTAATTTTTCTTAACCGTCGCACGCAGTTCTTCGAGGGCTTCCGGCGATGATTTCTTGTCGCCGCGATCATGCGCTCGAGCCAGTACGCTGAAAATGGTGTCGGAAGCCTGGGCCGCGCCCATGACGGCGTAGCGCGCATTCGGCCAGGCCAGGATGAAGCGCGGGTCATAGGCTTTGCCGCAAAGGGCGTAGTTCCCCGCGCCGAAAGAACCACCCACGACGATCGTGATCTTGGGGACGGTGGAGTTGCTGACGGCGTTCACTAATTTCGCACCGCTCCGGATGATCCCGCTTTGTTCCGCATCGCGACCCACCATGAATCCAGTAACGTCCTGGAAAAAAATGATGGGAAGGCCAGTCTGGTTGCAGTCCATAATAAAGCGCGCCGCCTTGTCGGCGCTGTCCGCGTAGATGACGCCGCCCATCTGAATTCCTTCTTTTTTCGTCCGTACTTGGAGGCGCTGGCTGGCGACGATTCCGACCGGGCTGCCCGCAATCCGCGCGTAGGTCGTTACGAGCGTCTTGCCGTAGTCCGCTTTGTATTCATCGAGCGAATTGGCATCGATGATCGAAGCGAGAAGATCGCGCGCATCGTACGGCTTATGGCCGTCGAGGCTCATCAGATTGTAAACGGCTTCCGGCTTTTTCGCCGGCTCGTAACTTTCATTCTTCTCCCTGTGTTTCACTTCTTCTGCTTCCGGCAACAAAGCGATCAAGGAACGCAATCGCTTCAAACATGACGGATCATCTTTCTCGTAAAAATCGACGGTGCCGCTGATCTCAGCGTGCATTTTTGCGCCGCCAAGTTCTTCGGCATCGACCACCTGCCCGATCGCTGCTTTCACGAGTGACGGCCCCGCGAGATAAAGACCGCTGCCTTCGGTCATCAAAATCTTGTCGCAAAGGACCGGAAGATACGCGCCGCCGGCAACGCAGTTGCCCATGATCGCGGCAAACTGGGGGAGGCCCGCAGCGGAAATCACGGAGTTGTTGCGAAAGATGCGCCCGAAGTCGTCTTCATCTGGAAAAATTTCGTCCTGCATCGGAAGAAAGACGCCGGCGGAATCAACCAGATACACGAGTGGCAGCGCACATTCGAAAGCGATCCGTTGGGCACGAATCAGCTTCTTGGCCGTGGCAGGAAAAAATGCGCCGGCCTTCACGGTTGCGTCGTTGGCGATGATCATACACGGAACGCCTGCGACATTTCCGACACCCGCGACCGCTCCGGCGGCGGGAACGCTGCCCCACTGCTCATACATTTTATAGGCCGCCCAAAGCTCGACCTCAAAAAAGGGCGAACCCGGATCGAGGAGCCGGTTGATGCGCTCGCGGGCGAGCAGTCGACCCATTTTGTGCTGGCGGTCCTGGCCCGCTTTTCCGCCGCCTTCGCGCAAAACGCTTTCTTCCCGGGCGACAGCGGCGCAGCGCTCGCGCAACCCCTCAGGCGGTGGAACAGGAGATCGAGGCATGAACGCGAAAGGCTTACGCCGCGCGCGGGGCGGAATCAAGCGCGAGTGATTACGGAAACATCACGCCTCCCAAAGGATTGCCGCCACGAATTGGGCGCGCTGCCGAAACGAATCGGGGCACTGAGGCCCTCCCACTTTAATAAACGTCGGTCTCAGAAGGATAACCCGAGTCTCCCCGGATCGAACGTAATCGATTCCGGCTGCCGCGTTCGGATTCCGGTCGATTGATTCGTTCCATTGCCAATTTTACAAGCAGCGGAACCGCGGCGAGCGCGCCGACCGAGACGAGCGCGATGGCCGTGGCTTGTCGAAAAGGCCGGCGGATTCTATCCGCCACGAGCATTCCGACACCCAGGCCAATGGCCGTGCGCGTGAGCGCAAGCAAACCGTCGAGCGGAATTTGCTCCCCGGTTTTTGGAATGGATATCGAGAGAGACATCGCATACCCTTATACTTCTCGTTTTGAAAAAGGAAACGGGAATCTCGCGACCCGCGTGATTGGGAAATCGGCCACTGTTTCGCTCCATCCACCATGTCCAATCCGATCTATGCGCTCATCCTCGCCGGAGGGAGTGGTGAACGCTTCTGGCCGCTGAGCCGCCGCGCTCGCCCGAAACAACTCCTTCGTCTTGTCGCGGAAGAAACGCTGCTTGAACAAACGGTGGCCCGACTCGATGGCTTGATCCCGCGAGAGCGTCTTTTGATTTTGACGAATGTTGAACAGGAAGCCGCGGTTCGTGAGCTATTGCCTGCTCTGCCGAAGGAAAATATTGTTGCTGAACCGGCGAAACGCGATACGGCGGCGGCTGTTGCTCTCGGCGCGGGATGGGTCGCGGTCCGAGACCATTCCGCCACGATGATCGTGCTCCCCGCGGATCACGTCATTAAAGACACCGCGGCTTTCCAAAAAACCTTGACGACGGCCGCGGCGGCAGCCGAAGAAACGGGCGCGCTCGTGACGATCGGCGTCAAACCGAGTTGGGCGTGCCCCGGCTTTGGTTACATTGAGCAAGGGGCCGCCGTGCGTCTCCGAAATGTTGCGCCCGAGGCCGCGGTTCACCATGTCGTTCGCTTCCGTGAAAAACCAAACGCGGATCTGGCCGAAAGCTTTCTTCGTAAGGGGAATTTTCGCTGGAATGCCGGAATGTTTGTCTGGTCTGTGCCGTCGGTGCTGAGCGAATTCAACCGGCACACCCCGGAGCTCGCAAGCTTCATCTCACAACTGCGCGCGCAGGATAATTTCGAAAAAACCGTGCGGGAGCGATTCACCAAACTTCCGAGAATCTCTTTCGACTATGCGATCATGGAGAAGGCCGATCGGGTTCTGGTCGTCGAGGCGACTTTCGATTGGGATGACGTCGGGAGCTGGGGCGCGGTGGCGAAGTATTTCAAGAACGATGCGGAAGGCAACGCGGCCAATTGCGAGATCACGACCCTGGATTCGACGAACAACATTGTGTTTAATCCCGACGGCACGAGCATTGCGCTGCTCGGCGTTCATAATCTCATTATTGTTCGAACACCCGACGCTGTTTTGATCTGCCACCGCCATCAAGCCGAGAAGATCAAGAGCCTTGTCGGCAAACTTCCCGAGGCGCTGCAGTGAGCAGTCTGCCGATTCGACGGCGCATCCTGGGTGTGGACTTCGGCCGCGCGCGAATCGGGATCGCCGTGTCCGACGAGCTTGGTCTGCTCGCGCATCCGGTAAAAACGATTCCTGCGTCGCGCGATGCGGCGAAACAGATCGATGAAATCGTGCGCAAAAAAAATGTGGAGCGGGTCGTGATTGGATTACCTCGCCATATGAACGGCAGCGTGGGTGAAGCTGCCGGCGAGGCGCTCGCCTTCGCCGGGAAATTGCGGAAGCTGCTTCCGTGTGAGGTCGTGACGTGGGATGAGCGTCTCACGACGATCGCCGCGAATCGCGCCTTACGCGACCGCGGTCAAAAGACGCGAGATTCGAGGAACGTCGTCGATCAGGTGGCGGCGCAGATGATCTTGCAGGGATATCTCGACGGATTGCAAAGCGCGCGCGATCGCGGTCCAGAGCAAGTAGTTCGCCAAAGCGATTAAATGCCGTCGCGGCTCAAGCTGATCGTTTCCTACGACGGTGCGTCGTTTTCCGGATGGCAAAGCCAGGCGAACGGCAATACGATTCAAGACCGCTTGGAGAACGCTTTTCAGCGTATCTGTTCTGAGCCCGTACGGGTGCATGGCGCCGGGCGGACCGATGCCGGTGTCCATGCGCTGGCGCAGTGCGCGCACGTGGATTTGCCGAATCGCCGCTATAAACCTGATCGGTGGGTCTCCGCGCTGAACGGACTCTTACCGCCAGCGATTCGCGTTATGCGGTGCCGGTTTGTTTCTGAGGCGTTTCACGCGCGATTTTCCGCGAAGGGAAAAACGTATCGTTACCGCATTTGGAATGCAGCTGTGCTCCCGCCGTTTGAAAGCGGTCGCGCCTGGCATGTCGTGAGTGCTCTCGACTTCGATAGCATCGTTCTTGCGGCGACAAAATTCTGCGGTGAACATGATTTCGCCTCGTTCTCGGCGAACCGGGGAACACCCGAAACAAACACCGTCCGGATCATTCGCGCGGTCCGCCTCCGGCGCGCTGGTCCTTGCATTTCCATGGAGTTCGATGGTGATGGGTTCCTTTATAAGATGGTGCGAATGATGGCTGGGACACTCGTGCGCATTGGCCTCAACAGGTCATCTCTGCACGACATCAACGCGCGGCTTCGGTTGCCCCGAAAAGCCATTTCGTGCGGACGAACAGCGGCGCCGGCCAACGGATTATTTCTGGTCCGCGTCCGGTACTGATTTTGCTTTCCTACCCCCGACGCTGGGGCGCGGCAGCGCGCTTCAGAGGTATGGCAGGATACCTGCTTTCTGGAATTTATAATGACGCAGACCGACGCGCCCAACTCAGCGATGAAGGTAGGTCGAGGGATTTTCGGACGAAGCGTCGCCTGGCTTTTCAGCCCAAAGCATTTTCATTTCAAGCTCTTGTCGGGGACCGCGGTTGGCATCGCCGTCATCACGTTCCTGGCGGGGCTTTTTCTTTTCATAACTCTGCGGAATCACCATCAAGAGACGTTGCGAGCGCATACGATCGAAGTCATGCGCCTCGGCGGTGTGATTGAGAACGACATCGCCGCGCTCGAAACCGGCCATCGCGGATTCCTGCTTACCGGCGAAAATTCGTACTTAGAGCCATTCGAACGTCGCCGCGAGCAGCTCAAACACCGAGTCGAAGATCTGACGGGCTTAATTCTGGACAGTCCGCCCCAACGTAAACGCGTAATGAAAATACAGGAGATTGTGCAGAAATGGCTCGACACAGTCGCCTTACCACAGATGAGCGCTCGGCAAATAAAAGGCGTTGCCGTCCTCACCGAACCCGCCGGCCATCCTTCCATTTCTCTCGGAAATTCATTACTCGATCAAGCCCGGGATATCCTTCAATCGCTGCAAAACGAGGAGCAGATTGTTCTCAACCAGCGCATGCAGGACCAGGAATGGGCCACGCAATCGACCCAAGTCCTCGACCTCCTGACAAAGCTCGAGCGTTCTTTGATTGAAATGCAAAAGGAAAAGAAGGGTTATCTCCTTACGGGCGCCAGTAGCTTTGCGGAAGCGTACAAACGCGCGACGACCGACTTTTATACTTATCACGGATATCTCTCCATTCTCATCGCAAATTCACCCGAAGAGTCAGATGCCTTGACCGATATCCGCACGGGCGTCGAACGATGGATCGCGGCCTCCGCTGTTCCCGAGATGGAAGCGAAACGCACCGGGAGAGATTTTGCGGTCCTCCTCGGGACTAACAAGAGCGAAGCAATGATGACCGAGATTCGTCAGATGCTAAACACCTTCCAGACGAACGAGGCTGGCGTCTACGAGCTCCGCTCCAACGCCACGACTCGCGACCGCATCATCAAAACAACGGCGCTGGCGATTCTTTGCGTCTTCGCGGTTGGTCTGCTCATTGTTTCGAACAGTTACAGCTTCGTGCTGGTCCGCCGCCAGTTGGCAAAACTCGAAGGCGTCGAGACCCGAATCCGCTCCATCATCGAGAACATCCTGGACGGGATGATCACCGTGGATAAACACGGCGTGATCCGCTCAATGAATCCCTCCGCTGAGAAAATGTTCGGATGCATCAACAACGAGATGGTCGGTCACAAGTTCACAAAACTTGTTCCGAAATCCTATGGAAGCGAAGGGCAACCAGTTGCCTGCGCCTGGGATGATCTCGCGCGACAAACGGGAAGCACCACGTTGGCGGTCGGCCGGACGCGACGCCACGCGACTTTCCCGATCGAGATTTCACTGAGCGAAATGGTGGTAGACAAGCAAAAACTCTACGTTGCCATGGTCCGCGACGTGACGGAGCGGAAGCGCTTCGAGTTGGAAATCGCGGCTGACAAAGAAAGTCTCGCGGTGACGTTGCGTTCCATCGAAGACGGCGTCATCACGACCGACGTGCAGGGCAAGATCATCATGATCAACAAGGCCGGCGAAAACCTGACCGGCTGGTCCTCGCGCGAAGCGATTGGACAACCCCTCAAATCTGTTTTCAACATCGCGATCGATTTGGCCGCACAGGCCCGCGCTCAGAAGAGCGGTTATCGCAATGAGGCGCATTCCATTCTTCTCAGTATGCCTGAGAACGCGACTTTGAGGTCGCGCGAAGGGACCGAACGCGTAATCGAACAGGTCGCCTCTCCTATTCGCGACAGCAAGAACGAAGTCGCCGGCGTGGTGCTTGTCTTCCGCGACATCACCGAACGCCAGCGCAACGAAGCCGAGCGACGCAAAGCCGAGACCCTGGAACAACTCGGCCTGCTCGCCGGCGGGATTGCGCACGATTTCAACAACCTCCTTACGGCGATTATCGGAAACATCTCGCTCGCGTCCTTGCTCCTCCCGCCAGACGATGAAATGGCGACACGGCTGAACGATGCGAAAAACGCCTCGTTGCGCGCCCGTGACCTGGCGCAGCAACTCCTTACCTTCGCGCGTGGCGGCGCACCGATTAAGAAAACTGCGTCAATCGGGAAACTCATCCAGGACACGGTCAGCTTCTCGCTGCGAGGCACGCACAGCCGAAGCGAGTTCTTGTTCGGCGCCGATCTCTGGCCCGCGGAAATCGATCCGGGACAGATCAGCCAGGTCGTTGCGAATCTCGTCGTGAACGCCGATCAAGCCATGCCGTATGGCGGGACGCTTCGGGTTAGTTGCGATAATTTTAGCTACCATCCAGACACCGCCCCGGCCGTGCCCGACCTGCTTCCGGGCGATTACATTCGGATCGCCATTCGCGATGAAGGTGTGGGCATCCCAGAAAATTGCCTCAAACGAATTTTCGATCCTTACTTTACGACCAAGGCGAAAGGCAACGGCCTCGGACTCGCGACGACCTATTCGATCATCAAGAATCACAACGGCCTCATCTGCGTCGATTCACAAATCCATTTCGGCTCCACCTTCACACTCTACCTTCCCGCCTCCAAGTATCAGGAAATGCCGGTCGAGCCACCGCGCCAGCTCAACCAAGTGATTTCGGGGACGGGAAGCATCCTCATTGTGGATGACGAGGAAGCGATCCGCGCTCTTGTGGAGTTCACGCTCGAGCGCCTCGGCTATCAAGTGACGCAGGCGGAAAGCGCACTCGAAGGGGTGGAAATTTACCGGCAAAAACTCGAAGCGGGCGAGCGTTTCGACGCCGTCATTCTCGATCTCACGCTTCCTGGCGGGATGGGTGGCAAGGAGGCGTTGAAAAAATTGATCGAGATCGATCCCACCGTGAACGCAATCGTCTCCAGCGGATACGCGATGGATGCAACGATGAGCCGCTATCAAGATTACGGGTTCCGCGGCGTGATCGCGAAGCCATACGAAGCGGCGGAGCTGGGCAAAATCGTGCACGAAGTGATCGCTTCCAGTCACATCAATCTGGTTCCCGATTACCCGATGCAGGCGACTGGGTAGTCAACTCTTTCCTCACCAGATTCTCAGCGGATACTCTTCCGAGAAACGGGATTTCTCTTGCGGCGCAGGAGCGCGACTCTAGTGTTTCCGCGATGCGCGAAGTTCGGCCCACGGCTTACGATTCGAAGATCGAAGGCAACATTATTTTCACCCGCCTGGACGCGGCGATGAATTGGACGCGCAAGAACTCGCTCTGGCCGATGCCGATGGGCCTCGCCTGTTGCGCAATCGAGCTCATGGCGGCTGCATCTGCCCGTTTTGATATCTCCCGATTTGGCGCGGAAGTGATGCGGTTCTCGCCGCGCCAGTGCGATGTCATGATCGTAGCCGGCACGGTTACGTACAAAATGGCGCTGGCCGTAAAGCGGATTTACGAACAAATGCCGGAACCGAAATGGGTGATCGCAATGGGCGCCTGCGCTTCAAGCGGCGGAATGTATCGGTCGTACTCGGTTTTGCAGGGGATCGATCAGCTGCTGCCGGTCGACGTTTACATTTCGGGGTGTCCACCCCGGCCGGAAGCATTGCTCGAAGGTCTAATGAAGTTGCAGGCGAAGATTTCGGGAGCGAGTTCATTCCGGGAACAGAAGCGCGAGTTGATTCGACAGCTCGAAGGTGTCACGGCATGACGGGGCCGGAACTTCTCGCGTCGCTTGGCCAACTTCTGGGTGCAAAGATCCGGGAAAGGGTTGAATTCCGCGGGGAAACCACTTTCACGATCCTCGTGGGCGATCTACGTGAGGTGGCGAGATTCTGCAGGGACGAGCTCTCATTCGATTACCTCCTCGATATCACGAGCGTGGACAATTTTGGCGAAGAGCCACGATTCGAGATTGTTTACGAGCTCTACTCAATGACGCTCGCCATTCATTTGCGCCTCAAGCTGCGCGTTTCCGAGGACGAAGGCGAAGTCGCAACCGTTTCCGACATTTGGCCCACAGCCAACTGGCACGAGCGCGAGATCTACGACATGATGGGTTTGCGTTTTACTGGCCATCCGGATTTGCGCCGGATCCTGATGTGGGACGGATATCCTTACTTCCCGCTCCGAAAGGAATTTCCGTTGGAAGGTTTGCCGAGTGATATGCCTGATGTCGCATTCTCCTCGGCCGCTCCGCTTGAAGGCGGCCCTTTCGTCACTTCCCCCAGCACCGCGACGACGAAGGACCGCGAACCTCGTGCACGAGGGCCGATGGATACCTAGTGAAGCTGTCCCCACGGTCGTCCTGAGGTCGCCGCGGCGACCGAAGAACCTCACAACGCAGAACAAGAACCGGGAGAAAAATTCTCGATCACAGTCCCGGCTGCGTTAGTGAACGAGGCGCCTGATTCCGGCCGCCGCCAGAACTCTCACGCCGGCCGACACATCCTGCGCTGAATGTCCTGCGTAGAGATGAATGCGTCCTTGTGCATAGACAATCGGTTTGCCGTGCATTTGTTTTGAGGACGAACCGGCCGGCATGTGCCGATGCCGACATTTTCGGCAGCTCACCAGACTCCGAATACGCGATGGCACTTTCCGCCGGAGCTTCTTGCGCGAGCGCGCTCAGACCCGAGCCCAGAACGATCGCAGTGTCTGCTCCCCATCCTCGCAAACGTCCGAGCGCAATTTCGTTCACCCCTAAGCCGCGGAGACCGGCGGCGCGGATTCGGGTTTTCTCGTCCCCGCCATCACGTCCGGCAGCGCGCCGTCGTCCCGGAGCATCGTGAGCTTCGCGTCCTGTTTCGGATACGCGATGCGGGTATGCAGCATCGTCATGAGCGTAAAGCGAAAGCGTTCCGCGATCATGTTCAAATCCGCCAGCGTCAGGTCGCATTCGACCAACTGCCCATCCGCGATCCGCTGGCCGATCAGCTCAGTGACCAGTTGTTCGATTTTTTGTGGCGTCGGTTTCTCCAAACTTCGTGAAGCGCTTTCCACCATGTCAGCCAGGCTGATTATCGCGCTCTCTTTGGTCTGCGGTTTCGGGCCGCTGTAACGGAACGTCTCCTCCCGCACTTCCGGAACGTCGCCTTCCCGCAGGTTCATGATTTTGCCTCCGGTGCGGGCGTCGTCCTGCTGCTGCAGCGCGCGCTTGTAAAAATAATAAACCAATGACGTGCCGTGGTGTTCCTGGATGATGTCGATGATTCGCTGATTCAGACCGTGCTTCAGCGCGAGGTCGACCCCTTCTTTCACATGCGCAATGATGATGAGGGCGCTCATCGTCGGCGCGAGATCGTCGTGCGGATTGCGCTCGAAGTTCATGTTCTCGGTGTAGTAGTCCGGCTTCACCAATTTCCCGACGTCGTGGAAATATGAGCAGACGCGGCAAAGCGTCGCGTTCGCGCCGATCGCTTCCGCGGCAGATTCCGCGAGATTCGCGACGACCAGACTGTGATGGTACGTGCCCGGCGCCTCGATCGTCATGCGCCGCAGCAGCGGGTGATTGAGATCCGAAGCCTCAAGCCACGATATATCCGTCGTGATCTGAAACAGATGTTCGAGGATCGGAAGGATGCCGCCCACGATCGTGGCGGTTAGGATGCCGTTCCCGACCGCAAGAGCGCTTTGAATGCCGATCATCTTCCAGTTGTTTCCACCCGGTGAAAAGAGATCGATCGGACCGATGATGCCGAAAGTGAGCGACAAAAGCCAGATGGCTACGCCAACACCGAAACCCGCCCGAATTAAACGGCTCCTTTGGCGAACTTGCAGAGTGAGATAAACCGCGGTGAATCCGCTGATCAATCCGCAAACCAGCAAAGGCGCGTCCACTTTGCCAAAGAGAATGCTGCTCCAAAGGCTGACGAAAACAGAAGCGTAGAGACCGTGGTTGCGCCCAAGGAGCACGCTGAGCACGAGTGGCGCAAAAGCATAAGGCGCGATCAACCCTGCCGTCTCGGGCCGCAGAAAAGAATACGTTCCGCTGTTGCAGAGGACGAGGACGAGCTTCGTCGCGGCGAGCTGCACAAAAATAACGCCGAAGACAAGGAGGAGCCGCGAGCTTCGTAGGAACGTCGTCGGCTGATTAATCCAAAGTTGGGTTAGCGCCGTGGCGAAAAAGAGGAGCGCAATGACAAAATTCTTGGTCGGCTCCGGCTGCTGGCCGCTGAAGATAAGAAACGCAAGGCCCGCGACGAAAGCCGCGAAACTAAACCACTTGATATAGGGCGCGTATTCGAGGCCGTGGAGCAATTCATTCGTGTTCTGGCGGCGCCGGGTTTTGCGCGAGGCGAGCCCGCGCTTCATAAGCTTATTGCGTCCAAGGAAGTCAAACATGGCGTTATTTGCGCGCCGAATTTCCGCCGGCGATCGCAGGAGACCGGTGCAGCTGGTAAGCGTTGATGATCGCACGAACCAACTCGTGCCGGACGACATCGCGCTCATTGAAATAAACAAACGAAATGCCCGGCACATTTTTCAGGGCCTGGAGCGCCTCGACCAATCCAGAGCGTTTGTTCGAGGGCAAATCGATCTGAGTGACGTCTCCCGTCACGACGCATTTTGAGTTCGGTCCGATGCGCGTTAGCAGCATGAACATTTGTTCGGTCGTTGTGTTTTGCGCTTCGTCTAGAATAACGAAGGCGTTGCTGAGCGTGCGTCCCCGCATGTAAGCAAGCGGCGCGACTTCGATGGTTTGACGCGCCACCGCCCGTTCGATTTCTTCTGGGTCGAGCATGTCCCGCAATGAATCGTACAGGGGCCGGAGATAAGGCGTGATTTTTTCCTGCAGATCACCCGGCAAAAACCCGAGGGCCTCGCCCGCCTCGACCGCCGGGCGGGTTAAAATAATGCGGCTGACCTGTTCTTTCTTCAGCGCTGCTACCGCCATTGCTACGGCGAGATAAGTTTTCCCCGTGCCGGCGGGACCAATGCCAAAGACGATGTCGTGTTTTTGAATCGCCTCAACATAATTGCGCTGGCCGATTGTGCGCGCCACAATCGGCGGCTTGCGCGCCGACGTGGTAATCTTGACGTCCACCACGTCGGTCAAATTGTCGGGACGCGACTCCGTCACGGAGTTCAATGCGTAGCTAAACTCGTGTTTGTGAATGTCCACGCCCTTCTGCCGCGCCTGTTCCAGCTGCTCGAAGACGCGCTGAGCACGGTCCACCTGTTCGGCTTCACCGTCCAATTTCACCCATCCGTCGCGTGTCGTAACTTTCACGCCCAGTGAGTCTTCGAGCGTTTTCAAGAGTTTGAGATCGTTCGCATAAAGAGACTGCACGGCACGGGCGCTCTCAAACTGCAGCGTGCGGGATTCAATCATTTCGGCGCGACCCAAGGGGCGCTGATGATACCGTCAGGGCCGGAAGTGTCAAATCAGGCTCACGATGGCGCGTGCCAGACGCGGGATCAGCGGAATCCGTAAACCAGCGCCCAGTGAGTTCGTTCCTCCGGCGACTGCTCGATCTCCACGATGACGAAATAGCTGCCCGTATTCTTCGGAATGACGTGCGCAGCGGCAAAGTGGCCCTTCTGCCAGCCGTCGGGCTGCTCCACGAGTTTGCCCTCCGAGTCGTAAACATGGACGGAAACTTTCGCTGCTTCGACTTCGGTCCCGAGCCAAAACCAATATTCGTTTCCCTTGAACAATTGCTGACGCACCGCCTTCTTCTCGCCGGCCGCGAGATCGCCGCCCCAGTAATCTTCGCGTACTTGAAAACCTTCTTTGACGTAAGGCTCGGCCGCCTGGAGCGCGAAGGATTGCGCGTCGTCCACCGAGGCACGCGCCGCCGGAGCAAGCGCAAAAACGCACGCGATCAGGACGCTCCGGCGCCAGGCTGATTTCAAGGAAGCGGTCATCGGTCGCTTAAGGGGATTTCTTGGTGATCGCATCGCCCAGCCGGGTCGTGATCTCGTTGATTTTCTTGACGGACGCCGGAGAAATGTGCTCTTCGCCCACATCAATCAGGGGCCGCACTTCGATCAGCGCTCCATGAATATCCTGGAGCAGTTTCAGGTTGAATTCCGGCATCGATTGCAGTCGGCTTTCGAAGTAAGAGAGCAAATCCGGCTGATGCAAGAGTTCTGCGCCATCCTGTGAATAGCGCTTGTTTACGACCGCGGTCAGAACCTCGGTGCCGCGGAGCCAGCCACCCAGACTGACCAATTGCGAGAGTTTTTCATCGTGCACTTCGTTCATTGCCTGCTGGACACTGTTTTGCGTGCGATCGAGCTCTTGACGCACGCTGACCCAATTCCGCCGGTCGGCCGCCTCCGTAATCGCCTTTGCGTGGGGCGTGATTGAATTGCCGACTCCAATGCCCTTAGCCAGCGCAAGGACCCTCTGGCCGATCTCCTTCACCGTGGGCGCGTCCTCAGCCTGCACCGCGATGAAGCCATCGGCGATCACGGCGCCAAGTAAAAGCGCGATGCGGGGACGTTCCGTGAAATTACTCCCCTTGTCGTTCCGGACGTATTCGCGCCAGTTCACGCCGCCGAGTTTATTCAGCGCGCCAAAGACCTCGTTCGGCAAAGGCACAACTACGTCATCGACCTTTTTCGACAATTGTTTTACGTCGACGTGTTTCGGAGTTTCCGCGGCGCGCACACAGAGCGAAAGGCCTGCCATGACGGCGACGGTCAGTTTGAAAATTTTAGCGAATGGGATCATCGGGGAGCTTCGACTGTTGATTTCGCCTTCGTATTCAGGATTAATGAGTCACTCTAGGCAGAAGTCCGTGTCGCACAAATTTACCCGCTTAAGATTTTGACTCTGAATCGAAGGAACCTCTCAAGCTGGCGGCATCGTCTGGCATTTCTTTTCCCTCGGCGGAATTGGCAACCATGAATGTGCGACGCTTAAGGGAAATCCTGGCCAGAGCCAACAAGAAACGCATCCTCGTTATCGGGGATCTGATGCTGGACGAATTTGTCTGGGGCAAAGTCGGCCGGATTTCTCCCGAGGCGCCAGTGCCGGTCGTCGAGGTGACTGGCGAGAGTCTTTATCCTGGCGGCGCGGCAAATGTCGCGCGGAATCTGCGTGAATTCATTGACGACGTTGCGGTCGTGGGCCTGATTGGATCCGATCGCGGCGGCCGGCAACTCCGTGAGCTTTTGGCTGAACAAAAAATCGATACGGCCGATGCAATCGAGGACGCCGAATTCCGGACGATCGTGAAAACGCGCATCATCGCGCGCAATCAACAGATCGTGCGCGTGGACCGGGAGCAGATTCGCTTCCTTTCCCCGGCGCAAGTCTCTCGCGTAGCCGACAACGTCCGACGCCGCCTGGCGCAAATCGACGCCATAATTTTCGAAGACTACGGCAAAGGTTTCCTCAGCGCCGAACTGGTTGGAGAGATATGCAACGACGCGATTGGTGCCGGGAAGATCGTTTCAGGAGATCCGAATCCCCGCCACCCGATCGATTGGAAAAACATGACGGCCGTGAAACCCAATCGGAACGAAGCGTTTCTAGCCGCAGGCGTGCCGTGGAGCGACCCGGTTGATCCCGCGAACAAGGACGAGGCGCTTTTGAGGGTCGGCGAAACCCTATTAGACAGATGGGACACTAAATTCTTGCTCATCACCCTGGGCGAACAGGGCATGATGCTTTTTCAGAAGGGGAATCGGCCTCATTACATTCCCACGAAGGCGAAACAAGTTTTCGACGTCTCGGGCGCGGGCGACACCGCGATCGCGCTATTTACGCTCGCGCTTTGTTGCGAAGCGACGCCAAGTGAAGCGGCCGAGATTGCGAACCACGGTAGTGCCGTTGTCGTCGGCAAACTCGGAACGGCCACAGTCGCGCATGAGGAACTGGTCGCCAGCTTTCAAAATGACAGTCTCGTCTAACGAGACCCGCCCGGCTGTTTTTCTGGATCGCGATGGAACGATCATCCGCGATGTCGATTATTGCGGCGATCCCGCGCAGGTCGAAGTTTTTCCAGGCGCGGCCGACGCGCTGCGGCGCTTGAAAGCAAACGGCTATCAGTTGATCATCGTGACAAACCAAAGCGGAATCGCACGCGGTTATTTCAGCGAGAACGATTATCGTGCGGTCGAGCTGGAATTTCTCCGCCAACTGGGAGACGACTTGATCGACGACACTTATTATTGTGCCGACCTGCCCGAGATAAATTCACGGCGCCGAAAGCCAGCGCCCGGAATGATCTTTGAAGCGCAACGCGATCACCATCTCGATCTAGCGCGGTCCTACTTTATCGGTGACAAAACGAGCGATATCGAGTGTGGGCGAAATGCCGGCATGCGAACGATTCTCGTGCAAACGGGATATGGCGCGCGCGAGATAGACTGCCGCGCTGATTGGATCGCGCGCGATCTCGCACATGCCGCCGAGTTCATCCTCGGGGTTAACGGATGAAGAAGAGCAGCCGCGCAGCCTCCTGCGGTCGAAAGCCGCTTCGGCGGCGGTACGACGGCGTGGGACTTCTCAATTGCAAGTTGCGTCAGCATCTAAAGGAGGCGCTCACCGCAGGTGCGAGGTCCCTCGCTTTGCTCCGGATGATATGCTTCTCCACGCGTCTATGACTTTTCGCCGACGAATATGAACAAAGTACTTGGCATCATTCCAGCGCGTTGGGCTTCGACGCGTTTCCCAGGTAAGCCGCTCCATCCGATCGCAGGAAAGCCGTTGCTGCAACACGTCTGGGAGGCGAGCCGGCGCGCGAAAAGACTGGATCATTTGATCATCGCGACGGACGACTTCCGCATCGCTGAGGGGGCATTCGCTTGGGGCGCCGAAGTCGCCATGACGTCGGCGAATCATTCGAGTGGAACGGACCGCATCGCTGAAGTCGCGGCGAAGGCAAAGCAATTCGGGCACATCGTTAACATTCAAGGCGATGAGCCAATGGTCGACCCGAAGCTAATCGATAGGCTGGTGCGCCAATTGCAGCGGGACCGCAAACTCGAGATGATCACCGCGGCGCACCCGTTCGCCGATCCGCGCGAAGCTGAGTCGCCACATCAAGTGAAGGTGGTCCTGAGCACAAAGAACGAGGCGCTCTATTTCTCGCGAGGCGCCATTCCTTTTGCCCGCGATACGGCAGCACCGCCCCAGTATTTTCGTCACCAAGGCATTTACGGTTACACGCGCGATCTTCTGCTCCGCTTCGTCCGCTGGAAAACGGCGCCGCTCGAGCGCGCAGAAGCGCTCGAGCAATTGCGCGCGCTCGAGAATGGGGTAAGAATCAAGGTGGTCATGACTGGGAGTGGCTCGCCCGGCGTCGACACGCCGGAGGACGCTCGAATGATCGAGCGCCTGATCGTTTCCGCAAGCAAGCGATCCGCAAAACCACGGCGATGAAATACATTTTTATTACAGGCGGAGTTGTGAGTTCGTTAGGCAAAGGCCTTGCGGCGGCTTCCCTTGGCACTCTTCTCGAGCTGCGCGGTTTGCGGGTCGTGTTCCAAAAGTTCGATCCCTATCTGAACGTCGACCCGGGGACGATGAATCCTTTCCAGCACGGCGAGGTCTATGTGCTCAATGATGGCGCAGAGACCGATCTCGATCTCGGCCACTACGAGCGCTTCACCAATTGCGTGCTCTCGCGCCACAACAATCTCACGAGCGGGCAAGTTTACGAAAACGTGATCCTGAGGGAGCGCCGCGGCGATTACCTCGGGAAAACCGTGCAGGTGATTCCGCACGTGACCGACGAAATCAAGAATCGCATTCGCGAGGTTTCGAATGAGAGCAAAGCCGACGTCGTTATCACGGAAATTGGGGGAACAACCGGCGACATCGAGGGGCTGCCGTTTCTAGAAGCGATTCGGCAGTTCATTCTCGAAGTCGGCCCGCAAAATGTGGTGAACGTGCACGTCACGCTCATTCCTTACATCAGAGCGGCCGGCGAACTGAAAACAAAACCGACCCAGCAAAGCATCGCAAAACTGCGCGAGATCGGCTTGCAGCCGCAGGTTCTGCTTTGCCGTACCGAACACCCGCTCGATACCGAGCTACGGCAGAAGCTTTCGATGTTTTGCAGCGTTTCGCCGCGCGGCGTCATTGAAGCGCGCGATGTGAAGCACACGATTTACGAGATGCCCCTCATGTTGAACGAGGAAGGACTCGACGACCTCGTCTGCGAGTTACTGCACATCGATGCGCCGCCGCCGAACCTGGCGAACTGGCGGAAGTTCGTCGAACGCGTGGTCAGCCCAAAGAAACAGGTGAAAATCGCGGTCGTCGGAAAATACATCGACCTGCAGGACGCGTACAAGAGCATCTACGAATCGCTGACCCACGCGGCCGCAAGCCAGGATTGCGGCATCGATCTGAAGTTGATCGACGCAGAATCGCTCCTGGATGGCGTCGATGGGCATCTCCAAGACGTTGCAGGCGTTCTAATCCCGGGTGGTTTCGGTGAGCGCGGTGTAGAGGGCAAAATCAGCGCGGCGCGTTTCGCCCGGGAAAACAAAGTGCCGTATCTTGGGCTCTGTCTCGGAATGCAAGTGGCGACGATCGAATTCGCCCGAAACGTGTGCGGCCTTGAGCAGGCCAACAGCACCGAGTTCGATGAGAATGCGCCAGATCCGGTCATTTGCCTTCTGGATGAGCAGCGTGAAGTGAAAACCAAAGGCGCGAGCATGCGACTCGGGACCTGGCCCACGAAGATTGTGAAGGGAACCGTTGCAGAAAAAATTTACGGCGACGGCGAAGTGCTCGAGCGACACCGGCATCGCTACGAGTTCAACATGAAGTATCGGGACCAGATGGGTGAAAAGGGATTCACCATTTCGGGAACTTCTCCGGATGGAGCGCTCGCGGAATTAATCGAGCTACGCGACCATCCGTACTTTCTCGCCTGCCAATATCACCCCGAATTTCAGAGCAAGCCGAACAAACCGCACCCGCTTTTCAAGGCTTTCGTTCAGGCCTGTCTGGCGCACCAAAGTTGAGGTAAGGCTTGTGCTATTTTGCGGCTCGGCACAGCCGGTCATTTATGGCCGCACCGAGACCTTCGTCTGGCAACTTTTCGGTGACGATCAGATCGAGATTAAGCCGATCCAATTCGCGCAGATAACGGAATAGATTTGCGGCGGCCTCCCGTAGGTCTTGGCGGGAACTGAGTTGTCGAATTTCCGCAAATTGTTTTGCTCCCGCCATGGAACGCCAGGCGAGCAGTCCACATCTTTTGTTCGAGGGCACGGCGAAGGAAAAAGGATCGTTCGCGAGAACGAGCGGAGTAAGCGGTGCGTAATGCGATGGAAGTTGGCCTGGCGCTTCCGGACGCTGAACACCTTCAGCGAAAAAGACCTCACCGAATGCCTCGAGCTCTTCAGCAGTTATCGGCCCCCGTCGCAGAAGTTCCATTCGTCCATTTCGCACTGCGACGATCGTCGATTCAATGCCGTGGAGGGTTGGTCCCGCATCGACAATGAGCGAAATTCGTCCATCGAGTTCGTCGAGGACATGCCGCGCGGTCGTCGGGCTCACGCGGCCAAATCGATTGGCGCTCGGCGCAGCCAAAGGCGAATCGAATGTACGAATGATTTCCGCAAATAGCGGATGCGCGCTGATTCGAACAGCGACCGTGTCGAGGCCGGCAGTGACAATTTCGGGAATGATTTCCCGCCGCGGCAAGACAAGCGTGAACGGGCCAGGCCAAAATTGGGCGATCAATTTCTCGATGAGCCCCTGCGAATCATGGTCGATTCTGGCGACGCATTCGAGCCATTTGAGATCGGGCAAATGAACGATGAGCGGATCGAAGCGTGGTCGCGCCTTCGCCTCGAAAATCTTTGCAACGACTTCACTCTTGAGCGCATCGGCTGCAAGTCCATAAACGGTTTCCGTGGGCAACGCGACAGTGTTGCCGCTTCGCAGCAACTTTGCTGCGTTCGCCACGGCCTTCGCGCGCTGCTCGAGCGTGCGCGAAGGAAGGATCTGTGTCATGGAACGCGCTGCGCGAGCACCGCGTCGGTCTGCTTCTTTCGAAAGGCCTGAAGGTTTTCGCGAACTTTCTCGTCGCTGATTCCGATAATGCTGGCGGCGAGCAGAGCGGCGTTTTTCGCGCCGGCACTTCCGATGGCAAGCGTTCCGACTGGGATGCCCCCGGGCATTTGCGCAATCGACAGCAGCGAATCCAATCCATGGAGCGCCTGCGATTGGATTGGCACACCGAGAATTGGAAGCCACGTATGGGCCGCAATCACCCCAGCCAAATGCGCGGCACCGCCCGCGCCGGCGATGATCACGCGGAGCCCGCGGTCCGCAGCCTTTCGCGCAAACTCAGCGGTCGCCTCCGGCGTGCGATGCGCGGAGAGGATATGAGATTCGTTAGGCACGCCAAGTTCATCAAGCATTTCAGCGGAGCGGCGCATCGTTTCCCAATCTGACTTGCTGCCCATGATAATGGCGACGAGCGCGCTGGAAGATTTTGATTCAGGCATGGCTGCCGTTCACCAGTTCCCCATAACCGGTCGCGTTGTAAAGGGCTTTTTCTGCAAAGCAGCGGAAGCTTCTGGCTTTCTTGGAAGATTTCCCAAGCTGGAAGCTTGCGCTACTTTTCCGGCATGACCGGGCGCGGCCAGTCCATTGTGCTCATCGGGTTTATGGGAGCGGGAAAGTCTTCGACCGGCAAAGCGCTGGCGCGGAAAACGGGACTTCCGCGTTTGGATACGGATGAAATTGTCTCAACGCGGTTTGGTTTGTCGGTTGGGGAGATTTTCGCCGCATTTGGAGAGGAAAAATTTCGTGACGCGGAGACCGAAGCGCTCAATCAGTTCTTTCACGAGACTCCTGCCATCATTGTGACGGGTGGAGGGATCGTGCTTCGTGCGGAAAACGTGAAAAAGCTGCGCGAGCTTGGAAATGTGGTGAGCCTCGAGGCGGACGAGGAAACACTTTTCCGCAGGATTTCCCGACGCGCGACCAGGCCGCTCTTGCAGACGCAGAACCCTCGCGGGACTCTGGTAGAGCTGCTGCGGGTGCGTGAACCGCTTTACCACGCGGCGGCGGACGTTCGATTGGACACGTCGCGCCTTACGCACGACGAAGTGGCGGACGCAATCCTGAAGAGCATTGGAAAATTGTGACCTCCCTATCTACAATACCGACCCAACCACGGCGGGAAACAGCCATTGAGTTGAAGCAGGAAATCGTCGACCGCGCCAGAGCGCTTGGCTTCGATTCTTGTAGAATCGCCGCGGCGGCTTCGCCACGACACGGTAGCGAATTTCGCGCGTGGTTACGCGAGGGGGCGGCGGGCGAGATGGATTGGTTGGCCCGCGGCGAGGAGAAACGGTGCGATCCGCAACAAGTTCTGTCCGGCGCCCGTTCAGTGATTGTGGTCGCGCTGAATTATTGGCAGGGGGAGCAGCGGGCCACCCCCGCGGCAGGCAAGATCGCTCGTTATGCCTGGGGGGAAGACTACCACGACGTCATGCTCCCGAAATTGGAACGGGTGGATGAATTTCTCTGCGAACGTGGCGGCACGCAAAAATGTTACGTGGACACGGGACCGATCCTCGAACGCGATCATGCTGCGGAAGCTGGAATCGGCTGGCATGGAAAGAGCACCATGTTGATCGACCCACAACTCGGCACTTGGTTTTTTCTGGCGGAAATTCTGACCACCCTTGAATTACCTCCTGATGAGCCACAAACACCGCGCTGCGGGAGTTGCACGCGCTGTATCATTGCTTGCCCGACCGGTGCGATCACGGATTCTCATCGGCTGGATGCGCGGCGTTGCATCTCCTACCTTACGATCGAGCTGAAAGGCTCGATCCCGCTTAAGCTGCGGCCGCTCATTGGCGATCACATTTATGGTTGCGATGAGTGTCTTGATGCGTGCCCGTGGAACCGCTTCGCTTCGGTCTCGCGAGAAGCGGCATTCGCGGCGGGACCAGCAACGCGGATGCCGCTGCGTGACTACTTGGCACTCGACGACGCGCAATTCCGCGCCCTTTTCCGCCGCTCACCGATTAAACGGATCAAGCGCCGGGGATTTTTACGAAATGTCTGCGTCGCCCTTGGAAATGTGGGGAACCACACTGACCTGCCAGCGCTCCAAAAAGCGGCCTTTGACCCTGAAGAGCTCATCGCCGAGCACGCGATTTGGGCAATCAACCGTATCCTGGAACGTTCTGCCCTCCCCCAATCCGAAGTTCCAGTCTAGCGGCGCAAAATTTTGAATCTACCCAGCGTCCTGGCCGCATCTCATGTATGAGCAGCTCCTTTGACGAAAACCCATCTAAAATTTACTCCTTCGCTCAACTAGCACCGAAGCGATTAGTGCACGAGATTTGCTTTCCAAACGTCTAAAAAGCCATTATTTGTCTCCGCGCATAAACCCCCAGCAAGCAATGCATCAAGTCGCTACTACTCCGGCCCCGCCCAAGAAAAGGCGTTCTCGGCGCAAACGATATCTCATCTTCGGCTCAATCAGCCTTGTCGTGCTCGGGATTATCGTTTCCATAATCCTCGGGAGACAAGAGAAGCCGATCCCGGTCACCACCGAGAAGGCAATTCGCAAAACGATCCTGCAGACCGTCTCGGCAACGGGGAAAGTTCAACCGGAAGTGGAGGTGAAGATTTCGCCCGAAGTCGCGGGAGAAATCATTGAATTGCCGGTCGAGGACGGGATGGTGGTAAAAAAAGGCAACCTGCTGCTGAAGATCCTGCCCGACTCTTACAAAGCTTTGGTCGAGCAGCAGGACGCCGCGATCAGCGGGGCGAAAGCAGTTAACTTGCAACAGAAGGCCACGCTGGCCAAGGCCGAACTTGATCTAAAACGCGCTAAGGATTTGTTTGCCAAGAAAATGATCTCCGAGTCCGACTTTTCGGTCGCGCAAACCGCCCGAGACGTCGCGCTATCCACTGTCGAGAGTTCACTGCACGGAATCGAGAGCGCGGAAGCGGCCTCCAGTCAGGCGCGTGATCAGCTTTTGAAAACGACGATTTACTCGCCAATCGATGGGACGATCACGATTCTAAATAGCAAGCTCGGTGAGCGGGTGGTCGCAACGAACCAATTCGCGGGAACAGAAGTCATGCGTGTGGCTGACCTCAGCCATATGGAAGCGCGCGTGAACGTAAACGAAAACGACGTTGTCAGCGTCCAAATAGGGCAGAAAGCAACCGTCGCGATCGACGCTTATACTGAACGCAGATTCAAAGGCACCGTGCAGCAAATCGCGAATACGGGCACAACGACTGGCACCGGGACGCAGGAAGAGGTCACAAACTTTGAGGTGAAAATTCGAATCGATGAACACGACGTGGCGCTTCGTCCCGGCCTCAGCTGCACGGCCGACATCGAGACGAACATGGTCAAGGATGTCGTGTCCGTGCCGATGCAAAGCGTGACGATTCGCACTGGAGAGAGCAATCTCAGCCCGGAAGAAATCGAGAAGCGGAAGCAGAAGGCTGTCGCGCGAGACCAGGGCGACAACAATGCTGAGGTGTCGAACGACCGACAGGAAAAGCAGGCGCAAAAACTTGATCGCGAGAAACTGTCGAAAGTCGTGTTCGTTAAGAAAGCTGACAAGGCACAAATGGTCAAAGTCACCACAGGGATCGCCGACGATACTTCCATGGAAATTAAGAGCGGCATCAAGGAGGGCGACGAAGTGATCTCCGGGAGCTACAGCGCGATTAGCCGAAAGCTAAAGGACGGAGCAAAGGTCACAATCGACAAGGAACCGGCGAAGTAGCGCGAGCTTTCGCCGGATCTGCTGGCCGAACTTCCCGACGAATATGCTGAACACAGATACGATGCGACCGCGCGGCCCGATCGTCATCGACATCGAAAACATCACCAAGCATTACGTCATGGGCGAGGAAACCGTGCACGCTCTACGCGGAGTCACGCTCCAGATTCATCGCAACGAATATCTCGCAATCATGGGTCCGAGCGGCAGCGGCAAGTCGACCCTCATGAACATGCTCGGATGCCTGGATACTCCGAGCTCCGGGCGCTACGAATTTGGTGGCAAGGATGTCTCTGCGATGGATGACGATGAGCTTGCCGCGATCCGCAATCGCGAGATTGGTTTCGTCTTTCAAACATTTAACCTCCTCCCCCGCTCCACCAGCCTGCGCAATGTCGAGCTGCCCCTGATCTATGCTGGGGTTGATCCGGCGACGCGCGAGGAACGGGCCGCGCAAACTCTGCGCGACGTCGGACTGGGCGAACGCCTCCACCATAAACCTAACGAGTTATCTGGCGGGCAACGCCAGCGGGTGGCGATCGCGCGGGCCCTGGTCAACAACCCTTCGATCATCCTCGCTGATGAACCAACCGGCAATCTGGATTCGAAAACCGGCGAGGAGATTATGTCGCTGCTCGAAAATCTCTATCAAGCCGGCAACACCATTATTCTTGTCACGCATGAAGCCGATATCGCGCGCCATGCCCGTCGCACGGTCCATTTACGTGACGGCTTGATCGAAAGCGATGCACTATCGGAAGCAACGGAAATTCAGACGCTCGCGTTCACATAGACTGGGTGTCGGTTCTTATGAAGCGTTTCCTCTACGAGCTCACTGAAAGCTGGAAAATCGCGGCAGCGCAGATGCACGCGAACAAGACCCGCTCCATGCTCACTGCGCTCGGCGTGATCATCGGCATCGTAGCTGTCACGCTCATGGGCACCGCCATCAACGGAATTTCGACCGGTTTCGACAAGAGCATGGCAGTTCTCGGCGACGATGTGCTCTACATCGACCAACAACCATGGATTCGAAAGGACGACTGGTGGAATTTCCGCAGTCGAAAAAAGATAAAAACAGAGTATGCGGAACCGATCAACCGCATGATCGCCGCCAGCCCGAACTCGAACTTGCTGCTGGCCGTTCCAGTCTCAAACTGGTTTCGTAGCGTCAAATACAATGAGAATCAGGTAAACAACGTCTACATGCTCGGCACGACCTCGGATTTCATAGCGATCTCGACGGTAGATTGTGTCAAGGGGCGCTTTTTCAACGAAATCGAATCGCGCGGTGGCGCAAACGTCGTCGTGATCGGTTACGATGTGGCAGACGCCCTTTTCCCTTCCGATGATCCGATCGACAAATCAGTGCTTATCAATGGTCAGCCGTTCAAAGTGATTGGGGTGAATACGCGGCAAGGCACGTTTCTGGGATTGTTCAGCTGGGATTCGATGGTGGCCATACCACTGCCAGCCTTCAAAAGATACTTCAACGCGAAAAGTGAATCGGAAATTCGGGTGAAGGTGAAAGACAAGACCAAACTCCCGGAGGCCAAGGACGAGTTGATTGGTTACATGCGGCGGGTGCGGGGTTTGTCGCCCGAGAAGGAGAATGACTTTGCGCTGAACGAACAGCAGGCCTTTAAGAGCACACTCGATCCGGTCAAGAACTCGATAGCCATCGCGGGCTTATTCATCACCGGTCTCTCACTTTTCGTCGGCGCAATCGGAATCATGAACATTACTTTCGTAAGCGTAAAAGAGCGGACCAAAGAGATCGGCACGCGAAAAGCGCTCGGCGCGCGTCGCCGGACCATCCTGCTGCAATTCCTGATCGAATCGACCGCGCTCTGTCTTGTCGGGGGGGCGATCGGGCTGACATTTGCTTTCTTCATGTGTCTGGCAATTGGGGCTGCGTTGCCCTCATTCCCAATCCAAATCTCTTTCGGTCTCGTCGTCACCAGCATGATCGTTTCGGTCCTGACCGGCCTGGTCTCGGGGTTCGCGCCGGCCTGGTCCGCTTCGCGCCTCGATCCGGTCACGGCGCTGAGATACGAGTGAGCAGTCGAGCCAAATAACGAAATAAATGCGCTTCCGAGAAATCATCATTATGGCGCTCACCTCCCTGGGGGCGAACAAGCTGCGATCGGCGCTTACCATGACAGGAATCACAATCGGCGTTTTTTCCGTGATCTCGGTCATGACCGCAATCGGAGCCCTACAGAGTTCAATCGAAAGCGGCATCAGCTTTCTCGGCTCGAATATTTTCCAGTTCGCCAAGTACCCGGCGAACGTCAATGCCGGCGGACGCAACCAGAAGAAGTATGAGAACCGGCACAACATCACCTACCGGCAGGCGCTGAGATATTACCAATTAATGGAGGGGAACGCGCGCGAGATCTGCCTCAAGAGTTTCGATTTCAAAGGCCAGGCCGTTTACAACGGCATGAAAACAACGCCGAGCTTAACCGTCGCCGGTTCCAATAAGAGTTTTCTCATCGCAAACTCATACACGCTCGCCTACGGACGGAATATCAATGAGGAAGACGTTGCCTTTTCGCGGAGCATCGTTGTCGTCGGCAAGATGATTGAGAAGCGTTTGTTTCCCCACGAATCGCCCATCGGCAAGATGATAAAACTCAATGGGCATACTTTTACAATCATCGGCGGGCTCAGCGAAAAAGGGACGGCTTTCGGTCAAAGCCAGGACGATATTTGCGTGATTCCGATCACGCGATTTTTCGAAAATTTTGGCGAATCGAATCGCACGGTCAATATCGCGACGCAGTCGTTCTCGCAGGAGAATTATAACACCACCCTGGACAAAGGCATGGGAGCTATGCGGATTGCCCGGGGGCTTCGCGCGGAGCAAGAAAACGATTTTGAACTCTACTCGAACGATTCGCTCAAGAGCGCTTTTACGGCCATCGCCGGCGTGGTGCGGATCGGGGCTTTCGTCATCAGTTTAATCGCACTTATCGCGGCCGGCATTGGGATCATGAACATCATGCTCGTGAGCGTAACGGAGCGGACGAAGGAAATCGGTATCCGCAAGTCGATCGGCGCGCGGAGCCGCGATATCCTTCGACAGTTCCTGACCGAGGCGGTTTTCATCTCGGAGGCGGGCGGGATCCTCGGAATCATTCTCGGTGTCATCGGCGGGGACTTGCTGGCGATGTGGCTCCAGGCCGATCTGATCTTTCCTTTCGGCTGGGCGCTGGCCGGGTTGATCGTTTGCTCGGCGATTGGCATCGGCTTCGGGTTTTACCCGGCCTACCGCGCCGCACGGTTGGACCCTATCGACGCGTTGCGCTTCGAGTAACGGCGGAAACCGCCTCCTGGCGGGGTCGGGAGGCACGCAACTTGCGCTTGCATTGCTTTGACATGCGCAACGCTCCTTCTATCCTCGCATTTCTCAGTCGCTACCGCCGTGCCTGCATCCCTCGAATCTCCTGCCGGGACAGCGCCTAGCGTTCTTCTGATCGAAGAGTACGACGCGCTGGCTGCGGCGATCACGTCCGCCTTGAAGAAATTTGCCCCGCAGCATCGTACGCGGGTGGTCGAATCCCTGAGCGAAGCTGAATCGGCGGCGGCCGAAACGCAGCCGCAACTCTTTGTCATCGATTTCGATCCACCGCATCCAAACGCGATCGAGTTCCTTAACCGGATCGGCCCGGCGCATCCGGATGCGCGCGTCCTCGTCATCGCATCCGGCACGTCGCCGGCGTTTGCCTCCGAACGCTACGGACCGAACGCAATTCAATTTGTCGAAAAGCCGTTTGAACTCGCAGATTTTGGCGCGGCGGTGCAGGCGCTTTTGGGTCCGTGGAAGGAGGCCAGCTCGGGTGATTCGCGCGGAACGCTGCGCGATCTTAGTCTCCGGGATCTCGTACCACTCGAATGCATAGGTGGTGTGACGGCCGTTTTGAAGATCGAAGCGGCGGGTGGACGAGCAGGCGAGATTCATTTCTTCGATGGTCATATCTGCCATGCAAGCGCGTCTGGCCTGAGCGGAATCAACGCGCTGTATGAGATAATGCGTTGGAAAAACGCCCGCGGGACGGAGACTGAGAGAGCCGTTGACGGGCCTCGCACCATTCAGGGGCCATGGCTGCACGTTTTTCTCGAAGCCCTCCGCAGGGCGAAACCCAGCGCCGAGGAGCTGAAGGCTCCCTCGCCTTCGGTGTCTTTGCTAGAAGAGCCGAAACCTGCGAAGGCGCGGGCAAAGAGCGGAAAGAAAATCGTTGTGATCGACGATACCGAGATGCTGTTGATTTTCGTAGAAGATATTCTGTCCATCGCTGATCCAAGTCTTCAGATCGTCACAGCTCTCACTGGCGGCGAAGGCATAAGGCGAGCGGAGGTGATGATTCCAGATCTGGTGTTGGTCGATTACAGCCTGCCGGATCTACGCGGCGACCAGATCTGCGAGCGACTTCATCAGAACGAAGCAACGGCGCGGATTCCCGTGGTGATGATGTCCGGCCATGTCCCGGAAATGATGGCTACGGCTGAACGTTACCCGAATGTAGTCGCCACGATCGCGAAGCCTTTTATGTCCGAAGCGCTGGTGCAACTGGTGAAGCAAACGCTCGCCAATAGACCGCTGCCTGTCGCTCCGCAAAAAGAAACAACGGCCGTGCGGACGGTCATCGACCATCCAGCCAGTGTCGCCAGCCCCGCACCCAAACCCATGCGGCCTGCAAATGGAAACAAGTCGGCTAAGAAAAGTGCTTCATCGAAGAGTTCCACCAAAGAGTTACCGGAAAAAGCAATCCCTTCCGCCCCCCCACCCATCATACCGGCACTTCCAGCGCACGAAAAAAGGGCCGAGCCTGCTGCGGCAAGAACGCCGGATTCCCCGACACCTGCCAGCTTAATCGAAGTCACAGAACCGACCGCGACGGTCGGAGCGCCAGTCCCTTCACATAGCCGCGGTACGCGCGATATCCGTCCCGCTGAGTCGGCGTTCTTTGAAGCGCCCCCATTACCTTCTACCCGGCCGGCGAAGCTCGCGGGATCAAGCGGCGGCGCCGTCGTTCTCGGCTTGGGAATGGAAGTGATCTCTGTTCAGTTCACCCCTCGGTTTCAGGTCGGCACAATCCGAGCAAAGCCGTCCGCCACGGCGTTGTCGCTAACCAAATTGTTGATGCCCTCGCTCGCACAGAATCCTTGGGGCGCCGGATTCGAGCTCGGAACCGTAGAGCTCGACTCCGATGGGCGAATCAGGACGATGCGCGTGCGGCCTACGCGGAGACCCGCCGATTCCATCCACACTCACAACGGTTTCCAAATCAATGACATGAAACTGGTGAATGAAGCCGCTTGTATTCAGCTCACCGCTGGAACGTCCGCGCCGATGACTATGCAGTTGATCGCCGTCTTCAAAGTAACTGCAGTCGAGCTCTCAGACCGATTCGAGGTGGCTCAACTGGTCCTGCAACCGGAAGGCAGCCGTGTGCGTATCACTCTCGATCCGCAATCGCGCGGCACGGCGGGCACAGAGTTCGAGACGGTTGGGGTGCGGCTCGATGCATCGGCCCGAATTGCTGAATTCGTTTTGAGTTCATTCCAATCCGAGCGATCGGAACGTCGAGTCAACGTGGCGTAAATGAACTTCTAGCGAACAAAGCCCATCGATCTCCGACTCCGAGAGACGCGCGGTGACCTCCGGTTCCCGTTTCGCATTATCCGCAAACGACCCTTCGCCTTTCCACGTTCGCATCGCGGCACGCTGCACCGCTTCGTAAGCGCTTTTCCGTTCGGCACCTGCTCGAGTTAAGGCGAGCAAGACCGATTGGCTGAAATACAGCCCTTTGCTCAGTTCGAGATTTTGCACCATCCGCTCCGGATAAACCTGCAAGCCTTCTACGAGCTCCCGTAGCTTGACGAGCATGTAATCGAGCAGGGTGCAAGAATCAGGCAGAATGATGCGCTCTGCGCTGGAATGGCTAATGTCCCGTTCGTGCCAAAGCGCGACGTTTTCGAGCGCCACCACCGCATTCCCGCGGAGGACACGCGCCAGACCGCTCAAGCGTTCCCCCGTGATCGGATTCCGCTTGTGCGGCATGGCCGAACTCCCTTTTTGGCCTTCGGCGAAGAACTCCTCCACCTCGAGCACTTCGGTCCGCTGGAGGTGACGAAACTCGGTTGCCCAGCGATCGATACTCGACGCAATCAGCGCCAGCGTCGTGCAAAACTCCGCGTGGCGATCGCGCTGAATAATTTGAGTGGAGATATTCGCGGCCTTCAACCCGAGCTTTTCGCAAACAGCGCGTTCGATCGCCGGATCCAAATGCGCATGCGTGCCGACCGCCCCGCTGAGTTTCCCAACACGAATTCGCTCCTTTGTTTGCGCCAGTCGTTCCTCAGCCCGCCCGAATTCGTCGAACATGAGCGCAAGCTTGAGCCCGAACGTGATTGGCTCCGCATGAATCCCGTGGCTGCGGCCAATCATTGGCGTCATTTTGAATTGGCGCGCCCGCGTGGCGACCGTGGCCCGCAAGTCGGTCAGATCTTGCGCGAGAATTTGAGACGCCTCGGTCAATTGGACCGCCAGCGTTGTGTCGAGAACATCGGACGACGTGAGCCCCTGGTGCATCCACCGGGCGGCCGGCCCCACTGAAGAAGCGACGTTCTCAAGAAAGGCGATGACGTCGTGGTTCGTGCGTTTCTCGATCTCGGCTATCTCAGAGATGGAAAAACGAGCCCGCTTCCGAATTTCTGCCGCGTCCGCCTTCGGAATCTGGCCCAGTTCGGCCATCGCTTCACACGCCAGCGTTTCGATCTCCAGCCAGATCTCGAACTTGCGCTTATCCGACCAAAGCTCACGCATCTGCGGCCGGGAATAACGATCGATCACTAGAGGAAGATAAAAGCGCGCCGCGAAACGGAAAGCGTTTTGTACGCAAAAAAGCGCCGCTTCCGCGGAACCGACCGCTGAAGCGACGCTTTTGAAAGCGTTAGAAAAGCGTTATTAGCAAACTTGGGCGCGTGTGAAGCGACCGTTGCTTTGAATGCGCACCTGGCCGCTGCCCAGCAGGTCGGCCACTGCTGCCACGGTTTCCTTGGTGTTCTTTGTGCAAGAACTCACCGCAAGAATTAGGTCGCCCAAGGACAGTCCCTGACGTGGCTTGAGAATCTGATTGGTCTTTTTCATAGAGGTTTGTCCCTCTCGTTGGAGCAATATAGATGCCACAGGGGCTCTTCAAGTCCAGCACAGGGGAAATCTCCGTGTTACGGGTCGATATTCCAGCTAGGAATCCGCAAACCTGTTACACTAGTGTCTATTTTTTGAACACTTCCCCGACTCGCACTCAGGTCGATCCGCCCGCTGTTAATCACTGTGTACCATCGACTTCGGCGCCGTCAACTTCATCGCCACAAAATAGAGGACGCAAACCAACACCACCGCGCCGACAATCGGGAACGACTCGGATTTCGTTGCCTTGATGATCGCATCGGCATCCTGCAACTGCGCAGGCGTCAGCTTTACGCCGACGCGCCCCCCAAGCCAGGCTAACACGGTACACCAGACACCGGCGCCGATGAGCGTCAGGACGCTAAATTTTATGAAGCCCATCCGGACGATCCCGGCTGGAATGGAAATGAGATGGCGAATGACCGGCAGCAACCGCGCAAAGAAAATCCCCCCCGCTTCGTAGCGACGCAGGAATACCTCGGCGCGGGCAAACTTATCCGGAGGCACAAAAAAATACTTCCCCCAGCGGAGCATCGCCGCCCGGCCGGCCCAGCGCGCGACCAGGTATATGATCACTGAGCCGAACCACGAGCCAAGCGTTCCCGCAATGACGACACCGACGAGCGACATGCCTGTGCCTTGCTGCGTCGCGGCGACGATTGCCGCCGGCGGAATCACAACTTCGCTGGGAACTGGAAACACGGTGCTTTCGAGGGCCATGAGCCAAAAGACCGCCGCGTATCCGCCCGTTTGCACCCAGTGGAACCAAACTTCAATAAGATGATGCATAAGAGAGTATCAGATTTGGGATTTTGAAGTTTCGATTTCGGAATTAGCCTGAGCGGTTCGGCTGCGCGCCGGTAGTTCAATCGGAAATGTCCAATCCGCAATCTTAATTTTTGCCATGTCGATTTACCGCCGCGCGCTTCATTACTATCGACCGTTTTTGGCGCAAACCATGATCGGCCTGGTGCTTTCGCTCTGCGGCATTGCCTTGAATCTGCTCAAACCCTGGCCTTTCAAAATCATCGTCGACGACATCTTGCCGCGGAATCCTCACGCGCATTTCGGAACCTCGCCTGACCTCATTCCCCTGCTCTGCCTGGCGCTGGTCGGTATTCAACTCCTCTGGGGCTTAACCAATCTCGCCAGCAATTACATTTTCGTGAAGGTCGGCTTGCAGGCTCTCCTCAAACTGCGCACCGATCTCTACGCGTATCTTCAATCGCTCTCGCTCAAATACCATGACGCCCGCCGCTCGAGCGATTCAAGTTTTCGGGTCGCCTACGATTCGCAGTCGATTCAGACGATCTACAACAAGGGTTTCACAAATATTTTCGCTTCCATCATCACGCTAATCGGCACTTTCCTCGTCATGGTTCGGATCGACTGGCAGCTGACGCTGCTTTCGCTGGCCGTCGTGCCTGCGATCGTGGTCGCGATTTACTCTTTCGCCCATCGCATTCGGCGCGACTCGACCTCGATTCAGGAACAGGAGAGCGCCCTGCTCGCGCAAGCGCAGGAAGGTTTGAGCGCGGTTCGGATGGTCCACGCTTTCGGCCGCGAGGAATGGGAGGTGCGTCAGTTTCATTTGCAGGCGCAGCAAAGTCTTCATGCGAATTTGCGCCTCACCCTTACAAACGTAAACAGCGCGCTCGTGATCAGCACACTCATGGTCATCGGGACAGCGGCGATGTATTACCTGGGCACGCTCCACGTTCTCGCCGGCACACTCACACTCGGCTCGTTGCTCGTGTTCAGTGCCTACCTCCTTATGCTTTACCAGCCGCTCGAATCGCTCACTTACACCGCGTGGGCGATGGAAGGCGCCACCGCCGGTGCAAGACGATGCTTTGAGGTGCTCGACCGGGAGGATGATGTGGTCGATGCTCCGAACGCGCAGGAAATTACCGAGACCGCCGGCCCGATTGGGTTTCAGAACGTCAGCTTCGGTTACGCGACCGGGCAACCCGTTCTCCACGACATCGATTTATCGATCGCACCGAATCAAATCGTGGCGTTGGTCGGCGGGACCGGTGCCGGAAAAAGCACCCTCCTGAGCCTCGTCCCGCGATTTTACGATCCGAATCAAGGCAACGTTACTCTCGACGGCTGCGATCTGCGGCAGATCACGAAAAAGTCGCTCCGGGCGACGATTGCGATCGTCCTGCAGGACACGCTTCTTTTTTCCACAACGATCCGCGAAAACATCGCCTACGGCCGTCCGGACGCGACCGACGCCGAAATACGTGAAGCCGCCCGTCGCGCTCAAGCAGATGAGTTCATCGGCCGCATGCCCGCTGGTTACGAGAGTCCGGTGGGCGAACGCGGCGGTCATCTTAGTGTCGGCCAGCGACAGCGGATTGGGATCGCGCGAGCGTTTCTAAAGAACGCGCCCATCCTGCTTCTGGACGAACCTACTTCTGCGCTCGATCCGACCACGGAAGCTGCCATCATGGAAACGATCAAAGACCTCATGCATGGCCGAACCACTCTCATCGTAACGCATCGCCTTGCCACCATTCACGGCGTAGACCGGATCGTTGTGCTCGAGAATGGCAGGATCGTCGAACAAGGATCAGGCGCGGATCTTCTGACAAAGCGCGGCGTTTACGCGACATTGTACGCGGCCGGCAATTATCCTTCTCGCTCCAATGAGTAACGTAAACAGTGCGCGCCGCGTAGAAAGCGATTGGTGGTCCAAGCCCATTCCGCCGAACGTGATCTTTGGCGAAGGATTCTATTGCGAGACCGCGCAGATTTTTCGCCACATGCATACTACTGCGCCTGGAGCAGTGCAAATCGGTGATCACGTATCCTGTTACGCCGGGTGTTCGTTCGCTCTGGGCAAAAATGGAACGTGTTCAATTGGCGATTTCACACTCGTGAATGGCGCTCTTATCATGGCGGAAGAGCGCATCGAGATCGGCTCGCATTGTCTCATCTCCTGGAACGTCGGCATCGCGGACTCCGATTTTCATCCGCTCGAGCCTGCGCAGCGACTCATCGATGCCCAGGCACTCGCGCCATTCTTCAAAGACCGCCCGCCAAGGCCGAAATTGCGCACGGCGCCCGTAATCATCGCCGACAACGTTTGGATCGGCATGAATGCCACAATCCTTAAGGGTGTGACAATTGGGGAGAACTCCGTTGTCGCCGCGGGGGCTGTTGTCACAAAGAGCGTCCCCGCGAATGTCGTGGTGGCCGGCAATCCTGCGATCGTTATCAAAAAACTCGCCGAAGCGTGAACTGGTTTCCGCTTTTCCTAATTGAATGTTGGACGTTGAACGTTGGGCGTTGGACGTTTCCCCCTTCTTCTTCCCCTTCCCCCTCCCGATGAAACGAAAGCGTCTCATCGTCATGGGTTTCATGGGCTCCTGTCCTATCGCGGGCGTCATCTGGCAGCACATCCACTACATCGTCGGCCTACAGAAACTCGGCCACGATGTCTTTTACATCGAGGACTCGGCGCGGCTTCCCTACAACCCCGAGACCATGGAGGTAAACAATGAATTCGATTACGCCGCGAAGATCCTGGAAGACCTCGCGACAGAGTTCGATTTCAAACGGCGCTGGAGTTTCTGCGCACGCTATCTCCCGGGCAACCCAACCGTCGGTCTTTCGCTAAAAAGAATTCGGGAACTCTACCGTGAGGCCGACGCGATCCTGAATGTTTGCGGCACACAGGAATTCAACGAAGACCTGCTGGCGAGCGATCGCATTCTCTACATCGAGAGCGATCCGGGGCTCGAGCAGATCAAGGTCGATCAACGCGTAAGAGCGACGATCAAGTACTTGCGGCGCCATCACGCGCTTTTCACTTTCGGCGAAAATGTCGGCACCAAAGATTTCCCCGTGCCTACACACAATTTGAAATGGTTTCCCACGCGCCAACCGATCGTGACCGATCTCTGGAAAACCAGTCGCCGTCCCCTGCCCCCGGCCGTTTTCACATCTGTCGCAAACTGGTCCACGAGCGGCCTGAAAGATATCGATTGGCGCGGCGAAAAATATCTCTGGAGCAAGTCGCGTGAGTTTCTCCGGTTCGTCGCCGCGCCAAAGAAATCCGGAGAGCCGTTCGAGCTCGCGACCGACATTAAGGATGACCGAACGCGCACGAAGTTCAAGCGCAACGGCTGGCGCTTCCGTGCCCCGCAGGATCTGAGCGCGGACTATCGGCTCTACCGGGATTACATCCGGCGCTCGAAAGGCGAATTCACCGTGGCCAAGGACCAGTACGTCCGCCTCAATACCGGCTGGTTCAGCGACAGGAGCGGTTGTTATCTCGCCGCTGGCCGTCCCGTGATCATTCAGGAAACCGGCTTCACGAAAATCTTCGGGAAACACGACGGCCTCTTCGCCTTTAACTCGTTAGGTGAAATCGCCGAAGCCGTAAAAAGGGTCAGCGCCGACTACTCCCGGCAGTCCCGCGGTGCGCGCGAAATCGCCCAGGAATTTTTCGAAGCCAAAAAGGTGCTGCACTCACTCCTCGAACGCGCAGGAATTTAGCGAACACCGCCAAGCGCTAGCAGCATGCCTGGTTAGGCATTGTTACGCTGCGAACGCGACGAAGTATTGGTGTTGCGGCGCTGCTCACGACGTTCGCGTCTACGGGTGAGCAGCATGCGAATGATGTAGATCGGTTTGGGCGGAATCCATCCGAGTTGCCTGGCCATTCCGAGATCGTCGCGAACGGCATCGTGTTCAGCGATGGCGCCCTCGGCAATCCTGAACCAGTGCGTCTGCGGGACAGCAAAAGCGCGTCCGTTGGAGGGAAACGCATCGGTCACTCGTCCGTCGGGAGAGTCGTGCACAACGAAGGGTCCGTGCTGGCGGGCATGCAAGGTGACGCGCGCCACCGCCCGGTCGCCCACGATGAGCACTTCATGAAACTCAAACCGCATCTCGGTAAAGGCCCGGTGAAGCCACCGGATCGTAGCCCTTAGGCCCTCGGGTCCGTGCTGACGAGTTTCCATCGGCTCGTCCGCGGAACGATGATTGAAGTAATCGGACGTCACGTTCGCTTCCACAGCGTCGATCTCTCCGCTAGCCGTAATATTCAAATGTTCGCGAACGAGGCGCTCAGTCGCCCTTAGGTTCTCCGGGGTCGTGACAAATTGATTATTCATGTGGATATCGCTGCGAACGTCGCCTAACGAAAGCAACATTCCGTCCCGAAGGGCGTCAAGGCAAGGCTGCGTTGGCGCTCGTCAGTGTAATCCGAAAGCATTCGGAGCTGCATCGCACGACTAGGCCGCCGTGAATCAGGATAACGCGGAAATCGCTGCGCGATAAACCGTGAGTGTTTCATGAAAATCGGCAACCGTGACGTTCAGGTCTCTCAGAAGTCCGTCCTTCAATCCATAGATCCAGCCGTGCACCGTTAACTCCTGGCTACGTTCCCATGCGTCACGGGCAATCGTGGTGTGGCAGACATTGGCCACCTGCTCGATGACGTTCAATTCGCAAAGCCGGTCGGAAGCCTCGGAGCCATCACCCGCGTTCCCCGGATGTTTCTCGCGCACGTCCTGAACATGACGCAGCCAATTATCGCTTAAGCCAATCCTCTCGCGCCGAAGCGCGGCTTGCACGCCGCTGCAACCATAGTGTCCGCAGACGATGACGTGGCGCACCTTCAGGATATCGACCGCAAACTGCAGGACCGACAAACAGTTCAGGTCCGTGTGCACGACCAAATTGGCGAGATTCCGGTGAACGAATAATTCTCCGGGCGCTAGTCCGACGATCTGATTCGCGGGCACTCGACTGTCCGAGCAGCCAATCCATAGATAGGTCGGAAGCTGCTGCTGTGAAAGATCGAGGAAAAACGTCGGGTCCTGCTGCCGGATACGCTCGGCCCAAGCCTTGTTGTTGTCGAAAAGATGGCTGAGCGTTCGCATACGGAATTGTACCTGACGGGGACGGAGACACAAGACCAGCGCCGAGTGGGTTCGGGGCGGGCTGCATCCATGGCCCATCAATCACTCCAAACGCCTGACTGTTCGCGGAAAAAAGTAATCTCGATCGGAGCCGTGAAAAATGGCCATCGGCCGCATTGCGAGCGCAGCGGAGCATGTGGGCTGCATGGCGAGATTGGCACACTGGCACAACGTGACCGATGTCTCCCTGGCGCTACTTGCTCAGTGGTAAGAATTGCGCTGAGAATAGGAGCAAGCCGCCTATCATCTCCCACGACATCATGAGGGCGACCGTTCCTATACCTATTAAGATCGGCCAGATGTTCAGCTGCCAACGCAAGGCCAGATAGTGTTTGTGCGAGAAGGCCTTTTCCCATCTTATTACCCGCGCCGCGGCTACGCCCAACCAAGCAAGCGCGATAACACCGTAAACACCCAATGCCAGATATACTGACAAAGGCAGACTACCAGCAGTAGCTATACTGTTTACTGTTGGCTGCCTGGTCAAACTGAACAGCAAAGCCGATTCGCCAATGTAGGGAGCATCAGAGAAATTCGAGAGGAGGCGTGGACCAAGAAGCCTGCCATCAGGAAGAGGCCACGAAGCCACCAGCGCCTGTGCGCTCAAGGGATACGCATGTTCAAAATCCCCGTTCGCACGCGCGGCCCCTATGCCAAAGGCGCTGGCCGCCGTACCATACCCAGCCAGCACTGGTCCCGCATCCACATCAAACAGCCGCCAGTTTGGCATCGGGTACTTTCGAGGAAACTCCCGAAAGCCCGCTAACAGCCATCCTTCTTGCCAAAACTGCTCCTTGTACTGGACGTACCATTGCTGAGCGGTCTCGGGCCAAAGTTCGGCTGCCCAAATCAGCATAAACGATAGTCCAACCCCTCGAGCACTTCCAAGGCCCACACCTGTTTTTGAGCCGGCAACATAGGCCGGAAGCCCCGTCTCAGGGTCTAGTCGAGCGCCTTCAAAAGCACGTAGAGCCCGGCTTGCAAACACAGCATGATCCGTCCCCAGCACGTCGTCTGCTTTCCGAATGGCCGCGATAGCGGGTAAAACATCAACAGGATAGCAACTCCCTGGATAGTCATCCAGCAAGCCGAAGGGCGACTTATCGATTTCGCTCGCCAGAGTTTCTACTTGGTCAGACAAGAGAGCCTGATAGGCATTATCTCCCACTAGCTTCTGGTAACTCGTTAGACCACTGATGAGAAGCATACGATAGAATAGGTTTTCGTGTTGAAGGTAATCATCGCCCCATTGGGCTTTGACCCACGTGGCGTGGTTGGGATCAGCCACCAAAATGGTCACGGCCTCGATGGCCTCCCGAGCGTATTGCTTGGGCATCACTCGAGCCAATGACGGGTCTTTTTCCCAGGCGTCTTGAAGTCCTTCAGTGGCCCAAAGGTAGAACACCGAGCTAAAGAGAGGCCACTCTGTGCCAGAAACATTGCTTTTGGTCAATTGTGTGGCTCGACCGGACGCAACTCGGCTCCGTGCCCAAGGCCCAAATCGACGCGACAACGAACGATGCCAGCGAAACGCAAAGTGTGGAACCTCTCCAGTGTGCAACCCTGGATCATTGAGCGCTTGCACCAGAACTCCAGTAGGCATTACCAAGAAGTAGATTGCGACAATAACGACAACAATTGCATTCCCATAGACCACGATGCGCAGACGCTTCCTCATTGTCGCTATGATAGCGCGCCCCACGAGAAGTCGACTGCACAATGTCGTAAAGAAAGGGGGCATTTTACACTCTATGTCTGCTGTTGCGGGGGGCTCTGCCCGAACACGACAATGCCAACGGAGGGACTTGTCAGCCCATGTCACCGTGTCCCATGGATCCGCTTCGCCTCGTCGCCCAGCCTCCTCCGCCAACGCACAAGCGGCGACTGGAAGGCATTGGTGCGCAGGCCGCACGGCCGGGACTCGCCTCAGCAAGTCCTTCCGGGTATTATGATAGACGTCATGCGGTCAGGTTCAGCTCAAACCGACGTGGAGTTCGATAATCCGGTACCTTTCTCGATTGAAGACGAGAAGTTTGACCTGATCTATCCGCGGCAGATCCGAGAATTCTCGTCGCTCCATTGGACGCCAGTAGCTGTCGCCGCCGAGGCTGCGAAAATGTTGATAACTGCATCGGGCCTGCGCGTTTTGGATATCGGCTCCGGGGTTGGCAAGTTCTGTCTGGTGGGCGCATCTCAGACGGATGGCCAGTTCACCGGAGTGGAGCAGCGAAGCGACCTCGTCGCGGCCGCCAGGCGGGCGGCAATTGATCTGAGGGTTTCCAACATCGAGTTCATTCACGGCAACGTGATGGAGATCGACTTCGCGGATTACGACGCGTTCTACCTGTTCAATCCTTTTGAGGAAAACATGCATTACGGGCACAAGATCGACTCTGCCGTCCGCCTCTCCCCGGCGTTGTTCAAAACGTATACGAGCCATGTCGCCGCCCAGTTGGGAGCGAGGCCGATCGGGACTCGGGTGGTGACCTACATGGGATACTCCGATGACATACCGGCGTGTTACTACTGCGAGGAAGCGCTCTTTGGCGATGACCTGAAGTTGTGGATCAAGCAGCGGGAGTATGAGCCTGACATCGAACGGCTCGGCCTTAACGTCTCGCGAAGCAATCGGGGCAGCAACGGTTGGAAGCCGCCACGGGGAAAAACCAGTTGAGAGCGTAAAGCTCCGTGGGAGCCACGCTCCTTTACGGAGTTAAGGGTTGATTGGCCACTAGGACCTTGTCGATAAACCATCAACGATCATCCATCATCCCCTGCTTAGTATTACAATCGCGGCGAGCGCTTAATCCGTGCTTCAGTCAATATTAGGTGGCATCTGTTTTCGAGCGTCCGGCAAATACGGCGACCAACAGGAAAATATAAATGACAGCTTGCAGCACCGAACCAATCATGCCGAACGCGCTAAACGCCCACATTCGGGTTTCCCGGTTCCCGTTCTGAAGCGCCCAATTCTGGAGAACAGCCTGCCCGACAGGCATGACGAAGCAAAGAACCAGGGCGAGACCGAAACCCAGAAGTGCCCAAAGCGCACCCTTGGGCGCATCCCGCCATTTGGCAAGGATGACGAGGCAAGCCACCAGGGAAATTATGACTCTCGGCAGATACACCGCAAACGTGGAAAGGAATGTCTTGATCTCGTCCGTGTTGTTCATAGGCCGGCGATGTTGCGTTTACCGCGTAACGAAAGCAAGCCTCTTGGTTCCAGCGGTAGCGTGCGACGCGGCAGGAGCTGGCCTCCCAATATGGCCACCGTCTAGATTTGTTGACGCCTATTTCCCATAGGTTTGGTAAGCAAAAGATGTTGCCGCCGAAAGCGAGCTGAATCAGAGGCCGGCGGTCAGGCGACAGTAGTCTGGTAGCGCGACACCGGGCGAGCGATCTGCGTCGCGCGTCTCGCATGCTGGTGGCGGCGTTCCGCTGTCGCGAACCTTCTCTTCGTGCGCTCAGAGTTTATCCAGAGAAACGGCGACGTAAGGCTTTATGTCGTCGGTTAGATCACTGATGAGCTTAGAGATAACGTCCTTCTGCTCTTGGAGGTTGGTGTAATGCGCCGGATCCTGGGTCTCCTCAAAATCTATGAAGACAAAGAATTTTGTCAGTGCTTTTCTCAACGCATTGACAAGATTCAGCACTTCAGCTGGGAGCCCCAACACCTTCTCGTCAGCAGTCTCATTGAAAAAGTCCGAGATAATGACGAGGGTTTGCATTGAATCGATTACCAGCTCATCCCCGTTTTTTTGCGGCGCTAGGTCTACCAAACGGGCTACTGAAATCTTCACGCGAGCCGTAAGTTTGATGAGAGAACGAAGCGCGTCCCTTGTGCCCTTGTCTTCGTTAATCGCGCTCGCTCGCCGGGCCAGGTGTTTCTGGAGCCTGAAATTCAGAAAAAGAGAGATTATCGACACAAAAGCCGCCACCAAGGCAGCGAAAGCCGTTGCCGTTGGCGAAGTCCAATCTTGGAACAAATGTTGAATCATATATTCATTGGGATCACGGAAACTGCGGCTTGGGAGAAGAAGTTGGTGTCGCTTCTTGCGGGAATGGCAAAGAAACCGATGACGAACGCCGCTGCCCCCAGTGAAATCCACCGAGCCATTCGAGTCCGTCCAGTCTTCGATGCGTCAAGAATGTAACTTCGATGATGCAGGCTGCGTTCCTTGGAACCTTTAATGCCGCCGCGAATTCGGATTTCTCCTTCGCGTGCAGGTTGAGGTGTGGTTCTGGTGCGATCTTCTCCCAATTCAGTTTTCCTTCTTTGTCGGCAAGTCGCTGCATTCCGGCCAAACTGATAGGTGGCGGCCCTACCGTGGAGTCGAGATAAGTAACTCTCACTTGCGAGTCGCCCAGTTGTAAGGTGCCATACTCACCGCGTTCAAGCTTTACGTCGACCGCGAGATAGTCTTCCTGATCGTTGAGGTGGAAGCGAGAGGAATCGATCGCAACATCCATATTGGCGGACATCCAACCTGTCAAAAGGCGGTAGATAAAGAAAATGCCGACAGCAAACACGGCAATTGTCTGGATGGATTCTTTCATAGAGATCATGGTGGCGTGGTTGGGCGCTCGACAAAGATTAAGCGAACGTTCTTCGTCTATTTCGGCGGTTGAGGGGTCTTTGCGCAGCGGAAAACTGTAGGATCGAGAGCACGTCGAATTGCGTGGAGGGTGACAAGGTGAAAATGAGGAACTTGCGCCGTGAAAAAAATGGTCAGCGACGGCGATGATTTTTCAGATCGAAAATAGATATTCCTGCCGGATCCTGCCAACGGACCCGGACCCGATTCTCGACCGAGGTGGCCGGTAGCAGTCGGGCGCTCCACCGTAAGGAATTGCCTCACGCTAATTGACTACGGAATCCACCGGATGGGGTTCCAAGAATATTTGAGCGGCCAGAAGGAGAATTCCTGCATGCCATCTCCCGATCAGTTCTGCCTGAAGAGTGGTCAGTGGGGGTCAAGTCTAAATTCCTTGACACACCTGCTTCAGCTCGGGCAGCTGAAATCCTTTCGACCGATATGTTAAGGAATTTAGACTTGACCCCGTCTGGACCCGGGCAAAGTGCAGCACCGCGTGCCTCCCGCCACTTGGCCAGGATGACGATGCAAGCCACCAGGCAAATTATGACTCTCGGCAGATACACCGCAAACGTGGAAAGGAATGTTTTGATCTCGTCAGCGTTGTTCATAGACCGTGATGTTGTATTTGCCGCGTAACGAAAGCAAGTCCCTTGGTTCCAGCGGGAACGCTCGACTGCGATGGAGAAGCCTTCGAAAGTCGAGAACATGTTTTGACTGAAAAGGGCTGCAATCAAATGGAGCGGCGTTACAGCAATTGGTCACCTGATTCTGTCAAGGTTTGACGACTCACCCCTATCCTCCAGCTATCTCGCTCACCCGACGTTGTGCATCAAGCAGCGGACAGTTAACTTATTTTTGGCTCAGAAATCGGCGCACTTCCGTGTTCACGAAGTGATGCGGTCTCCATCCGTTAATCAACTTCTCCAAAAAGAACGTATCGGCCGCTCCCAAGGCCAAACCGCTGATCGTGCCTATGCCGCCAGCGCCGGCTAAGTCCAGAGCTGCGCCGGTACCTGTAAAGATTGCCCAGCGCAGACTTTTGCCGGGCAATCGATCCAACCACGTAGTTTGAGAAACCGCCCTGGTATATTCTTTCAACAGATTCGAACTCGGTGGAGTGGCTTGCAACCACGAACGAAACTGTCCGGCTTTTTCGATCACCGGCAGGAAACCTCGAAAGGTTCGCTCGCCGGAATCGATAGCTTCGGCTAACGCATTGCCGTCATCGAATAACAAATCTTGAAAAGAGCGGAGCTGAGGCTCGTAGCTGACTCTAGGTCTCAGAATGTTCCCGGTCCTGAGGGCAATAAGATTGCTGTACAGCGGCTCTAGGGCCATTTCAGACCCCGCAATTGCCGCGTCTTCCGCTAGTTTGTGTGCGCGTAGCAATCTACCAATTAAATACGCGGTGCTAATCTCGGGATTCAGAAGTGATTTGCTAAAGGGATAAGGGGGATAGGTAGTATCGCGGTGGTACTTCGTGTTGAGCGCTTCAAAGCTGATGTCCGTATCCACTCGGACAAGTCCGTCCGGAATCAGCTCAACGTCAAATTGCAGTTGCTCGGGAAATACCTCATCAGGGAACAACGTTGTTAGCGCGCATCTCGCACCTTTGACAGCGTAATCTCGGTTCAATCCAGCTAGGAATCGAGTCACCAAGTTTTCATCGATTGTGCGGCGGTGAATTAATTTGTTAAATCGGGAGTGCCATCCTCCGTGTCTTGCCAGTACGTTTTGCAATGGGTTTGAGGGTCTTGTTTAGACACTCCATTAAACTACCTTCCGTAATTGGGACGATTGCTGGGAGAACGATTTCGCGGCGCGTGCGATCAGGCCAAAATGTTCCTGTAGCGTTTTCTTCGTAGTCGATTGCTAGATAGTTGCGAGAGAGATATTCCTCCAGAATGGCAGGCTCAAATTCTCGTATCAAACACGGCAGAGATATTTTGTCCGTGACGATTCGCACGCGTCCATAAAACAGCATGGCTTCCGCAAGGAAACCAAACTTGAAGGCGTACTCCGCACTTTGCCTACGCTCTGCCTCGACCGTGATTCGTTCGAACATGAAACCTTGGTTTCACCACCGTGCCGCACAGAGGTTGGTAGCGATAGTGACCGGTCTGCGCATTGTGGTTTATCCCGTTGCTGAAAAATCAGGCAGCGGGAACGGGCAATCTATGGTGCGCTTTCACACATGTCAGCCGATCAACCCGTCATTTGCCTCGCAGTAAGTTGTTCATCGGTCGCAAAATACTGGGTCGGTAAATCACAATTTGCGCTCGCCAGGATAAGCTCTCGACCAATGCGGACCGTGTGCATGAAGTAATTCATGAAGATGACATTTTTCCACCACGCGGAAGATGGAATCTATGTTGAGGCTTGCGCGGGCGGTGGCGGTGTCGCGCTTCGCCTTCTTTTCGGAGAATATATTTCGTTCATTCACCTTACGCTCATCGTCCTGGGGAACTATTACCCTACTTCCCGGTCATACTCGAACGTCAACAATGACCCCGCTTGCGCCCCTGATCAGTTGAGTCCAAAAACTTCCACCAATGCAACACCGGTACCATTGTTCACTCCGCGAACAATGGCGGTGTAAGAGCCGGGATTGAGACTGGTTAAGATCGCGGATTCGAGATAGTGGCGTGGCGCAAGGCCGCTATCGATGATCGCCTGTTTATTAGATGCGTCCATCCAGTTGTCGTTGGATGCGAGCAACGCGCCATTGCCATCGTGCAATTCGAGGGAGGGATCGGCCAGAGCATTGGCAACACCAGATTGAGCCAAGGATGGCCCGATCGCGCGCACGACCACGTATTCCGGACCTGATCCAGTTACGATCAACCCGCCAATCATCACGCTGTCCCCCGTCTGAGCGAAAGCGCGCGTTGAAATATTGCCGAATTTGGAAATGGCGGTTTGATCGAGATCGTACGCTTCAACAACCGCGGTTCCGGTGCCATTGTTCACGCCGTGAATAACAGCGGTGTAAGCGCCAGGATTGAGGCTGGTCAAAATCGCCGATTCGAGATTGTGGCTTGGCGCAAGGCCGCTATCGATGATCGCCTGTTTATTAGGTGCGTCCATCCAGTTGTCGTTGGATGCGAGCAATGCACCTGTTGAATCATGCAGTTCCAAAACCGGATCTTGTAATGCATCAGCAATCCCAGAATTTGAAAGGCTGGGCCCAATCGCACGCAAAATGACTCTCTTGACTCCACTGCCGGTGACGATCAATCCGCCGATCATGACGTTGTCGCCGGTCTGCACAAAGGCTCGCGTGGAGATATTAGCGAGCCTCACCGGCGGCGGACCAGGCTGTCCTGCGCAATATTCTCCTCCAGTGCTGCGGACAAAGCCGTGAGCGTAGCCGAAAGAATCCTGAAAGGTAAAAAAGCCGCCCCATACAATCATCCGACTGCCAGTCCAGACTCCGGTTGGGGAGTCGACCGCGTGGGGGGCATTGACTGGCGTAGTTGCGGTCCAAGTGTCAAAAGCCGGACTGTATCGGCCAGCTGTGTTGAGAAAGCGGTTCTGCCCGGAATTAAAACCGCCCCAGACGATCATCTCGTCGCCGGTCCATATAGTTGAATGAGCGCCGCGGCCTTCAGGCGCGTTGAAAAGGCTGGTAGCAGTCCATGTGTCGGTGTTTGGAGTGTACCTAGCTCCAGTGTTTACATCGGTACTGCCATTGTAACCGCCCCAGACGATCATCTCCTTGCCTGTCCATATTCCGCTATGCCCGGCTCGCGGTGCTGTACCAACGGTGCTAGTGGCGGTCCAACTGTCTGTGGCCGGATCATATTTTCCACCGGTGTTACCGGCGGCATAATAACCGCCGCCCCAAACGATCATCTCGCTGCCTGTCCAGACAGCGGTATGGAAGTTTCGCGCACTAGGCGCATTCGTCGTGCTCGTGGCGACCCAGCTGTCAGTATTCGGGTTATATCGCCCGCCAGTGTTGACCAGAGCAGCCCCATTTCCAGGAATATCAGAGTTACCACCCCACACGATCATTTCGCTGCCGGTCCAAACGGAGGAGTGATACCGCCGTCGATCAGGGGCATTCGCCAGCGTCGTAGGAGTCCAAGTGTTTGCTGCGGGATCGTATCGTCCACCGGTGTTCAAGATGTGAATGACGGTGCCATCGTCATACCAACCGCCCCAGACGATCATTTCCGTTCCCGTCCAAACCGCGGTGTGGTCTTGCCGAGCTACAGGCGCGTTTACCGTGCTGGTCGGCGCCCATGTGTCTAAAGCAGGGTCGTATCGGCCTCCAGTGTTTGTGGCTAAAACAGGAGCATTAGTTCCGCCGCCCCACACGATCATTTCACTCCCCGTCCAAACCGCCGTGTGCCCAGCTCGGCCCGCCGGTGTATTGGTAGTGCGAACTGGAGTCCAGGTATCGGCTGCCGGGTCGTACCTCCCACCGGTGTTGGACGTTTCACCATATAATCCGCCAAAAACAATCATCTCGCTCCCTGTCCAAATGGTCGTGTTCGTATCTGCACCGTACGGGCCGTTAATTGTGCTCATCGGACTCCAGGTATTCGCAGCCGGATTATAGCGCGCCCCGGAATTGAATTGGCCGTCGACATTGCCGCCCCACACAATCATTTCGCTGCCTGTCCAGACAGTGCTGGGCGAAAAGCGGCCCGGCGGCGGGTTGCTTGCGCTCAACGCAACCCAGGTGTCAGACGCCGGGTTGTATCTGGCGCCATCACTTACGTAATGGCCATTCCAGCCGCCCCAAATTATCATCTCGGTGCCAGTCCACACCGCGGCATGGGAGTATCGCGCCCCGGGCGCATTCACCGCGCTCAGCGTCGTCCATGTGTTTAGCGCAGGATTGTATCTCGCCCCGTTATTTAAGTAACCGTAGTAGTTTTGGCCGCCCCAAACGACCATTTCGCTGCCCGTCCATACAACTGAATGCTCGAACCGGCCCGCCGGCGCATTAGCGTTGATGAGAGTAGTCCAGGTATCCGCTGTCGGGTCATATAGACCGCCAGTGTTCGAATATGCCGCTGCCGGATCTGTTTGCGTTCCATCTATTCCGCCCCATACAATCATCGCGCTGCCGGTCCACACGGCGGTATGGGAAGATCGCGCTGTAGGTGCATTGCTAAGGCTAGTCGGCTTCCAACTGTCACTGGCCGGATCGTACCTACCACCGCTATTAAAATAAATGCCGCCAAGCGCATATCCACCCCAGACGACCATTTCCGTGCCGGTCCACACCGCCGTATGGCCATATCGCGCAACTGGTGCGTTCGTCAGGCTTACCTTCGACCAATTGTCAGTGGCTGGGTTATACCTGTCTCCGGTGCCTACAGCCTCGTCATAGTTGAACCCGCCCCACACGATCATTTCGCTGCCCGTCCACACCGCAGTATGGAGGGCGCGGCGTGCCGGCAGGTCTGCCAAGGGCGACCATGTGTTATCAGTGCATACGCTCGCGGGACTGGTCAAAAGAGGTAGCGAGTAGCCGGTGAAAACAGAATCGCTCTCGCCTCGCGGGCTCTGAGAGTGGACCTCTGCCTGTCCGCGCTGCCTCGGAACGCTGCCGGGCTTTGCGTTCGTCTCATAAAATTCAGTCACCCGGCGCTCCGATAACGCCGGCCGGGCCAGACATTCCGCGATGACGAATGGATCATTGCCCAGCGCTTCAAATAATTCGCGCAACATCGCTGGATCCTTTGTGTGCTGCGCCATTCGCTCCATCTCTGCCTGTAATTGCTGGGCGCTAACCGGTTGCTGCCAGTATTCCTCCAGCACACCTGAGTTTCGCAAATGGTCTCGTACTTTGTTTTCAATCTGTGCCCGGGACATCACAGTCTCCAGGGCAGGCTTGGAATCAGTGCGTTCCTTCGGCCAGATGCGATGATGCCAATAAACTTCTTCAATCTTCCGTTGATAATCCACCCGCTGTTCAAACGTCAGCGTTCGGGGAAAAACTTTGGTCGACGCTTCGGGAGGGAAGGAAGCGAGCAACGTTGCGCTCGCGAAACAGCCGACGACAAGTGCGGCACTGAAATAGATGCGGGAGCGGAGGGATAGGGGGGCGCTCATTCGGGGGCATTCTTATGCCGGAATAGAAAATTGTCAAACGGTATGTGCGTCAGCCGTCGACCGCAGATTTAGGGGAACGTCTTCCGCGACCTTACTTCGATACCCGGGGTCGGCATCCTCGGAGCGAGCTCGACTTCAATAGGCAGAAAGGGCGCTCAATCAATTGAGACGCAACCTTCAACAGTAATTCCCTGCCCAATGGGAAACCGTATTCCGCGCTGACGCCCGCACCGAAGATCCAGACTGTTTTTGCGCGTACCACCCAGTTTTATGAACGTCGTTCATCCTTCGAAGCCGCAATCACATCTGAATTAAAAGCCGCCGCACGCCATTGGTTATCACCTCCCGCACCCGTCGCTCTTAGGAGGAAGGAGATGAATCCCTTGCTTGTGAAAAAGTGCAAATGAGAAAAAGTATAAGGCGTTGTTATGTCGCCGATTTCGTGCGGCGGCGTCATCGATCTTCCGACATACATCTCGCATTCGTCGGTCTTTGTCGGATCTCCCAATAGATCGCCGTTTTCGCTGTATTCAGCCTGCCACAGCGTGTCGTCAGGTAGAACTACAACTGGCAAAACAAGGGTGAAAACATGAGGAATCACGAACCGTTCCGCATGGCGCAAAGCCTCGCTCACCAAATCAAACGCGGACGCCAACGCTTGGAACCATTTGTCATATACGTCCGAATCTCTGGCCGAAAGGTAGCTCCCAGCTTTCTGTGCCGGCTTGAGTTGCAGAATGTTTCTCCCGACAAAATTCTTAGCCGGATAAAGTGACTCGTCGTTTCGAATGTTGCGGATCACACCAGCGGCGGCAACGTCGACGTAACCGGACATAGTGCTGAACATCCCACCTTTGCGCGACTCGACCAACGCATGCCTTGCCTCACGCGGTTCGCGCTTGCTACCAGATATGACTACGGGCGCATCGACCGAAACATTTTTGCATTCAATTGCTAGACTAAGAACCGTTTCCTCCCGCGGAAAAATCCAACGAAAGTCAAATTCGCGAATTTTATTCGTTTGCGGGTCCCGATAGCCGCCACCGTGCTCGAGTAAGCTTTCGCGACGATAGCTTTGCAGAATGCGGCGAACCCGCATCTCGTGACCGAAGTTCTCGCCGGCGATTACTGTTTTAATGTCTCCCGGAGTGATCGCCACGACGAACAAGCTTTTACTAGAAGCATCACTTCCGCAACGCTGTCTTCGGTTTAGTGGAAAGGTTGAAAGAAATCAGGCCAGGACCGGGAAAGCTTCCTTCTGTATTGCAGCCCTCTGTTCCACTACCTGAAAGCCAGTCTCGCATTCCGCTCGCGACGTTTCGGAATTTGCGATACCGATTGGCGCTGGGCAACGCAGTTGCCGGGGCAAATGCCGTTCCGAAGTACAACTTAGGAACGAGGAGCAACGAGATCGCGTTGCGCGTCTGGGAGGACTTCGATCCTCACGAGGTTTGTCGCCGGATTTCCTCTTTCGCCTTTTCCCAGTCGACGAATTTCGCTTCGCCGGATGCGACGCGAGCTTCGCGAACGCGCAGCTCTTCTTTATGCCAGGCCGGCGATTCGATTGCTTCGGGATTCGCCGACAGGCTTGCCCAGATGGTTTCCATGGTCTGGAGTTTTTCTTCGACGCTCATTTCGTTGAGCGGAAGGACGGGGATTGCCATGACCGGATCATATCACAGCGTCGGGAGGGATCGATAGCGGATTTGGTGGAGGAAGAGGCAACGGAGTTGCCGGGACATGGGCATTCCCAAACGGAGTTTGGGAACGAGGGGTTGGGAGCGGCGGAGCAGGGTGAGAATTTGCTGTCGAGGGTGGGAATATTGTGTATAAGGTGCGGTCTGAAGCCGGAGGTCGGAGGCCAGAAGTCAGAGATCGGATAATCCAATGTCTATTCCCAGCACATCAGCACGCGCCACGAAGCGTTTTTGCCTGATCCTCGTTAAGCCGTCGCATTACGATGACGACGGGTATGTGATCCAGTGGTTCCGCTCGACGATTCCGTCGAATTCGCTGGCGGCGGTATATGGGCTGGCGAGGGATTGCGCGCAGCGGCATGTGCTGGGCGACGACGTGGAGATCGAGATTCATCCGTTCGATGAAACGAATACGCGGATCCGGCCGGAAAAATTGGCGCGGATGATCGAGATGGCGGGCGCGGGGATGGTGATGATGATCGGGGTGCAATCGAACCAGTTCCCGCATGCGCTCGACCTGGCGCGGCCGCTCCGGGAGCGCGGGATCCAGGTAGGGATCGGCGGGTTCCATGCTTCGGGAATCCTGAGCATGATGGGCGGTAATGACGTCGACCTTCACAAGGCGAAGGCGATGGGCGTGATGATTTTTGCCGGGGAAGCGGAAGGACGCATGGAGCTGGTGCTCAAGGACGCCTTCGAGAACAAGCTCAAGCCGCTTTACAATTTCATGGCGGACCTGCCGAACATCGAGGGCGAACCGCTGCCGCTCATCCCGGCGATTCGCGCGGCGCGGACGGCAGGCGCGGTGACGAGCTTCGACGCGGGACGCGGTTGCCCGTTCCAATGTTCGTTTTGCACGATCATCAACGTCCAGGGACGGAAGTCGCGGCGCCGATCGGCGGACGACGTGGAGCGGCTCATTCGCGAAAACGTGGCGCAGGGATTGAACCGCTTCTTTATTACGGACGACAATTTTGCCCGGAACAAGGATTGGGAAAAAATCCTCGACCGGCTGATTCACCTGCGACTGAACGAGAAGATCAAGCTGTCGTTCCTGATCCAGGTGGACACGCTCTGCCATAAGCTGCCAAATTTTATCGAGAAATGCGCCGCGGCCGGAGTGAAGCGGGTTTACATCGGGCTGGAGAATATTAACCCGGACAGCCTGGCGGGCGCGCACAAGCGACAGAACAAGATCACGGAGTATCGGAAGATGCTTCAGGCTTGGAAGAAGGCGCGGATCATTACGTATTGCGGCTACATCCTCGGGTTCCCGAACGACACGCCGGAATCGATCATCCGCGACGTGGAGATCGTGAAGAAGGAATTGCCACTCGATATCCTGGAGTTCTTTTTCCTGACGCCGTTGCCGGGCTCGGAGGATCACCAGACGCTGGTGAACTCCGGAGTGGTGGTCGATCCCGACCTGAACAAGTACGATCTCAACCACGTCTGCGCGCCGCATCCGAAGATGTCCCGCGAAGATTGGGAGCGAGTCTATCGCAAAGCCTGGGAGACGTATTACACGGATGAGCACATGGAAGCGGTGATACGCCGCCTGGTCTCGAGACAGGCCCCGGCCAGCAACGCCATCATGCTGATCGCCTGGTTCTGGGGCGCAATTCAGATCGAGAAAATTCATCCGCTCGAAACCGGGTTGTTCCGCTACAAATTCCGACGCGATCGCCGGCCGGGGTTGCCGATCGAGCCGATCTGGAAGTTTTATCCGAAATACGCCGTGGAATCGGTAGTGAAGCTTGGAAAATGGGCGGTGTTGTATGGCCGGCTGCGCGCCATCTACGTCCGGGTCAAGAAGGATCCGAAGAAGCTCGAATACATGGACCTCGCGATGACTCCGGTGACCGACGATGAGGATATGGAGATGTTTCACACGCCATCGGCGCCCGCGTTTATCGCGCAGGAGCAGCGGCGGCAGCATGCGCACGAGCATAAGCACGAGCATGCGGCGGTAGCGTAGGGACGTCCCTTCTCTTGTAGGGCGTTTCTGTGAAACGCCACCATCGAACGACCTGTAGATGGCGTCTGACACAGACGCCCTACAATGCGGCGATGCGACCGGCCCCACAACGGACGGCTTGGAGAGCCGTCCCTGCCTTTCCCCATCCTCGTTCCCAAACTCTGTTTGGGAACGCACTTGTCCGAAGAAACTCCGTTTCTCATCCTCCCGAACGCGTGCGCAGTCGCTATCGCATCAACAATCAAAGCTCCGCGCATTTCATCACTTCGACCATTGTCGAGTGGCTCCCAGTCTTCACGACAGCGGCGTGCTGCGATATCCTCGTGCGCTCGTTGGAGTATTGTCGTCGGGAGAAAGGTCTGCGCGTCCACGCTTGGGTAATTCTCGACAATCATTTCCACGCCATCGTGTCCGGGCTGCAATTAGCGCGCACTGTGGCGGACCTCAAGAAATTCACGGCTCACGAGATTCTCGGTCAGCTTAAGCTTGAAGGTCGCGATTGGTTGCTGAATCAGCTGGAATTCTTCCGCGCGGCTCACAAGCGCGAGAGCACTCATCAAGTCTGGCAAGAAGGCGTTCATCCACAATCCATCGCGAGCGATCAGATGATGCTGCAGAAACTTGAATATCTGCACAACAATCCCGTGAAGCGCGGACTGGTGGCATCGCCGGAGCACTGGCGCTATTCGTCGGCGCATGAATGGTTGACGGGCGCTGTTCCTGCGATGCGTGTTGATCCCTGGCGATAGGGAAGAGCGCAACTGAGTTGCGAAGATAAGTGCGTTCCCAAACAGAGTTTGGGAACGAGGAGGCGGAGACGAAGGGCGAGGCAATTTTGCCTGTCGAGGATCGCTGCATTGTGTATGGTGGGGCGTTTGGAAACCGTGATGCCGACCCCGACTACATCCGCGCGCGGAATGAAGCGTTTTTGCCTCGTTCTCGTCAAGCCGTCTCACTATGACGACGACGGCTACGTGATCCAATGGTTTCGTTCCACGATTCCGTCCAATTCGCTGGCGGCAGTCTTTGGCCTGGCTCGCGATTGCGCCGAGCGCCACGTCCTCGGCGATGATGTCGAACTGGAGATCCATCCTTTTGACGAGACGAACACCCGCATCCGTCCGGAGCGCCTGGCGCGCATGATCGAAGAGGCCGGCGCGGGCATGGTGATGATGGTCGGCGTGCAATCGAATCAGTTCCCGCACACGCTCGACCTCGCGAAGCCGCTGCGCGAGCGCGGCATTCAAGTCGGGATCGGCGGTTTCCATGTCTCCGGGACGATGAGCATGCTCGGCGGCAACGATCCCGATCTCCATCGCGCCAAGGCGATGGGCATCTCGCTTTTTGCCGGTGAAGCGGAAGGGCGTCTTGAGCAAGTGTTGCAAGATGCCTTCGAGAAAAAACTTAAGCCGCTCTACAACTACATGGCGGATTTGCCCGGCATCGAAGGGTCGCCCATCCCGATTATCACTGCTGTGCGCGCTGCACGCACCGCCGGCGGCATCACCAGCTTTGACGCGGGACGCGGCTGTCCGTTCCAATGTTCGTTCTGCACCATCATCAATGTCCAGGGTCGAAAATCGCGCCGCCGTTCGCCCGACGACATCGAGGCGATCGTGCGCGCGAACGTGGCGCAGGGGCTGCACCACTTCTTCATCACCGACGACAATTTTGCACGGAACAAAGATTGGGAGCCGATCCTCGATCGCCTCATTCGCCTGCGTTCGGTCGAGAAGATCAAGTTGTCTTTCCTCATCCAAGTGGACACGCTTTGCCATAAGCTTCCGAATTTTATCGAGAAATGCGCCGCGGCGGGGGTGAAGCGGGTGTTCATCGGACTGGAGAACATCAACCCCGACAGTCTGGCCGGCGCACATAAGCGGCAGAACAAGATTACGGAGTACCGCAAGATGCTCCTCGCCTGGAAGACCGCGAGGATCATCACCTACGCCGGCTACATCACCGGCTTTCCGAACGACACGGTGGAATCCATCAGGAGTGACATCGAGATCATCAAGAAGGAATTGCCGGTCGATCTGCTGGAGTTCTTTTTCCTGACGCCGCTGCCGGGTTCGGAAGATCACCAAAAACTGGTCAACGCCGGAGTCGTGATCGATGCGGACTTGAACCGATACGATCTCAATCACACTTGCGCCCCGCATGCGAAGATGTCGCGCGAAGATTGGGAGCGGGCTTACCAGACGGCGTGGGAGACTTATTACACCATGGAACATATGGAGACGGTGTTGCGCCGGTTGATGGCGAAGAAGGCGAGTGGGAGCAATGCCATCCTGCTGATCACCTGGTTCATGGGCTCGATCCACATCGAGAAGATTCACCCGCTCGAGAGCGGCTTCCTGCGCTTGAAGTTCCGGCGTGACCGCCGGCCCGGGCTGCCGATTGTGCCGAGGTGGAAGTTCTATCCGGGCTACATCGTGGAATCCGCGGCAAAGCTCGCCCGGTGGGTGTCTCTCTATTTTGGGCTGCGGCGCATCTACGTGCGAATCAAGAAAGACCCGCGCAAGCTCCAATACATGGACCTCGCGCTCAGTCCCGTAACCGATCATGACGTGGACGATCTCGAGATGTTCCACACGCCTTCGGCGCCGGCGTTTGTCGCGCAGGAGCAGCGGCGGCAGCATGTTCACGAGCATGCGGCGGCGTAGGGTGGCGCCACGCGATCAGAACCAAGTAGGGCGTGCTCTCGCCGCGCCCCCATCGCCACTTTGGCGCGCAAGAGGCCGAGCGCGCTGACTTCTCTTGACGCAGTCGATTCTTTCGACAGACGCCCCGGAGGTGCGTCCCTACCTGCTTTGTAGAGAAGCCGCAATGATTTGATTTCTGAGGCATCTGTTTCATCTTCTCGGACTTCCGATGAAGCGCTTCGCATTTTTGCTGTCCGCTTTGCTGTACTTGAATGGGGGAGAAATTCAGGCGCAGCAGAGGACCGTGCCACCGCCGCCTGGAGCGACGTCTGTTGCCACGCCCACTCCGGCAGCGCCGCAGACCCTTATCCAGGCCCCTGCTGTCGCGACGCGTCCGAACGGCAAGATCCAGAAAAGTTTGGTCCGCATCACGGCGACGGAAGTCGAGCCGGATTACAGAGCGCCCTGGAACTCGGGCGCAATTCAGCGGGGCATCGGCGCGGGCTTTGTGATCGAGGGCAACCGCATCATGACCAATGCGCATGTGGTCAGCAACAGCCGTTACCTCACCGTGGAGCGCGATGGGGATCCGAATAAATACCCGGCGACGGTTCTCTTTGTCGCGCATGACTGCGATCTGGCGCTCCTCAAGGTTGCATCCCCGAACTTTTTCAAGAACATGACGCCGCTAACCTTCGGTGGGATCCCGGAACTCGAGGCGGTCGTGTCGGCCTACGGTTATCCTCTCGGTGGCGAGCGAATGTCAGTGACCACCGGCATTGTGTCGCGAATCGATTTCCAGCCCTACACGCACTCTTCGATCGACCAGCATCTCGCGATCCAGATCAGCGCGCAGATCAATCCTGGCAACAGCGGCGGGCCCGTGATGCAAAATGCGAAAGTGGTCGGCGTGGCGTTTCAAGGATATAGCGGCGACGTCGCGCAAGGCGTCGCATATATGATTCCCACGCCGGTGATTCAACGCTTTCTCTCGGACATCAAGGACGGGCACTACGACAAGTACGTGGATCTCGGGCTCACTTACACGAAGCTTCAGAATCCTGCGCAGCGCCATTTTCTTGGCTTAAAAGATGACGATCGCGGTGTGCTCGTGGGCACCGTGATCGCCGCCGGCCCATCCGCAAAAAGCGTGCAGTCAGGCGACGTGCTTCTCTCGATCGACGATCATCCCATCGCGAGCGACGCGACGGTCGAGCTCGAAGGCGAGTCTGTCGAAATGCCGGAAGTAGTCGAGCGGAAATTCAAAGGCGACGTGGTAAAAATCGAGCTCTTGCGAGACAAAAAACCGGTCACCGTCAGCCTCGAGCTCGGATCGGTTTGGCCCTATGCCTACCTCGCCCACACTTATGATGTGCGCCCGCGTTACGTTGTCTATGGGGGCCTGTTGTTTCAGCCGCTCACGCTCGATCTGGTCGACGCGTATCAACCGACCGACATCCGCATCCGGCATTATTTTGATTATTTCGTCACGGAGCAAATTTACCTGGAGCACCCTGAAGTAATCGTCCTGACGAACATTCTGCCCGATCCGACTAACAGTTATCTCGCCCCCTACCGGGCCAGCATCGTGGACGAGATCAACGGCCAAAAAATCCGAACGTTGACTGACCTGGCCAAGGCTTTCTCAGAAACGCCAGATCGCTTTGTCGTTCGTATGATCGGCGACGGACCTCCGCTCGTGCTTGATCCGAAAGAGGTGGAGTCCGCGCGGGAGAGAATCAAAACGCGTTACAACGTCGTCTCGGAACAAAACCTGGAAGACCAGCCGGCCAGGCCCACGCCAGTCGATCAAAACAAAACCTGATGCGAGCTTTCCGTTTCAGTCTCGCCCTCATCGGCGTTCTTCTCCTACCGCTCGGGATGTTTGCAGCGCCCAAAAAAGAACCGGGCCCTGCAACTGTGGTGAAGCCGAAGGAGCTTTCACTGGTGCGGGTCAATGTCACCGGGCAACCATACGACTACGTGCGGCCATGGCAGAAGCGGGCGGCCTTTTCAAAACGTGCTTTGGGCGCGGTGCTGCCGCAAGGCCGCGTCCTTGTCACGGCGGATCTGGTTGCGAATCAAAATTACGTCGAGCTGGAGCGCGCGGAGTCTGGCGAAAAGACCGGGGCTAATGTGGTGGTCGCTGATTATGAAGCGAATCTGGCGCTTCTGGAGCCCACCGACAAAAAATTCCTGAACGGCCTCACGCCACTTCAGCTTGCGCTCGATACGGTGGTCGGCGATCGCCTCGCGGCGTGGCAGCTCGAAGCCACCGGCGCGCTCGTTGGCACCGAAGGACTCGTGACCACAATCCAGATGACCCGTTACCCGGCGGATCTGGGCCAGTTTCTGACTTATCGCATCAGCATCTCGATGCAGTACCGCGATAACAGCTACACCGTCCCGCTCGTCAAGAATAACAAGCTCGCCGGTTTGCTCCTGCGGTTCGATCCGAGAACTCAGGTGCTCGACGCGATCCCGGCTCCGATTATCGCGCATTTCTTGAAAGACGCGGAGACGCAGCATTACCGCGGCTTCCCCTCCGCGGGATTCGGGTTTTTCCCCACGCGTGATCCGCAGCTGCGCAGTTTCGCGGGGCAAAGCGGCAAAGCCGCCGGCGTCTACGTGACAAGCATCGAACCACACATGCCGGCAGCCAAAGCCGGTTTGAAAGTTGGCGATATTGTTGTCGGCGTCGGCAACAATGAGATCGATCAAAATGGGAACTACGTCGATCCGCTCTATGGGAAAATCGAGTTTACGAATCTGATCACCGCGCGCGCTTTTGCGGGCGATACCATGCCGGTGCAAATTCAACGCGAGGGCAAGACGATGCAGTTGAATCTTGCGCTCGATCATCGCGCCGCGGATGACTACGTGATCCCGCCCTACAACATCGATCGGGCGCCGCTCTATTACGTTCTCGGCGGGCTGATTTTTCAGGAATTGTCCCGGCAATTCCTCCGGGAATGGGGCGCGAACTGGCTGAAAGATGCGCCACAGCGCTTCGTCTATAAGGATCGATTCCAATCGGAGCTCTACCCGGAAGGGAACCGCCGGGTGGTGGTTCTGACTCAGGTCCTCCCGGCGAATAGCACGATCGGCTACGATGATCTGGCGTATCTGACGGTTACCAAGATTAATGGCAAGGAAATCAAGTCGCTGGCGGATTTGGCGGAAGCCGTAAAGCAGCCGCTGGACGGTTTCATCAAGATCGAGACGGAAGAAGATCCGAAGCAGATCGAGCTCGAAGCAGCGCAAGTGGAGGCGGAAGCGGCGGCTCTTCAGCAGAATTACGGTCTGCCATCTCTGCAGCGGCTCGAGTAGCAGCCAGCACTGACGACATCATTGGTAGGCGACGCTCCCCGGAGCCGTTTTCGTCGAAAAACCTTACCTCGCGCTCGGTTCGACAGAGTCTCGCCCTACCAAAAGAACGGCGCATTGCGGCGCTACTTCAGCATCCCCGGAAGAATTGATTCCAGCGAGCGATACCAAATTGCATATCCCTTCGCACTCAAGTGCACTTTGTCAGGCATAATGTCGGCGGGAATATTTCCGTCGCCATCAAGAAACTGAGCGCCAATGTCGGCGAAGTGGACGTGCGCTCCATCGCTGAAATGTTGAATCTGTTGATTTACAGCGGTGATCGTTCGTTGGACACGGCTGTCTTTCTCGTCGCGAGGAAAGATTCCGAAAAGAAGCACCTTGCTCGCCGGCGACCGCTTCTGAATGACGGTGACAATTTTTTCGATTCCTCTCGCCGTCCACTCGGGTGTTTCATCGGCAAAGTAGAAAACGTTGTTGCTGCCGATGAGGACGACAACAATTTTCGGGGATATCGCGTCCAGCTCTCCATGCTCGATGCGCCAGAGAAGGTGCTCGGTGCAATCGCCTTCTATCCCAAAGTTGGCGGGTTTGTAGGGTGCGAGCTTCAGCCAGCTCCATTCCCCTACCCTTGGCCACCGGTCCGTGATCGAATCTCCCAAAAATACCAGATCGATATTCCCCTGCTTCGATCGTTCCAGAAACTGCGCGTGACGATCGGGGTCCTTTGAGATCGCCGTGATCGCATCGTCCGCTTTTCGCGGCTTCAGATGCATCCTCTGAAAGTGAGCGGCAACCTTCCGATCGCATTGAGAAACGGCGAACACGGCGCCCAGAAGCAGGACGCCAGCGACACATCCGCCAATCACCGCAGCGACTCTCTTTTTCGCCGACGGCACAGTCATCGCATTTGCTCGAGCTCGCACATTTGTCACATAGCTAGATCGGAGTCATCCGATCCAAGCCGCTAGTCTTCTCCTCCTCTTTCGATCATCGATTGTTGCCCGGCCCCGGCGGACCGCGGCGGCCGCGGGTGCGACAAAAACTTCGCGACCTCCGCCCTGTAGTCCTCGAATGGGTTGCCCATCACGAGAAAATCGCGGTTATCGCACGCGATCGAATCCCAATTGATCACGTAGGGTTGATCTCTTTTCTGAAACCACGCGACGGCCTGCGCGCGACCGGCCGCGCGTGTATTCGCGGGCGGATGATAGCTCGCCTCCTTCCGGCGCACGCTGTTGTTCCATTCGCCGATTCGTTTCGCTGGGTTCACCCCAAAGAAGAGCCCTTTCTCGGAATCAATGTTATGATACTCGAGATCCAAACTTTGGAGCCACGGATCGTTCCAACCAATCCCCTCGGCTTCCATAAACGCTTCCAGCAGCCATTTCTTGGTAATCCAATCCACGCCTCCGATGAGCGATTCCGGTTTGTTGCCCAAAGCCTCAAGAGTGAAACTCCAGCTCTCGAGAAGCCAATCGGTTTCCTCGTTGGCGCCGCCGAGATGTTTGTGCGCCAGCTCGTAGAATTGCCACTGAATGTCGAGACCACCGATCGTCTTGCCATTTTCGAGCCGCACGATCCAGGCGCCCGTCGGATCGCGAGAAATGTCGCGCGTGCTCTGCACTGCATCGCTCAGACTGAGATTCTTTGGCAGGCGGCCGTCTTCGAGCAGCGACAAGACGCAAGCAGTGGTTCCAATTTTTAGCGCGGTCGCAAACGGACTCATATTGGAATCGCCGATGAGAAGATGGAGCCGCCGGTATTTTCGATAATCGGCGAGCGGTTCGTCGCGGGCGTTGATAATGGCGCGATTGAACTGCACCCACTGGTAGATGTCGTTCACGATGTGATCGGCGCGCTGGCTGAGTTGAAAATCCACGTGGACCTCCGGCTGCGGCAGTTGGAAGTCGAACGCGAGAGGGTTCGCCTGCCCCACGCGGCCCGCGCCCGTGAAAATCTGGCGGGTAGCGAGGAAAGCCAGCAATGTGCCGAGCACCGGCGGCGTGAATTGCGCCTCGCGCTTCATCAAGTAATTCTCGTGGCAGCCGAAGGTCGCGCCGGTGTTGTGATCAATGTTGTTCTTGATGAATGAAACGCGGTCGGCCGCATCGAGCGACTCGAGGGCCGATTGAAGCAGTTGATCGCCGGCGACGTCGTAAGCCACCACATCACGCAGGTGCAGACACTCCGGCGACGCGTACTCGATATGCCCCATGTCGAGATAGAGGCGGCCGCCATTAAGGAGGAAACCGCCGTTGCCCGGAGGTTCCTCGTAATCCCGGTAATGCAGATCGATGGCGCCGGCCTCCGCCTTCCGAAACAGGAAATTTTTCACCCTGACCGGCCAGGCATCAGTATGTCCGCGCCCGTCTTCTCCGCTGACGAGGCAACCATATTCCGTTTCGATTCCGGCGACGCGATCCATTGAATCAATTAGCGATTTAGCAAGTTAATGATTGAACGAGTGAAATTCATCCAACCGTCGCATTGCTCAAATGTTTAAATTCCGCTTGAGTTCCGAAAACACAGGAGGCAAACCACTGGGTTCAACGACATATGAAAGATTTTGCCCTTCGGAGTCCCGGTGCAAAAGTGGGCAGGCTCGTCTATTTCGGCCGGATGCTCGACAAGATTCGCGTGCACGCGAAGGGCGAGCTTCCCGACGAGTATCAACCGAACCTGGGCAAGCGGCTTGACCGGAGGTGTGTCGATCTCTTGCAGATCGATTACGGTGAGCTCGTTGAACGCATGAAGGAAGGGGGAACGGACGAGGAGATTCTCGAGTGGTGCTTCGCAAGAGGGCGGAAGCCTACGGACGGTGAAATCCACGTTTGGAATGAGTTCATGCGGAAACGCGGTTGGAACGACGAGATCTCCGAGACGTTGACGCGTCGCAAGAAGGAGGCGGGAATGGCTGGACGCTCGGAAATCCGAACGATGTTTAACTTCATCGACGCCGATGAAGGCCGGGCGGTCGATCAGCGTTAGCGCGAAAGCGGTACCTCAGCGGTTTGCCGCTGGTGCGCTCCTCGGCGGCGGCGGTGGCTGCATTCGGTAATCGATAAACTTCCAGACACCGATGACGGTCAACACGACAAACGCACTCGCAAAGAAGGCTCTTCCGCGCGTCGAGGTTCCCTTCGTGCCGAGCGCGGTGGGCATCGAGGGGTTTACTCCGAGAGCGTATCGATTCGTTCCGCCAGGCTGAAGTCGAGCTCGGTGAGGCCGCCTTTGCTATGCGTGGAAAGAATCAAGCGCACCTTGTTATAGCGAATATCGATGTCGGGATGGTGTTCCTCGTCCTCGGCGACTTCCGCGACCCCATTCACAAAATCGATTGATTCGGAAAAGTCGTCGAACTCGAACGTGCGCTCGATATGCTTCTTCTCCAGTTCCCACTCCGGGATCTTTTTCAGGCGCGCTTTCGCCTCATCCGTTTTTAGCAAATCAGCCATAACCGGGAACGAGTAACATCCCAAACTCGTTTTGCAAATGGGGAATCAACTCCTTTAGAACTGTTGCTGGGAGGCGTGGTGGATCGCGCGCCCCATCGCGCGATGGGAGAGAAATGCGGCTGCGCCGCTCAAGTCAACATCGCACGCGGAGCGCTCGATCCACCTCACAAATCGAGAATCCTGCGGAGATTTTTCACCGAATCAAAAATTTCCATCGCGCAATCGCGCGCTTGCTTTGAAAGCCGCGGCCAATCCACGAGGACTTCATTCACGGCCGTTTCCGCTTCGGCGAGCCGGCTAACGAAGCGGAACCCACTCTCGCGCGGCAAGTAATTTCGGGCCCCGGTATCTTCCGTAATTACAGGCCGTCCGAACGCGAGAAACGCCGCCGACCGATCGCTCAGCCATCCAGAGCGCCAGGCTACGTCGACGCCTTTGATCGCGGTGAATTCGCCGAGCGCGCTGGCCACGTACCGTCGATACGCGCGTGGTGTCCGTGCGACGCGATGCGGAGAGACGACATGCCAGCCTCGCTCGCGCAGTCGCGCAATCTCGGGATCGTCCGCGTTTAGATTCATGGCGAGCTCGAAACAAACGCCCGGAACGCGACGAGGTAAATTCAGGTACGGTTCGAAGGCAAACTTTTTCGAGAGATCTGGGAACTCGCCATCGACCTCGACTCCCCCTCCCCAATACCACTGCCCGATTGTCGAGAATTTGGCGGTTCTCGGGCGGCGCTGCGGCTGAAGAAGTTCGGTGTCGGCCAGCGGATAAAATGTCCGCCACCCGAGCGGGGACGGAGGCAACCGGCAATTCTTCGCGTGGACATTGAGCCCGATCGTCCAGAACTCGTGGTGATGGGATTGGCCCATCTCAATTTTCGTCATCCAGAAAAAGATTTCGCTCGGATCGAGATCGCAAAAAATCCGCCGTTCGAACTCCAGGAGAAACGGAGGATGGAGGGAGTAGCTCAGGTTAAGCAACGTATTCGGACCTGCCAGACGCTCGCGCAGTTCGCGACGCGACATTCCGAAGCAACGCATTCGTGCCAGCTCGTGCACGTCATCGGCCGGCGCTTGATGAAGCAGACAATAACATTTCTGGAGGCCATGTTCCCGCAGGCGCCGCTGGAAATGGCGAATGCGCGCTTCGTCTTCGCGCGCGTCGGCGGTCGCTGGCAGGAGCTCGAGCCAGACAGCGTCGAGACCGAGCCGGCGCAATCCCAGCATCCATTGCAGCGGCACCGAAAAATTGCCGCCTCCTTCCGGGTATTTCGCCGCAAACCCGCAGCCGAGGAAGATCGTCACAGACAGAGAATCGTCCGTCTCGGATTTCGCTCAAGCCGAGCGTGTCCGTCATTTGACGGCCCATGCATCATCCGCTAATTAGCATCCGCCGAGCACCCGTAGCTCAACTGGATAGAGCATCTGACTACGGATCAGAAGGTTTGAAGTTCGAATCTTCACGGGTGCGCACCTATGGTTAGCCGACCTTTCAAACCAGCAAGTTCTTTGCGTAACGCAGCCTGGTCAGCTCCAGTTAATGCCCATTCAGGGCACGATGTAAACTTCGACGACAGCTACGCCTGTTGTGTTGCCTGTTCCGTGTATGATCGCGGTGTAATTGCCGTCCGGTAGTGTCGTGACAAGCGCTGATTCACGAATGTCAGTGGGCGCCAGGCCTGTTTGGTTAATGTCATTTTCCTGCGACTGTTGCCAGTTATCATTACTGATCAACGTGGAACCGTTCGCGTTCTTGAGTTCCAGAAAAGGATCTTGTAACGCGTCCGTGATCCCGAAGGCAGACAGCGATGGTCCTATCGCGCGGATGACGACACGTCCGTTGGCTCGCCCATTTCCTCCGATGATGAAACCGCCGATCATGACGTTGTCGTTAGTTCCCACAAACCCGCGCGTGCTGATGTTTGCAAGTTGCGAATCCGCCGCAAGATCGTCGTCATACATCTCGACCAGCGCTGTGCCGCTCGTTTCGTTATTTCCGCGGACGATCGCCGTGTATCGCCCCGGCAGAAGCGTAATGACAAGCGCGGATTCAGAGTCATCCGCCGGCGTCAATCCCGCCGCTGCCAGCTCCGCCGCTGACACTGCATCGTCGTTCCAGTTGTCATTCGCGGCCATCAGAGTACCATCGGCACCGTGGAGCTCGAGAACCGGATCCGCCAGCACGTCGTCCAACCCAGAGGCGCCCAGAGATGGTCCGATCGCGCGAAGGATCACCTTCTTCGGCGCCACGCCAGTGATGATGAACCCGCCGATGCCGACACTGTCGCCGGTGCCAACATGCAGGCGCGTCGAGATGTTGAACAGCTGTGGTTGCGCGCCGGGCCGGGCCGGCAGAGAAAGCAATTGCACGGGCGGATTCCACGGATCACCCTGGCTCACATAGGGAATGCCGGGCGTGTCGGGCTGCGTCGCCGCGGTCCAGAATTCCACCGGCCCGAAGATATTTTGCAAGGTGTAATTGGCCGCCTGCGCCGCGGTCATCGGGTCTGCCCACTGCACGCGGCCGTTGGGCGTGCCATCGTGATTTGAATCCGGGAGCAGCCCGCCGGAGAGATTCATACTGCCCCACTCGGAGACTCGCGTGAGCGGATCGCGGTCGAGCAAAGGATCGAGGAAGTAATTCGACGGATCCCAGCCGGCATAGGCGATGTGCGTCCCCATGCGCGTGCGAATGTAAATAACGCTCGGCATTTGTTCCGAGGGGGACCAGAACCAGGGTCGGCCTAGAAAGACGGAGTTGTTCGGCGCCGACGTCCCGTCGTCCCCGGGATTGCGATCACTGCCGCTAACCAGCGTGCAATCCAGAAAGATCAGCCCGTTGGCGGTTATTCGCGCCGTGTCGGCGGCCGTAATGTAGCCAAAGTCGGTGCTCTCGATCGTGCACCGGTCGAATACCGCCGTCGCATTCCCGAAAATAAAATCTGCGTCGCCGGTGACAAAGCTCTTGCGAAGATACTGCCGCGCCATTCCATCGACGAGCAATGTGTCTTGGTAGCCAAGGAACCGCACGTTATCGAAAATCGCGCGATCGGCGTTGGATTCGAGCGCGACAGCTTGCGTGATGTTGCGGTCGGGGGTGGTGTTTTCGAAAGTCAGGTTGCGCGCCATGAAGGCAGTCGCGCTGATGCTGATCAGGGTAGTGGCGCCCCAGGAAAATACCGGCGTGTAAACGGGGGTGGCGTTGAACGAAATGTTCACGTCCGCCGGCGCCGCGCCCTGGCCAATGAACGTTACGAACGGTTTATCGACCGTCACGCGTTCCACGTACCTCGCCGGCGCGAGGAAAATGTTCGCGCGATTGCTTCCCGTCTGCCCGACCACAGCATCCACCGCGCTTTGCACCGTCGGGAAAGCACCATCGACGCCGCTCGGATTCACGAAGTAATCGAGAGCCTGCGTGCCGCTCGACGCGGCGAGCACGATCGCACAGACACACGTGAGCGTGCGGCGGAAATGCCGCCGCCGATATGTTGCAGGCCGTCGCGATTGCATCGAAAAAGAATCTGCGAGCGGGCGAGCCAAGTCGAGCACACTCTAACGTCCCAGCACCGGAATCCCCTCACCCACCACTCAAAGAACCACCTGGATCGGTTGCGATCCTATAGCACTTTCGACGACAGCACGAGTGTTGTGTTGGTTTGAAGTTCGAATCTTCACGGGTACGCCATGGCCCTCCGATGCCTCAAGGTTTCGCTATTTCGCCCGCACGATTTTCTGCACTGTGGAGATCGTACCGTCCTTGTACGTTACCTGCACGTTCGCGAACTCGGAATCGGCCGGAACAGACAGATACGGCAGTTCGTCTCCAACCTCATACATCTTGTTGCTCGGCTTGAACTTGAAAGTCTGATCGAGCTTCTCGCTGTTCAACGAATAGCGGATTTCTTTGATAATCGGGCGATACGACAGCAGCGAGGTGAAATAGAGTAAGACTTTTCCGTCGTAATCGCGAAACATCAGCCACGAACCCGCAGTCATATTGAGTGCCATCTTTCCCTGCGCGAGCTGCTCGTCGCCCGTGGAAAACGTGAGCGTGTAGGGGCCATTCGTCTTTTCGTTTTTGTCCACGTATTTCACTTCGATCGTGTGCTCGCCAGGTGCGAGGTTCGGCAACGGGAGATGGGTGTTCACCATCGGCAGGCCGGTCTGCGCGTTCTTGTACGGGAGCTGGCCCGTAGACTGGAAATCGCCCTTTCCGTCGAGCTTGTAGAAAAGTTCCTTCGCCTTGAAGTCCGTCAGCGTGAAGATGACGGCCCAGCCGCCGCTGGAGAACTGTGCGGTAAGCGTGACCGGATTTTCGAGGACTCGCTCCGGCGTGCTGGAAAGCTTGGCCCAGCGAGCCTCCGCGGCTTCAATCCACTTCAGCGCCTCCTTTTTATCCAGGAAATATCTTTCGAATTTCCCCGCGGCATGCGCCGCGCGAAACTTCTCGAGCCACTCCTTTTCCGCCCGCTGGTCGGCGAGAGTCTGGTCACCGCGCCGGGCCTCGGAAAACTCTTGGCTGATGAGCCACGCGAGCGGGCCAAAATCGGGCTGGCTCGCGGCGAGCGTTTGGAGTTTTGTCAGGCGCGTCTCCCCGTCCTCGAGGAGGGCGAGCGCGGTCTGGTAGGAGACCGTGTGCGGCACTAGCTTGTCGCCAAAATAGCGCATTGCCTCAACCGCACCGGCTTTGCCTTCCGCCGCCTTCAGCATGGCAGAATAACTCAGCCACGGATCGAGCGCTTCGAGGTTCGCGGAAAGGTACTCGGCGTATTCCTTGCGCGCGGCGGCGAAATTGCCACTGAGTTCGTGAACACGTGCATTGTGATAATGCTCCTCGGGAGTTTTCGCGGCAGTAATGAGCCCGCCCGTCGAGGCGAGCGATTCGAAGCGTTGTGCGATCTTCTCCAGCGATCCCCCTTCCTTCGCCATCTGCGCCGTCATTTTACCCTGGCCATGCACAAGCCAGACAACCAAAACCGCGATGACGCAGAGCAACGCCGCTACCGCCAAAGCCCATCGTTTTGCGCCACGACGCAGCTGAGTTAGATCGTCGCGGAGCTTGAGAACTCCCGCTTCCAAAGCCTCGCGGCTGGCCAGCGGATGGAAAAGGTGTGTGTCGACTTTCAGAATATTTCGATAGGAAGCCTGTAACTGGCGCAGCTCCTCGGGCTCCGGTTCGTGTACGTCGATGGGAAAACTCTCGTCCATGTAAAGGTACCAGACTTTCTTCCCGCGCTTTCGGGCATAAAGGGCCTCATATTGAGTGTAACTGACTCGGCCGAACTCTTCGTCCGGAGCAGGCGGTTCGGCGCCGTAGCATTGACCGATGAGTTGGACGACACCTTTGCATTGATCGATCTGCTGACGCAGCATCTGGCGCAGGTCGCCCCCCTCCGTCCCAAAGATGTCCTGCCAAACAGGTTCGTAACCTAAAAAGGTCAACGTATTCGCGACGAGCTGCCGCGCGCTTCGCAGCTCCTTGCTAACCGAGGAAATAAAGATTGTGGGACGAGGTGACATTTGTGGGATGAGAGCTAGCAGTTTGACTGGGACCCTTTCAAGCCTCGAACAAAAAGCCGCCATTTGCTCAGAAACGGTCGGATCTCAGAATCTTGTACTGGTGCTTTCCGTAGGCGGGTCGCTGGCCCCGCCGAGATTCGCGGCAATGTAGATAAGTCCGCCAACGCTCCGACCGGCGTCAGTGCCCCCGCCCTACAGTGAGCGCGGTGGCACACGATCAGCAAAGGCGGTCGGGTTTGGCGGCGTGTCGCGCTCAAGAACATGGGGATGCGATCGGGTTTTTCGGCGCGCTCGGTAAAATATTGACGTTCAAGAGGGAGAACTTCATCTTCCCGTGTCGCTATGCCGTATCAGGCCACATCCAGTCACGAGCAAGATCTGAACTTTGCGCAGAGCGTTCTGAACGTGAACAGCACAGCCGCAGCGGAGTTGCGCAGCCGATACCACGGCAGGATCGTGGCTGTTCTCTGTGCGAGGGGAGCGAGTGCCACCGAAGCTGAGGATCTGGTCGCCGATCTCTGGTCGGACTGTTTCGTCGCGCCTCCAAATCGCCAGACTCTTCTCGGTAAGTATCAAGGCCGATGCGCGCTCGAATCCTGGCTTTTGACCGTGGCGACGCACCGCCTGATTGACCTGAAACGCAGACAAAGTTTCCGCGTCGAAGTCCCCGCTTCCGATCGTTCGTCAGACGACTTTTTTGACAGAAGGCCACAGCCGGACTCGGTTTCGCGCGAAGAGTCCCTACTGAAATTACTTAGAGCCGCGATTCAGAACGCCTTCTCCAGGAGAGATTCTGAATCTGTTTTGATGCTGAAGCTCGTTCATCTTCATCAACTGACGCAGAGAGAAATTGCCCGCATGTGGGGCTGGCATGAATCGAAAGTCAGCCGTGCGCTCGAGGTCGCACGTGAGAGTATTGCGCGCGACATCCTGGTGGAGCTGAAACGGGCGGATCCGTGGCTCGAGCTCCGCTGGGAAGATTTCCTCGAGCTATGTGCAGGTTCCGCGGACGCGCTTTTTTAGTGTGACGAAGATAATTCGCAAGATGCGCAAACTTATGAGTCTAAGATAAGAGGTCGAAACAATGACGTGGCCGCTCTGGTCTGATGGCGCCGCCCTTCGTTCTTTTCCTCGAACGCAAGATGAAAGCCTATCTTTTCGCTATTGAGGTTTCCCGGTCCATCTCTTCCACTCACACTTGTGAATGATGACTTCCAAATCCTGTTCGAGCTCTTGGAGGGTCGTGCCCAGGAAGTCACGGGACGTGCCGCAACCCCGGTGCCAGCCGAGCTCCTGGAAAAGATCGCTAGATTTGCAGCTGGGACGTGCTCTGAAGAGGAACGCGATCAAATGAAAAAGTTGTTGCGGGAAAAGCCCGATTTGATCTCGGTGCTTGTCACGGAAGCGCGAGCACTCCGACAATCTAAAGAATGAATACCACCTCTCGCGCGAACTTTCTTCCGGAGCAACGCTTTCTGCCGTTGCGGCCGGCCCTGCAAGAACATCTCACAAAAGTTGGTCAAGCCATCTCGCCCGAAAACTTTCTGAGCATTTGCGACGAAATGTTACTGAAGGTCTTGAGAGATACGTTTGAACGGATCTCCGCCGATGAAGGCAGCATCTGGTTACTTGACCAGGAGAAGAAACGTCTGGTGGCCACCTATAACAGCGGGCCCAATTCCGAAAAGATCCTTGGGTTCAAAAATCCGTTGAATGAAGGCATCATCAGTTTGGTTGTGGCCAGCGAAAACGCTTTCATAGAAAATCAAGTTTACAAGAACAAGAGCCATAGCACCGCGCTCAATAAGAAGCTGGGTAAGACGACCTATGCCATGATCGCAGTGCCGCTTTACTTTCTGAACCAAGTCCGGGGCGTTATCTCGTGTGTGCAACTTTTTGATGTGCTGGTGGAAGAGGGACAGGCCGCACCGGTGGGGAGAACTCCGGCTGGATTTAGTCCGCGCGATCTGAACGCAGTCCAAACGACTGCGGCCGTGGTCAGAGACCTCATCGATTATCGACTGCTCGGAACTGCTGTAGGATGGAACCGGCACTAAGGATCGACGCCAGTCCCTTCAGACTTGAGGAGGCTCGCGAGGCTTTGGCAAAGGGAACAGGTAAAGGTGTTCGGATCGCCGTCATAGACTCAGGGATTGAAATCGATCATCCCAAGTTGGCTGGGATCAGCCTGTTGGATGATCTTCATGTCATCGACGCCGGGGTTCAGATCGAGGTTAAGCCAGGAGACGGGAGCGATATCTATGGTCACGGCACGGCGGTAGCGGGAGTGATCCGTCGCCTCGCGCCTGACGCGGAAATCGGCAGCATTCGCGTCCTGGGGGAAAACCTGGGCTCGCGTACAGTCATAATCCGTGAAGGGGTGCGGCAGGCGATCGATCGCGGCTACCACATTTTAAACTGCAGCTTTGGCTGCGGGTTATCCGAACATATCTTTCAGTACAAAGAGTGGATTGACGAAGCGTATCTCAAAGGAATTCACATCGTTTCCGCGTGCAATAACTACGACTTCACGACACCAGAGTGGCCTGGATACTTTCCGAGCGTCGTGACCGTCAACATGGCCCGCTCTGAAGATGACCACAGTTTCTTCTACAAGCCAGGGCATCTCGTCGAATTCGCCGCTCGAGGTGTGGATGTCACCCTGCCTTGGAATCATCATTCTACTAAAGAAGTCACGGGGAGCAGCTTTGCCGCGCCCATTATGAGTAGCTTGCTGGCGCGGCTGATTTCCGGAATGCCGGGTCTTCTTCCTCTGGAAGCAAAATCGATCCTGCACCGCCTGGCCATGCCCTGGCGGGCCGATGTGACCGCTCCTAATGTCGCGGAGGGGCCCTCATCCCAGAGTCCAGCTCCGGCTCCGCGTCTTGGGCGCCCTCCTCCTACGTAATGACGGCTGAGACGCCTGCAACATCACAGCCTCTGTCTGTATCGATCCTGGCAGGGCCTTCTGCGCGTGCGCTCGTGCACGACGTTGTTTCTCGTGATCCGAAATGCTGGCTCGGCCTGCTTGCGAGTTCGCACGTCGATTCCCAAACAACCCATGATCAACTTACTGTGGAGCAGCTAGTGGCCGCGAGCGGCGGTGGCTACGACCCGGAACGAATAAGAGCGCAGATCTCGGCAATTGCGGAAAAGGCGTTGGTTAATCACCTGATTATTGAGTGCGACTCCAAGACGCACCCGATTGCTTTTGCGTCCCTTTTTTTGCCGGATGGCGGCGATGGCCAGCGCTTCTCCGAGGTCGTCCGGCTCAGTTCTATCTTGCTGGCGATCGATTCCGAGACCCTTCTCAGTTCCCTTGTGCATGGCAACCGCGCTCCAGGTGTGACCTCGCCCTGCATCATCGCAGATCAAATCGAGTGCGCCGATGTCGTGGTGTTGAGCGGTAAGCCGGCCGACCGCGATTTCATGCTGGCGCGGGCCGTTGTGTCAACCCTCAACCCGCGGGGACGCATTCTCCTGGGATCCCACGAGGCGATACCGCCGAAGCTGCTGGACGCTGGAATCTCGTTTGACTTCGAGGCTGCATTCGCCGGCGCTGGATGGCGGAAACTGATGGAAAACGAGCCAGGTGCTCGACGGGGTGACCAAGGCGTGACGACCTTCGTGTATCGCGCCCGGAGGCCCCTTCACCCGGGGAAGTTTTGGAATCTGATCCAACGCCCTTTTCCTGGCGTGTTTCGCGCCAAGGGTTTCTTCTGGCTCGCCACGCGGATGAGCCTCGTAGGAGGACTTAACATCGCCGGCTCGGAGTGTCACTATTCGCCGGCCGGTCAATGGTGGGCCGCGAATGCTCGCGGTAACCATTCGAACCACGCTGAGATCCCCGACCGCTTAAAGAAAGAGTGGGCGGAACCTTTCGGCGACCGCCGCCAGGCGATCGCTTTTATGGGAGTCGATGTCAATTCCACTGATCTAAGCGCGCGGCTTGACGCGTGTTTGTTAAGCGAATCCGAAATGGAATCGGGTGAACGTAGTTGGAAGAAGTTGCCAGATCCATTTCCGGCATGGTCTGCAAAGACGCACGATCATGAATGCGAAGACCACGATTGCTGCCATCATTAGCAGCAACTCGATTCGAAGGCGCAAGAGAATGGGACAAAGATTGGTCATTCGATTCCCGGTCCACTTCTGAGTCGCAGAAATTACTGGTCAGCGCATTGACCATCGGTTATCTGCATGGCGTCCGCCGAGTTACCCTTCCTATGGGCAGGCTAAGAAACGTTGTGTCTGAATTGCCTAAAGCTAAGAACGCGCCAAGCGCCGCCGTGGCGATGCATGAACTATGGAAAGGCCGGGCAGAGTGGATGCCCGATGTCACGGCTGTCCACGACTTTGTGCGCCGCGCGCTTTCCGCGGGCGAGTTCTTAATGGCATACGATGCGGCACGCGCGGCCGTCGACGAGTTTCATCCGGACGACGACTGGCTCAAACAACGAATAGCGCTTGCGCTCGCGCAGATGGGCTCGGCCACCCGCGCCCAGGACATTCTCAGACCCCTTGCTGCGAATAACCCGCCAAACCGGGAGACTCTGAGCATCCTCGGTAGAACTTACAAGGATCAGTGGTGCGCGAATCCCTCTAACGAACATTGTCTGCGACAGTCGTTCGATTGCTACAATCGCGCCTTCGAAATCGAACCGCCAGATTTCTACCCTGGAATAAACGCGGCGACGGTCGCGTTTCTTCTCAAAGAGACAGACAAAGCGAACAGCCTGGCTAGGAAAGTTTTGGAAATCTGTCAGGCACAACCAGATGACTACTGGAAAAACGCAACCATCGCTGAAACACTGGTTATCCTGGGAGACTTAGACGGAGCGAAGCAGGCGTATCAGGCGGCGGTTGGCGCAGCCAGCGGCAATTTACGCGCGCTCTCTTCCACCCGGAAGCAGGCGCGAGTGTTATCCCGGCATCTCCACGGCAGCGCGGACTTCTTCGATGCGTGCTTTCCGATTCCGAAGCTTGTCATTTTTTCCGGCCACATGATCGACGCGCCCGACCGGCGGGTGCCGCGTTTTCCTCCGGAAAAGGAAGCCGCGATCAAGCAGTTACTCGAGAAGCAGCTCGAGGCCATGAATGCGGGCATCGGGTTCGCGAGCGCAGCTTGTGGCTCAGATATCTTGTTCCTCGAAGCAATGCTTGCCCGTGGCGGTGCCATCCACATCGTGTTGCCGTGGCCGGCTGACGAATTTGTAAAGACCAGTGTCGACCTTGATGGCAAGGGAACCTGGAATACGCGATTCGAGGCTGTGCTGGGACGCGCGGCGTCTATTCGAGTTCTTGGTCAGCTCTACATGCCCGGCAGCGTGACTGGGTTTGAATACTGCAATCTCGCCGTGAATGGATTGGCGCGCGTGTTTGCCCGATCGCTTGATCTCGACATCACGCCGCTTGCAGTTTGGGATGGCTTCGTCGGAGCGCCCGGTGGCACAGGTTCGTTTGTTCGCTATTGGCGCAACCACCGGATTCCGGTGAAGGTCGTACCCATAGTAGCACAACCTCCGTCGATGTTAGTCGACCCTCCGACCTCCGAGACCGACGGTGGCGATCCTGGCGACGAGTTTGAAGTATGGGTGCGCGCTTCAGGTCGACAAGAGATCAAGGCTATCATGTTCGCCGATGTAGTCGGGTACAGTAAGCTTCCGGAAACTGCGATTCCCAAGTATGTAGCGCAATTCAATCAGAGGGTTTCCAGGCTCATCGCAGAAAGCTCTTCTTCACCCATCAATGTAAATACCTGGGGCGACGGTCTTTTCTTCGTTTTCAGTGGCGTCGAAGACGCTGGGCGATTCGGACTGGATCTCCGCGATCTCGTTGTCAAGACCAATTGGGTCGACCTCGGCCTACCCACAAACCTAACCATCCGAATCGCTGTCCATGCTGGGCCCGTCTACGTGAACTTCGACCCAGTGGTTCGACAGATGACTTTCACCGGCGCTCACGTTAGCCGCGCCGCGCGGATCGAGCCGATCACTCATGAGGGCGAAGTGTTCGCGAGCGAAGAGTTCGCCGCGCTCGCAGCAGCAGACCAATCAAAAGGCTTTACCTGCGATCTGGTGGGAACGACTGCGCTCGCCAAGAGCTACGGGTTGTTCCGGGTTTATAGTCTCGAACGCGTCGCAGATTGACGTTTCTTACGCTTCCTCATGGCACTCGAGCTGGGGACATCCGCATTGAAACTGTCGATTGCCCAGTAGACGAGTTGATATAAGGGTGGTCGCTTTTGCCTGTTTTGCCCGCCCTTATAGCTCGGGCGCTTTGACAATGTAACAGCAAACTCCGCCGCGCTCGGTGGCAGCTCGCCTATCGTTGCCGGGCGCGGTCGAGGCAACCGCCCGGAAGCGCGCGGGGTGACGACCTGAATAGTGGGACCGTAGCCCAGCGGATCCATGCCGCGGAACGGGTTCGAAGCCGCGTTGACCCAATGTTCACGTCGCTTTTTCACCCATGCGGTGCCCCCGACTTTTTTGTTATCCCTCCCGTCCCAAAGAAGGATTAGCACGTGGCAGTGGCGAGCGATAAAGTCCCCCACTTCCGCATACTGCCTGGTGCGACTTTCAGCGCCAGGAGTTGTAGCAATTGGAATTTCCCAGTGAGATTCTGCTAGCGCGAGTAGCGCGCGAAATTCCGCCAGCGACTCAGCCGTTGTAAAATCCCGCTCGTATTCCTGCTGCTCCATCGGTAATGGCACGAAAAGGCAAATCTCAGACGCCAACGCGACTTCAGCAATCAGGCGGTCGGCGCCCTCCGCAAGGGGCGTGAGGAGTCGAAAAGCGGTGTGCGGGTACGCCGCGCGGAAACGTGCAAATATTTGGAAAAGCTGTTCACGCAACTGCGGCGTCCCAGCGACAAGCAAATCGCGGTGCCCGCTTACACCGAAGATGAGCGGAAGACGCTTGGGCATCGAATCACCGTTTGGATCTGCACCTTTCGCCTTCACCAGTTTGTCTTAGCAGATAACAAGTAGCCGACAAGCAGACATCTCACTGCGCACCATCGCATCACAGACATCGCGGAAGCGTTTCAATATGCGGGTCTTTGGCAAGGGACAGTTAACCGAGAAGAGTTCTTGTGCAAACATTGCAAGGCCATCCGTCATAGTTCAGTTATGATCGATCACTCGTCCTCGACATCGTCCGCAGCATTCGAACCCGCACATGATGATCTTCCCGTTCTTCCCCTTTGGACGTTCGCACTCGGCGTACTTGCGCTCCTGACTTTCGGGCTTACCTCCGTGCCTGCGATCATTTGTGGGCACCGGGCCCTCGCGGAAACAAGACCGTCAACCACCGCATCGTTAGGACGCTCCATGGCCGTTACTGGTCTTGTGATTGGTTACGTTGGCGCGGCCCTCCTTGGGGCATGGATCATACTCCTGGCAAGATTCTTGTCCGGCCACTAACTCGCGAACCAGCGCGGTCGCCTTAGGTCCTGACGTTGCGCCATGGCAAAATCGGGACCCCCGGAGTGTCTGCGATGAAATCCACGGATCGAGCTGAGTCACACCATTCGAATCCGTAAACCCGCTGATCTCGACTTTCTTATCCTTCGCTACATGATTCGGGCTGACCGTGTCGCTCTTCCCGTCGCCAAGCAATTTGGGCCATGGTGGGTATTCAAGACACGCTACGCACGTGCAAAAGAGGAGAACTGGCACAAACAGAGAATGATGAAACTCTTATCGTTGAAGAAATCGAGGAACTGCATTAAGACGAACGTGGCTCACGGCGTTCTCCGCTTTCGACACGGACGGGCCGAAGAAAGAACAGGAATGCTCATCTCGCCTTGAAGGAGACGCGCCGGAACTGGCTGGTGAAACGTCGAAAAGAGCACGAGTTGTTGCACGCGGTTCGACTTGCCGGCCCGCTCATCATGAGCTCGCAGGAAAAACAGTGATTTGACGTAAAAGCGCGTTCTACGCAGCTTGGTCAGCGCTCGCCGGTGTCCTTTTCCAGCTTGTCCAGGAGGATGAAATATCTCTTCGTCGAAGAATGATCCTTGCCTAAGACCTCCCCCGCGCCTTCCGCCGCTTTGCGTGCAAACGGCTCTGCCTCGCGCAGTTTGCTTGCCCGAGCGAGACTAAGGGCGAAATTAAAATACGAACTCAAGGTATCAGGATGGCGAACGCCCAGCACCTGTTTCTCCAGGGCAATTTCTTCGCGATACTCGCTCTCCGCTTCGCGAAACTTCCCTTGTTTGGCCAGCACATTGGCCAGGTTGCTGCGGGTCATTAACGTATCGGGATGCTCGGGACCCAGCACGTTCTCTCTGAGGGACAGAAGACGACGAAATTCCGCCTCTGCCTCCGCATACTTGTCCTCGCGAGACGAAACGGTGGCCAGGTTATAACGGCTCTTCCGCTTCGGCGTATCTCTCTTGATCGCTCAGGGCATTTAGCCAGGCCACCTCGGCTCGTGAGTGTGCCCGGATCCTCCGGTCCGAAGAGCTTTTCCGTGATCTGGATTACTTCGCGATACTGCCGCTCTGCTTCCGCCGGGTTGCCCAATTTTAGCTGCGCGGCTGCGAGATTGGTGCGAGTTCGTATAGTGCCGGAGTTTTCCGGACCAAACAGACGAACGCGCAGTTCGAGAAGCCGTTCTAACAGCTTCTCTGCGTCCTGGTCCTGTCCTTGATCAACAAGAGGTCTGCAACCTCTTGCTGCACCAGCGCCCACTCTTTCGGGTCGCGTTGAATATCAATTAGCTTTTCGGCTCGGCGAAAGTATTGCATTGCACCTGCATACTGGAGCCGTTCCGTTGCAGACCAGCCGGATATTTCCAGAGCTTGAAGGACCACTTCCGACTTGCCTGCTTTCTCTGCTTCTTCGGCAGCGTGCACCGCGGCACTTTCCGCTTCCGGATAATCCTTCGTAAAGTAAGCGGCATTCGCCCGTTCGAAGCTCGTCGCGTCAGGTGCACGCTTCAGAGTCTCGGCTAAATGCGGCAACGCCTGCCGCAGGACATTGCCATCAATCCCAACCTTCTTACTCAGCTCCTTATAGACTTTTTCTTGCAGGACCGCGGGATCTTCCGTTTTGGATTGCCGGACCTGCGCTTCTACCTTCGGATACTCCGTAAGGCCCTCGCGAAACCTAGCCATCTCGGTGGCCATGACAGTCATCGCTCGCTTTGTTTCACGCAGCTCCCGCGTAGCCTGCCGTTGGCCGCGGAGCAGCCAGAAACCCAGCCCGATGCTGACAACAAGCAGGATCGCTACTCCCGCAGCCCACTGCTTGACCCCATGGCGCAGTTTTGTCAGGTCGTCTCGAAGTTTTAGCACACCGACCTCCAGCGCTTCGCGACTGGTCAGCGAATGGAAGAGGTATGCATCATCCTGCACGCGGCGGCGGAAGACGGCTTGCAATTCGCGTAACTGCTCAAACTCCGGGTCGTGCGCATCGATCGGAAACGTCTCGTCGATGAAAAGGTACCACACTTTCTTACCGCGCTCTCGAGCATAGAGACCTCAAATTGCGTGTAGCTGATGCGGCCGTAATGGCTATCTACAATCGGTGGCTCGGCCCCATAACATTGACCAACCAGTTGAACGCGCCTTTGCACTGATCAACCCGCTGCCGTAGCATCGCACAAAGAACGCCTCCTTCCGTTCCGAAAATATCTTGCCAGACGGGCTTGTAACCCAAAAAGGTCAGTGTATTAGCGACGAGCTGCCGCGCGCGACGCAGCTCAAAGCTAACCACGGAAACAAAGACCCGAGCACGTGACGACACAGTAGTTAATGTTCTTATCTAGCGCCAATCGCCCATAAGAACAAATGGCGCCCAGTAGAGAGGGCGTGAAAATTTTGGATTCTTCAGCAGCTTGACTTCGGCGCTTTGCAAGGCTGCCGCTTTAGACTGCCCCGCCGCAAGTTGACGGTAGAACTCCACCATGAGCTCCTTTGTGCTTTCATCGCCCACACTCCAGAGGCTCGCGAGCACGCTCGTAGCTCCCGCGCTCGAGAACGCTTCGGCCAAAGTGGTGATTTCGCTTCCGTCCGGTTCCTTGTCGCCCAGCGCTGACTCACAGGCAGACAAGGTAACAAGAGTTACCTTCTTGAAAGGAAGATCCCAGACCTCGCCCACGGTCAAGTGCTCCTGGCCAGGCGTTGCCCCTTTCGCCAACTGAATATAGCTCTCCGCAGGGGTCGTTGCGTTCAGGATGCCGTGAGTCGCAAAATGAATGATTCGCTTGTTCAGACGTTGCTCCGCGTTCAGCGCGACTTTGGTGACTTCCCCGCCGGAAAGCACCTCTGTGGACGGAAACACCTGAGCGATGGCTTTCACCTCCGCTTCCGCCGCCGGAAGATTTGCCCCGGTCGGGTTCCCGAAAGCGACCATGCCGTCCGGCGATTTTTCGTTATCGGGCGGTTGGACAACGTTCATGACGTCGGCGGCTGTTAGATAGACCATTTCTTTGTCTTGAATCAGGTATCTTAGTTCACCGTCGACCTTCTTCTTCGCCAATGCCTGCATCGGCAGATAGAAGAGAAGTTGGTTCGGAATGAAGGCGATGACCTTGATTGGCTCCAGCTCCGATTCGATGGGTGTAATGAGCAGGTCATAAAGGGCGACAAGATTCTTGGTTAGCGGAGCTCCGGATTCGCCAGTGGTAATCTGCCTGCGCACGATCTTGATCTCTTTCCAGAGATCTTCCGGCTTGCCCGGCGCAATCACAATCTTCAGGCTCTCGTTGCTGACCAGGAAAATGTAAAGCTGCTCACCGAGCGGCGCATACTGGACGAACATTACTCCCGGCGGAATACTTCGTTGAGTCTCTTTGAGTGCTTTCGGATTGACCGTCATGAATTTCTCCCAGTTCGGGTTCGACGCCTTAATCTGTTCGACGACACGCCGGAACTCTCCCTGAGTCGAGGCGACGACTGTTTTCAAGTTTTCGATCTTGGTCTTGTCGCGTTCCGCTTCCGGTTTTCCTTCCTCAGTTCGTAGTTGAGTATTGGCGGCGTTCAGTTTTGTTTCCAAGCCGCTCGCCCGATCCAGCAAGGCCTGCATCGCCTTGTCTCCACTTTTCATGCTGGAAAGGCGCAGGGATTCCTGCAGCTTCTTTGATTTTGCACGGTTGAGATAATCGAATGCCTCGCTGGCTCGATTCAGCTTGATCAACGTCCGAACAATCCGTTCATAGGGGCGGTAGTTCTGTTTCACGTCAGCGAAGGCCGTCTCCGAAACGGCCGTTGACCGAACGCTCTCTACCAGTTTCACTGCTTCCTTGTAGGCTTCCAGGGCCTTCTCATTGTCGCCTTGCGCTTCGAGAATTTCACCGTCGATGCCGAGCGTTCCGATTCGGTCGCCCACGGAACCCGTTCTTGCGTCGGCCGTGCGCGCCTCATCAATCAACGTCTTTGCTTCGTCCAGCTTATTCTGTTTCACACGGATCGATGCAAACGCGCGCGCTGAGGCGGAATTCACTCCGAAATTCCCGGTCTTACGCGCGAGCACAAGCGCTTCTTCTGCGCTTCGCGCGGCTTCGTCCAGCTTGCCCTCATCCCGGGCAATGACGGCGAGGAAGCCGGTGGCCGAAACGACACGGCTCAGTTGGTGGGCCGCCGCAAAGATCTGCCGCGCCTGTTCAATGTTACGCCGGGCGCCCTCCATATTTCCCTTGTTGAAAGAGAGGTCAGCCGCCTGTTGGAGCGATTGCGCCGTCCAGTCATCCTGCCCGATGTCGCGTTTGATCGAGATCGCTTCACTCAATTCCTTCAAAGCCAGATCCACCTCGCCGCTCTCCGCATGCAGGTAAGCCATGTCCCCCACGACTCGGGCTCGGACGCGCGCCCGAACGAGATCGAAAATGCGCATATATCCTCCGGAAGGAAGCGTCGCGCCCAGCTTAAGCGATCGTTCGTAGTAAGAGAGCGCCGTTTTCAGGTCACCTCCTTCTTCGACAAGCGCACCTAGGTTCGCCAATATAAGGGCTTGTGAAAGGCAATCCAGAGCCATTGTCATGTCTCGGCTCTGAGCAAGGCTCTCTTTGTGCCTGGCCAAATCTTCCTTGGTCATCTGTGCTTCTTGTTCCACGGCCAAGTAATCCGCTCCAAGCGCTTTCTGACGCAACGTGGCGTTGATCTCAACGCTGGCAAGCGCTTGTTGGTAATAATCGCGGGCCTTAACGAAATCCCCCACATTATGCGCGTACATCCCTCCCAAAGCACTCAGGGTATCCTCCATTTTGCGTTCCGCCATGTCCTCGGGTAGTGCACGGCGGATGGCCAGTGCCTCCAGGTAATTCTTCTCCGCCTTATCAAAGAGAGCCAGATCCGCTTGGGCGCCGGCAATTCGTTCCATCGATGTCGCCACCTCGACATTCTTCCGGTTGATCTCCTGCTTTGGCGCGCCAGACCTTTGCAGGTAATCCATCTCCAGGCGCCGGATTTCCAGCTCCGCTTCCGCATACTTTACCAGGCCTACGGAGTCATTGTTTTCTCGCGCGACATTCTCAAGCATGGTGACCGCGTTATAACGCATGACATAGCGACTCTTTTCCAAGGCATCAATCGCCTTGCGAAGATCTTTTCTCTTGGATTCTTCCGCGGCGGCTTCCTCGGCTTGGAATTCCTTGATACGGTCACCAAGTTTTGCTTCGATTTCCGCCGCGGTGGCCCGTTGATATTCCTCCCAGTAAGCACGCGCACTAACACGGTTGTCTTCCTTAAGTTCGATACTCTTGGCAAACCAGATCGATGCCTCTTCAAATTTTCCCGCATCAAAGCCCATCCAGGCGATGTCCGAAGCAATGTGCATCGCGTTTCTGGCAGCGTCGGCGCGCTCCTTCGTGTTTTCCGCAGCGGCAGCGCGATCGGCATTCGCTTTGGCAAACTGCGCTTCCAACTGTGTTCGGTCGGGTTTTGGAGCTGGCGACGCTACAGACGTCGGTTCCGCACCCCAAACACGGGAAGGATTTGCCAACGCCGACAGTGCCATGGCAACGAGAACCGATCGAAGGAAAACTCCTATGATGCTGTTAAAGGCGATTCTTTTCATAGACACTTGCAACTCTTCGCGTTCCGTCAGTTACTTCGCTTTCAGTTCGTAGATCCCGTTCCATTCCTTTAGCGGGATGGCGCATAGCTCGCGGCACCTTTCCACCATGAGTGCGCTTGGCGGGTCTTTCGTCTCATCGTGGAGTGCCGTGAATTTTCGTTCTGCTTGGGCAAAATCGCCTCGCTGATATTCGAGGAAGGCCGCATTATACCGCTCGGCGATCTCCTCGAATCTGTCGGAGCTGAACGGGTGCCTCACGTCGAGCAGTTCCAGCGGAACAGTCTTGCCCTTCACAAGAACCTTATCAACCAATCGAGTACAGGGCGGCGCCGATACTTTTGCATACGCTTCGCGCGTAATGAGAAATAAGACTCCATAATGCTTGGTCAGCGATTCGACTCTCGCCGCGGAGTTGATTAAGTCTCCTACCAGACCGTAATCCAATCGTTGCGCTGACCCCTTGTTCCCGATCAATGCAGTCCCGCTATGAAGGGCAACGCCATAACCAAACAGCGTTTTCACCTTGGAATCCAATATTGGACGTAACTCTTCCATTCCCGCAATGAGGGAGAGCGCAGCCCGGAAGGCACGATCCGTCGCATCCGGTTGGGGATCCGGAGCGCCCCAGTAGCTTAGGAATTGGTCTCCGAGAAAATGTTCCATGCTGCCGTCTTCGGTCATGATGGCCTTGGTTTGCGTTTCGAAGACCTGATTCAGAAGCTGGAATGTTCCATTAGGTCCCAGACGTTCGGCAATCGAAGTAGAGTTTCGCAGATCGGTCAACAAAAGGGTAAGTTCAGCCTGTTGCGGTTCCATGGACCCAGGATTCTTCAAAACATGTTCCATGATGCGCGGTGAAAAATAGAGGCCCATCGTCGCGCGAAGCTTGAGTCGTTGCATAAATTCGAAGCTCTGCCGTCTGCCCAGCTCAGCAAACGTCGCGAGGCTCCATATCATACTCGTGGTGACCAGACCCGGCACCCATCCTGCCTTGATGATAAACAATGTGCCGAGGACGCCAGCTACCGCTACGCCGGCAATCCAGAATGACAAAAAGAGCAACGTCCCTCTGAATAGTGTTGCCAGCGCTCCGAGTAGAATCAGCGAGAGAATGGCAAGAGCGTCCACCCAACGCGGGGTGCGCCGGATCCACTTGCGCTGCATGAGGTCGTCCAGCGCTGTCGAATGCAAAAGGACACGCGGCTGATTCGCCGCGAGCGAAGTCGTGCCCACGTCTCCCAATCCCGCGCCATAATACGATACGAGCACGATAGCGTTGGTCAGCGGCTGCGCGTTGCTCTTTCGGCTCGTCTCGTAGAGCTCCCTCAGCTGCGCCACATTGTAATGCCTGAACGCAGCCGGCCCGGAGCCGGACCAGGGGCTTCGATAGTTCAAGAGAAACGGATCCTGCTTAAGCTCTTGCGCCTTGATCGTCATGAAGTCGCTCGCGACCTCCTCCCAGCGCAAAACGCCTTGTTTCGGAAAAGTGACCCCTTTGTCCCACTCCACATCCCGCCAGGCCAGGTAACAAGCCAGACCTAATGACGGCTCATACCTATCTCCGGCGCGGTGGACATATTCGTAACGGCGCAAGACTCCATCATCGTCAGCTTGCACATTGATTAAGCCGGCCGGCAACACTCTGCCTCTAAATGGGAAGGATCGAATGCGTTCCTCCTTTCCGTTTTCCGCGGAGGGCAGGAGCGCTTCCGCGAATATCACGGTACGGCTCTCACCCTTTGCTCGCTCAATCTCTTTCAGAATCGGCTCCGCGATGGCTTGATCTCCGCGCCCGAAAACGACATCGAAGGCTACAACGCGCGCGCCGAGCTCGGTCGTTTGTCGGATGATGGAGGCGGCGTTGTGATACTCCAATTCGAGTGTCGGCAGCTTCTCCAACGCTTCCCGCGTGACATCGACATGAACGATGCTGGGATCCGCCGGAGGAGCCAGGGCGCGTTCATACCGCCACCGCAGGACCTGCCCGAACCATCGCATCTCCAATCGCTCAACTGGACTGCCCGCGACCATTATCCAGACCGCAGCCAGCCCACAGATCGCAAAAAGAAGAAGCCACGGCGATCTTAACCAAACCTGCTCCTCCGCCGGGCTTGTCAGGACCGAGTTACCAGCCATCACGGAGCTGGCGAGTCCTTCACTATACCTTCGCTGGAGAGAATCAACACGCCGGGACGATCTTCGGCGAAATTAATGCTTTGCGCGTGCTCGCGCCAGGGAAAGACCGCATCCGCGCCCGAGCCGCGAAAAACGCCGCCAAGTTCGGGTTCAGTCATCGGAGCCTGATTAACTTTTCCCTTCTCGTTCGTGATCCGCCCGACCAGCTCCCTGAGCTTGTTCACTTGCATCGCCAGGAGGCGCTCATCGACCTTGGGCGCTTGCATCGCACCGGCCAGCTTTTTCGCTTCCTCGATGTCTTTCGAGCCGGGCGGTAGGAACAAGACGTACAAATCGAATGGCGCCTTGGCTCCCGGCCATTCCCAGACCACCGGCGATTTCGGCAATTCGACTTCTTCAAATTCCGCGGGTACGTCCGCGAGTTGCGGGCGCCAACCGTTGGCGAGTTTCCCATCCTTGGTTAAAGCCGCAATCAGCACAGTGCATTTGTTGCTGGCATCGATGTGCGCTCTCACGGTCGAGCCTGGCCTCCAGGTCGCCGACAACCTGAATGGCTCTTCTTTCGCCGATGGCCCCGAGTCGATAATCGAGATGCAGACGCGGCCCTGCGGCCGGTCCTCATCCGCGGCCACCAAACCGCTTGTGCAGGAAATAGCGGCAACGCCCAGCAACGAGTAAAGAATTCTAGTCATAGAGACGCTCGTCTGAGATAAAGCACGCCACGGTTGAACAACCAAACATGCGCTACTTGCAGGTAAATTACCATTAGTCCCGATTTTTTCCATGAATGAGAGAAACACCAGCCTAAACCTTCATCGCCTGACTAAGCACGTGGTTAAGTGATCTGCCTCCTCCTTGGTGGTGCCGGATGCTGATGTTTTCTCGCCATGTCCCAAGATCGTGCGAATGATTACCGGATATCGGATACTGCGCCTCATGAACGAAACGGTTTTTACCACAATCGCTCTCACGGGATTCAGCATCGCTTTTTTTCACGCGGCCATCCCAACGCACTGGCTTCCGTTCGTGATCACAGCGAGGGCGCAGCGGTGGAACCGGAACAAGACGATCTGCGTCACGGCGTTGGCCGGCACGGGGCACGTGCTCTGTACCGCATTCCTAGGCTTCCTCATCGCCTGGTTTGGAATTGCGCTGCACGAAAAAATCGGCGCCTGGTTTCCTTGGATCGCCGGAGGGGCGCTGATGCTTTTTGGCCTTTTTTATGTTTATCGGCAGCTCAGCGGAGACGGTTGTGGGCATAGTCATTTGTTCGGCGGGCATTCGCATCACGGCACCACGCCTCATCTTCATGTGCACGAACGTGCCGCTTTGCAGCCCGGTCTACACGGCGGAGCGCTCATCGAGACGGGGAGCGGTTGGGTAGAGCTCGCAATCGTCAAGGAAGCCAATGCGGCGAACTTTCGCCTTTATCCAGCCAGTTCGCAGAACCAGTCAGTCGCTACGGTGCCGGGATTGAGCATGACTCTGGAGACGGTCCGCCCGTCTCAGGAGAGGCAGAGTTTTTCCTTTCAGAATGGGGATGGTTATCTCGTTTCAACCGAGATGGTTCCGGAGCCTTATGAATTCACTGCGATTCTGAGGGTGCCGCACGGAAGTCATGTGCATGCATACGAGACGCATTTTCACAAGCGAGGCGAGCGGGAGTCCTCAGAAGAGGCAGTCGAGGTCGTCGCGCCGCAGCGTGGCCATATCTCCGATCGCGTGGCCATCACCAGCCTTCTGGCGTTGCTTACCTTCTCGCCCTGTGAAAGTTTTCTGCCCGTTTACGTATCGGGCGTTCGCTACGGGTGGATGGGTTTCGCCCTGCTTACTGCCATCCTATCGATTGCCACGGTCTTGGGTATGGTCGTCTTTACCTGGCTCACTCTAAGCAACTTGGAAAAGCTCAATCTTCGTTTCCTCGAAAAATACGAAAGTGGAATCATAGGAGGTTTGCTCTGCAGCCTTGGAGTATTAATTATTGTTCTCGAGAAGTAGGGAACCCATATGGATCCATACGCGACTCTAAAGCATCCGCATAGTACCTGATCACAGATGAGCAGCGACACGCACGACACAACTGGTGACTCTTGCGGACACTCTCATAGTGCCGTGGGGCACAGTCACGCGCCTGCCAGTTTCGGGTCCGCCTTCGCCGTCGGAATCACGCTAAACGTCGGTTTCGTTATCATAGAGGTTGTTTACGGCGTCTTGGCTCATTCACTCGCTCTCGTCGCGGACGCGGGTCACAACATGGGAGACGTCTTAGGCTTGCTGCTGGCCTGGTGCGCTACATTCCTGGCCCGCACCGCGCCGACGGAGCGCCGAACCTACGGACTAAGAAGTTCATCGATCCTCGCGGCGCTTTTCAACGCGATTTTTTTGCTGATCACAGTGGGTGCGATTGCCTGGGAGGCGCTTCGCCGCTTTGGCGATCCGACGGTTGTTGAAGCCAGGACAGTTATCTGGGTATCCATCATTGGGATCGTTATCAACACTGCCACCGCTCTAATGTTCATGTCCGGCCGCAAACGGGACCTCAACATCCGGGCGGCCTTTACGCACATGGCGGCCGACGCAGGCGTGTCCCTAGGTGTTGTCGTCGCCGGTTTTCTTATTATCGCCACGGGTTGGCGTTGGATTGACCCCGCTATAAGTCTCGCGATTGCTGCCGTCATTACCTGGGGCACGTGGGGATTGCTGCGCGATTCCGTCAATCTCGCCCTTCAGGCCGTGCCACAGGGCATCGACCTGACTGAGGTGCGACAGTATCTCTCCAGTCTCCCGCACGTGACCGAAGTGCACGACCTGCACATTTGGCCAATGAGCACCACGGAAACGGCTCTCACGGCACATTTGGTGCGAGACGTCGACGACTGCGACTGTGCGCTGCTGGATCAGGCCGCCCGGGACCTGCATCGCAAGTTCGAAATCCAGCATGCGACCCTGCAATTCGAAACGCTGGATCATCGTTGTCATCTGGCACCGGCAGAGAAGGTCTAACGGGAGTCCGTCTCTGCGAAGAGCCCAACAATTAGCTTGAATACGTTAAGCCAGTTCGCCTTGAATGGCCAAACATGAAAATAATTCGCATTTTGATTGCAGTTGTACTGATTGGGATCGCGCTTCTGAGGATCACTTCCTGCAATAACTATGGCAAGAAGCTCACGTTTAACGGTGGCGAATTGTATTACACCTCACAAGTGGCCGAGACTGACGCGAAAAAATTGGGTGAATACCTGGTTAAAGAAAAGTTCTTTGACGGAACCAGGAAAACAGTTCAGCTCAACAAGAATGGCGGAACCTATGAGTTTCGAATAGTCATGATAAAGGACGGGGAGAAAGCGCCGAACACGGTGGAGACATTTACATCTGTGTCCAAGGAGTTAAGCGAAAACGTCTTCGGCGACAGTAAAGTAGTGGTGCATTTGTGTGACGACCATTTGAAAACATTGCGCGTCATCCCCGAGAAATAACTGCGCTCAAGTAGCTGGGCTCTTCAGCTCGCTGGGTTCTGCGCTTGAGCAGACAAGTCCTCAAACGCACTCATCGCCCTGAACATCTGGTAACGCTCGGCGATTTCGTCCATGGTCAGCGTGCGTAAGCGCTCGAGACTGAATGCCTCGACGTTGAAACTCGCGAGCACGCTCCCGTAGATGATCGCCCGGCGAAGATCGGCAAAGCTCGGATTTGTTTTTCTCGAGGCGAGATAACCGGCCATGCTGCCGGCGAAGGTGTCCCCTGCCCCGGTCGGATCGTGGATGTCCTCGAGCGGATAGGCGCCGCAGCTGAAGAACTCATCTTCGCCGAAAAGCAAAGCTCCGTGTTCTCCTTTTTTTATCGCGACGTATTTCGGACCCGATTTGCGAATCTTTCGGCCGGCTTTGATCAAGCTCGTTTCTTTCGTCAATTCTCTCGCTTCGCTGTCATTGAGAATGAGCAGGTCCACGCGCGGCAGCAGTGCATCGAGGTCAGCGCGCGTGGTTTCAATCCACAAATCCATCGTGTCGGCCACGACGAAGCGCGGCCGCTTCATTTGACCCAGCACATGGGATTGCAGCGCGGGAGCGATATTGGCCAGTAAAACAAAATCGGTTTCGCGATAAGACTTCGGCAGCTCAGGGCGAAAGTGTTCGAAAACGTTGAGCGCCACGGAACGCGTCTCGCGCGTATTCATGTCCCACGCGTATTCTCCAGACCAACGGAAAGTCTTGCCGGTGACGCGTTGCACTCCTTGCGCATCAATCTTGCGCGATTTCCAGAAATCGAATTCCGAGGCTGGGAAATCGTCGCCGACGATTCCGACAAGTTTCACTGAAGAAAAAAAACTCGCACCCAAAGAGGCGTAGGCAGCCGATCCGCCGAGCAAGTCGGCGTGTTCCTCCACCGGAGTCTTAACGGTGTCGAGCGCGATGGAACCAACAATGAGGACAGACATGGGATTTGGGTTTTGGTTTTTGAAAGCAGCTTTGCGGCACGCGCATACGATGCGATGTCCGCGGCCTGAAGCAATCCTGAGACCGTTGAAACATTTTTGATGCACGCGCGATCGGCACGCAAATCGTTCGTGGCCAGCAGCAGTTCGAGCCAGCCGGCAGCCCGCTTCAGCTGCTGCAACCGAGCATCCACTGGCGCGGAACAGAAAATTGCCCACCGGCGTCGCGATACTTTGCCACGAAACCGCAGCCGAGGAAGACGGTCATCGCGGCAAGATAGTCGTCCCCTGTGCACTCTGAAGTGCAGGATGGGCGCATCGCCTGGCCTCGCGCGATAATCGTTGTATCCCGGCGAGCGATGCGCCTGGTCCGCAATTTTTCGACCTCGCAAGATCAGGCCATCTGGCGACTGCGCCTTCGACTCGTAATTACCAGGCCCGGAGCGCCCGGAGCTCAATGGGATAGAGCATTTGACTACGGATCAGAAGCTTTGAAGTTCGAATCTTTACGGGCGCTATCCAATCGCACCGCACATGAATGATGAATCCGGCAAAGCAGGATCGCCAAACCACCACACCGGCCGGTGAGCCGATGATCGACCTGATAGACGGCGTAAGAATTCGTTCCGCGAACACTCTCGCCGATGAACGCGGCACGCTATGCGAGATTTTCAACCCCGCCTGGGAATTTCATCCTGCGCCCGTTGCTTATGTTTATCAATTCACGATTCGACCGGGGAAAATCAAAGGCTGGCATAGCCATCGTCTGCACGATGATCGGATTTTTATCAGTTGCGGGCAAGTCAAGGTAGTTTTGTACGATGACCGGCCAAATTCTCCGACATATCGCAGGATAAACGAAATCTATCGGACCGAATACGACCGCACGCTCATGATTATTCCCGCTTTTGTTTTCCATGCCCATCAGAATATCGGAAGCGGGGATGCTCTTTTTATCAGCATGCCATCGAAAGCTTATAATCACACTTCGCCCGACGTTTATCGCCTGCCGCTCGACACCGCTTACATTCCCTATCGCTTTGAAACGAAGGCAGGATGGTAAAGAGATGACTCGACCGTCGCCGCGAGTCAGCATCATTACCGCGACGTATAACCGGAGCAATGTGCTGCGCTATGCCATCGAATCTGCCCTGTGGCAAACGTTCCCCGATTTCGAGATGCTCGTCATTGGCGATGGTTGCACTGATGACTCCGCCGAAGTTGTCGCCTCCTTTGGCGACTCTCGATTGCAATGGCAAAATCTGTCGCAAAACTCGGGTAATCAATCCTTACCAAATAACGCCGGACTGGAAATCGCGCGTGGAAAGTTCATTGCCTACCTGGGTCACGACGACATCTGGTTGCCGCACCATTTGGAGATCCTCTTACAAAAACTGGAGACGACCGGAGCGGACCTGGCTTACTCGTGGCTGGAAATGATCGAGCCACCGGAAACCGGTTTTAGGACGATTTCTGGAATAACCTCTTTCGGCGATTTCGAGCCCGACGCCCCCATCCCACCGACTTCGCTTATGCACACCGCTGCCCTATGGCGGGAGATCGGTCCATGGAAGGATTATCGAACGATCACTTTGCCTACGGACCAGGAATTTGTCACGCGGGCGTTCGATCGCGGGAAACGCATTGTTTCCGTAAAACAGCTGTCGGCGCTAAAGTTCTCATCTGCCTCTCGGCCAAACTGCTATGTCGAGAAGCCGTGTCACGAACAGGCTGAGTATGTCCGTCGTATCAAGTCGGAGTGTGATTTTCTCGCCACTGAGCTAACCGCTGTGATCGAATCGATAATGCTTCGTCATTCCGAAGAAATTCCACGGGTCTCAGTATCCGGTATGCGCCCTGGTGAAATAGTTACTCAGTCTCGGGTCTTACGAGGTTTGGAAAAGCCCGCGTTCCCTGCACCGCCTGTTGGACCAATCGATCTTAGCAGTTCCAAAGCCGGCCCTTTCCTGGCTCAGGGCTGGTCGGCGCCGGAAGCTGGCTTCCGGTGGACGGACGGGAAAACCGCAACGCTCTTGTTTGGACTGTCGAAGCCTCCGCCGCGCGCGTTGCAGCTTGAACTAGCGCCTTTCATCGTTTCCGGGAAATTGCCCGAACAAACAATTCAACTTCGACTCAATGACGAAGAAATTGGGCGTTGGTCGCTCACCGAAAAGGATGTTGTCAATCAAACAATCGCACTTCCACAAAGTCTCTTGCGCGAGGAAAACCGGCTGGATTTTGGCTTGCCGAATGCATCATCACCACGCGAGTTACGGCTTAGTCTCGATATAAGACGCTTGGCGTTGAAAGTTCATTGGCTGCAATTTGTCTTTGCGGATGATTTGGCGACAGAGCCAGCCCCAAACGGTGCGAGCAATACTGATTTCAGTGAAACTCTCCGTTAAGCGTTGCACTCCTTCCGCATCAATCTTGCGCGATTTCCAGAGATCGAATTCCGAGGCCGGGAAATCATCGGCGGCGATTCCGACAAGTTTCACTGAAGAAAAAAACTCGTCCCCAGAAAGGCGTAGGCAGCCGATCCGCCTAGCAAGTCGGCGTGTTCTCCACGGGTGTCTCAACGGTGTCGAGCGCGATGGAACCAACAATCGGGACAGACATTAGAATTCTAGCTTTTAGACTTGCGATTCAAGAATTCTTTCGCGGACCGCGCGTACGATGCAATGTCCGCGGCCTGAAGCAATCCCGAGACGATCACGATGCGGCGTGCGCCGGCCTCGAGCACCTCGGGCAGATTGTCCAACTTAATGCCGCCGATACAGAAGACCGGGATGCGGATGGCCTCGTGAACTCTTCGGATCTCATCGAGGCCAATAGGCCGATAATCGGGTTTGGTCGGAGTCGCGAAAATGGGTCCGAAACCAATATAGTCTGCGCCTTCGTAAAAAGCGCGGATAGCCTGGTCGACGCTGTGAGTCGATTTACCCACCATGCAATCAGGACCGACGATCTCTCGGACTTCGCTGATCGCAAGATCGTCCTGCCCGACGTGAACGCCTTCCGCTGAGACGATCCGAACGATCTCGGGGTGGTCGTTGATAATAAGCGGAACATCTCGCTCCACTGTAATGCAATGCAGTTCCGCGGCGGCCGTCGCGATTTCCGCGGAAGGATGCGCTTTCGCGCGGAGCTGGATCAAATCGACGCCTCCGTCGACCATCTGTTTGGCCACTTTTTTGATCTCCAGGCTATCTACGTAGCCTAGGTCCATGATACCGTAGAGCCGGCAGTGACTTAGATCCGCAGCGGTCAAGGGCGAACAACTATTCGTGCAACCGCGTCGGCGTCGGTTTCAACTCGAAGTTGTCCGAGTTCATGACGCGTTCCACAAAGCCGGTGTCGTAAGTGCCATTGCGGAAGTCCGCGTTGCGCATGATGGCGCTATGAAACGGGACCGTCGTTTTGATGCCGGTGATGTAATACTCATCCAGCGCCCTTCGCATGCGAGCGATCGCTGAAACGCGTGTCGCTCCAACGGTGATCAACTTCGCGATCATGGAGTCGTAATAAGGCGGAACGACGTAACCCGTGTAAGCGTGCGAGTCGATTCTCACGCCGCGGCCACCCGGAGCGTAGTAAAAGGCTATTCGGCCCGGCGACGGTTGAAAATTCTTCTCCGGATCCTCGGCATTTATCCGGCATTGGATCGCATGAAGCCGCGCGGTGGCGTTGGCAACATGCGGCGAGAGCCGTTCGCCCGCCGCGATCAGAATCTGTTCCTTAACCAGGTCGCAGCCGTAAACCTCCTCGGTGATCGTATGCTCGACCTGGATGCGGGTGTTCATCTCGATGAAGTAATAATGGCCTTCGTTATCGACGAGGAATTCCATCGTCCCGGCGTTTTGATAACCCACCGATTCTGCCAGCTTAACCGCGGCGTGGCCCATCTTCTTGCGCAACCCGGGCGAAATCATCGGTGATGGGCATTCCTCGATCACCTTCTGGTTGCGCCGCTGAATCGAACAATCCCGCTCGCCGAGGTGGACGGTGCGGCCGTGCTGGTCAGCCATGATCTGGAATTCGATGTGATGCGGATTGACCATCAGCTTCTCGATGTAAACATCTCCGTTCCCGAAAGCCTTCTCCGCTTCCGTGCGCGCAGCATGAAACGCGGGGGTGAGACTTGCCTCGTTGTGCGCGGCACGCATGCCGCGACCACCACCACCGGCGACCGCCTTGATCATGAGGGGATAACCAATCTTTCGCGCGAGCTTTAACGCGTCCTGCTCGGTCGCCACGATACCGTCGCTCCCCGGCGTGACGGAAACCCCGGCTCTGCGGGCACATGCGCGCGCGGAATTTTTGTCGCCCATCGCGTGCATCGCGCTCGCGGGCGGACCGATGAACTTGATTTTGCAGCTTTCGCAAACTTCGGCGAAGTGCGCGTTCTCAGAAAGAAAACCGTAGCCGGGATGAATCGCATCGACGTCGCCGACTTCGGCGGCGCTCATAATGCGGTCGATCTTGAGATAGCTCTCCGCGCTCGGCGGCGCGCCGATGCAAATCGCCTCGTCCGCGAGTTGCACGTGGAGTGAATCTACATCCGCCTCCGAATAAACTGCGAGTGTCCGGATTCCGAGTTCCTTACAAGCCCGGATAATGCGCAGCGCGATTTCCCCGCGGTTCGCGATTAGAATTTTCTCAAACATTGTAGCGCAAGCTTCCAACTTGCGAACGAATACGACGCAAGCTGGAAGCTTGCGCTACATCTCATCAACGCACGCGGAAAAGGACCTGACCGAACTGCACTGGTTTTCCGCTCTCGGCTACGATTTCGGCGATCATGCCTTTTGTTTCCGCCTTAATTTCGTTCATGACTTTCATCGCCTCTACGATGCAAACGACGGTTTCTTCGGTGACCTCTTTGCCTATGTCCACGAACGGCGGGGATTCGGGCGAGCCGGCCCGGTAAAATGTCCCAACCATCGGCGACACGATCTCCCGTAGGGACGCGCCTTTTTCAGCTTCCTGAACAGCCGGGACCGCGGGCGAAACTGGAGCGAGAGCCACCGACGGTGGCGCTGACGCAGGAAGGCCGTTGGCGGGCGCCGCGAAAACAGTCTGGTCGCCCGCGCCTTTTTGTAACTTCAGCTTGAACCCGTCCTTCTCCATCTCGAAGACCGACAAGTCGTTCTTCTTCATGAGGTCGATGACGGCTTTGATGTCTTTTAGTTCCAAGGTGACTCCGTGGTCGGGGCTGGGCGTTTAGGTAAAGCGGTTTTTCGGGCAAGGTCAAGCAAACGAATCACTTCGCAGCCACTCGTGCTCCTGCTCGTGCTCGATTGAGACCTCATCAACAAAGAATAATCACGAGCACGACTCCGGCGAAGAAAACGAATCTCGGACCACTTTCCCATCGCGCATGTCCACCCGACGCGACGCGGCCCGCGCGACTTCGTCGTCATGCGTGACCACGATCAGTGTGGTCAACCGCTCGCCCGCGATCTTCTCCAGCAACCGCATCACGGTCGACGCGGACTGTGAGTCGAGGTTGCCGGTCGGTTCATCCGCGATCAACAGCGACGGCCGGTGCACCAACGCGCGCGCGATTGCCGTCCGTTGTTGCTCGCCACCGCTGAGTTGATGAATGAAATGAGTCGATCGATCAGTGAGTCCGACTAAATCAATCAGGTCCGCCGCCCTCTTTTCACTTTCATGCGGCGGACGGCCCTGCAAAAGCAATGGGAAGCTGACGTTTTCGAGCACGTTCATCGTCGGCAGGAGATTGAAGAACTGAAAGACAAGACCAAGCCGCCGACGCCGGTAGTCCGTGAGAGCGGCGTCATCAGCGGTGTGCAAGGCGAGACCATCAACAACAATTTCGCCCGCTGTTGGATACTCCAGGCCGGCGAGAAGATGAATAAGAGTGCTCTTTCCACAGCCGCTCGGTCCATTCACCGCCACAAATTCATTCCGCGCGATTTCCAGCGAGACGCCGTCCAATGCGTGCACCGCTCGCTCCCCGGTCTTATAATGGCGCGTGACATTCCTCAGCGAGATCAAGGGAGGTTTATCCGCCACGGATGCAGGTCGCGCAAATGCCGCGCACGACTTCGCGATAGTCGCGGAGAGCGATGATTTCATCGTCGTCGAGAAGCCGCCATTCCTGCTCGTTCATCCCACCAAACCAACTGGCGCGCGCACACTCTGGGGCGAACTGAAACATCTGCTTGCCTTCGAGATCGCGAACGGCGGACAAGTTTCGATCGTCAACCGGCTCGACCGCGAAACCAGCGGGCTGGTGCTCGTGGCGAAGAACGCGGCCGCGGCCCGGCGCTTTGGCGTGATGATGCAGGAGCAGCGCATCGCTAAAGAATATATCGCGATCGTCTGGGGCTGGCCGGAATGGAATTCCAAAACGGTGGATTCGCCTCTCGCCAGACAAGGAATTCACGCGCCATCGCCAATCTGGCTCAAGCAAGCGATTCATCCGGCGGGTGTTCCGGCGCGCACTGAATTCACCACCGAGCGCCGATTCTGTCGCGGCGCGACTGACGACCGCTTCAGCATTATCCGAGCGATTCCGCAGACTGGACGCACGCATCAAATCCGGGTGCATCTCGCGTCGTTAGGTCATCCGATCGTAGGCGATAAAATCTATGGACCGGATGAAACACTTTACCTCCAGTTCATCGAGACCGGCTGGACGCCGGAACTTGCGCACCGGCTTCTTCTCCCGCGCCATGCACTTCATTCCGCTGCGCTGGAAATCAAAGGCGGCGAAAAATGGACCAGTTCGCTGCCTTTTGATCTCGATTGTTTTTTAAGCAGCGCCGTCCAACGCTAGTGGGGCGATCGACTCAATCGCCCGGACGGGTCAGGTGAACCGCCTGCTAAATCGATGTCTCCGCGCGCGCCTACTTGTTCGTCACAACTTTGATGTCAGCAAGCCTGATCGTTTTGCCGTTGAAGTTGTGTTCGGTCGCGAGATTCAAACCGCCAAACGTTTGATACTTCTCCCACGTCGCCTGCATTCCTTCGCCCGACTTCGGAACGTAATCCCACGCGTGCGGAAGCTTGGTCAGCGGATCGAGATAAAAAACGTAATGATCGGTCGGAGTCAGGCCCACTTGGTCGAAGCTCAGCCGCAATGTTTCGTAAATGACGCCGTTCAATTCCTTCGGTCCACCCGCTTCCACCTTCACGCCCCGATCGCGGATTTTCAGCGGCGCCAATAGCCAATAGGAATCGTTGACCCAGCGCGCATAAGCGGTCTTCTCCTCGCCGTCAGACGCGGGCGTAGCGAGATTGGCGGTGACCTGGTGATCCTTCCCCTGCTTGTCTTTCCACTTCACCTCATCCGTGCCGGCGGGGACGTTCCAGACATGTTGCGCGCTAAAGAGCGGCTTTCCCTCATTTTCGACCACAAAGGTGAAGTGCACCTCTTTCACCTTCGCCCAATCTTCTCCGCCGCTGGCCTTCCAAAGATCGGTCGCCAGTTGCTGTCCCTTGTCGGCTGACTCGTCTGCCGCGCGCGCCGCCGCCGCGGTCAAGGCAAACAACGAAACTATAATCGCGATGTGGGGTTTCATGTCCATATCGTGGCAGATCAGGTGCTAAATTGCAATTCAGCGGACTCGCAATATCGTAGCGCGGCTTAATGAAAATTTTTCGGATCCTTTTTCCATTTTTGCTCGTCTCTCTCTGTGTGCCGCTCGCGCGCGCGGCCGGGGATCGCGTCTCGACGCACTTTACGCCCGATGATTCGGACGCGCCCAGTTTCGAGATGGCGACCGAGACAGCCTATATGCTCGGCATTATCGGCAATCCAAACAGCTACGAGATTGGCGCGCAATTCATCACGGCGAGATGGCGTTTCGGTCCTGTCTACCGCGAGGGGTTTTTCGCTGGCTACAATCAATTTTACGTCCTGTCCATGGTAGAGCCGATCTTTCGCGGCCCGGAAAATCTCTACTACGGCATCTCCGTCGGCCTGCGTTACAATTTCCTCCTGCCGGGAAGCCGATTCACTCCCTACGTCTCCGGCGGCGTCGGACTCGGATGGATCGATAGCCATGCCAATATCAATGGCGCCCAGGGGCAGGACTTCACGTTCAACGTTCTAGGTGCCGGCGGCGTTTCCTACAAGATTAACGATCAGTGGAAAGCGACCGCGGGTTTCGTTTTTCAGCATCTTTCCAACGGTGGACAAACCGATCCAAACCCGAGCCTCAATCTGCTTGGGCCGCAGTTCGGCCTGACCTACTCGTTCTAGGCAACGCTCTCTCGCTGATGAGCCAACCAGACGAAAATATTCTGGTCGTCAGGCGAAGTCTCTTTGATGAGCTCGGCAGCTTTCACGGCCTGAATTTTGAGCCGGAAGAATATCTCCGGGCACTGCTCTCGCGCGGGAACAATTTCTTTCTGCCGCGCGCTCAGGCGGAAAACGATCCGACGCACAAACAGATCATTCCATACGCGATCATCGCACATGGCGATACCGTGCTGCACTACGTGCGCGGCAAAAAAGCCGGCGAACAACGGCTGGTGGCAAAGGGTTCGATCGGCATCGGCGGCCACATGAACGAGGAAAAAGACGAATTACTTTGGAATTTCGCAATCGACGAAGCGGCGTATCGCGCCGGCGTCGAGCGTGAAGTGAATGAAGAGATCAGGATTGAAACAACGTTCGAAGATCGGATCGTTGCGCTTTTGAATGATGATACCACCGAAGTCGGTCGAGTCCATCTTGGGATCGTGCATGTTTTTCGTCTTGCGGAGGAGAAGGTGCAAAAGCGCGAAGCGATGATCACGAACATGTCGTTTCTCAAAAAGGAAGAGCTCCTGGCCCGGCGCGACAATCTGGAGACATGGTCACAGCTCTGCGTCGATTCGTTCGATCGTCTGCTAAGTTAGGCTTGGTTGGGACTGTAGCCACGGCGCTCTGTCGCCGTGCCGGTCCGCTCGATAAACGCCCCGACAGAGCGGGGCGGCTACAGCAGTCAACCACCCTTCCGCTTGCGCCTCGGCTTCTGCTCTGGTGCCGGCGTGGGAGTCGGCGTCGATGCCACCTCCGAGGTTGGCGCGGGTGTCGGCGTCGGCGGGGGGTTCCACGTCAGATTGATCGTGTCGACTTGCCACACGGTCATACCGCGAGAAATGCCCAGGTCCAGCTGGGCAGACGTTGTGGGATAATTTAGCTGCGCGCGAAATGTGCCTTTGGGGTCGAAAAAATAGGAGGTAAATGCGACATCTCCCTGTAGGTCAATCGGCTGTGCCGGCACGCCAAGTTCGCGCAACCGGTCCAATAAACGATCTCGCCATGACTTCAGGTACTGGACCTGCGCCTCGGGGCTCAGGTGAACATGGAGAAACTTTTCGTCATAACTTATCGCGACCCGCTTGGTGACTTCAGTCGCGAAGATGCGCGCATTCTTCTCGGCATCCTTGCGCGATGAATCCAACCACCAGACGATGCCCCCCAGAAGGAGCAACACGATCACCAGCAGAGCGACGCCCCCCTCACCCTTGATTCGTGCCGTTCGAGCCAGTCTCATTTAAAAACCAAAGCCGGTTCCCTTGATCACGATGCCATCCCGGATGAGGGCCCCGTGTTTCTGCTTCCCCGTGTAAGCGCCGAATCGGTTTCGGGAACTGACCTTGAATTCCACCAGATAGCCAAAGAGACGCTTTCCATTCGGTCCCGGCAGATCAGCCGGTTTCGGCGCGCTTGTCCACTCGATTTGTGCGCTCTTCGGATCCGCCAGCTTCGTCTCCAGCCACCTCGTAATGATTTCCTGGTAAGCCTTCGGATATTCCCCGTAGACCGCCGGGTCCGCGACGATCTCGACCTCGGTCGTCTCCGCCCGGATCAAAGTTGGGCAGACAAACGCGAACAAGAGGAGCAACGCGATCGTTTTCATTCCGCGAAAACTAATGAACGGCTCGGGAGAAGTCGAGCGTCTCGCGTGAATGTCATCTAGGGTCGCTCGTCGATCGGCGCGACCTTTTTCCCCACCGGCTCGCCCACGTATTCGCTCAGAGGCCGATAAAGCCGATTATCTTCGAGCTGCTCGAGGACCTGCGCGCACCAGCCAGAACAGCGCGCGATGGCGAAAATCGGCGTGAACAAATCCGTTGGGATGCCTAACGAGTAATAAACGGTCGCGGAATAGAAATCGACGTTCGCGTTCAGATTCTTTTTCTCCTTCATCAGCTGGGCGATGCGCTCGGACATCCGGATCCATTTCGGATCGCCGAGCTTCTCGCTCAATTTGATCGCCATGGCCCGAAGGTGAGGCGCACGAGGGTCAAGCGTCTTGTAAACGCGATGGCCGATGCCCATGATCTTCTTCTTCTCCGCCAGCTGCTTCTCGATGTACGCGTCGACGTTGTCCTCGCTCCCAATCTCCTCCAGCATGTGAATGACGCCCTCGTTCGCGCCGCCGTGCAGCGGTCCTTTGAGCGTGCCGATCGCCGACGTGATGGCGGAATAGAAATCGCTCAGGGTCGAGATTGTGACACGCGCACTGAAGGTGGACGCGTTCATGCCGTGATCGGCGTGCAAAATAAAGGCCACGTCCAACGTGTCGCTCGCTTCTTTCGACTGCGCCTCGCCATACATCAGATAAAGGAAATGTTCGGCCTCGGTGAGATCATCGCGCACTGGTGGCAAGGATTTGCCGTTGCGGGCGCGATGAAAATACGCGGCGATGACGCCGATCTTGGCGGTAATGCTGCGGGCGCGGCGTTCGTTGATCTCCCGCGTGGCCTCTTTGTCCATCTCGGGATCGTTGAGACTGAGCATGGAAACGGCCGTACGCATCACGTCCATTGGCTCGGCCGTTTTCGGCGAAGCTTTTATGAAATCGATCACGGCACCAGGGAGCTCGCGCTCGGCACGCAGCGCACGCGTAAATTCATCCAGCTCGCGGCGGTTTGGCAGCTTGCCCTTCCACAAGAGGTAAATGACTTCCTTGTAGTTAACCTTGCCGGCAAGCTCGTTGATATCGTAACCGCAGTAGATGAGCTGTCCCTTGTCTCCGATGACGTCGCTCAGGCGCGTGGAGTTCGCGACGACGCCTTCCAGTCCGCGCGATACCGTCATGACTTTCCTTTCATCCGTGCGATCAATGTCTCCGCCATTGTCGCCGGTGTTTCGGCGACGGCAATGCCCGCGCGCTTGAGTGCTTCGATTTTTCCCGCGGCGGTTCCCTGGCCGCCGGACACAATCGCGCCGGCGTGACCCATACGCCGGCCCGCAGGCGCGGTCGCACCGGCGATGAATGCGGCAACAGGCTTCTTGCAATTCTCCTTGATCCATTCCGCTGCTTCTTCCTCAGCGGTACCGCCGATCTCACCGATCAGAATCATCGAATCCGTCTCCGGATCATCGTTGAAAAGTTTCACCGCATCGAGGTGGGACATCCCGTTGATCGGATCGCCACCGATGCCGATGCAGGTGGATTGTCCGTGGCCGCGAGAGGTGAGCTGCCAGACTGCTTCGTAAGTGAGCGTACCAGATCGCGAGATCACGCCAACGCTTCCTGCCTTGTGGATATAGCCCGGCATAATCCCGATCTTGCAGGCGCCGGGCGTGATGATTCCCGGGCAATTTGGCCCAATGAGACGACTCGGCTTGCCGGCCATTTGCGCTTTCACCCGCATCATGTCCATCACCGGGATTCCTTCCGTGATGCAAATGACGAGCTTCACGCCGGCATCGACTGCTTCGAGAATTCCATCCGCCGCGCCTGCCGCCGGCACAAAAATCACGGAGACATTGCAGTCGGTTTCCTGTCGCGCTTCCCAGACTGTGTCGAAGACCGGCACCTTGCCGTCGAACATCTGACCGCCTTTTCCAGGCGTCACACCCGCGACCACATTCGTCCCGTACTCCATGCAACTGCGCGCGTGGAATCCTCCGGCACTGCCGGTGATTCCCTGCACCACGAGACGCGTGTTTTTGTCGACGAGAACAGACATCGGCTATTTTCTTTTATGCACCACTAACTTGTTGCCATCAGGATCGCGGAACTGCGCCATCCAACAAACCGGCGACTCGGTTTTGTCCAGGTCAAAGGTAACGCCCCGTTCTTTCAGCTTTGCGATGGTGGCGTCAATGTCGTCCACTTCGAACGCGACCGTTGTTCCGTCGCGGGAAGGTTGCCATGCGGGATGACAGCCGACACCGATTGTCGTGGCGCCCAACTCGTATTCGACCCACGCGCCTTCCATCGCCGTGTAGCCCGGTTTTAGCTCGAGAGTTTCCTGATAGAATTTGCGCGCGCGTTCCTTGTCGGACACGGCAATGGCGATGAATGCGACTTCTTTGATCATGATAATGCTTTCAATTTATGGATCATTAGTTTGTTCCCGTCTGGATCCTGAATCACCGCCATGTGGCAAACCGGTGTCTCGAAAGCTTCAGCGGCAAAGGTCACATTCGCTTTCTTTAATTCGGCGATGGCCGCGTCGAAATCTTCCATCTCAAGGGCCGCGCCTGTTCCTTGATCCGACGGCGTCCAGGTCTCGCCTACATTTGCGATCGCGAGTGTGTCCTTGCCCACGCCGTATTCAATCCAAAGCCCATCCATGAATTCGCCCGACTTCTGCAGTCCGAGCAGGCCTTCGTAGAACGCACGAGAGCGCTTGACGTCCGTCACCGGTATCGCCACAAAACCAATTTCTTTGACTTTCATTTTCCCTCCGCCGCCTTCACGACTTTCTGTGCTGCATCGCCCAAATCATCTGCCGCAATCACAGCCAGACCGGATTCAGCGATCAGTTTCTTACCTGCTTCCATATTCGTGCCTTCCAGCCTAACGACCAATGGGACGGGCAAATTCACCGTCTTCACGGCGTTGATGATCCCTTGCGCGATCACGTCGCATTTCATAATGCCGCCAAAGATGTTGACCAGGATGGCTTTCACCTTGTCGTCCGAAACCAGGATCTTGAATGCCTCGGTCACCTGCTCTTCCGTCGCGCCGCCACCGACATCCAGAAAGTTCGCGGGACTGCCGCCGTAAAATTTGATGATGTCCATTGTCGCCATGGCCAGGCCGGCACCATTAACGAGGCAGGCGATGTTTCCATCGAGTCCGATGTAATTCAGGCCATGTTTCGAAGCTTCCACTTCGCGTGGATCTTCTTCCGCAATATCGCGCAAGGCGGCAAGCTCCGGATGCCGATAGAGCGCGTTGTCATCGAAGTTGAACTTGGCATCAAGCGCCAGCACCTCGCCCTTTGGCGTAACGACGAGTGGATTCACTTCCACCATCGAGCAATCGCATGCCATGAACGTACGATACAAACCGTCGAACAATTTCGCTGCCGCTTTCAACTGCGACGATTCGAATCCAAGTTGCTTGGCCAGCTTGCGCGTTTGATAAGCTTGCAGTCCGGCGAGCGGTTCGATCTTCTCGCGCAAAATTTTCTCGGGCGATTTCTCCGCCACCGTCTCGATCTCGACGCCGCCTTCCGTGCTTGCGACGATGATCGGCGCCGCAGTGGCGCGGTCGAGCAGAATGGCGAAATAAATTTCGCGCGCGATCTCCGCGGATTCCGCCACGAGCACCTTGTTCACGACCCGACCCGCCGAACCGGTCTGATGCGTCACCAAGGTTTGACCGAGCATCTTCGAGGCAATCGCGCGCGCCTCCGCAGGCGACTTGCACAAGTGCACGCCACCCTTGAAACCGTTCGCAAAGGTCCCCTTCCCTCGCCCACCGGCGTGAATCTGCGCCTTAACCACGAGATCGTCCGTGCCCAGCTCCCGCGCCGCTTGCTCAGCCTCCTCGGGTGTAGACGCGGCCTTTCCGCGCGGTGTCGCGACACCGAATTTCTGCAGCAGTTCCTTCGCCTGATATTCGTGGATGTTCATCGGGCTTGATCGTTGACCACTAAGCCTTTGAACCGCGCGCCCGGCAATCGAAAAGAACAATTGCAATGGCAGAACCGCGCCGCAAAGTTCGCGTCGCATGGCGGCAGCCGACTTTGATTTTGCATCTCTGTTAGAGGAGGCCACCAGGGCGGGTAAGCTCCGTGGTTTGGCGGCCGAAAATATCCGAGAATTGCTCGGGGCATCCGCGTCCACGGTCTATATCGCAACGGTTTCGGAGCTCGCGCGAGCGGGCGAATGGGCAGAGCTAAATGACCGCTTTTATCGTACACTTGCGTTTGGCACTGGCGGCTTGCGCGGGCGGACCATCGGGAAAATCGTGACCCAGGTAGAGCGGGGCGAAGCGGGCAAAAATGAGCGGCCGCAATTCCCCTGCGTTGGAACGAATGCGATGAATTTTTACAACGTCAGCCGCGCGACGCAGGGGCTCGTGGCATATCTGCACGAAATCGTCGGCTCGACGGCGTCTCGCCCTGCCGGCAAAAGACCGAAGATCGTGATCGCTCACGACTCGCGGCATTTCTCGAAAGAATTTACCGAGCTCGCCGCGAAAACGGCGGCGGAAAATGGTTGTGACGCCTGCGTCTTCGAAGGACCGCGATCGACGCCGGAGTTATCTTTCGCCGTCCGCCAGCTGCGTGCGAGCGCGGGAATCGTGATCACGGCCAGCCATAACCCGCCACACGACAACGGCTACAAAGTTTATTTCAACGACGGCGCGCAAGTGGTCGAGCCGCATGCGGGCCGCATCATTGAAAAGGTCAACGCCATCAAGAGCGAGACATCTTCCGCGAGGCCGGAGGAGGAGCGCGGTGAAGTGATCACCCTCGGTCGTGAAATCGATGAGGCGTACATGAGCCGCCTCGAGAGTTTGATCTTGAACAAGGGGCTCATTCGCTCGGCCAAATCGCTCCGCATTGTGTTCACGCCGCTGCACGGCACTGGTGGCGTCATCATCAAGCCGATGCTCGAGCAGGTCGGTTTCAACTTCCTCGTCGTCGAAGAACAGGACCGCTTCGACGGAAATTTTCCCACCGTCGATTCCCCCAACCCGGAGAACGCCGCCGCGTTGCGACTCGGCGTCGAGCTGGCGGAAAAGGAAGGCGCCGATCTCGTCATCGCCACTGATCCTGATTGCGACCGAATGGGAGTCGCCGTTCGGACCGCGGACGGCAAGATGGAATTGCTCACAGGAAATCAGATCGGCTCGCTCCTCGCTTACTACCGAACGAAGACGCTTTTCGATCTTGGCGTGCTCAACAAGAAGAACGCTTCCCACGCTGTCATTATCAAGACGTTCGTCACCACCGATCTGCAAAAAGCGATCGCGGGACATTACGGACTTCGCTGTGTCGAGACGCTGACCGGTTTTAAGTACATCGGCGCGAAGCTGGGCAAATACGAGAAGGCCCTGTCGCCAGACGTGCAGCAAAAGTACCGCGACTTGCCCGAGGAAGAAACGCGCCGGCTCCGGCTAAAGCAATCTTCCTACTACGTCTTTGGCGGCGAAGAAAGTTACGGATACAGCGGCGGTGATTTCGTCCGGGACAAGGACGGTAACGGTGGGGCGATCATGTTTTGTGAAGTGGCGGCCTATGCGAAGTCTCGCGGATTAACGGTCGACGCGCTCCTCGATGAGATTTTCTCCGAGTTCGGCTACTTCCAAGAATACACCGGCTCACTGACTTTCGAAGGGGCTGAAGGCGCGGAGACGATCAGGCGGTTACTGGCCTCGTATGTCAGCAGACCTCCAAATGAGATGCTCGGAGCAAAACTCGTTCACGCAAAAAACTTCGAGACGGACACCTATCGCGACAGCGAAGGCGACGAAATTCCGAAAGAAAAAATGCTGATCTTCGACTTCGGAGACCACACGAAAATCGCGGTGCGCGCGTCCGGCACCGAGCCCAAAATCAAATATTATCTGTTCGCGCACCGGCGTCCGGAAGAGGCGAAGTTCACTGCCGCGGAGTTGGCGGCAATAAAGCGCGAAGTGAGCGAGCATCTGAAACGGGTCTGGGAGTGGCTGCGCGAAGACGCGTCCACTCGGGTGGGCCCATAAGCTGCTCGACATCCGGGAGAACAAACGGAAAGTTTTTTCATGGCTCGCGAAATCAAACTGGATGGCGGCGAAATCACGCTTTTGAAAAAGATCGGCCTGTCGGGCACGCAAGTGTACGGCAAGATGCTCATCGATCGTACCGAGGGGATGGAAACCGCGGAGTTTCTCAACACGCTTACAGGCCTCATTGATCAGGGCTACGTCATCTCGAACAAGGTCAACATTCGCCTGATCGAGGACGTGGAGAGGGCGTTCTTCCGCGTCAATGCCGCGTACGCGAAAGATTTGCGCGATGCGGTAAACCCTGGCCGGCGGCGCGAGCAGGAACGCACCCCGCGTCGGCGTCGCGGCTAAGAAGCAGGTGGCCTGGTTATCAAGAGCGCTCCGGCTGTGGCCGTGGCTGGCGGCCATCTCGAGCGGATTGCTTTGCGCTGGATGCTTTGCGCCATTTGATCAGGCGTGGCTCTGCTGGATCGCGTTAACACCGCTGCTCGCGGCCCTCTGGTTTTCCGGCACGAATTCGAAACGCCCCTGTCTGCGGGCTTTGTCGCTCGGTTACATTGCGGGACTCGCGTTTTTCTGGACGGTCTTTTCCTGGCTCAGAACTGTGACGGTTCCCGGCCTGGTTCTCGTCGGACTTTACATGGCGCTTTACTTCGCGCTCTGGAGCTGGATCTGCGGGTTGTTGCGCCCGTCGTTGCGAGCGCCCGCGGTGGTGAACCGTTGGACGCAACCGCCGCCTAACGAGTCGCCTCTGAGCCGATCGCCCTGGCTGCGTTCAACGAATAATCTTCGCCTCGCCTTTCTTCTCGCGACCGTCTGGGTCGCCCAGGAATGGCTGCGCAGCCTGGTCTTTTCCGGCTGGGGTTGGAACACCCTGGG
>PNAS01000019.1 GCA_003169695.1 Spartobacteria bacterium
GAAACGCGGGACCATCGGGAAGAGGCGCAAGACGGCGAAATGTTGAACGCGGAATTGTAGGGCGTCTGTGTCAGACGCCGATTCTTTGGGATGGCGTTTCACAGAAACGCCCTACAAATAGAAAGGTGCAGAAACGCGGCACCATCGGAAAGAAGCGCAAGACAGCGAAATGCTGAATGGTAAATTGTAGGGCGTCTGTGTCAGACGCCGATTCTTTGGGATGGCGCTTCACAGAAACGCCCTACAAATAGAAAGGTGCAGAAGCGCGGGGCCATCGGGAAAAAGCGCAAGTCGGCGGAGTGCTGAACGCGGAATTGTAGGGCGTCTGTGTCAGACGCCCATTCTTCGGAATGGCGTTTCACAGAAACGCCCTACAATATGATCGCGAATGGCGAGACCCCCACGCATTCCGAATTGGTTGTCTTGGGAGCAGCGGTCCGTCTATTTCATCACGTTCTGCATCGAAAGACGTCGTCCGGTTCTGGCAAATCTCGCCGCATGGGAAATCTGCCTGAGGATATTCTCGCGTTTGGATGAATGGACGGCACTGGCCGCCATTGCCATGCCTGATCACCTTCACGCCCTCGTTGCGCCTTTGGATCGCGACGCCTCGGTTGTCGCGTTTTCCAAATGGTTCAAACGCTGGTTCCACGAAGAATACTGTAGGGCCAATTTTAGGGCGTCTGTGTCAGACGCCATCCTTCGGAATGGCGTTTCACAGAAACGCCCTACAACAGACGCCGCCTGGAAATGGCAGGAAGGCTGTTTCGACCGTTTGCTTCGGTCGGATGAATCGCTTTCCGATAAGTGGGAATACCTGCGGCAAAACCCTGTTCGGGCCGGCTTGGTCGCGAATCCTGAAGACTGGCCATTCCAGTTCACGTCTACCGGCGACAAATTGTAGGGCGAAATTGTAGGGCGTCCGTGCCAGACGCCTTTTTCTTGGGGCGGCGTTTCACAGAAACGCCCTACAACAGACGCCAATCTCACCAGATGGCGTTTCACAGAAACGCCCTGCGAATTGTAGGGCGTCTGTGTCAGACGCCTTTTTCTTAGGGCGGCGTTTCACAGAACCTCCCTACAAAACGGGCAGACTTACTTTCCCTCCCAGGATAGGCCTTCGGTGAAGATCTGCACCTGGCTCCCTCCGTTCTCCGGCTTCACGAAGATCGTCAGCGCGGCGTCCCCCCGTTTTCGCTTGAGGATCGAGGACGCGGGGGTGATCAGGTCGCTGTCCTCCTTCTCCCAGCCTTGCGCCTTTAGATTCGCGGCCAATTCGGCACAGACAGCTTTCACGTTCGATTTGCTCTTAAAGAGAACGTGCTCAACAGCCGCCTTGTACTCGAAGTCGGTCGCGTCTTTCGTCACGGCCAGGTCCTTGACGTTGAGTTGGTCCTTCGCCGGCTGGGTCGTGGCTTTTTCGCTGCGCTCAGTCGATTGCTTCTTGGTCGCCGGTTTGTCCGTTGCGTCCTCTTCAGGCTTTTTCGAATCCGCGGGCTGAAACTCTTTGGGAATCTCTCCCAGCGGCGCGACAAACTTAAGGTTGACCTCCCAAGTCTCGCCGAACACTTCGACCTGGCCATCGGTAGTCAGTTCTCCCTGCACTTTGCCATCCGTGAATTCGAAGTTGTCGGTCTTGATCTGGCCAACCGAGCTGAAGCCCTGTTTGGAATGCGCGCTGTGGACTACCTCGCAACCAAAGATTTCGCCATCTTCATGGAGCGAAATGATCAGCGCGCTGCCAAACCTGCCAAACCCAGCGTTGAAGTCGGGCTTCTTATCTTTGGAATGATCCTTCTCGGTGAACACCAACACCATGCTCGGCTTATCGCTAAAGGGCTCGCGCCAATATGCCGACACGTATGCCAGCTTCGCCTCTTTGCCATTCCCCTTGAACGTGCCCGTTACCGAAGGCTTCACGTTCGCAGCGGGGCCCGGCTTTTTCGCGGCCGGCAGCGATTCTTCGATGCCGAGCAAGGCCACATCGAAATGCACGTCGAAGCCGGAGTGAAAATTCCCTTCGGTCTCATTCGGCTGGCTGGCTTTGCCAATCACCCGTCCGTCCTTCGATTTTAATTCCGCGCTCACCTGGCTCGGTCCCTTGCTCATGAACGAGATGCCAGCACCACCGCTGAAATGGCTGAGTTCCCCGGCCTTGGTGAACTCAAGCTTGAGATAAGGCCGATTGAACGAAGCGTCGTGGCCATCCTTTTCCTCTGCCCTCGCCTCTTTCAGTTTCTCTGCTGAAATCGCCTGACCACTCAAAACCACCACGATCCTTTCCGCCTCGTCCATCGTCGTCTCATAGGCGAGCGCGTGCTTGAGCGAATAGTTCTTATCCTGAACCATCAATGTCCCCAAGACGGTGTTAGCGGCCTTTTCTTGCGCAAAGAGCGTCGTCGCGCCGCCGATGAAGGCCATTGCCGCCAGCAGATTCATGAATTTCTTAGCCATGGTAAGTGTTCTTATACGGGGGCGGTTCCACCATGCCAAGCACGCAGAATTGTAGGGCGTCTGTGTCAGACGCCGATCCCTTTAGGCGGCGTTTCACAGAAACGCCCTACAACAAACGCCGCCAGATCGCGGGAAGATGGCGGTTCACAGAACCGCCCTACAAAAATGGCCCGTGCTTCGGCGACGGGCTTCCTCGTGGAATTTGTAGGGCGTCTGTGTCAGACGCCGATCCCTTTAGGCGGCGGTTCACAGAACCGCCCTACAAAAATGGCCCATGCATCAGCGACGGGCTTCCTCGCGGAATTGTAGGGCGTCTGTGTCAGACGCCGATTCTTTGGGATGGCGTTTCACAGAAACGCCCTACAACAGACGCCGGATCGTGCGAAGGCGGCGTTTCACAGAAACGCCCTACAAAAATCCAACGGCATCAGCGACGCGCTTCCTCGCCGAATTGTAGGGCGTCTGTGTCAGACGCCGATCCCTTTAGGCGGCGGTTCACAGAAACGCCCTACAACAGACGCCGGATCGTGCGGAAATGGCCTCGACTTCGTTTCCCGGACACTCACAATCCGAAATGCTAATCGCATTCTATGAAAACTTCCTTATCCATCGCTGCTCTTGCCGTTGCTTTTCAAATAGCATTTGGCGTTTCTTCTTCTGCTCAAAACGATCCGAATTTTACTCCGCCAGGGACCGAAGAGCTCGCTGCGGTGGAGCGGGCCAACGCGACTATCGACGCCGTCTACGCCCAGCTCCGAAACAAATTAGGGCCGGAAGAGAGCAAAAGCCTGCAAGAAGCGCAACGTGCCTGGATTAAGTGGCGCGACGCCGAAGCGGATCTTATCGCGCGCTTGGGAGGCGCTGTTGGAGGTAGCGGGATGCGCGTCGATTTCGCAAACGCACAAACGAAGTTGATCAATCAAAGAACTGAAGTGCTGAAAAAGTACCTTTCGGAAGCCAGCAGTCCATAACGGGCGACGACAGTTCAACTCATCGTCTCCAACGGCGTCGGCAACTGGTTTCCGTTGCGAACACGAGCCCCGGCGGAGATCATTCATCTCACTATCCGGCGCACCTGATGGATTTCGTCCGGCTTTGACGCCGGAAGCGGAGCCATCAAGTAGAGGTTTACAATTGGCACCTCCGCGAGAGTGTGGACATAACGGACGCGGCCTCCACTCCCCACCAACCCCATCTCATTGAAGATCGATCGGCTACAGATAACCAACTTCCGGAATTTCAAGCATCTAGACGTCAGGCTCGGTGAACATGCGGTGTTGGTCGGCGAGAATCGCGTGGGGAAATCGAATCTGCTTTACGCGTTGCGACTCCTGCTCGACCCATCGCTGCCAGATACGGGACGGCAGCTGCGTGAGGAGGATTTCTGGGACGGGCTCGCGCGTCCCCTCACTGAGAATGATCGGATCACGATCGCCGTTGATCTCGCGGACTTCGAAAAAAACGACGAGCAACTCGCCAACCTGGCGGAGCATCTTATCTCGTCGGAGCCGATGGTAGCGCGGCTAACGTACGTGTTCGAACGCGTCACTGGATCCGAAGATGTGAACGACTTCGACTTTTCGATTTATGGTGGTGACCGAACCGAGAATGTCGTCCGTTCAGAGATTCGCCGTCGTCTGCCCCTCGATCTGTTGCCAGCATTGCGAGACGCCGAAGGCGATCTTGCTAACTGGCGGCGCTCGCCGCTCCGACCGCTGTTAGACCAGGCCGCAGCGGATCTGGACGCGATCGAACTCGCTAAAATTGGGAATGAGATCACCGCCGCAACGGAAGCGATCGCTGCTCTGTCGCCAATCAAAGAGTTGGCCGGCGCCGTCACCGCTCGACTGGTTAGCATGGTAGGCATCGGGCAGGCCGGCGACTTTCAGCTTGGCATGCTGCCGACCGATCCACACCGACTTATCCGTGCGTTGCGACCGTTAATTGATGGCGGTCGTCGCGGAATCGCGGAAGCTAGCCTTGGCTCCGCCAACTTGCTTTACCTTGCCCTAAAGTCGCTGGAGTTTGAACTACTGGTAAAGGAAGGTCGGCGCGACCACACGTTTCTTGGCATAGAGGAGCCGGAGGCACATCTTCACCCGCATTTGCAGCGGCTCACTTTCCGACATTTTCTCGAAGAGCGTGGGGCGAGCGGGCAAACCACGATACTGCTCACAACGCACTCACCTCATATTGTGAGTGTTGCACCGTTAAGAACCCTGGTGGTTTTACGACGGGATGCCGATAGCGCCAGCACCAAGGCAGTCTCAACCGCTCACCTCGATTTGAACGAAGCGGACGTGGCCGATCTGCAGCGGTATATCGATGTTACGCGGGGCGAGATAGTTTTTAGTCGGGGCGTGTTGCTGGTCGAAGGCGATGGCGAAAAGTTTCTCGTGCCGATACTTGCCAAGCTGAATGGTTTCGATCTCGATGAACTGGGCATTACAGTTTGCTCCGTTGCCGGAACGAATTTTCTTCCGTACATAAAATTCCTCGGCCAAACTGGGTTACAGATTCCTCACGCGGTGCTGACCGATTTCGATCCAAAGGGCGATCTCAGCTACGGACGCGAGCGCGTCATCCAACTACTCGAAGCCATTGGCGAGGGGGTTGATCCATTGGAGACGGCGGATGAAGAAATTCCGGAACTCGGCGCAAAACATGGGTTCTTTCTGAACACCGTGACGTTCGAGGTGGATCTCTTCCGCAGCGGGCGACACAAAAGCATGGGCAAAGCCCTGCAAGATTTAGCGAAGGGACAGGTTTCTCGCGACCGGGCGAAGCAGTGGCTCGCTGACCCGAAGACTCTCGATGAGGAGAGGTTCCTAAGGGACATTACTGTGATCGGCAAAGGCCGTTTTGCGCAGCGTCTGGCAACCGTAATCGGCAAGATGACGAGCAAGATGTGTCCCGCTTACATCCTGCAGGCGATCGAATATGTCGCGGCGCGCATCCGCTAATCTCCATCGCAGCTATCGAGAAGTAGCGAAGGATTTCCGCGACAATCCCGGCCAGTTTGAGGCTTACGAATCCACCGGTGACTGTGTCATTCTCGCAGGTCCGGGCAGCGGCAAGACAAAAATCTTGACGACAAAACTCGCACGCATGCTAGCCGAAGACGTTCGGCCTCCACACGGCATCGCGTGCATCACATATAGTCTTGAATGTGCTGGCGAACTGCAAAGGCGCCTTGCCGCGCTAGGTGTAGAAGAGGCGCGCAACGTCTTTATCGGCACAGTACACTCGTTTTGTTTCAAGAACATCTTACTACCGTACGGTCACCTCTCTGACTTACAGCTGTTGTCTGAACCGTCCATCGCAACGGACGAGCAACGGCGCGACCTCTTCGAAAGTGCTTTGAAGACCGCCGTGAGTGCGGATGAGCAGCCCTGGCGGTGGCGAACCCGTTTTGAATGCTACCGGCGCAACTTCCCGGATCAGGATGGCGAGGAATTCCGCGAGAACGATGTAGATGCGGCGAATGTCGTGCTGCACTATGAGGCTGCTCTGCGGGAGAGAAACCTCATCGACTTCGATGGTATGGTGCTCAATGGCCTTCGCCTCATCGAACGTCACGAATGGGTCCGGCGCGCCATTCGCGCACGCTTCCCGATCCTCGCGGTCGACGAATACCAGGACCTCGGGCTGCCACTTCATCGGATTGTTACCAGTCTCTGCTTTAACGCGGAGGTTCGGCTCTTGGCCGTAGGAGATCCGGACCAATCGATTTACGGCTCATTCGGAGCGAAACCGGAACTGCTTCAGGCACTCGCCCGCATCGAGGGAGTCCAAGCCGTGCGGCTGCCCTTCAACTACCGCTGCGGACAGACGATCGTCGCAATGTCTGAAACTGTCCTTGGCCAAGCGCGCGGTTACCAATCGAAAACGGAGCAGGCTGGGACCATTGATTTTTACGAACGGCCGGAGGGACTTGCTCAGCAGGCTAAAATGATCTGCGAGGAGCTGATTCCGGAAGTCTTAGGGCGTAAGCCAAACAGGCGGCTCGGAGACATAGCCGTTCTCTATCTAGACAAGAATGATGGCGAAGTCATCGCAGAAGCCGTCGCCGCTGCCGAGTTGAAATACGTGCGAATCGACAAGGGTGCTCCCTACCGTCGCACTCCCCTTACTCGCTGGATTGAAGAATGTGCCGAGTGGTGCAGCGGTGGGTGGGAGAAGGGTCTACCACGTCTTTCTCTGCTCATTCGAGTTTGGCTTGGGTTGGATCGCTCGCTGCGTTCCTCGTCGGACCGGCGTGCCCGCAGACTTGAGCTGGTGCGCTTCCTTTTCAGCCACCGTGACGCAAAATTGCATCTGTCCGATTGGCTGGACGATCTGTTTGAGACCTCGCTCACCCACACATTACACGTGGAACCAGCATTGGCTGATCAGCAAGTAGCTCTTGCTGAACTCTCCGCGGCCTGTAGGGACGCCGGCAAGCTTGCCGGCATCACGCTGGGTGCGTTCTCAGGACAGACTGGTTCCCCTCAGCATCTCAATCTAATAACCCTGCACAGCGCCAAGGGTTTGGAATTCGATGCAGTTATCATGATGGGCATGGATCAGGGCCGCATCCCGAGTTGGTCGGAGACGACGTCTGCAGCGAAGCAACAATCTCGACGGCTTTTCTACGTTGGTCTCACGCGTGCCCGTCACGAGGTACACCTGACTTACTCCGGCTGGACAGAAAACAAATATGGCCAGCGCTACCTAAACGGACCGTCAGAGTTCCTGCTCGAAGTGAAGCGGAAGCTCGCTGAAACGTAAGACTGCCGTGGATAACCCGCTGCGATCGCCAATGCGATCCATTAGGTCTCAGGCAGGCTCAAGCAAAACCGCAGCGAGAGATGTTTCGACGAAGCTCAACATGACAAGGCGGCGATGAGGTCGGCGCTTTTGCCGGGCTCGAGTGAGCCCACCTCATTGGCGATGCCGAGAAGGCCGGCGGCGTTTACGTTTTTCCCGCCGTTTTGTTCTTCAAGTTCGGCGGGCTGTCGACGTGTTGATCGATAAGAACCGGGTTTCCGTCCGGATCGATCAGTATCAGACTGGCCGGGCCGGTGCTGGATTCATCAGCCTCCCATTCGACTACGCTCAGGGCAGGCTCCAGCGAGCGCGAGCGCTTTGGCTTTAAGGCTCTTCTCGAAGCGACGATCGCGAAAATGCTTTGATCGATCGGTCCATGTGAGAAAACATCTGGGGTAATGTCGCTCTCGCTCCAGCTCGGACTCGTTTACCTGATCTCGGAAGTGCTGCTGACGATAACCCGCCGCTCCCGCAGCCGCACCGGGACGAAGCAGGACCGAAGCACGCTCGGCGTTATATGGATGGTGATCATGGTGAGCATTGCAGCGGGGGTTTACGTGGCCGCGCGTTGGCCGGCGGCGGCGCTGCATGGGCAAATGTTTGCGCTGGTGGGAGTGTTACTGTTTGTCGCGGGGCTGCTCCTNNCTGCGCTGGTGGGCCATCATCACGCTGGGCCGCTTTTTTACCGTGGATGTGGTGATCGAAAAAGACCATGAGGTGGTCGAGCGCGGACCATTTCGCGTGGTGCGTCATCCTTCCTATACCGGGGTGCTGCTGGCTTTCGTGGGTTTTGCCTTGTCGCTCCGGAACTGGGCAGCGCTGTTAGTCATACTCGTGCCAATCTTCGCGGCCTTTATTCGCCGAATGAACGTGGAGGAGGATGCGCTCTCGCGTGCGCTCGGTTCGCGCTACGCCGATTACATGAGACGCACCAAACGGCTGGTGCCGTTTATCTATTGAAGAAGCGGCCTTCGGCTGAACGTCCAACGCTCAACATCCAACGTCCAACTCAGAAGGGAATCTGCGGATGAACGATCGTTGGTAGCAATACGATGTTTACCGAACCGCAAAGTATCGCCTATAATCTGGCATGACTGCGCAGTCGCTTATCATGGTCGATCCCGAGGTACTGGGTGGAACTCCCGTTTTCAAAGACACGCGAGTGCCGGTCGCAACGCTCTTCGACTATCTGGAAGATGACTATTCGCTCGAGGAATTTCTGGAATACTTTCCGACGGTCAGTCGCGAGGTTGCAACGCGGGTCTTGGAGCAATCGAAACAGGCGCTGCTCGAGCCGGCGTGAAGATTCGCGGCACTGGTGTGCCGAACGTCCAACGCTCAACATCCAATATCCAACGTCCAACGAGACAGAGAGCGGCGGACGGGCGAAGAGACTCTGCGCAGTCCCGGCGCTTCGCGCGTACGTGTTTAGCGTTGATAGATCTTTGTAGGGCGTTTCTGTGAAACGCCTGTGATGGGTGGCGGCTGACACAGCCGCCCTACAATTCTGCGACCAACGCTAAACACGTACCTTCGCGCAGCGAAGCGGCTACAGGGAGAGTGCGACGCATCTGCTTAGCTCTTCAGAATTGGAATCGGCGGTGGATTTCGATCGGCGAACTGCACCTGGTGCCAATAGGGGTAGGCCGAGGGCAGTTCGCTGGCGGCGTCGAGCTTCGCCACCTGTTCGACAGTGAGATTCCAACCGACCGCGCCGAGGTTCTGCCGGAGCTGCTCTTCGTTGCGCGCGCCGACAATGACGCTGGCCACGGTGGGGCGTTGCAAGAGCCAGTTCAACGCGATCTGCGGCACGGTCTTACCGGTTTCCGCCGCCACTTCATCGATCGCATCGACCACTTTGAAAAGATATTCGTCGGAAACTTTCGGCCCGGCATCGTTCGACGCTTTCCCGCTCAGCCGGCTCTTTTCCGGAGGCGGCGCGCCCCGGCGGAGCTTGCCGGTGAGCCGGCCCCAGCCGAGCGGACTCCAGACGATCGCGCTCACATTTTGATCCAGGCCCAGCGGCATGAGTTCCCATTCGTAATCGCGGCCAATGAGCGAGTAATAAGCCTGATGCGCCACGTGACGCGCGAGGCCGTATTTCTCCGAAATGGCGAGCGACTTCATCAGATGCCAGCCCGAGAAATTCGAGCAGCCGATGTAGCGGATTTTTCCGGCGCGCACGAGATCGTCGAGCGTGTGCAGCGCTTCCTCGATCGGGGTGAGGGCGTCAAAGGCGTGCAGTTGGAAGAGGTCGATGTGATCGGTGCCGAGCCGGCGCAGGGCCGCCTCGACCGCATGGGTCAAGTGATGGCGGGAAGAGCCGACTTCGTTCGGTCCTTCGCCGGACTGGAAGGTTGCCTTCGTGGAGATGAGGACAGCGTCGCGTCGGCCCTTGATGGCCTGGCCGAGGATTTCCTCCGCCAGCCCGCCCGAATAGACATCGGCGGAATCGAACATGTTGAGCCCGGCCTCGAGACAGATGTCCACGAGCCGGGTCGCTTCGGCGACGTCGGTGCTGCCCCAGGCGTTAAAAAGTGCGCCCTTGCCGCCGAAGGTGCCGGTGCCAAAGCTGAGCGCGGGCACCTTCAAGCCCGAGCCGCCGAGTTGTCTGTATTCCATAGGATTCTTTTGGGTGAGTTCGTACTTTACCTCGGAAATTGATTTTTCGCGCAAGAGGAACCCTCCTTCGCCAAGGCTACGGCGGGCAGGCTGTCCAACTCAGAGGAAATCTGCGCAATCTGCAGATGAAACATTGTTTTTCCAAGTCGGCGCACCCGGATCGTCACAGAACAGCGTGCAGCAAAGACTTGATTTTGTGCTTTATGCGGTTTTTTTGTTTTGCTAACCTACGGGTATGAGTGGTGAAACCTCCGGCAACGGACTGGATGCGACCATGCGAGACTTTGCCAACGGGCAAAAAGTCTTCAACCGCTACACTCTGATCAAGACTCTCGGTCGCGGCGGGATGGGCGTTGTCTGGCTGGCACGCGACGACGAGCTGGAACGCAATGTCGCGCTCAAATTTCTGCCCGAGCTCATCATTCACGACCGCGCGGTGCTGGGCGACATGAAGCGCGAGACCCGGCGCAGCCTCGATTTGACCCACAAGAACATCGTCCGCATCTACGATTTCGTGCACAGCGATCAATCGGGCTGCATTTCGATGGAATACATCGACGGCGACACGCTTGGCAATCTACGCGCGGACAAACCGCACAAGGTTTTCGAAGCACACGACCTGAAAGATTGGACGAGCCAGCTCTGCGATGCGCTCGATTACGCGCACAATCACGCGCGCATCATTCACCGGGACCTCAAACCAGCAAACCTAATGGTCAATAAGCGCGGCGACCTCAAGGTTTCCGATTTCGGCATATCGCGCAGTTTGAGCGATTCGGTCAGCATGCTCACAATGGAGCAGGGCCGGAGTGGCACCCTGGTTTTCATGAGTCCGCAGCAGCTTGACGGCGAGCGCGGCAGTCACCTCGACGACATTTACTCCTTCGGCGCGACCGCTTACGAACTTCTCACGAGCAAGCCGCCCTTTTCCTCGGGCAACGTCGACCGGCAGATTCGCGAAAAGATCCCGCCGGCGATGACGGTGCGTCGCAAAGAGCTCGAGGTCGAGGGCGAGCCGATCGATGAGACTTGGGAAAGGGTCGTGGCTGCGTGTTTGGCCAAGGACCCGGCGCGCCGTCCCCAATCGTTCGCGGAAATCGCGCAGAAGTTGGAAATCGCATCGCCCAAGACGGTCCGCGCGCAGCAGGCTTCCGAGGCGAAAACGCAGAGCGGCGGGTTCCTCGCTTCCGTCATGGCGCTGAAATCGAACCCGATCGCCCTCATCGGGGCGGCGGCAGCGGTGATTTTCATCGGGGCCGTTGCCGTTTGGTTTTTTGGATTTCACAAGGCGACAGCGAGATCAGCAGCGCCGGTCACGGCACAACAAACAGTGCCACAACCGGCGCCGGCATCGACCTCTAACGTTGAACAGAACCCGACCGCTGCGTTAGGCGGCGTGATATTGAAGACGACGCCAAGAGGCGCGACCGTCACGTTGGGTGGGATGGAGGCCGGGAAGAGTCCCGTTACCTTCAAAGGAATCCGCGCCGGCAAGTATCCGCTGCGCATTTCACTCGAGGGTTACGCGCCCGTCGAGAGAGATGTCGAAGTCAAAGCTGGCCAATTCGTTGACCTGGGAACGATCATTCTCGTGCGCGGCACGGAGATGACAGAACGCCCCAAGGCGCCAACCGAGGCTCCAAAAGCGCCGACCGAGCGCAAAGATGAACCACGATCTGAACAACCTGCGAACGCTGGGCAGCTTGTTGTGCCTCTGAACGATTTTGGCGGTGGTTAATTCCAAGACTATGAAACACACAATCAAATACGTGCTCCCACTTTTTCTGTGGGCGGTCGCAGCAGCTCCGCTGTCGGCGCAAATCGATAGCATCGTCAAAGGAATATTGGACCATGCGGCCTCGCAAAGCAGACAGCCGCAGCCGCAGCAACAGCGCCGCACGCAAACGACGAGACAATCTAGCTCGCCTTCCCGGCAAGCGAAGCGGCCGTTCGACGGCACTTGGCTCGCCACGCAATCCAAGGTCAACCCCGAGGGCCAGCAGATGATCAGTCGGACGTTCACCATGATCATCAAGGAAGGAAAGGCAACCAAAACGCTCGACACCAGCAATGCTTCCTCACCAGACAAGCCGTTCTATGCTTCCATCTATGAGTTGCAGCGAAGATGGACCTACAGCTCGATCGATTGCACCGAACAAGGGACTAGCCTCACTATTCAGTGGAGCCCGGGTCAACTGGCGGATTGGACTCCGAAAACAATTCCGAACCCAGTGGTCGAGGGCTTTGGCGCGCCCATCGCCGAAACCTCCGTCTACAAGCTCAAGGGAGACGACCTAACCAGGATCAACGACCCGAACGGGCTCATCTACCATCGCGCCAAGTAGACTGGCACCGGGCCCTCTTCTGGAGTGACGCCCGCCCCGGGGCGTCCTACTTCGATGTTCTGGTTGTAGGGCGTTTCTGTGAAACGCCAATTCATTGGGAGGCGTCTGACACAGACGCCCTACAAATACATCAGCATTTAAAGAAGGTATGCTCGCCTTCGAAGCCTTTTAGTTGATGCAAGCCGGCTGGCTCGCATTTCATCAAAGATCCCAGCTTTATTTTTGCTGCCTCGCTGGCGAGGAGCAAAATGCCTAACGAGCCGGCCAGTTTTTCCATCCGGAAAACGAAGATGACCTCCTTGCCGATAAGACTCTCCTCGCCCATCGCCCGCATTCCGCCGCTCGAGACCAGCCCGTGATGCAAGACGAGTCTGAACCGCGGCTCATTTCTTTGCAGTTGCTTTAGCTTCTGCAAGCCGGCCGCGACATTCTCCGCACCCTTGTCGTCATCATGCCAATAGGCCAGAAAGCCGTCGCCGAGATATTTGTCAATCTCGCCATGATGCTCTTCAACGATCTCCTTGCAGGTGGAGACCCAGCCACCGACCAGCGTGGCCAGCTTGTCGCTGACCATGCTCCGGCTAAGCGGCGTGAAATTTTCAATGTCGGCCACCAGGAGCCAGACGGGAATGTTCGCCGTCTCGCGGATGGTCTGCTGGGCCATCGTGGTGCGGAGCTCGGCGGAAATCTCCTCGGGCTGCCGAAAGGTAAACGCGGTGTCGCCCACGGTGATCTGGTCCATGTCGCAAAGCCGGACAGGCTGGTGGACGCGGCGCTTGTTCAGAAAAGTTCCGTTGCTGCTGCCGAGATCGATGAGCCAAAACTCGCCGACATTTTGCAGATTGATGATGGCGTGGCGGCGCGAGACCTTCGGCGAATCGAGAACGACGGCGCTCTTCGGCGATCTGCCTAACGAACAGTTTCCGCGAATTACGATATGGTCCCGGCCTTGCGCTTCCAGCCAGGCTGCTCCTTCTTTCAGGTCCACGAGAGCGTTGTAGTCGAACCTTCGGAAAAGGAAAGCTCACACATTTGGTTTTCGGAAATCGGCCATTTCTTTCAGATCTGCAGACCGACGCCGCCGGATCGTGGAAACTCGTGGTCGACTGGCAGCAGCCGCTGCCATGGGAAAAACCGGCAACGAAATAGCTGCCTTCCAATGTGGGAGGGACCTTTGTGTCCCGACTCATCGCTTCGCGGAACGCTCGTTGTCGGGGCACAAAGGCCCCTCCCACTTTTTTTGAATCCAAATCGCATGCAGCGCGCATCTCATCTGGGAACTCGCGACAATGCAGACGCTTTTCCAGGATCTTCGCTACGGCTTGCGCCAACTTCTTAAGCGTCCCGGCTTCACCTTTCTCGCGATCATCTCGATGGCGCTCGGCATTGGCGCCAACACCGCCATCTTCAGCCTGGTCGATACCGTGGTGTTTCGTCCTTTGCCGGTTCGCCATGCGTCGGAACTCCAGGAGCTCTACGGCACGCTGCACAATGGCGCCGATTACACGCTCCAGTCCTACCTGAATTACAAAGATTACCGCGACCGCAATCAGGTCTTTTCCGGATTGAT